>NZ_JACMYK010000062.1 GCF_020889785.1 Bradyrhizobium acaciae
GGACGTGTTCATGCCGGAGCGGCTGACGCGGGTGCCGCTGGCCTCCAGCGAGATCGCCGGCGTGCTCAATCTGCGCGGCCGCATCGTTACCGTGGTCGACATGCGCGCCCGGCTCGGGCTGCCGAGGGCCGACGACGGCAAGCTGCCGATGGCGGTCGGCGTCGACCAGCGCGGCGAATCCTATGGCCTCCTGATCGACCAGATCGGCGAGGTGTTGCGGCTGCCCGATGATGGCCGCGAGGACAATCCGGTCAACCTCGATCCCCGCATGGCGAAGCTCGCCGGCGGTGTCCACCGCCTCGACGGCCAGCTGATGGTCGTCCTCGATATCGATCGTGTGCTCGAACTGGTGCCCAAAACAGATTCAAGGACAGCTGCTGCAGCGTAACGTTCCGCCGCGGAGACGGCGGATTCTACAAGGAGGCCAACACATGAAGACATGTCTTGTCGTCGACGATTCCGGTGTGGTGCGAAAGATCGCGCGCCGCATCCTCGAAGGAATGGAATTCACCGTCATCGAGGCCGAGGACGGCGCGGTCGCGCTCGAGGCCTGCAAGCGCGCGCTGCCTGACGCCGTGCTGCTCGACTGGAACATGCCTGTCATGGACGGCTTCGAATTCCTCGTGCAACTCCGCCGCATGCCCGGCGGCGATCAGCCCAAGGTCGTGTTCTGCACCACCGAGAACGGCATCGACCACATCTCGCGGGCGCTGCACGCCGGTGCCAACGAATACATCATGAAGCCGTTCGACAAGGACATCGTGATCGCGAAATTCCAGGAAGTGGGTCTGCTGGCGCTCGATACGCCGGCCGAAGCCTAATACCCAGTTTCACCCTTTGCCCTTGCGAGGCTCCCGTGACGCCCCCCGACTACGAGTATCTGCGTAAGCTCCTGAAGGACCATTCCGGTCTCGATCTGTCTGCGGACAAGCAGTATCTGATCGAAAGCCGCCTGCTGCCGCTGGCGCGCAAAAGCGGACTGTCCGGCATCCCCGACCTGGTCGCCAAGATCAGGGCCGGCTCGTCCACCCACACCGTTCAAGTGGTCGAAGCCATGACCACCAACGAGACCTTCTTCTTCCGCGACAAGGTGCCGTTCGATCATTTCCGCGACACCATCATGCCTGAAGTGCTGAAAGCACGCGCTGCGCGCCGCAGCGTCCGGATCTGGTGCGCCGCCGGCTCGACCGGCCAGGAGCCCTATTCGCTGGCGATGTGCCTGAAGGAGATGGGCGCTGCGCTTGCGGGATGGCGGGTCGAGATCATCGCGACCGATCTGTCGCAGGAGGTGCTCGAGAAGTCGAAGGCCGGCATCTACAGCCAGTTCGAGGTGCAGCGCGGGCTGCCGATCCAGATGCTGGTCAAGTACTTCAAGCAGTCGGGCGAGCTCTGGCAGATCAATCCCGAGTTGCGCGCGATGGTGCAGCACCGCCAGCTCAATCTGCTGCACGATTTCTCCCAGCTCGGCACCTTCGATGTGGTGTTCTGCCGCAACGTGCTGATCTATTTCGATCAGGACACCAAGATCAACATCTTCAACCGGCTCGCCCGGTTGATGGAGGCCGACGGCTTCCTGGTGCTGGGCGCCGCCGAAACGGTGGTTGGCTTGACCGACACGTTCAAACCCATTCCCGAGCGGCGTGGCCTGTACCGGCCGAGCGGCGTGCGGGCAGCGCTCGCCATGCCGAGGCCTGCCATGGCGGTGGGATATTGAGCGATGACCGAGGACGGCAAATCCGTTGAGCGGGTCACCTTCAGCCGGGGCGTCGATGTCTGCATCATGGCCATCGACGGCACCTGGCGGCGCGACTGCCAGCTCAACGCCATCTCCGACAATGATGCGTCGCTGACCGTCGAAGGTTCCATTCAAGGGCTCAACCTGAAGGAGTTCTTCCTTCTGCTGTCCTCGACCGGGCTCGCCTATCGCCGGTGCGAACTGGTTCGCGTCAACGGTGCCGACATGGACATCAGCTTCCTCAAGGGCAAGCCGAACAAGCGGCGATCGGCCGCCGACGAAGAGCGGGCCAGGGCCTGACGTCGGGAAGGCCTGATCCGGGCCGGGCGGGCATGGCCTGCCGCTCATCCGAATTTGGAACGGATCGTCGCCTGATGGGTTGGGGCGGTCGTCGGGACAATTCGGGGTGATTGTGCCGAACCGGGGGTTTGCCGGTCTGCCGGATCAATTCAGCAGACGCGCCGGTGCCTCTGAGTCGCGCAGCCGGCCGAGCGCCATGCCAAGGCCGGTATCGCAGGTTTTCAGGGCCGTGGACGCTGAGACATAGCGCGGGGTAACGTCGTCAAGGACGAAGATGTTGGCGGCGGCGTCCTGCTCGGCCAGCAATGCTTCGCGCGCAATCGCCGCTTCGATCAGCCGCAGGCTCGCCTGGACATGGCCAATCAGCGCGACCAGGTCCGTCACGATCAGATTGTAGGGATCGTTGCCCTCGTCCAAACACGCCGCAATGCCGTCCGCCGCTGCATTTTCCATGCATGTTTCTCCACTGCCCCCACTTTTAGGGACCGCGGTGCTACTTGTGCGTTAAGCGGACGTCCCGTACAAATACGGGTCCATTGATCGAGATGGTCGAGTTACTTCTTGTGCAGTCTGGGCAGCACGCTTCACCACTGATGGACGAGACATATGGTTGAGAATGGCGCTCCTCGCGGGGAAATCTTCGTAGTCGATGACGACCCCGCCGTTCGCGAGACGCTCTCCGTGGTCCTGTCGACCGCCGGCTACAAGGTGATCTGCTTTGCGGACGGCGCCGCGCTGCTCGCGGTGGCGCGCAGCAGGACGCCGGCCTGCATCCTGCTCGACGTGCATATTCCCGGCAAATCCGGCCTCGATATCCTCAAAGAGCTGCACGGCGAGGATTATCCGGCGCCGATCTTCATGATCTCCGGTCAAGGCGATATCACGATGGCGGTCAGCGCCATCAAGAACGGCGCGCTCGACTTCATCGAGAAGCCCTTCCGCGGCAACGAGATCGTCAGCCGCCTCAATGAGGCGATCGACGCTTACACAAGGCGTCAGGCCGAGACGTCGGCCTCGCGCATTGCCTCGCTGCACTTTCCGGGCCGCGAGCCGCTCACCCGCCGCGAGCGCGAGGTGCTCGAGCAATTCACGGGCGGCGCCTCCAACAAGGAGGCCGGGCGCCACCTCGGGATCAGCCCGCGTACCATCGAGGATCACCGCGCCAACATCATGAAGAAGCTCGGCGCGCGCAACGCCGCCGACCTGGTGCGCATCGTGATGACGGCGCAGCAGAAGTAAGCCCAAGCCGGTTTTGCCCTGATTTTCACATCGCTGAGTTTGTGCAGCGCACGTTCGGCGAACGGCACGTCTGCGCCTGACGCGGGACGACACGTCCGGAAATCCTGTATATGCGTGGCGCAGGGCCTACGCGCGCCGTGACCGCGCGCGAGCAAAGTCGAGACACATCGCGATGACGAAAAAGAACAAGACCCCGGATCAATTGCGCAGTGCGCGCTGGTTTGCGCCCGATGATCTCAGAGCCTTCGGCCACCGCTCGCGCGCGATGCAGATGGGCTACGCGCCGGAGGAATGGCGCGACCGGCCGGTGATCGCGATCATCAACACCTGGTCGGACGCGCAGCCCTGCCACATGCATTTCAAGAGCCGGGTCGATGACGTCAAACGCGGCGTGCTGATGGCCGGCGGCTTTCCGCTGGAGTTGCCGGCGCTGTCGCTGTCGGAATCGCTGCTGAAGCCGACCACGATGCTCTACCGCAACATGCTGGCGATGGATGCCGAGGAGCTGCTGCGCGGCCATCCGGTCGACGGTGTGGTGTTGATGGGCGGCTGCGACAAGACCACGCCCGGCCTGCTGCTCGGGGCCACCAGCATGAACCTGCCGGCGATCTATCTGCCGGCCGGGCCGATGCTGCGCGGCAATTGGAAGGGCAAGACGCTGGGCTCCGGCTCGGACGCCTGGAAGTACTGGGACGAGCGCCGCGCCGGCAAGATCTCCGACAAGGACTGGGTCGACATGGAGGCCGGCATCGCCCGCAGCTACGGTACCTGCATGACCATGGGCACGGCCTCGACCATGACCGCGATCGCCGAAGCCATCGGCATGACCTTGCCCGGCGCCTCGTCGATCCCCGCGGCCGATGCCAACCACATCCGCATGAGCTCGGAGGCCGGCCGCCGCATCGTCGGGATGGTGTGGGAAGATCTGACCCCGCAGAAAATCCAGACCCGCAAGGCCTTCGAGAACGCGATCACGGTCGCAATGGCGATGGGCTGCTCGACCAATGCCATCATCCACCTCATCGCGCAGGCGCGCCGCGCCGGCCAGGACATCTCGCTCGACGATTTCGAGAAAGCGAGCCGCAAGGTGCCCGTGATCGCCAATGTGCGGCCGAGCGGCGACCTCTATCTGATGGAGGATTTCTTCTATGCGGGCGGGCTGCCCGGCCTGATGAACCGGATCAAGCCGCATCTGCATCTCGACTGCATGACCGTGTCGGGCAGAACGCTCGGCGAGAACATCGAGGGCGCCGAAGTCCATAATGACGATGTCATCCGCAGCGTCGAAAACCCGATCTACAAGGAAGGTGCGCTGGCGGTGCTGAAGGGCAATCTTGCGCCCGACGGCTGCGTCATCAAGCCAAGTGCCTGCGATCCGCGCTTCCTCAAGCACACCGGGCCCGCGCTGGTGTTCGACGACTATCCGTCGATGAAAAAGGCGGTCGACGATCCCGATCTCGACGTCACGGCGGATCACGTGCTGATCCTGCGCAATGCCGGCCCGCAGGGCGGCCCGGGCATGCCGGAATGGGGGATGCTGCCGATCCCGACCAAGCTGGTGAAGCAGGGCGTGCGCGACATGGTGCGGCTGTCGGATGCGCGGATGAGCGGCACCAGCTACGGCGCCTGCATCCTCCACGTCTCGCCGGAATCCTATATCGGCGGCCCGCTGGCGCTGGTCAAGAACGGCGACCGCATCACGCTCGATGTCGCCGCGCGCACCATCAATCTCGATGTGCCGGAGGCGGAGCTGGCCAGGCGCCGCGCGGAATGGAAGCAGCCCGAGCAGCGCTTCGAACGCGGCTATGGCTGGATGTTCTCCAAGCACATCAAGCAGGCCAATGAGGGCTGCGACTTCGATTTCCTCGAGACCGGGTTCGGCAAGCCGGTGGGCGAGCCGTCGATTTACTAGCCGTCGTTCCGGGGCATCGCGCAGCGATGAACCCGGAACCCATTGCACCACAGCGCCTGCGGCCCGATGGTTCCGGGTTCGCGCTGCGCGCGCCCTCAGGTGCGCAATTGCGCACCGGGGAATGACGAACGGAGCACCATGTCAAAACTCAGCGACGCCACCCGCAACAAGCTGAAATCCGTCTCCACTGCCACCGTCGCGACCGCGTTGTTCAAGCGTGGCTTGCGTATCCAGATGATCCAGGATGTTCATCCCCTGAGCCCGGATCAGCCGACCATGGTCGGCGAAGCCTTCACGCTGCGCTACATGCCGGCGCGCGAGGACCTCAATACGATCGAGGTGTTCCGCGATCGTGCGCATCCGCAGCGCAAGGCGATCGAGGATTGCCCCGTGGGCGCCGTACTGGTCATGGACAGCCGCAAGGATGCGCGCGCGGCGTCGGCCGGCGCGATCCTGGTGACGCGGCTGATGAAGCGCGGCTGTGCCGGCGTCGTCACCGACGGCGGCTTCCGCGATTCGGCCGAGATCGCGCGGCTCGGCTTCCCGGCCTTTCACCATCGCCCGAGCGCGCCGACCAATCTGACGCTGCATCAGGCGATCGAGATCAATGTGCCGATCGGTTGCGGCGATGCGCCGGTGTTTCCCGGCGACGTGATCCTCGGCGACAGCGACGGCGTCATCGTGATCCCGGCGCATCTTGCCGACGAGATCGCGGGCGAGACCTTCGAGATGACCGCGTTCGAGGATTTCGTCACTGAGCAGGTCCAGAACGGTCGTGGCATCTTCGGCCTCTATCCCGCGACCGACGAGCAGACGCTGAAGGATTTCGCGGCCTGGCGGAAGGCGAAGGGAAGGTAGCGGCGATCACGCACGCCGCTGTCGTCCTTGCTTAGCGATCACCACACACTCCGCCGTCGTCCCGGCGAAGGCCGGGACCCATAGCCACAGGGAGCAGTTTGGCGAAGACCGGCCGTTGCATTGCGCGCCGTGGTACCGCGACTTCCTCGCTCGATAGATCACGCGGTATGGGTCCTGGCTTTCGCCAGGACGACGATGGGGAGGCGTGTGTATCCTACACCTCCGCCTTGTCCGCCATCCCGACCGCCCACAGCGCGAACGCGTAGACGATCGCGACCTCGTCGAGGCGGTTGAAGCGGCCGGAGGCGCCGCCGTGACCGGCGCCCATGTTGGTGCGCAGCAGCACCGGGCCGCCGCCGCGCATGGTGGCGCGCAGCCGCGCGATCCATTTCGCCGGCTCCCAATAGGTCACGCGCGGGTCGGTGAGCCCGCCCATTGCGAGGATCGCCGGATAATCCTTTGCTGCGACATTGTCGTAGGGCGAATAGGACAGGATGGTGCGGAAATCCTTCTCGCTCTCGATCGGGTTGCCCCATTCCGGCCATTCCGGCGGCGTCAGCGGCAGCGTGTCGTCGAGCATGGTGTTGAGCACGTCGACGAACGGCACCTCGGCGACGATGCCGGCGAACAGCTCGCCGGCACGGTTGGCGACCGCGCCCATCAGCATGCCGCCGGCCGAGCCGCCATGGCCGACGATGCGTTTCTCACCGGTGTATTTCGCCTCGATCAAGGCGCGGCCGGCGGCGGCGAAATCGTCGAACGTGTTGATCTTCTTCTCGCGCTTGCCGTCGAGATACCAGCCCCAGCCCTTGTCGGCGCCGCCGCGGATATGCGCGATCGCATAGACGAAGCCGCGGTCGACCAGCGACAGCCGGTTCGCCGCAAACGACGCCGGCATCGCCATGCCGTAGGAGCCGTAGCCGTAGAGCAGCAAGGGCGCCTTGCCGTCACGGGCAAAGTCCTTGCGATGCAGGATCGAGACCGGCACCTGCGCGCCGTCATGCGACGTCGCCATGATGCGCGTGGTGACGTAGTCCGCCGGGTCGTGGCCGGACGGAATCTCCTGCCGCTTTCGCAACACGCGCGTTCGCGTCGCCATGTCGTAGTCATAGACTTCGGACGGCGTCGTCATCGACGAATAAGCGAAACGCAGATTGGTGGTGTCGAACTCGTAGCCGCCCATGGTGTCGAGCGAATAGGCGGCCTCGTCGAAGGCGATCGCGTGTTCCTCGCCGCTCGTGAGATCGCGGATGATGATCGCCGGCAGCGCGTTGGCGCGCTCCAGCCGCACCATGTGGCCGGCATAGAGCTCGACGTCGAGCACGTAGACGCCCTCCCGATACGGAATCAGGTCGCGCCAGTTGGCGCGCTCGGGCGCAGCGAGTGGCGCGGTGACGACCTTGAAGTCGATGGCATCGTCGGCATTGGTCAGGATGAACAGCTCGTCGCCGCGGTCGGCGATCGAATATTGCACGCCTTCCTCGCGCGCCGCGACGAGGCGCGGCGGCGCGTCGGGATTGCTGAGATCAATCAGCCGCTGCTCTGATGTCTCGTGATCGCCGCCCGCAATCACGCAGAAGCGGCCGCTCGCGCTCTCGTGCAGATGGGTGAACCAGCCGGAATCCTGTTCCTCATAGATCAGGATGTCATCGGCCTGTTTGGTGCCGAGCTTGTGCCGCCACACCTGCATCGGGCGATGATTGTCGTCGAGCTTGACGTAGAAGAAGCTCCTGGAATCCGCGGCCCAGACCACGCCGCCGTCGGTCTCCTCGACGAGATCGTCGAGATCGCCCCCGGTGGCCCAATCGCGCACGCGGATCGAGAAATATTCGGAGCCCTTGGTGTCGGCGCTCCAGGCATGCAGGCGATGGTCGTTGGAATGCCGGCTGCCGCCGAACTTGAAATATTCATGGTCCTTCGCCAATGCGTCGCCGTCGAGCACGACGTGCGCGTCGCCGCCGTCGCGCGGCATGCGGCAGTACAATTCGTGCTGGCCGCCCTCGCGGAATTTTCTGAAATAGGCGAACGGGCCGTCCGGCGAGGGGACACTGGAATCGTCCTCCTTGATACGCCCGCGCATCTCCTTGACGAGGCGCTTCTGCAAGCCGTCGGTATGGCCGAGCAGGCTCTCGGTGTAGCCGTTCTCAGCCTCGAGATAGCTCCGGATGTCGGGGTCGAGGATCGATGGATCGCGCAGCACCTCCTGCCATTTCGGATCCTTGATCCAGGCATAATCGTCGGTCACCGTGATGCCGTGGGTGGTGAAGGAATGCGGCCGGCGCGGCGCGACAGGGGGCGATGTTGTGGTGGCGGATTTGGTCACACGATCCTCATGGTGCGGGGTTCCGCCTTATATCGGGATGAATGTGGCGATTGCCAGATGGTCAAGCTCGGCCGTTTTCCCGTCATTGCGAGGAGCGAAGCGACGAAGCAATCCATTCTATCCCCGCGGGGAGTAATGGATTGCTTCGCGGAGCCTGTCATCCGGCGGCGCTTTGCGCCGACCGGGTGGCTCGCAATGACGGGGATGGAGCGGCGTCAGCCGTTCCTCAACCGTGCGCCCGCATTGCCGCCGGACATCGGGATCTGGTTCACTGCCAGCACGACTGCGAAGGTGATCACCAGCATCGCGATGCCAAGCACCGCGATCGCGGCGAGGTCGCCGCCTTCGTTGAGATCGTAGATCAGGACCGACAGCACTTTCGTTTGCGACGTGAACAGCACGATCGCGGCCGACAGTTCCCGCATCACGCCGATGAAGATGAAGCACCAGGTCGCGATCAAGCCGGTGCGCAGCAGCGGCGCGGTGATCTGGCGCAGCGCCTGCAGCCGGGTGGCGCCGAGGATGCGGCTCGCCTCCTCGAGCTCGGGATGGATGGTCGTGAACGCCGCCTGCAACTGCTGATACGCCGAGGGCAGATTGATGGTGAGGAACGCCAGCAGCAGGATCCACAGCGTGCCGTAGAGCACGAAGGGCGGCCGCGTGTAGCTGAGGAACAGGCCGACGCCGAGCACGATGCCGGGCACCGCGACCGGGGCAGTAGCGAGGAAGCCGAGCACGCGGTGGCCCGCGATCACCTTGCGCGTCGTGACATAGGCGATGACCAGCGCGAGGATGGTGCCGATCGTCGCGGTCGCGGTACCCAAAATTACGGTGTTCTTCAGCGCGAGCTGCGTCGACGACAGCTCGGTGAACACGAAGACGATGTTGTGCAGCGTCGCCGTCGACGGCGTCACCAGTGTCGTCGCGTTCGGCGAGAACGCGGCATTGAGCAGCGCGAGATAGGGCAGGAAGACAGGATTGAGCAAGACCAAAAGGCAGAAGCCGAGCGCGGCCCAGCGCCATCCGCGCAACTCGACCCGGCGCGGCGCGCCATATTTGCCGCCGATCACCGAATAGCCGCGGCGGCCGAGCAGGGCCTTCTGGCCCTGCAACAGCAGGATAGTCAGCACCAGCAGCGGCACCGCGGCGGCCGCAGCGAGCTCGAGCTTCGGCGGATACTGGAACAGGCTCCAGATCTTGGTCGTCATGGTGTGAAAGCCGGCCGGCAGCGCCAGGATCGCCGGCGAGCCGAACAGCGTCATCGCCTGCAGGAACGCGATCAGGGCGCCTGCGACCAGCGCAGGCAGTGCGAGCGGGATCGTCACCCGCCGCGCGGTGGTCCAGGCATTGCCGCCGAGGATCGCGGAGGCGTCTTCCAGCTCGCCCGGCATGGTGTCGAGCGCGTTGGCCACCAGCACGAACACGAATGGAAAAGTGTAGCAGGAGATCACGAAGATGATCCCGGTCATCGAGTAGATGTTGAACAGCGCATCCGCGTCCTCACCGGCGAACAGCCGGTAGAGCTGGTTCAGCAGCCCCGAGTTTGGTGCCGCCAGCAACTCCCAGGCGACCGCGCCGAGGAACGGCGGCGTCACGAACGAGGCCGTCACCAGCGCGCGGATGGTCTGCCGGCCCGGCATGTCGGTGCGCGACACCAGCCAGCTGATCGGCGCTGCGACGATGCAGCAGATCAGCGCCGACGTCGTCGCGATGATCGCGGTGGTCAGCAGCGGATCGAGGAAATCGGGATTGCTGAACAGCGTGACGAAGTTTGCAAGCGTCGGATGGCGATTCTTGTCGGTGAAGGCGTACACCGCAAGCCACGACAGCGGCAGCAGGATCAGGAGGACGAGCACCGCCGCGAACAGCCACAGCACGGGGCGTGTCCAGTCGATGCGGGGGCGGGCGGCGGGGGAGGAGGTTGTCATGCTATCCCCGATTTGCGCGCCATCCGCTCCCTCTCCCCGCTCTTCGCGGGGAGAGGGTAGGGGTGAGGGGCTGCTTCCACGCGTGTTGACGTTGGTGAGACCTGTACCCCCTCACCCGGATTGCATCTTGCGATGCAATCCGACCTCTCCCCGCAAGCGGGGCGAGGTGAAGAACGATCGTGCGACTGACGCTCGGCATAACTCACACCCGAAACAGCCGCGCATAGCGCGTCTTGATCTCTTCGGTCATCGCCTCCACGCCAGCCGGATCCTCCTTCATCAGCTTGATGTCGGCGAGCTTGCGCCGGCCGGCCTTCGGCTGCACCTGCGCGTGCAGCGAATATTGGCCGGTGAAGTCGACGAAGAATTGCTGGGTCTCGCGGGTGTGCAGCCAGGCCTGGAACAGCTTTGCGGCGTTCGGATGCGGCGCTGTTGCGAAGATGCCGGTCGGACCCGAGATCGTCGGCGTGCCTTCGGCCGGATAGACCGGCTCGACCGGTTGTCCGGCCTCCTTCAGCAGCACGATGCCGTATTCATTGCCGTCAGCCATCACGGCGCGCTCGCCGAGCGAAAGCTTCTTCGGCGGATCGGTCGAGGATTGCACCAGCATCACGCGCTGCTTGGATAGTTTCTCCAGATACGACCAGCCGAGCTCGCGCACGATCTGGAACGTGGTGGTCATGATGGTGCCGCTATAGGCCGGGTGGCCCTTCACCATCTTGCCGAGCCATTTGGGATCGAGCAGGTCGGCGAAGCTCTTCGGCGCATCCTCAGCCTTCACCAGATTGGTGTTGTAGGCGATCGACGACAGCCAGAGCCGCGTGGTCACGGCCATGCCGTCCGGATCGCGATAATTGTCGGGAAAATATTTGGCGACGTCCTCGGGCACGAACGGCATCAGCCAGCCGCTCTTCTTCCAGGGAATGAAATGCGAGGCGTCGGCGCTGTTGACGACGTCGGCGGCGTGGATGTTCGAGTCGAATTCCTGCGCCACGCGCTGGAACAACCGCTCCGAGCCGGAGCGCTCGATCTGCACGCTGATGCCGGGATAAGCCGCCTCGAACGCCTTGCCGAGCTTTTCGCCGACGGGCAGGTCCATCGACGAATAGAACACGAGCTTGCCTTCCCTAGTCGCTGCCGCGACGAGGTCGGGCGTGATCGCGGCCGGCTCGGGCGCGGCGGCGCGCGCGGGTGCAGCGAACACCGCGCCGGCCGCAAGGGCGGCAGAGCCTGTCAGGACATCGCGTCTGGAAATTGGTTTCCGCATCGCGTCCCTCCGTTTCTCGTTGTTATCGGCTGAGCGCCCGGCAGCGCTCGGGCGGCAGGGTCAGCCACACCTCGCTGCCTTTCTCGACCGCGGTTTCGGTCGGCGTGGTCACCCGCAGCGAGGTGCCGTCTGATGTTTCCACCATGTAGTCGCGGTTCATGCCGAGATAGACCTGCCGGGTCACGACGGCCTTGAGCGTGTTCGGCGCTGCCGTGGGGACGTGGGTCGAGAGCTGGATCTCATGCTGGCGGATCGCGACCGGTGCGCTCTGGCCGGCCGTGAGCCTGGCGCCGACCACCTCGAGCGTCGTGCCGGCGAACTCGACATGGGTCGCGTCACGCGCGGTGCCTTTGATGACGTTGGCTGCCCCGATGAAACGCGCGACGAATTCGGATTCTGGCCGCGCATAGATGTCCTCAGGCGCGCCGAGCTGGTCGATCTTGCCGGCATTCATCACCGCGATCAGGTCGGCCGTCGTCATCGCCTCGGATTGATCGTGGGTGACGTAGACGGTGGTGTAGCGATATTCGTCGTGCAGACGGCGGATCTCGAACCGCATCTCCTCGCGCAGATTGGCGTCGAGGTTGGACAACGGCTCGTCGAGCAGCAGCGTCTCGGGGCCGACGATCAGCGCGCGCGCCAGCGCGACGCGCTGCTGCTGGCCGCCGGAGAGCTCGCCCGGATAGCGCTGCGCCAGCGGTTCCAGCTTGGTCGTCGCCAGGATCGCGGCGAGCTTTTTCGCGATGCTGTCGCGATCCATTTTGCGCAGGCGCAGCCCGTAGACGATGTTCTCCGCCACCGTCATGTGTGGCCACAGCGCGTAGCTCTGGAAGATCATCGACATGTTACGCTGCTCGGGCGGCAGCGTGCGCGATTTCGACGACACCACGCGGTCGCCGACGCGGATCTCGCCGTCGGATGGTTCGAGGAACCCTGCGATCAGCCGCAGCGTCGTGGTCTTGCCGCAGCCGGAGGGCCCGAGCAGGCAGACCAGCTGGCCGTGATCGATCTTGAGGGAGACATCATCAACCGCGACAAACGATCCAAACCGCTTGACCAGGCTATGCAATTCCACCGATGCCAAGCGATCCCTCCATTTTATTGTGTCGCAGGGATCAGGGCCCGGCTGTTGCCGGCAGTAAAGCGGAAAATGACGAGGGCGGAAAGTGTTGCTGCATCCTCAATAAGTCTTGGCTCGTGCTCGCTGGGTCGTTCTACAAAATGAGCAACGTACAACCGTCATTGCGAGGAGCGATAGCGGCGAAGCAATCCATCGCTCCACTTGCGCGGAACCATGGATTGCTTCGCTTCGCTCGCAATGACGTGGAGGCGCCGTCCGCTACGCCTTCACGTTCTCGCCGAGCCACTGGATGGCGGCGTCGGCGCCGGCCTTGCCGTGCGGGATGTTCAGCGCGGTCAGCGCGACCTCGACGACGCCGAGCGTGCCGAGGATCATCGGTGCGTTGACGTGGCCCATATGCGCGATGCGGAAGGCCTGGCCTTGCAGGTCGCCGATGCCGGTGCCGAGCACCACGCCGCATTTCTCCTTGGCATAGCGCTGGATCGCGGCGGGGTCGGCGCCCTTCACGGTCACGGTCGTCACGGTGTTGGAGCGCTCGGCCGGTTCGGCGATGTTGAAGCCGAGCACCTGGCCTTCGCCCCAGACGGCAACCGCGCGGCGCACGGCCTCGCCGAGCAGCCGGTGCCGCTCGAAGGCATTCTCCAGCCCTTCGGCGTGCAGCATGTTGATCGCCTCGCGCAGTGCGAACAACAGGTGCACCGGCGCGGTGCCGGCATATTTGCGGTAGTGTTCCGAGCCTTCCCGCTCGGTCCAGTCCCAATACGGCGTGCGCAGATCGGCCTTCTTGTGCGCGTCCCAGGCGCGGTCGCTGGCGGCGACGAAGCCGAGGCCGGGCGGCGTCATCAGGCCCTTCTGCGAGCCGGACATCGCGACGTCGACGTACCATTTGTCCATCTCGAACGGCATGCAGCCGAGCGAGGCCACGGTGTCGACCATGAACAGCGCGGGATGGCCGGCGGCCTTGATCGCCCTGCCGATCGCTTCGATGTCGTTATAGGCGCCCGACGCGGTGTCGACCTGCACGGCGAGGATCGCCTTGATCGTGTGCTCCTTGTCGCGGCGCAGCCGCTCCTCGACCTCGGCCGGGCGGATCGCGCGGCGCCAGTCGCCCTTCAGCACCTCGACATCGGCGCCCATCGCGGCCGCTGCCTGGCCCCAGCCGATCGCGAAGCGGCCACTTTCGAGCACCAGCACCTTGTCGCCGCGCGACAGCACGTTGGAGAGCGTCGCCTCCCAGGCGCCGTGGCCGTTGGAGATGTAAATGTAGGACTTGCCCTTGGTGGCGAACAGGTTCGAGAGGTCGCGCAGCAGGCTTTCGGTCAGTTCGACCATCTCGCTGGAGTAGATGTCGAGCGCCGGGCGATGCATCGCCTGCAGCACCTGATCAGGCATCGTGGTGGGCCCGGGGATGGCCAGAAATTCCCGGCCCGCGCGAACGGTCATCGTCCTGTTCCTTTTGGGTAAAGCGCGCAAATCATGCGTGTGAGGGGTCAAGCACCGAGGATATTCCATCACGGCTCGGATTGCGAGCAGGCCGAAGCAATCCAGCGTTTCCAAAAGCGCGGAGCACAGCCAGCCTCATTTGTCGATGGTCTCGACCACTGCGCGCCAGATCTGGTCCTTGAACTGGGTCGCGGCAGGGCTCGGGATTTGCTCGACGGTGCCGTGGTTCTTGGCGCAGGCCTCGACCAGCCGCAGCACCCAGATTTCGCCGTCGGTGTAGTAGAGGTCGCCGCCGCCATTGTGTCCGTTGAAGGTCGGGCCGATGCCGGTGACCTGGTATTTCGCGGTGACCATGCCGGCGGACTCGAGGTCGGTGGCGAGCAGCGCGCGTTCGGCGTCGAGGTCGGCCGCGATGTGATGCGTCACCGCGCCGGTGTAGTGGCTGACGCCGACGCTGCGGTCGAGCGTCGCAGCACCAAGCCACACCGGGCGCTTCTCCTGGCCCTGGTCGAGCACCCGCCAGAACCGGACATGGTTGCGTCGATCCGCGCTCGATCCGACCGGCCGCTCGAAGGCGAGGTCCTCGCGACGGTCGAGATAGAACAGGTTGCTCACCGGCGCATCCTTATAGGGACGATCGAGCAGCACGGAGCCGACGATCTCGATCGAGGATTTCAGCGTGACCGGATCGGCCGGAAACCAGCCGGCCTCGTGCATGGCGCAGACCACGTCCTTGGTGTCGCCGATCAGCCCGACATTCATGGGATCGCCGGGAATGCCCTGCGCGGTCCGCGTCACCATCGGCAGATTGGCCAGGCCCTTCTGGTGTTCGTAGTGCGTCCACAGCGCCGGCAGCACCAGATAGGCCGCGATCAGGTAGGTCGCCAGCACGAACAGCAGCAGCTGCAGATAGCGCAGGCGCTTGCGACGGCGTGCCGCAGGCGGAATGGTCTCGACATCGGTCACGGCACACGCCTTCCGGATCAGGGCGTCACGCGCCTCAACGCCGCGTCTCGCGGCAGCCGGCGGCCTCGGCTTCCTCGACCGAGCAGAACCAGCGCGTGCCCTTGCTGATCTTCATCTCGATCTTGGCGTACCAGCGGCTGGTCGGCTGGTGAAAGATGCATTCGCCGGAGCGGTTGACGTTGCCCTTGATGGTGCAGTCGGGCGAGGGCGCAACTGGACCCGAGGCGGACGCGAGCAGGATCGAGTGCGCACTCTCCGGCACCTTCGCGGCGCCGAGCACGGCGGTCTTCTTGTTGCGCACGCGCCAATCCCACGGCGCGATGAACGCGCCCTGCCACATCCCGGCTTTTGCCTCGCGCGCCGCTTTCTCGTCCGGCTCGTAGTCATGCGAGATGCGGGTGAAAGCCAGCGCCCAGCCATTGCTGACCATCCACTTCTGGATGTCCTCACCATCGACCTCGCAGCGCGCAATGGTGCGACCGCGGCGATCGACCGAGCGGGCGTGGCAGGTCCAGCTCCTGTTGCCGGCATGCTTGATCAGCTCGTCGCGCGCGGCGACGCCGCAGGTCCAGCGCTCGCCCTTGGTGTTGAGACAGAGCTGGTCGGTCGACGGCGCGTCGATGCCGCCGAGCCGGATCTTGACGCTGCCGATCATGACCTGGTCGCCGTCGCGGATCTTCGGCACGCCGGTGATGTCGGCGGCGACAGCCAGCGTCGGCAGCGACAGCAGCAGGCCAGCAGTGAGCAGCGTCTTCAGCATCGGCGTTCCCGGCCAGGGTTTTTCGTTGTCTCGAAGTCAGTGCCCAAGGATTTTGCGGGCAATTGGGCAACCGTGCCAGTGGTGTTCTGTTTCCGCCAGTGTCAACTTCGCGTCATCCTTGACGCCGCGGCCATTCGTCGCTTCGCAAGCGCGAGAGCCATCAGCACGAACGCTGACGTCACCTCAGGCCCGCCGACCAGGATGCGCGTCGGCGTCTTCATCTTGTTCCACTCATAGGCCTTGTAAGGTCCCTTGCGGCCGCCCTCGCCGAGGCCCTGTACGATGCAGTGCAGCGCCGGCGTGAAGCTCGAGACCTCGGCGCCAAGATGCGCCAGCGCCATCAGCGCGAGCGCGGCGTCGAACGGGTTCATCTCATGCGCGATCAGTTCGCCCTCGACGTAGCCGAGCACGCGGGCGCGGATCAGCGCAAACACGTTGCCGGGATCGATGATGCGCTGCGCCGCCAGCGGCAACGCGATGAAGGCGGCGTAGCAGCGGCCGAAATAGGCCGAATAAAGTTCGGGCAGATAATAGATATGCGAGCGCGGATTCCTGAACGCGCCGCTTTCGACCAGGTTCTTCTGGAACGCGATGATGCGATGCACTGTCTCCAGCCGCTGCGGCGTCTCGATGATCTGCCAGCGGGCGAGGTTGCGGAACGAGACCTCGAGGATGTCGAGGTTCAGCGTCGGATCGAGGTCGTTGCCATAGGGCCGCTCGCCCTCGAGATTGTCGATCCAGGTGACGACGCCGCCTTCATAGTCGATGTTGTCGTTGAGCGGCACGGTGACGCGCGGCTCGTTGGCGCCGGCGCGCACCTGATAGCCGCGGTAGAAATCGAGCAGCGGCTGCTCGAGGATCGGATCGTCGGAGCCGGCTTGGGTTGCGGCCGAGAACGAGCACGCCGTGGTGTCGCAGTCGGGCACATAGATGCCGAAGCCGAGGTCCTGCTTGATCTGGGCGAAGAAGCGCGAGAAGCGCGGATGCCGTCCCGGCGCCAGCGCGGTGATGACCTTCACGACGGAGCCGTCATGCGACGGCACCTCCTCGGCGCTGGTCTTCAGACAAAACTCCACCATCTCCGCAGTCGCGCGCCGCGCGGTATCGGCCTGATCCGGCGACGCCAGCCCGGTCTCGACAAAGCTGAGCAGCGCCTCGGTGAAGAACGCGTCGTAATAGGCCGAGCGGTGGCGGATCTGCACCGGCTCCCACATCGGCTCGGCGATGCCGTGCCACGGCGGGTTGATCAGCGCACGCGCCGGCGAATGCGCGATGAAGATCCGCGCCAGGTTGAACAGCAGCGTCGAGTTCTTGTAGCCGCGTGCGTTGAGGCCGGTCAGCGCCATCAGCATCTCGCGCCCGCCGACATCTGCATCGCCGATCAGATTGAACGCGGCGTAGGTCGGTATGAAGCCGTTTTTGCCGAACGAGCGCAGCAGATGCGTCCCCGTGGTGCGGATGACGCGGTCGATCTCGGCCATCTCGGGCGGTCGCGCCGGCGCGGTTGCTGCCGGCGGGGCAGGGTGGCGCACGCCGATGCCGTCCATCAGGTCGGCGACGGGCGCGCCGATCGCCGCCCAATCCGGTGTCTCGACGTCACGCGCCTGGGTCAACGCCGCGCGCAGGCAAGCAAGCCGGTCGGGGTCCTTCAGCGCAGGCAGGCCGGTGCGGCGGAGCAGCGCGCGCAGCGGCGGATTGCCGAGCGCGGTCCGGTAAAATTTTCCGAGATGGGCATCGCCCCCGCGATAGGCCTGCAAAACGGGGTCGCAGACCTCGTAAAGCGACGGACCGTCCTTTTTGGCGGTCAGCGCCCGGCACACGGTACCGGCGATCTCGTGAAGGCCCAAGAAGCTCAAAGCATCCCCTTCTCAAGGAACCGGTTAACGCCGCCGCCCGGCGGTGTTTCCCCCGGTCCTCCCCCAGACTCGCAAGCCTTTGGAAAGCTACATGAATCGGTGTGAAACACAAATGTGACGGAGGTCACGTAACGGGATTTTAACGGCGTCAATGGCCTGTGCCGGGCGGCAGCATGCGCCAAACCGGGTTGCCCCGGCCGTCCGTCCGGGTTAAGGGAGTGTTTGTTGCGGCGCCGCAAATTGAGATCAATCGACGGCACACACAGCTCAACCCCATTAAACCGACGGCCACTGACGCGTTTACCCGGCGCGATTTCGTTCGAGCGTTATCGGGAAAAGGATTGGGATTAGGAACGCCATGAACCTTAGGCAGCTTCAGATTTCCCGTCGCACCATCGCCGTCTGCGTGGCGGTGGCCGGCACGGTGTCGCTGGCGATTGGTGCCCATGCCGCGCTCAACAAGCGCACCCTCGATGTCGCCAAGGGTGGCGACAAGGCCGTGACCACCGAGCTGACTGGCAGCATTCCGGCCGGCACCTCCCGCCTCGCACTGATCATCGGCAACGGTCACTACCCCGACGCCGCGGCGCCGCTGGCCCAGCCGATCAACGATGCCCGCACCCTGTCGTCCGCGCTGCGCCGCGAGGGCTTTGACGTCGACGTGGTCGAGGATGCGACCAAGGACGACATGTTCCGCGCGGTCGAGCGCATGAAGGCCAAGATCCGCCCCGACACCGTCGTGATGCTGTTCTTCGGCGGCTACGGCGTGCAGGTCGGCCGTGAGAGCTACATGATCCCGGTCGATGCCACGATCTGGAAGGAAGTCGACGTCAAGCGCACCGGCGTCAGCGTCGAGTCCGTGCTCGATGCAATGAAGGAGCGCGGCGCCAAGGCAAAGCTCGTCGTGCTCGATGCTTCGCGCCGCAACCCGTATGAGCGCCGCTTCCGCGCGTTCTCGCACGGCCTCGCGCCGATCAGCCCGCCGGAGAACACCATCGTGCTGAGCTCGGCGACGCCGGGCAAGGTCGCCGACGACAGCAAGGGTGCCAACAGCGTGCTGGTCTCCGAGCTGATCAACAACCTCAACGCCCAGGCCGGCGCCGAAAGCGCCTTCAACAAGACCCGCGTCGCGATCTCGCGCGCGAGCGAAGGCGAGCAGGTGCCGAGCGTTTCATCGTCGCTGCTGGAAGACATCAAGCTCGGCGGCTGAGGCTTCTCTGCTCTATCCACATGTCGTCCCGGCGAAAGCCGGGACCCATACAGCGTGATCTATCTGTGAAGCGTGCTGTGTGTACCGCGGCGCGCGTTCACTGCTAGTCTTCGCAAAATTTCTGCCGGTGGTTATGGGTCCTGGCTTTCGCCAGGACGACGCTTTGGGTGCAGCTCCGCCTTATTTCGCGTCCGCGCTCGCACCCACCGGCCGCACCGGGTCGCCCTCGCGCAGCAGCGCGCCGGCGCGGGCGACGACGATGTCGCCTTCCTGGATGCCGTCGCGGATCTCGACCTGGCCGGCCGACATCAATCCAGTCTCGACCCGCCGCGTCTCGACGCGGCCGCCGCGCACCACCTGCACAACGGTGCCGGCGGTGGAATAGAGAATCGCGGTCAGCGGCACCGCGACGCCGCAGCTCTGCCCGGTCTTGATCTGCGCGCGGCCCGACGAATTCACCAGTAGCCGCTTGTTCGACGCGATGCCGACGAACACCTGGCCGAGCTGGCTGTTCGGCTCGACGGTCGGCGCGATCAGCCGCACTTTGCCGTCCATCTCGCCGGCGCCGATGATCTTCAGCCGCGCGGTCTGCTCGGTCTTCAGCTTGGCGATGTCGCGGGTCGGCACCATGCCGACGAGGTCGTATTCGCTCTTGGCGATGATCGAGAACAGCGCGTCCTTGCCCGAGGCCGGGCTGCCTACGATCGCCGACGATGCCGAGATCGTGCCCGCCACCGGCGCGGTGAGGTTGATCGAGTTCGCGCCGTCGGTCAGCCGCGCCAGCACCTGGCCCGCGGTGACGGTGTCGCCGGGATCGGCCTTCACCTCCGCTACCTTCAAGCCGAACCGGTCGGGCCGGATCTGCTGCTCGTCGCGCGGCATCACGATGCCCGAGACCTCGACGATGTTGCCGAAGCAGAATTTCGATGCCTTCAGCACGGTGACGGCGGCGCCCTTCGGCGCAGCGTCGGCCTCGCCCGCGGCGGAGGCGGGCGAAGTTGCAAGAGCAAGCAGCGCGGAGGCGGCGAGGGCGGTAGCGCGCAGGCGAGGCAACATCATCGGCGAACTATTCCCAAAATGCAGCGCGTTTTCGAGCGAAGTGGGTACCGGTTCGCGTGAAGAAAAACGCGTCAATTGAAGCCCCTCCTGAATACCAGATGCGGCTGCGCCGAGCCAGCCGGCTGCACTGTGGCCGGCGCCGTGTCGGCAGGGCCGGCATCTGCGGCGAGCTCCAGCTTCGCCAGTTCTTCGGCGCGCCAGATGTGCCGCAGGATCTCCGGGTTGACCCGGTCGGCATGCGTCACCGGCAGCATATGGCCGGCCGCCGGCAGATGCCGCAACTCGGCGCCATCAATCAGCGCGGCGAGCTTTGCGACAATGCGCTGCGTCACATAGGGCGACAGCCCGCCAGACATCACAAGCGTCGGCACCCGCAAGGCGCGCGCGGTGGCCGCCACGCCGTCGAGATCGAGCGCGGCGTTGAAATCGTAAGGCAGCTTGTCGGCCTGCTCGATCATCCGCAGCCGCCCGCTCGGCGAGAACTGCTCGCGCGGGCCGGAGCCGGCCCAGAACGCGGTGAACGCTTCCACCGCCTCCAGCACCGCGCCGTCGAAAATATCCTGCGACACGATCTGCGCGATCCGCGCGAAGCGATCGTACAGCCGCGCGTCGGCGGGCACATCGCGGAGCAACGTGGGTAACACAGGCTCGATCAGCGTCAGGCTGCGAATCCGCCGCGTATAAGGCGAAGTGGTCGCCAGCCGAAACGCGATCGCCCCGCCATAGGAATGCCCGACCAGATGGATCGGCCCGCTGGCCTTGGCGAGCCAGGGCTCGAGCCGCGCAATCTCGCCATCCAGCGTCCGCGGCCAGTCGCGCCCGCAGGCGGCGACGCCATAGCCGGAAATATCCGGCGTCATGAACGGCGTGGCTCCGAGCGCGGCCGCGAGCTTCGTCCATTGCCGTCCCGACCCCAGCGAGCAGTGCAACGCCACCACCGACGCCGCCGCGTGCGTCCCGTCCAAACCCGTCATCAACACCGTCCTGCTTGTTCTTGTTGTCGCCGGGCGCGCGTTCGCACGCGCCCGTCATGACGCGAGCGAGGAGGGGGATGGGTTATTCCTGGGAGGGGCGGAGGAGGTCGTGATCGTGATTGCGGACGTGATCAGATTCACTGGATGTTGATTTGAGGCTCGCGATGGTTCGGTGACAAGCGGGCCCGGCCTTCCCTGCGCCCTCTCACGATCATCAAGGGCGACGCGATCGCATCTCTCGGGCGCAACACGCCGCGAGATGGCGGACGCACATCTCTCAGCTGTTTGACAATGTTGATCGGGGACTACACGCGGCTCCGTCACCCTGAGGAGCGCGCCTTTGCGCGCGTCTCGAAGGGTCGGCGGCCCGGCTGGTGGCCGTGCATCCTTCGAGGCTCGCCCAGCGGCGCAAGTGCGCCGCAAGGCTCGCACCTCAGGATGACGGGACGAGGAAGAGCGTTCTTTCGGATCAAATAACGTCAGCGCACGATGCGCTTCACCCGCGGCTTCTTCTTGGCAGCGGCAGCCGGCGCTGCGCCGTCTTCACTCGCGGCTCCGGCCTCGCGCGCTTCGCGCAGCGCGCGCAGGCGCTCCATGTTCTTGCGCACGGCGAGTGCGTCGCGCTCGACTTCGGCCATGGCGCGGGCGCCTTCCTCGGCGGCCAGCCGCTGGCGCTCGGCTCGCTCGAGGCTTGCGGGCGATGGGGCGGGCTTGCTGGCGGTCATCGGCATCCCTTCAAAAATGAGATCCTGCAAAAGTGAGATCTTGCGCGGAGGTCTGCGTCCGTCGCGCGAGATGGCGACACGGCGCGCCGCGGGATCACGCGGAATAAAGATACGCAAAAACCCGCCCAATCCAGTGGGACCGAGCGGGTCGCGACGTCATCCCAGTACATCCGTGGAATGACGAGGGGCACGATCCCCGGCGTCAAACGCAAAGCGTTTGCGCGGAGATCAAGCCGATCAAGAGCCTCAGACGATCTGAAGGTTCTCGGCGCTGGTCTTGCCGCGCATCTTGTCGGTCTTCAGCTCGAACGAAACCTTCTGGCCTTCAGCCAGACCGGTCAGACCGGCGCGCTCGACGGCGCTGATGTGAACGAACACATCCTTGCTGCCATCGCTCGGCTCGATGAAACCAAAGCCCTTCTGGCCGTTGAACCACTTCACAGTACCTGTTGCCATCTTCTCTTCTCCAAAATGCGCTGATGCGCGGTGCTGCGCGGAATTGCGCATCATCGATTGAGTTCACGATGTCTTTGGAGGAGGGCCGTTCTGACCATTCAACAAGGCACAACGGCTAATCGAATGTCGCAAATATACACACTTTGCGCGCGAATGCAAGGTTTTGGCGGTAGCCGGTTCCGCCGGGGGTTCACTCCGCCGCGGTCGCTTCTGCGCTCGGTTCGGCCTTCCAGGTCAGGATTTCGGCGGCCAGGATCGGGTGATTGAAGCCCTTCAGCACGAGGTCGTCGATGGCACGGCCCTCGACATGGGGCTCGACCATGCCGTAGACGCGGCGGCTCACCACGATCTGGCCCGCCTTGGCCTCCCCGCACAGGCGGGAGGCGAGGTTGGTGACGCTGCCGATCGCGGCATATTCCAGCCGCTGCTCGAAGCCGACCTGGCCGAGCGTGGCATAGCCGAGCGCGATTCCCATGCCGAAGCCGAGGCTGTGCCCGCGGTTGCGCCACTTCTCGGTCAGCGCGCCGATGGTGTCGCGCATCTCGACCGCCATCTTCACCGCGCGCAGCGTGTGGTCTTCGAGCTGGATCGGCGCGTTGAACAGGATCATCACGCCATCGCCGGCATAGCGATCGAGCGTGCCTTCGTACTTGAAGATCAGCTTGCCGAGCGCCGCGTGATATTCGCGCAGCACGTTCATCGCCTCTTCCGGCTCGGTCGCCTCGGTGAAGGCGGTGAAGCCGCGCAGGTCGCAGAACACCACAGTCACTTCACGCCGGTGGCTGTCGAGCAGTCCCTCATGACCGTCGGAGGAGGCGATCAGCTGCGCCACCTGAGGCGCCAGGAAACGCTCGAGCTTGCGGATGCGCTCGATCTCGCCGAGCTGGGTCTCGACGCGCGCCTCCAGCGACTTGTTCCAGTCGGTGAGCTGCTCGGTCTGTTCGCGGAGCTTGTCGGCCTGCTCGCGCACGGTGGAATTGGCCTGCTCCAGCGCGTGGCTCTTCTGGTCCACCTCGGTGAACAGCCGCGCATTGCGCATCGCCAGCACCGCCTGGTGCGCGAAGGTCTTCATCAGCCCGATCATGTTGGCCGGGAAATCGCCGGCCGCCTTGCGCAGCACCACCAGCGCGCCGAGCACGCCCTGTTGGTCGACCAGCGGCACGACAAGCACGGAGTGGAAGCCGGCGCCGACCACGACATCACGCAGCGGATGATCGGGTTGGTCATCAGGATTTGCGGCGAGATCGGGAAACGCCAGCGGCTCGCCGTTCGCTGCCGCCACGGCAAGCGGGCTGTTCGCCGCATCGATCGCGCGATGATGGCCCTCGGCGTCGCCATCGATGCCGATCGATTGTGTCAGGTTGAAAGTGCGGCGCGCCGCGTCATAGCCATAGATCAGCACCGCATCGGCGTGGGTGATCTCGAGCGCGCGGGCGGCGACCGTCGGCAGCACGGCGTTGAGGTCGAGCGATGACGCGACCGCGCGGCCGACCTCCTCCAGCACCTTCAGCTCGTTGATCGATTGCGCGAGGTCGCGGGTGCGCTCCTTCACCTTGGCCTCGAGGTCGGAATAGGTTTCCGCAAGCTGCCCCGCCATGCTGTTGAATTGCCCGGCGAGCTCCTCCAGCTCGTCCGCGGTCTTCACCTCGATGCGATGGCCGAAGTCGCCGGCCCCTAACCGTCGCGCGCCGGCGCGGAGCGCGGTGATCGGCACCAGCATGCGCCGCGCCAAAATCGTGCCGGCGATGATCGCGACCACGAGGCCGAGCGCAATCAGAAGCGCGATGCGTACCAGCTGGTCGCGGATCGGCGACAGCGCCTGCGCCGTCGGCTGCTCATAGAAGACGTGCCAGCCGAGGTTCGGCGCAGCGGTCGCGGCCGTCAGCACGGCGTTGCCGTCGATATCCTTGCCGGAGGCGACGGGCCTGCCTTTGGGCGACAGCACGGCCGCGACCTGCGGCAGCGCGGCGAGATCCTTGCCGACCTCGGGCCCCTTCGACGAGCTCGCCAGCACGCGACCCTTGGCGTCGACAACATAGGCGTAGGCGACGTGGCCGACCTGGGAATCGCTGAAATAGTCGGCCAGGAAACGCAGGTCGATCTCGGCCACGGTGACGTCGGCGTTGAAGCCGGCATGCTGTTCGCCGATCGACATGAACGGCCGCTCGTCACGGAAATAGGCCGGCGCGTAGGCGGTGCCACGGTTGACCGTCTCGGTGAAGCGGAGGTCGCGGGAGAGGTCGGCGTTGGAGTTCAGGGTGACGGTCTGGCGCGACAGCCGCAGCACCTCGTGGCCGCTGGCGTTGATCAGGGTGAGCTGGCTCACCGCCGGCACCTGGCCGAGCAGCTGGGCATAGTCGGCGCGGCGCAGGTCGATCGTGTTGGACCAGGCGCGGGTCACCCAGGAGATCTGGCGCTCGAGATCGGAGATCGACTGTTCGATGCGCTTGGCGGTGGCATCCGCCTTCTCGCTCATCGCGTCGGTCAGCGTGCTCTTGATGCCGCGATAGCTGATCCAGGTCTCGAGCGCGCCGTTGACCGCCAGCACGAACACGACGAGGCCGACCAGCGCGAGGACATATTTGGCGAACAGGCCGCCGCGCAGGAACCAGTTCTTGCCCTTGTCCGTAGCCGCGTTCATCCAGCCTCGTCCGTCCCCTCCAATCAGTCGGGTGCGCCATTGGATCTGTCGCTGTTTAGCACGGATCGGTGGGCCGAGGCGGCCCCTCCGGGTGCATGGTTAGCCGAGTCACCCTTCGATCTTGGCGGGAATATCCGGGAATATCAGCGATTGAACAGCTGACGCAGCACGTCCTTCATCGCGGGATTCTCGCGCTGCTCGGCGGTATCGCCTGGCGGAGGGGGCGGCGGTGGGGGCTGATCGGCGGCCGATGGGGCGTCCGGCGTGGGCGGAGCCAGGCTGCGGCTCGGGCGCGACGCGTTGCCCTGGTTCAGGGTAGAGAGGCCCTGCTGCAGTAGGTTCCCGATGGTGTCGCCGAGCTGCCCGCCGAGCGGGTTGTTCTGGCTGGCGGCAGCGCCGCCGGGAGGCGCCTGGCCGCTGCTGCCGGGCGGTGCGCCGGTTGCGCCGCCCTGCACGCCGTTCAGCAGGTTGGTCAGCCCGTTGAGGCCCTGGGTCAGGCTTTGTTGGCTCAAGCCTTGGCCATTCGCCCCGAACAGGCCCTTGCCCATCTCCTTGAGCTTGGCATAGGCGGCCTCTGGATTGTCGAGGATGCCCTGCATCTCCGGATAGATCCGCGGGGCGACCCAGGGACCCTCGAGCATCACGGGGATGCCGAGGCCGACCGGATTGCCGGCGCGGCCCTGGCCTTCGGTGGTCATCACGAGCTGCGGTTCGACCCGGAACCCGATCTGGCGGGTGTTGAGATCGATGGTGCCGACCCCGGTCATCTTCACCAGCGGGCCGATCAAATTGAGATCGGTGGTGACGGCCTGGCCCTTGTCGACCTTGAACGAGGCCGAGAGCTGGCTGAGATCGGTCGACAGCTCCTGGCCCTGCTGCCAGCCCGAGAGGGTGCCGGTGGTGAGGTTGCGGATCATCTGCGCGACGTTGAGGCCGAGGATCTTGCCGTCCTGGAACACGACGAAAGCGGTGCCGCCGAGATTGCCGACGATGGCCCGCTCGCTGGTGCCTTGCGAGGTCAGCGCGATCTTCGCCTGCATCTTGCCGTCGAGCTTGTCGAACTCGGCGAGGCTCTTCAGCACCGGCAACGCGCGCACGCTGGCGAGATCGAGCCGCAGCGCATAGGTCGGATTCGCGGCTCGCGCGTCGATTGTGACGTCGCCGTTGGCGGTGCCGTCATAGGCGCCGAGATTGGCGAGCTTTCCCTTCAGCACGCCGCTGTCGATCGAGGCATCGATCGCCGCCTGTGCGAAGCGGCCGTCGCCGATCACGAGCTCCGGCGTCGAGATGCGCGCCTGCGCGTCGACGTAGTTGAGCCCATTGAGATCGATCGACGCGTTGCTCCAAATGTTGGTGCCGAGCGGCTGCGCCGTGTCGGACGGGCTCGGCGTCATCGCGATCGCAATGCGCTGGAAGTCGAGATCGAGCTTCACCAGCGGCTTGTTGCTGGCGAAATCGACCGAGGCCCAGCCGGTGAAGCCGCCATCGCCGAGCGTGCCGGACACGCCGTTGAACATCAGCACCGTGCCGTTCAGGCGGAGCTCGGCATTGGCCTTGATCGCCGCAGGCAACAGGCCGGGCGCATCGATGTTGAATTCGGCAGGCACGCTCTGATGGTCTTGCGGCGCGGTCGCGCGGATCTCGAACTTCAGCGGCTTGTCGCTCGTGCGGGCGTCGCCCGTGAGGACGATCTTGCGGTCGCCGCCGATCGTCGCATCGGCGTTGAGCGTCTCGATCCGGTTCTCGACCCGGTCGCGCACATTGGCGAACACGATGGTGCCGCCGGTGATGCCGACATGGCGGATCGTGATGCCGCCATTGTCGGACGCGGACGACTTCGCCGGCGGATTGTGATCGCGGGTGCGTTCGCGTTGCAGCGGCAGATTGACCACGGGCCTTTCGATCGCGAGGTCGGTAATCTCGGGCTTGCCCGACCACAGGCTCGACAGCGTCAGCTCGGCTTCGACGCGATCGGCGGCGAACCGGTTGTTGGCCTCGCGCTCACGCGGGTCCTGCAACACGACGTCGCGCAGCGTCAGAGTGACGGTCGGCCAGAGACCAACCTTCGCGCCGCCATTGATCGTGAGCTTGTAGCCGGTCTCTCGTTCGACCCGCTCGGTGATGGCGGATGTGACGAAGGAGGCCGGGATCCCGACCGCCGCCACCAGCACGATGATCACGATCACGCCAGCAAGGGCGGCCCCGGCGAATTTCAGTGCTCTCATGTCGATATTCCAGGCCGGGCAGACAGGGTTCCGCCGCGGAAAGGCACGGCCGATCGCACGAGATTATCCCGCAAACGGGACCTCGCTCCAACGACCGGAAAAATATTCCGTTACCAGCATGAACTTATGTGACCTCCCACACACTCTTATGAGGGTGATTTTTGCTAACCGGGCGTCAGGGGATCGCTCGGAATGGATTTGGAAGGCAGTACAATGAGCAAACAGGCCGAATTTGCGGTCATTCTGAAGATGAATCCGATGTTCGCCGATCTCGGTGCGGACGAGTTGCAGCGGCTTTCGGGCCTCTGTCACACCCAGCAGCTCGCGGCCGGCGAGGTGCTGTTCCAGAAAGGCGATCCCGGCGATGCCCTGTTCGGGGTCCGCCGCGGCCAGATGCGCATCGAGACCGGTGCCTCCGACGGCAGCCGGCTCACACTGAACTTCATGGGATCCGGCGATCTGTTCGGCGAAGTCGCCGTCCTCGACGGTCAGGATCGCACTGCGGATGCGACCGCGGGCGAGCCCACCGAATTGTTCGTCTTGCGGCGGGAGGATTTCCTGGGCTTCCTCGAGCGCGAGCCGAAGGTCGCGGTCAGGCTGATCGCGTTGCTGTGCCAGCGCATCCGCTGGCAGAGCGAACGGATGGAAGAATCCGTGCTGCAGCCGTTACCGGTTCGTCTCGCGCGCCGGCTGTGCGCGCTGGCCGAGGATTTCGGTTCCGAGGTGCACATCTCGCAGGAACAGCTCGGCATCTTCGTCGGTGCCGCGCGCGAAAGCGTCAACCGGCAACTGCAGACCTGGCGCAAGGACGGCATCGTCGACCTGCAACGCGGGCGGATCATGCTGCACAACATGACCAAGCTGACCGCGGTCGCACGGAACGATTAGGGCATTATCGAGCGAAGTGGACGTCGGTTCGCGCAAAGAAACGCGTCGAACAAGAATCCAATCGGATCACATGCAACGCGCGCGCGAGGATTTGATTCTCTCGCGCGCTTTGCCTGCGAATGTCGACGCACCCCTGCCTAAAAGACTTGCTTGCATGACGAGGCCGGTATCGCTTTCATCGGCGCGCCGGTCCTTGGGGTGACACCCAGCCTTGCTGGCCTCACGCCATCCACCTGCAAACCCCTGCGGTCTTCCCGTTGACCGCAGGGGTTTTCCGTTCCGGAAGCTGCGCGGCGCGAGCGTGCCTACCTCAACACCACTTCGGGATCGGCCCAGCGCAGATATTGGCGCGGCGCGGCGCCGAGTTCGCGCTTGAACATCGCCGCGAAGGCGCTCGGGCTGTCATAACCGACATCGAGCGCAACGCAGGTGACGGCCTCGCCGGCGCCGAGCCGGGCCAGTGCTTCGAGCAGCCGCACCCGCTGACGCCAGGCCGCAAAACTCTGTCCGGTCTCCCGCCGGAACAAACGCGTCAACGTCCGTCGGCTGAGCTGGCAGCGATCGGCCCATTCATCGAGCGTGAGATCGGAGCTCGGATCGACCAGCACCGCTTCGCAGATCGCGGCGAGCCGCGGATCGGGCGGCACCTGCACATGCAACGACACTTCGGGCATCCTGCCGATCTCATCCAGCAGGAAATCGACCAGCCGGCCGTCGCGCCCTTCCGGGTCGTAACGGGTCGGCATGTGGACCGCTTCTTCCATCAGCGCTTCGACCAGCGCGGAGACCCTGATCAGGCGGCAGGTTGCCGGAGCATCCCGCACGCGATCCGGCGTGACATAGACGGTCTGGATCTCGACCTCGCCCCATGCGCGCGACTGGTGCGCAACGCCGGCCGGAATCCACAGGCCATGGCCGGGCGGCACGACGAAATGACCGCGCTCGGTCATCATCGAGGTTACACCCGCGGTCTGCAGGATGAATTGATCGCGTCGATGCGTGTGTCGCGCGCTCGTGCTTTCGTTCGGATAGGAGGCCGCCATTGCCGCGAGCGGCCGTTCGACCTGTTGCAACTGTCCTGCGTAATGCGCTGCCGCTACCGGACCCGATTGCTTGCGGCAAACGCGCAAGCCGGTGGTGTCATTTCGTCGCGCTGCGACTTTCAAGTGTCGTGAGCTCCTGATCGATCGTCGTTTTCGCAGGGTGCTCATGCATCTTCCGGGCCAGTTGGCCCGATCGCGATGGTTGTTGTCCCCAATCAGGTAGCGCGGGGTATGGCATTTGGCAACAATGCCTCACCCCGCGACATTCGCCGAAATCGAATGCCTGACGCGCGGCGACGGAGAGGTCCGATGAACAGACGCGAATTCACCAAGGCAATGCTGGCCTGCGGTGCAGCCATCCCGTTCGGCATCACGCGGGCGGCGGGCCAGACCCGCGGTGGAACGCTCAACACCATCATCCAGCCGGAGCCGCCGGTTCTGGTGACTGCGCTGAACCAGCAGCAGCCGACCCTGACGCTCGGCGGCAAGATCTATGAAGGCCTGCTGAAATACGGCGCCGACCTCAAGCCGATGCCGGGCATGGCGCAGTCCTGGGAGATTTCGCCGGACGGCCTGACCTACACATTCAAGCTGTTTCCCGGCATCACCTTCCACGACGGCAAGCCGATGACCTCGGAGGACGTGGTCTTCAGCTGCATGAAGCTCTTGGTGGAAACCCATCCGCGCGCGCGGCAGAATTTCGCCCGCGTGGCATCGGCCGAAGCGCCCGATCCGCTCACCGTCGTGTTCAAGCTGAAACAGCCGTTCGCGCCGTTCATCGGCTGCTTCGACTGCACGTCCGCGCCGATCGTGCCCAAGCACGTCTACGACGGCACCGACTATCGCAAGAATCCGGAGAACGACAAGGCGATCGGCACCGGCCCGTTCAAGCTGAAGGAGTGGGTGCGCGGCTCGCACGTCCACCTCGTCCGTCACGACGGCTACTATCTCAAGGATCAGCCTTATCTCGACGAGATCGTCTATCGCGTGATTCCCGATGCGGCGTCGCGTGCGCTCGCGCTCGAGAACGGCACGGTGCAGCTCGTGCAATGGTCCGACGTCGAATTCTACGACGTGCAGCGCTTCAAGGCGCAGAAGAACCTCGAATTCACCACAAAGGGGTACGAGTATTTCGCGCCGCATCAGTGGCTCGAGATGAACAACCGCATCGCGCCGATGAACGACAAGCGGTTCCGGCAGGCGGTGATGCACCTGATCGACCGCGAGGCGTTCAGCAAGCGGGTCTATTTCGGCAACGCCAAGGTTGCGACCGGCCCGGTCTCGTCGAAGACAAAGTTCTACGATCCGAACGTGAAGCGCTACGAGTTCTCGGTCGACAAGGCCAAGGCGCTGCTCGACGACATGGGACTGAAGCCCGGCGCCAACGGCAAGCGGGCCGAGATCAAGTACATCGTGCCGCCCTATGGCGAGTCCTATCAGCGCGCCGGCGAGTTCTTCCGCCAGAGCTTTGCACGCGTCGGCATCGACCTCGTGCTGGTCGGCACCGACATGGCCGGCTGGGCCGAGAAGGTCGGCAACTGGGACTATGAGATGACCCAGAACCTGCTCTACCAGCTCGGCGATCCCGCGCTCGGCGTTGCTCGCACCTATATTTCGTCGAACATCAAGAAGGGCATCCTGTTCTCGAACACGCAGGGCTACTCGAATCCTGAGGTCGACAAATTGTTCGACGAGGCCGCGATCACGCTCGATGAAGCCAAGCGTCAGGAGCTCTACAGCAAGGTGCAGCAGATCCTGGTCGAGGATGTGCCGGTGGCCTGGACGCTGGAGATCGAATATCCCATCATCTACGACAAGGCGTTCAAGAATGTCGTGACGACGGGCATCGGCTCGCACGAAACCTTCGGGTCGGTCTACAAATCGTGACCCGGCTCGGCAGCGCAGCGGCGATCGGGCTCCAGGCGATCGGCCGCATCGCGCAGCTCGTCGCCGTGATCCTCGTCATCGCGACGTTCAATTTCGTGCTGGTGCGGGCCGCCCCCGGCGACCCGGCCCAGGTGATGGCCGGGCAATCCGGCGCGTCCGATCCGAAGCTGCTCGACGATCTGCGCAGGGAGTACGGGCTCGACAAGCCGTATCTCGTGCAGCTCGTAAGCCATCTCGGCCGTGTCGTCAGGCTCGACCTCGGCTACTCCTATCGGCAGCGCCGTCCGGTGGTCGATCTGATCCTCGAACGGCTTCCGGCGACGCTGTTGCTGACGGTCACGGCGTTCTGTCTCGCGCTCGTGATCGGCACCGCGCTCGGTGCCCTGGCGGGGCTCGCGGCAGGCAGCGTGCTCGACACGGTGTTCACCGTGCTCTCGCTCGTGCTCTATGCGACACCGGTGTTCTGGCTCGGCCTGATGCTGGTGCTGGTGTTCTCGGTGACGCTCGGCTGGCTGCCGCCGTTCGGCTACGAGACGATCAACGTCCAGCTCTCGCCGATCGAGCATGCGCTCGACATCATGAAGCATATGATCATGCCGGTGACGTCGCTGGCGGCGATCTATCTGGCGATCTATGCGCGGCTGATGCGATCCTCGATCATCGAGGTCGCGCAGCAGGATTTCATCAAGACGGCGCGCGCCAAGGGCTTGTCCGGATCGCGCATCGTCGTCGGCCACATGCTGCGCAATGCGCTGGTTCCGGTCGTCACCGTCGCCGGCATGCAGGCCGGCGCGCTGGTCGGCGGCGCCGTGGTGATCGAGACGGTGTTCGCCTGGCCCGGCCTCGGCCGCCTGACCTTCGAAGCGCTGCTGCAACGCGACTATCCGGTCCTGCTCGGCATCTTCCTGATCCTCTCGATCGTGGTGATCGCGCTCAACCTCTTGACCGATCTGGTCTACCGGCTGATCGATCCGCGCATGACCACGGGGGCTGCGTGATGGAGACGGTGCGCGCCTTCCTACGTCATCCCAGCGGCATGATCGGCCTCGTCCTGCTGCTCGTCGTCGTGGTCGTGGCGATCATTGCGCCGATCGTGTTTCCGGTCTCGCCATGGGAGATGGTCGGTGCGCCGTTCACGCCGCCCGGCGAGGATGGGCTTTGGCTTGGAGGCGATACGCTCGGTCGCGATGTCGCGGCCGGTGTCGCCTATGGCGCGCGCGTTTCGCTGCTGATCGGGATCGCGTCGGCGCTGGCGGCGATGGCGATCGGCGTCGTGATCGGTGCGATCTCGGGCTATTTCGGCGGCAAGGTCGACCTGGTGCTGATGCGGATGACCGAGTTGTTCCAGACCATTCCGGCCTTCGTGCTGGCGATCCTGCTGGTTGCAACCTTCAATCCGTCGCTGCTCACGATCATCCTGACCATCGGGGCGGTGAGTTGGCCGCCGCTGGCGCGGCTGACCCGCGCGGAATTCCTGCGGCTGCGGCATCGCGAATTCGTCGAGGCCGCGCTGTGCCAGGGCGAGCGCACCTGGCGCATCGTGCTCGGCCACATCCTGCCGAATGCGATCTCGCCGATCCTGGTCGTGACCTCGCTGACGGTCGCGACCGCAATCCTGCTGGAGAGCGCGCTGTCCTTCATGGGGCTCGGCGATCCCAATTTGATGTCGTGGGGCTTCATGATCGGCGCGGGGCGCACGGTGATCCGGAATGCGTGGTGGATGAGCGTGTTTCCCGGCCTTGCCATCCTTCTCACCGTGCTGGCGATCAATCTGTTCGGCGAGGGACTGTCCGATGTCCTCAACCCGCGCGTCGCGAGGCGCCGGTCATGAGCGACGCGATGCAGTCCAGCGCCCCGGTCCTCGCGGTCGATGATCTCTCGATCGCACTGCCCAAGGGCGGCGACCGGCCCTTCGCGGTCGAGAACGTCTCCTTCGAGATCAAGCCGAACGAGGTGGTCTGCCTGGTCGGCGAATCCGGCTCCGGCAAGTCGATGATCGCCCATGCGGTGCTGCAGCTGTTGCCGCGGGGCGTCGATATCGTGTCCGGCACCGTGACGGTCGCGGGGCAGGATCCGTCGAAGCTCGGCGGCCGCGGCCTGCGAAACCTGCGCGGCGGCAATGCGGCGATGATCTTTCAGGAGCCGTTGTCCTCGCTCAATCCGCTGAAGCGGGTCGGCAAGCAGGTCGAGGAGATGATCCTGGCGCACCAGCGGCCCGCGCCCTCGATGGTGGAGATTCACGAACGGGTGCAGACGCTGCTGACGCAGGTCGGGCTGCCGAACCCCGAGCTGCTGGAAAAGAGCTACCCGTTCGAGCTGTCCGGCGGCCAGCGCCAGCGCGTGATGATCGCAATGGCAATGGCCAACCGACCCGCGCTTTTGATCGCGGATGAGCCGACCACCGCGCTCGATGTCACGACCCAGCGTCAGATCCTGCGCCTGATCGACGATCTCCGGCGCGAGCGCGGCATGGGCGTGTTGCTGATCACCCATGATTTCGGCGTCGTCGCCGACGTCGCCGATCGCGTCGTGGTGCTGCGCCACGGCAAGGTGGTCGAGCAGGGCACGGCCAGTGAGGTGCTGCGCAATCCGCAAGCCGCCTACACGCGCGAATTGATCGACGCGGTGCCGAAGGCGCGGCTTGCGGATATCCATGCCACCATCGTACGGCCGGAGCCGCTGCTGGAGGTTGTCGGCCTGGAAAAGACCTTTCGGGTCAAGCGCGGCTGGTTGCAGCCGCCGCGCGAGGTGCTCGCCGCCGATGGGATCTCGCTGACGCTGCACGAGGGTGAGACGCTCGCCGTCGTCGGCGAATCCGGCTCCGGAAAATCGACGCTCGGGCGCATGATCATGCGGCTGACCGAGCCGGATGCCGGCGCCATTCGCTTCGGCGGCGCTGATCTCCGGCAGCTGCGTGGCGAGGCGTTGCGCCAGGCGCGGCGGCAGCTCCAGATCGTGTTCCAGGATCCGTTTGCCAGCCTCGATCCGCGCCAGAAGGTCGGCGATGCCATCGCGCGCGGTCCGATGGCCTATGGCACGTCGCGCGCCGAGGCGATGGCGCAGGCAAGGCAGCTGCTGGTGCGGGTCGGATTGTCGGAGACCGCCGCGGGTCGTTACCCGCACGAATTCTCCGGCGGCCAGCGCCAGCGCATCTGCATCGCGCGGGCGCTCGCGCTGAAGCCGCGGGTGCTGATCGCCGACGAGGCGGTGTCGGCGCTCGACGTCTCGGTGCAGGCCCAGGTGCTGGCGCTGCTCGCCGAGCTGCGTCAGGAGATGCGGCTGGCGATGATCTTCATCACCCATGATCTGCGGATTGCCGCCGAGATCGCCGACCGCGTCATCGTGCTGCAGAGGGGGCAAATCGTCGAGGAAGGCACCACGGCCGAGGTCTTCACCGCGCCGCGACAGGCCTACACGCGGGACCTGCTCGATGCGATTCCGGGTCGCGACTTCTTCGATCAGCCGGGCTTTGCGGCCGACGCACGCCACATAGCAGGGATCGAATCGGGCATCGACGCGGTATAGACTAACAAACAAAGGGAGGTTCGCTATGGGTCACGAGGGCGCAGGCGGCAAGCCGCCGGTCAAGTCGCAGGAGGATCTTCGTGGGCATTTCGGGCAAGTGAGCCCGCTTGCCGAGAAGAAGGTGCTCCACCATCTCGACAGGTTCTGCCGCGACTTCATCGCGCTGTCGCCGTTCCTGGTCATCGCCTCCAGCGACGGCAAGGGCCACGCCGACGCCAGCCCGCGCGGCGATGCGCCGGGCTTCGTCGCCGTGCTCGACGATAAGACGCTGCTGATCCCGGACCGTCGCGGCAACAACCGGGTCGACACGTTCGGCAATATCATCGCGTCGCCCGGAATCGGCTTGATCTTCATGGTGCCCGGCATCAACGAGACGCTGCGCATCAACGGGCGGGCGGAGATTTCGCAGGAGCCGGATCTCCTGACCCCGCTGACGGTGCAGAATGTGACGCCGATCATCGGCCTCAAGGTGCATGTCGATGAAACCTACTTCCACTGCGGCAAGGCGCTGATGCGCTCGAAGCTGTGGAGTCCCGCCGCACAGGTCGAGCGCCACAGCTTCCCGACGCTGGGCCGCATCATCGCCGAGCAGACCGCGGCGATCGAGGTCGAGACCGCTGAGAAGGCGATGGAAGAAGCCTATCGCACGCGGCTGTATTGAGGGGGCACGTCAGCCGCGAAACAGGTTGTATACCCTCGTCTATCGCTGTCATCACCAGGCTGACCGCAGGTGTGACGCCTTGAATCGAGAATCATCCTCGTGGTCGTCCCTGCGAAAGCAGGGACCCATAACCACAACTGTCAATTGTTGGGCGGTGCTGGAACGGCGAGTCCCTGCAACAAGGTCCGCGGCGACGTATGGGTCCCCTTTCGCAGGGCCGACGTGTTGGGGGGCCGCGGACTCAACGGCGGCGTCTCGAAGGATGGCCACAGTGAACGCAACGCGCCAGGGTTTTCCCCTGATACGAGGCGACCTCGCCCGCAAGCCCCAGGGCGTCCGCACGATTTCGGAATAATGGAAAAGTACCCCTGAGTTGCCCGGCGTGTCAAGTTGCCGTGTCGTACGCCGGCGCCCGCTGGCTACTTTGCATGGGGTTGTTTTCGATATTTTGGCAAATGCGCCGCTGCGGCGGCGGCCTCATTCAGCGGCGGGCGAGATCATGTTCGGCGGGCCGGGCTTCTTGGCCTTGTCGGCCTCGGGCTCGCTCGGGGTCAGCTCGTGGTCGGCATGCGAGACCACGAGCCGCTTGCCGAAGCGCCAGATCAGGCCGCCGATGTCGTCCATCACCATGCACATCGCCGGCACGAACACCAGCGACAGCACGGTCGAGAAGATCAGGCCGCCGATCACCGCGAGCGCCATCGGCGAGCGGAATTCGCCGCCGGCGCCGAATGCAAGGGCCGACGGCATCATGCCGGCGGCCATCGCGATCGTGGTCATCACGATCGGGCGGGCGCGCTTCATGCCGGCGTCGATCATCGCTTCCTCGCGCGCCTTGCCGTCGCGGATCGCCTCCACCGCGAACTCCACCAGCATGATGGCGTTCTTGGTGACAATGCCCATCAGCATCAGGATGCCGATCCACACCGGCGTGGTGAGCTGCTTTCCGGTCAAGAGCAGTGCGCCGATCGCACCGCCGATCGAGAGCGGCAGCGAGAACAGGATGGTGATCGGTTGCAGGAAGGTGCCGAACAGCAGCACCAGCACGGCGTAGACCATCATCAGGCCGGCGGTGATCGCGGTGGCGAAGCCGTCCGACAGTTCGGCGAGGCTCTCGGCGTCGCCGGATGGGCTGACCTTCACGCCCTTCGGCAGGCTCTTCATGACCGGCAAATCGTAGATCAGCTTGGTGGCATCGCCGAGCGCGGCATTGCCGACGAGATCGGCGGCGACTGTGGCCTGCCGCTCGCGGTCATAGCGGTTGATGCTGGTCGGGCCCTGGTCGAGCTGGATGTCGGCAACCACGGACAGCGGCACGCCGCCGCGTTCGCCGCGCTGGCCGAGCGGCACGCGCAGCTGCTCCAGCATCTGCAGGTCGCTGCGCGCATTGTCCTCGAGCTGGACGCGGATCGGCACCTGGCGCTCGCCGGCGTCGAACTTGGCCAGCGCCGGGCCGACATCGCCGATGGTGGCGACGCGGATGGTCTGCGACAGGCTTTCGGTCGAGACGCCGAGCCGCGCCGCAAGCTCGGCACGCGGACGGATGCGCAGCTCCGGCCGATCGAGCGCGGTCTCCGAGATCACGTTGGCGATGATCGGGATCCGCTTCATCTGCGTCGCCAGCTCGCTGGCGACGTTGTTGACGATGTTGCTGTCGGTGCCGGTCACAACCAGCGAGATGGCGCGCAGGCCGTTCTCGTCGAGGAACCAGAACCTGATATCGGGGACGTTATCGAGCTCCTTGCCGATCGACAGCTCGAGCTCGCGCTGGGTGATCCTGCGGTCGGCCTTCGGCGTGTAGTTGATGATCAGCGCGGCGCGGCGCACCTCCTGGATGCCCGGCGGCACGCGGCCGCCGTCGACGAACACACTCCTCACCTCGGGCCGCTTGCGCAAGCGCGCCACGATCTCCTCGGTGACCTTCTCGGTGTAGGCGAGCTGCGAGCCGGGCGGCAGCTCCATCGCCAGCAGCGAGCGCGCGGTGTCCTGCGCCGGCAGGAAGCCCTGCGGCAGCAGTGTGATGCTCCAGATCGACGCCGCGAACACCGCAAAGCCGACCAGCACGGTGATGTAATGGTGCCTCACCGACCAGGTGACCAGGCTGTGATAGGTGCGCAGGATGCGGCCGGGCGGCGGGTCGTCGTGGTCGTGATGCTTGAGGAAATAGGCGGCGAGCATCGGCGTCACGAAGCGCGCGGCGAGCAGCGAGAAGAACACCTGCACCGAGACGGTGATGCCGAACTGCTTGAAGAACTGCCCGGCGATCCCGGACATGAAGCTCGCGGGAGCGAAGATCGCGATGATGGTGAGCGAGATCGCGATCACCGCGAGGCCGATCTCGTCGGCGGCTTCGAGCGCGGCACGATACGGCGTCTTGCCCATCCGCATGTGGCGGACGATGTTCTCGATCTCGACGATGGCGTCGTCGACCAGAATGCCGGTCGACAGCGTGATGGCGAGGAAGGAGACCAGGTTGAGCGAGAAGCCCAGCAGGTCCATCGCCCAGAATGCCGGGAAGATCGACAGCGGCAGCGAGGCCGCGGCGATGATCGTGGCTCTGATGTCGCGCAGGAACAGCAGCACGATGATGACGGCGAGGATCGCGCCCTCGAACAAGGTCGAGATCGCAGCTTCGTAGTTGCCCTTGGTGAATTCGACCGAAGTGTCGATCAGCTTGAGGTCGACGTCGGGATAGGCAATTTTCAGCGCGTCGATGCGTTTCTGCACCGCGGCCGCGACGACGACGTCGCTGGCGCCCTTGGAACGCTTGATGCCGAGCGCCACCACAGGCTCGCCGTTGAAGCGGGCGAAGGTGCGGCGGTCGGCGATGGTGTCGGTGACGGTGCCGAGATCGTCGAGCCGGATCTCGCCGCCGCCGAACAGCGGAATCATGGTGCCGGCGAGCTCGTTCAGCGTCTTGGCGCCGGCGAGGGTGCGGATCGCCTGGTCATTCTTGCCGATCTCGGCGCGGCCGCCGGCGACGTCGACATTGGTGCCGCGCAGGATCTGGCTGACATTGACCGCGGTGAGCCCCACCGCCTGCAGCTTGTCGGGATCGAGCGAGACCAGGATCTCGCGCTCGACACCGCCGATGCGCTCGACCTGGGCGACGCCGCGCACGCCCTGCAGCGCGCGCTTCACCACGTCGTCGACGAAGTAAGACAGCTGCTCCGGGGTCTTGCCGGGCGAGATCGCAGCATAGGTCACGATCGGCAGGCCGATCACGTCGACGCGCTGGATCAGCGGTTCGGTGACGTTCTGCGGCAGGTTGGCGCGCACCCGCGTCACCGCGTCCTTGACGTCGTTGAGCGCGCGGTCGGTGTTGGTCTCCAGCGCGAACTGGATCGTGGTCACCGACAGGCCGTCGGTGATCGAGGAGGAGATATGGCGCACGCCCTCGACGCCGGAGACGCCGTCTTCGATCGTCTTGGTGACCTGCGACTCGAGCTCCGACGGCGCGGCACCGAACTGCGAGACCGCGACCGAGATCACCGGAATATCGGCGCTCGGCAGCCGCGTCACCGCGAGCTTGGTGAACGAGACCCAGCCCAGCACGAGCAGGATGATGGAGAAGACGATCGAGGGAAGCGGGTTCCGGATCGACCATGCTGAGATGTTCAAAGCCATTAGCGTGCCCGAATTACCGTGATCGCGAGCGATCGAGTTCGTCGGCGAACATGGTCTTGATCTGGTCGCCGTCATGCAGCGAGGTGCCAGCATCGGCCACGACGATTTCGCCGACGTCGAGGCCTTCAAGGATTTCGGTCGAGGTGTCGGAGGTCAGCCCGACGCGCACCCTGCGGGTTTCGACGGTGTTGCCCTTCACGACCTGCAAAGTCAGGCGGTCGATCGCGGTGCGCGGCACCGCGACGCCGCAGGAGCGCTTGGCGTCGATATTGGCGCGCGCGAACATGCCGACCTTCAGTGTCGGATTGTTGTTGATGGTGATGCGGACATGCCCGAGCTGGGTGGCGCGGTCGATCTGCGGCGAGATCTGGCGGACCTTGCCGACCATGTCGGGTGCATCGTCGCGGCTGATCCGCACATTGGCGCCGGGATTGAGCTTCAGGAGCTGGAAGCCCGGCACCTCGGCGTCGAGCTCGATCTCGTTGCCGATGGAAATCTTGAACATCGGGGGACCTTGCGGCGAGGCCGGCGCGCCGGGCGCGGTGCGCACTTCGGTGACGAGGCCGGCTGCCGGCGCGCGCAGCACGATCGGCTTGGCATTGGCCTGGGCGGCCTGTTGCGGCGGCGGGGTCAGCCGCGCCAGTTCCTGGTTCTCGGTCACGATATCGCCCTCGCGCACCAGCACGTCGGTGACCTTGGAGCCGTCCTGGTCGACATTCACCTGCGCCTCGCGGCGCGGCACGATGAAGCCGGTGACGCGGACCATGTCGGAGAAGCAGGCATTGGTCGACTTTGTCACCACGACCAGCGCCTGGCCCGGCGTCTCCTTCTCCTCGGGATGGGAGCGGTGCTCGAACGCGTAATAGGCGACAGCCAAAGCGAGGAAGACCACCGTGCCGAGCGCAGGCTTGAGGTACTGGGAGAAATTCATCGCCTGATCAATCCAGAACTTGGCGCGTCATGTGCGCTCGTCGAAGTCTCATCACGCTCGCCATCGTATTCTTTGAGCATGCGGAAGGCCGGTGTCCATTGTTCCGGATCATGCCATGACGTCATGTGAGGCGGGTCACCTGTGGGCAGCTTTGGGCCTCAGCCCCTAAGCAAATGCGCCCCGCCGGGGGTGCGGGACGCATTGTAACCTCAAAAAGCGGCCACGCCACCGCCCATCACAGCTGGATTACTTGGACTGGATCACTTGGAGGCCGTGTCCTTGTTTTCCACGTTCACGACCTGCACGCGCCGGTTGACGTCCGCCATCGGGTGGCCGGGGTCCTTCAGCTTGCTCTTGCCATAGCCGACGGTGACGAGATCGGTGCCGTTGATGCCATATTTGTCGACCAGATAGCGCTTGATGGCGTCGGCGCGGCGCTCCGAGAGGCCCTGATTGTAGTCCTCGCCGCCGGCGGCGTCGGTGTGGCCGGCGACCACGAAGGTCGAGCCCTTCAGGTCCTGATTGGTGAGAGCACGGCCGAGCGCCTGCACCGAGGGCAGCGACTTCGCGCTGATGTCGGCGGAGTTGTAGTCGAAGTTGATCTCGAGATCGATCTTCGGCTTGTCCTGGACGATGGTCGCGATTTCCTCGCGCTCAGTCGAGGACAGCGAGCGGGTGGTGCGGCCGCGGACGCTCTGCATGAATTTGGCCTGGTCGGCGTTCAGCCCGGGCGAGGTCTGCGGGCCGACCGAAAGGCCGCGGGTCAGCGGCTTCTTCTCCGGCGTAAGCGCCTTGATGATTTGTTCCTCGGTGACGCCGTCACCGGCGCGCGCGGCCATGCCGAACGACAGGGCGGCGCAGGCGGTCATGATTGAAAGGATCGCGGCCCTTGCCGACGGCTTGAACATTTCGGTCCCTCCTGCGCAGGCTGGCGCGGTTCCATGCAACTCTTCAGATCGCGGGCATTGCGGCCCGGCGCGCACCCTCTGATTAGTCGCGCAATTCCAGCGGCGGTTCGAGGCCAGGGCGGCCTCGATTGATTTGTCACTGCACGCCGTAGTCGGCGAATTCCTTGACGATGTTCGGGTCCATCGCCTTGGCGTTGGCGATGTCGAGGTCGCCTTCCGCGACCGCGCCGTTGCGCTTCTTGGCGAGCCCGCGGCCGTACAGCGACGAGGTCAGCCGCGGGTTGATCTTCAGCGCGGCATCGAAATCGGCGATGGCGTTCTTGTTCTGGCCACCCTTCAGGTTCATCAGGCCGCGGCTGTCGAGTGCGTCGACGAAATTCGGGCGCAGCCGCAGTGCCTCGTTGCAGTCCTTCAGCGCCGCCTGCAGGTCGCCCATCACGGTGCGGACCCAGCAGCGGTTGTTATAGGCCTCGACATCCTTCGGGTTCAGCCGCAGCGAATTGGTGAAGTCCTTCACCGCGAGGTCGTAGGCACCCTTGCTGGCATAGACCTGGCCGCGGCGATACAGCGCGGCCGCGTCGTCGGGGTTCTTGTCCAGTTTGTCGCTCAGGCCCTTGATCGTCGGATCGTCGGCGAGCACGGGCGAATTGCTCGGAGCCGGCGTGGGCTGGATCACCACCGGCGGCGGAGGCGCGGGTGGCGGCAGGGCGATCTCGGGGCCCTTTGGTGCGGGCGGCGGTGAAGCCGGCGCTGTCGCAACCGGG
>NZ_JACMYK010000063.1 GCF_020889785.1 Bradyrhizobium acaciae
GCCCGGCGTGCCGCCGGCGCGGGTTGCGATCATCGGCGGCGGCGTCGTCGGCACCCACGCGGCGCGGATGGCCGCCGGGCTCGGCAGCGACGTCACCATCCTCGATCGATCATTGCCGCGGCTGCGCGCGCTCGACGATCTCTTCATCGGCCGCGTCCGCACCCGCTACGCCACGCTGGAGGCGATCGAGCAGGAAGTCTTTGCGGCTGACGTCGTGATCGGCGCGGTGCTGGTGCCTGGCGCCGCCGCACCAAAGCTGGTGTCGCGCGCACAACTCGCAGGCATGAAGCGCCGTGCGGTGCTGGTCGACGTCGCGATCGACCAGGGCGGCTGCTTCGAGACCTCGAAGGCGACCACGCACCAGGCGCCGACCTACCTGGTCGACGAGGTCGTGCATTATTGCGTCGCCAACATGCCGGGCGCGGTGCCGGTCACTTCGAGCCACGCGCTCAACCATGCGACGCTGCCGTTCGGCCTGGCGTTGGCCTCCAGGGGACTGCGCGCGCTGGTCGAGGATCCGCATCTGCGCGCCGGCCTCAACGTCCATCGCGGCCGCATCACCAACCGCGCGTCGCCGAGAGCCAGCATCTGTCGGCCGTGATGCCGGAGGAAGCGCTGGCGTCGTAGCATTTGCGACCCTTCGCAGCCTTTCCCACCGTCGTCCCGGCGAAAGCCGGGACCCATAGTCCGCGGCGGATGTTGTAGAGGATTCGTCGACACAGCTGAGCAAGACAATAGGCGTTCGTGGTTATGGGTCCCGGCTTTCGCCGGGACGACATTGAGCGTGTTGTGCCGTCGCGTAATCTGGATTGCGCGAAGTCTGTAGCCCGGAAGCAGCGAAGTGAAATCCGGGGCCGCCCTTTATGCTGAGGGACTGGCCCCGGATTGCGCTTCGCTCCATCCGAGCTACGGCTGTGTCATCCGCACGATGGGAAGTCACTTCTTAATGAATCCCGATCCGCCTTCATCGGTCAGTCCCTTCAGCCGGCTCTGCATGACTTCAATGATCTGCGCGCGCTTTGCCGCAATTCGCTCGATGGGGCCGCCGATGCCGATCGCGAGCGGAGCGCGTCGCTTCGGCAGGGGAACGAGCATGCCTATCGTGTTTGCGCCCGGCGTCGTGCGGCCGCCTGTCTCCGAGAAGCCGCGGCGGCGAATGCGCTCGACCTCCTCAAGAAAGACCGCTTCGCGAACGCGCGCCGGCTGACTGGGCTCCTCGGCGTTGTTGCGACGAATGATGCCGCGAATCTTGGTGTTCGGCATTTGGCTCAGCAGCACGTGTCCGAGCGCGGTCCGAACCATCGGTCGTATTTGACCGGCATGTGCGGTGTACTGAAGCTGGGAGCCGCCGGGGACAACGTGCAGATATCGCATCCCGGCCGCGCCGGCTTGTTGCCCGAGCATGACGGTTTCGCCGCCCGTTGCGGTCCAGAGCTCTTCCATCAGATCGGTGAGCTTTTTGTCACGGAACGGAGAACGACGGATCCAGTCACCCAGCAGATTGACCCGGTAGCTCGGCATGAAGCGCCGGGTCTTTCGCTCGTATTCGAGGTAGTTCAATTCAACGAGGCTGCGCAGCAACACGGACGTGCTCGATTGCGGCATCTCCAGCGCGGAAGATATTTCAGTCACGGAAGCGGCGCGCTTCGTTTCCCGAAAGAACTCCAGAACTGCAAACACCCGCATGGCCGATTTGACAATGGCCGTCTTATTCGCGTTCGGCATGGCTGTCTCCGCGGCGGGTCAGGTACCGGGCCTCCATCACATATGTGATGTTAGGCCGAAACTGCTTCACTTGACGACAACTTTGGCACAGATTGGTGTCAATAAGATCAAGTCGCATGGAAACGCAGAGAGCAGGGGAAGGCGGATGCCCGGCCGAAGTTTGCTCGAGAAGATCTGGGACCAGCACGTCATTGCCCGTTTGAGCGATGACACTGACCTCCTTCATATCGATCGCCATCTGCTGCACGATCTCGGCGGCTCGCGCGGCCTGCTCGATCTCAAGAGCCGTGGCCTCAAGGTTCACAATCCCGAGCTGACATTCGCGACGCCGGACCACGCGCTCTCGACGGCGCCCGGCCGCGCCGGAACCAGCAAGATCGGAATGGAATTGCTCGCCGCGCTGCGCGTCGAGACAGCGGCGAGCGGCATCAAATTGTTCGATGTCGATCAGCCCGGCCAGGGCATCGTCCATGTCATCGGGCCCGAGCTCGGCCTCAGCCTGCCGGGCGCGACCATCGTCTGCGGTGACAGCCACACCTGCACCCATGGCGGGCTCGGTGCGCTGGCGTTCGGCATCGGGTCGAGTGAGCTCACCCATGTGCTGGCGACGCAGGCGTTGATCCAGAAGCGTCCGAAGACGCTGCGCGTCCGCTTCGAGGGCAAGCTGCCGCTCGGCGTCACGGCCAAGGACATGATTCTGGCGCTGATCGGGCGCGTCGGCGCGCCGGCGGCACCGGATACGCAGTCGAATATGCCGGCAGTGCAATCCGCGCGCTACCGATCGAGGGAAGGCTGACGATCTGCAACCTCTCGATCGAACTCGGCGCCAAGATCGGCATGGTGGCGCCCGACGAAATGACCTTCGAATTCCTGCGCGGCCGTCCCTATGCGCCGCAAGGCGAGATGTGGGATCTGGCGGTCAAGGCTTGGCGCGATCTGCCGAGCGATCCCGACGCGGTGTTCGACCGCGAGGTCGTGATCGACGTCGAAAAGATCATCCCCCAGGTGACGTGGGGCATCAGCCCCGAGCACGTCGTCGGCGTCGATGGCATCATTCCCGATCCGAAGGCGGTGGATGATCCCGCACGCCGCGCCGCGATCGAGACCGCGCTCGAATATATGGGCCTGCAAGGCGGCGCGCCGATCGCCGGCACGCCGGTCGATTGGGTGTTCATCGGCTCCTGCACCAACAGCCGCTTAAGCGATCTCCGCGCCGCGGCCGAGGTCGCGCGCGGCCGCAAGGTCGCGGCCGGGGTCCGCGCCTGGGTGGTGCCGGGCTCGGAGAACGTCAAGCGCGAGGCGGTAGCCGAAGGGCTCGACAAGATCTTCATCGAGGCCGGCTTCGAATGGCGCGAGCCGGGCTGCTCGATGTGTCTTGCCGCCAATGGCGAGGTGGTGGCGCCCGGGCAGCGCTCGGTCTCGACCTCGAATCGCAATTTCGTCGGCCGGCAGGGGCCGCGTGCGCGGACGCATCTGGCGAGCCCCGCGAGCGCGGCAGCGTCGGCGATTGCCGGCGCGATCGCCGATGTCAGGATGATGGGACGCTGACGATGCCGAAACCGTTCGACAAGCTCACAGCAACCGCTGCGCCGATCATGCGCAGCAATATCGACACTGATGTGATCATCCGCATTGAGCGCCTGGTGGGCAACGGAATCCGCGGCACGCTCGGCAAATGGGCGTTCGGCTCGCTGCGCTACCTGGCCGACGGCTCGGAAAATCCGGATTTCATCCTCAACCGCGAACCCTACCGGGAGGCGGAGATCCTCGTCACTGGTCCGAATTTCGGCTGCGGCTCGTCGCGCGAGGGCGCGGTGTGGTCGCTGCAGGAACGTGGCATCCGCGCCATCATCGGCTCCGGCTTCGGCGACATCTTCTTCGCCAACTGCTTCCAGAACGGGATTTTGCCTGTCGTCGTCGACAAGGCGGTGGTCGATCAACTCGCCGCCGACATCGAGGCGACGCAGGGCGCGGGCAAGGTCTCGATCGACCTGGAGGCGCAGACCATCGTCTCGCCGTCGGGCGCGCGGCATGCGTTCGAGATCGACCCGCGGCGGCGCGAAGGGCTGTTGAAGGGGCTCGACGAGGTGGCGCTGACATTGCAGCGCGACGACGAGATCCACGCCTTCCAGGCTTCCGACCGCACCGCGCGGCCCTGGATTCACTCGACAAGGATATCTGCATGAGCACGCAATCCAACATGGTCAAGGTCGCCGTGGTCGGCGGCGAGGGCATCGGCCCCGAGGTCACCGCGCAGTCGCGCCGCGTGCTCGACTGGTTCTCGGCGAAGCGCAACGTGCCGATGACCTTGCGCGAGGCGCAATACGGCCTGATCCCGTATCTGGCGACCGGCAAGGTGCTGCCCGAGGATACCGCGGAGGCGATGGACGAGGCCGACGCCATCCTTTGGGGCGCGACCGGCGGGCCCGAGACCACCGAAGTGCCCGCAGCCGCGCGCAAGGCCGGCAGTCTGCTCGGGCTGCGCAGCAAATACGACCTCTACGCCAATCTGCGTCCGATCATGGCGAGCCCGGCGCTGTCGGCGTCTGCGCCGCTCAAGCCCGAGGTGCTCGACGGCGTCGATTTCGTCATCATCCGCGAATTGACCAGCGGCATCTATTTCGGCGAGCCGCGCGGCATCGAGACGTTGCCCGACGGCCAGCGCCGCGGCTTCAACACCGAGCAGTACACCACCAACCAGATCCGCCGCGTGGCGCGGTCGGCGTTCGAGCTGGCGCGGACCCGGCGCAACAAGGTGTGCTCGGTCGACAAGGCCAATGTGCTGGAGACCAGCGTGGTCTGGCGCGAGGAGGTGATCAGGCTGCACAAGGAGGAGTTCTCCGACGTCGAGCTGACCCATCTCTATGTCGACAACGCCGCGATGCAGATCGTGCGCGAGCCGCGGCAGTTCGACGTGATGGTGACAGGCAACATCTTCGGCGACATCCTGTCCGATTGCGCGGCGATGGCCTCGGGCTCGCTCGGCATGCTGCCGTCGGCCTCGCTCGGCCCGGTCGACCGCTTCGGTCGGCGCAAGGCGCTGTACGAGCCGGTGCACGGCAGCGCGCCCGACATCGCGGGCAAGGGCATCGCCAATCCGCTCGGCTCGATCCTCAGCGTCGCGATGCTGCTGCGGCTGACCTTGAACCGGCCCGAGGATGCGGACCTGCTGGAGCAGGCGGTGCAGACCGCGCTTGCTTCCGGCGCGCGGACCGCCGACATTGCGGAAGCTGGCGCGAGGAGGCTGTCGACCGTCCAGATGGGCGACGCGGTGCTCAGTGCGCTCGACAAGATATCGGCCAAGGAGCACGCGTGATGCCTGATGTCGCCATGCCCCACATTTCGCGGCGATCCGCCCTGACGGTGATCGCCGCGGGTGGCGCGGCGCTGGCGACAGGGCGGGCATGGGCGCAGGCGGCCGCGGGACGGGCGATCTATCCGGTCGCGGTGCCGGTCTATCAGACGCAGTTCGTCGCTGACCGTATCGGCTACTTCAAGGAGGCCGGGCTCGACTGCAAGCTGGTGCAGGGCGGCAGCGGCGTCAAGACCCGCGAGATCATCGCCTCGTCGCAGGGCGATATCGGGATCGGCGACGTCACCCACCCGATGCAGCTGACCAATCACGGCCGCGGCGGGCGCGTGCTGCTGCCGGTCGACACGCGATCGAACTCGGTGATGTTCATCCTGCGCAAGGATCTGAAGGACCAGGGCATCAACTCGCTGGAGGCCTTCACGCAGTGGAAGCGGCCCGACGGCCGCAAGCCGATCGTCTCGGTCTCCTCGCTCGGCGGCACCAACCATGTCTGGGCGTCCTACTACATGGAAACCATGGGGCTCGACGACAAGGTGACCTGGATCGGCACCGGCAATGTGGACACCATGCTGGGGTCGCTGAAGTCGAAGCAGGTCGATATCCTGGTCAGCTCGCTGTCGCTGCTCAACGAGGCGCAGCAGCAGGGCTGGGGCGAGTTGCTGTTCGACGGTACCGACGAGGCGATCTGGAACAAGCATATCGGCGGAAAGGTGCCGGTGACCGCGCATTTCACGCTGCAGGCCACCATCGACAAGGACCCGGCCAAGATGCAGGCCTACGTCACCGCGTTGTGGCGTGCGTCGCAATGGATCAAGGCGCACAAGCCGGCCGAGGTCTACGACGCCATCGAGCCCTATGTCGGCAGCACCTCGCGCGAAGCCAATCTGCTGGAGATCACGGCGATCCAGAAGGTCGCGGATTATGAGGGCATTGTCGACGCGGCGAGCTTCGCGCGCGGCGAAAAAGTTTGGTTCCGCGAGATGACCGGCATCAAGCCGCTCAAAATCGCGGATGTGGTCAACTCCAACCTCATCGAAGCGGCGCGAAAGGCCTATCCGGGTTGAGCACGCTCGAGACGAGCGCACCCGTTTCGCCGCGGGCCTCGGCCGATCGCCGCGTCGAGGTCAAAGGCCTGAGCAAGTCGTTCCAACTCGCCAGGACCACGATCGAGGCGGTGCGCGACGTCTCGTTCGACGTGCGCCGCGGCGAGTTCGTCGCGCTGCTTGGGCCGTCGGGCTCGGGCAAGAGCACGGTGCTCAACATGATCGCCTCGTTGATCCGCCCAACCGGCGGCGAGATTCTGATCGACGGCAAGCGGGTCGTGCCCGGCAAGGCGACGCCCAATGTCGGCTACGTCTTCCAGCGCGACACGCTGTTTCCGTGGCGGACCGTCGGCGACAATATCGGTTACGGGCTGGAGCTATCGGGTGTGCCGGCGCACGAACGGAGAGAGCGCATCGCCGAATGCGTCGCGCAGGCCGGCTTGAGGGGATTTGAGAACGCCTATCCGTCGGCGCTGTCGGGGGGCATGCGGCAGCGCGCGGCGCTGATGCGGACCCTGATCGTCGAGCCGCAGATCCTGCTGATGGACGAGCCGTTCGGCGCGCTCGACACCCACACCAAGATCGACATGCACGAGGTGCTGCTGCGGATCTGGGAGCGCGAGCAGCAGACGGTGTTGTTCGTGACCCATGATCTCGGCGAGGCGCTGACCTTGGCCGACCGCATCATCCTGTTCTCGGCGCGGCCGGGCCGGATCAAGGACATGTTCGAGGTCGATTTCGTGCGTCCGCGCGATGCGGTGAAGGTGCGCGAGACGGAGCATTATGCCGAACTGTTCCAGCACATCTGGCATTCGCTCGGCGAGGAATTCGTCAAGGGCCGCAGCGCATGAAAAGGTACAGCGCGCTCGGTACGGTCGGCTGGCAGGTCCTGATCTGCGCAATCGTGCTGTCGGTCTGGCAATGGGGCTACGATCTCCGCACCAGATTGCCGTGGCTGGTGCCCGATCTGCTCGACCCATATTTCATCTCGAAGCCGTCGATGATCTTCGACAACTTCCTGATCCAGAGCTGCCTGACTTCGAAGCTCGGCGCCTTCAACGGCTGGTTCAACGGCGATTTTGGAAAGTGCCTGGCGCGCAACGAGAACAATCTCTGGGCGGCGACCGCGATCACGCTGAAGAACACCTTCTTCGGCTTCGTCACCGGCGTGGTCTCCGGCTTCGTCGCCGGGCTGATCCTGGGGCGATCCGACCGGCTCAGTGCCATCTTCCAGCCTTTCATCACCGCGGTGAATTCGATCCCGCGGATCGCGCTGGCGCCGATCATCGTGCTGGCGTTCGGGATCGGCGACATGTCGAAGATCGTGACGTCCTGGATCGTTGTCGTCTTCCTGGTGTTCTTCAACACCTTCGAGGGCGCGCGCTCGATCGACGAAGGTTTTACCAATGCGGCGCGGCTGCTCGGCGCCAGCGAATGGCAGATCACCCGCACGGTCGTGATCCCCTCGACCATGGCCTGGGTGTTCGCGTCGCTGACGCCTGCGATCTCGTTCGCGCTGATCGGCGTCATCGTCGGTGAGTTCATCGGCGCCGAGCGCGGCATCGGCCGGCTCATCATCGAGTCCGAAGCGCGCGGTGAGGCCTCGGGGATGATGGTCGCCGTTGTGGTATTGATGCTGGTCGGCGTCGTGCTGTCGGCGATCATCTGGCGGCTGCAGGCCTATCTGCTGCGCTGGCAGCGGCAGCGCGGCGCCGAATAGGCGAGGCCCGCGGCTGCGTCGCATCTGCCGCCACGGGCCTTCATTCACGCTGCGGTTTGCGATGGCGAGGTCTTACCGTCGAGCCAATCCTGTTCGATTGCCAGCGCGCGCCACGCTGCTTCCATTCGCTTGAAGCGATTGTAGGTCGGCTCGTCGTCGGCGCGCTCGGCAAGCTGCGCGCAGTTCTCGGCATTGTCGAGGAAGTGCTGCGATTGCTTCATGGAACGTCCTCCTGTTGAGGAAGACGTGGGGCATCAAATCAGGCTATTCAACGCATGGAACATGAGCATTTCGCCACACACGTGAAGGCCTGTTCAGCGAAGTTCCACGCGCAATGTTCCGCATCAGCGCGTGAGCATCTGCATCATGATCGACATAGGAACGCTATGTCGCAGCCGACGTTCCCCCCTCGCGTCGCAACTGGAGGAGGAGAGACGTCATGAAAAAATATCTGTTCGCCGCGGTCATGGTGGCTGCGATCGCTTCGCCTGCGTTCGCCGATGAAATCGGTGTTCGTGCCGGTCCCGTCGGCGCCGGCGTGACGGTCGGCCAGGCGCCCGAGTATCGCGACCGCGATCGTGACCGCACCACCGTGATCAGGGAGCGCGAGCCGCGCCGCGACCGGACCACCGTCATCAAGAAGCAGGACGAGTTCGGTAACCGCAGCAAGACGGTCATCCATCACGATGACGACGACTAACAGCCGAAGCGCCGCGTGATCCAAGGTCCGCCGCGGTGCCATCGCGGCGGACTTTTGCTTGTGGGTTGATCGCGGCGTCCGATACGCGGAGAGGCAATGGCCGCTGAGACAGAGCTTAAATTTCGCGTTCCGCCGCGCAAGCTGAAGGCGTTGGAGAAGCCACGGATCGCGGGCAGCAAGAGCGGTGAGCCATCCGGGAGCGATCTGCTCTCGACTTATTTTGATACCGGGAAGTACAAGCTGAAGCGGCATGGACTGACGCTGCGGGTGCGCTGGGACGGCCACGACCATGTTCAGACGATCAAGTCCGGGGCAGGTCCACGGTTTGAACGCGGCGAGTGGGAGACCGGCCTCGCCGATGGCTCGCTCGATCTCGACAAGGCCGAAGGTACGCCGCTCGAGAGTCTCGCGTCAGGCAGGCTGCGCCACAAGCTGAAGCCGGTGTTCGAGACCTCGGTGCGGCGCATCACCGTGCCGCTGCGCACGAAGCGGAGCGAGATCGAGCTTGCGATCGATCGCGGGCAGGCCACGGCCGGTCATCGGTCCCGTCCGATCCAGGAGATCGAGCTCGAACTGAAGCGTGGACGGCTGCTTGATCTGTTCCGGATCGCCAGGGAGCTGGAGCGGCGGTCGGACGCCGAGCTCGACCTCCGCTCGAAGGCCGATCGCGGCTATGAGCTTGCCGGCGGCGAGCAGCATATCGCCGTCTCGGCCGAAAGTGTTGTGCTTGATTCCGAGTGCACAGCTGGCGAGGCCTTTCGGGTGATCGCGCGCTCGGCGCTGCGCCACTTCTCCTCGAATGTCGATGCGGTTCGCGAGGGCCACCCGGAAGGCATCCACCAGATGCGCGTCGGCCTGCGTCGGCTGCGGGCGGCGATTTCGCTGTTCTCCAAGATATTGTCCAGGGCTTCGACTGAAGACGTCAAGGGCGAGCTGAAGTGGCTGACCGGCGCACTTGCGCCGGCGCGCGAACTCGACGTCTTCGTCAAGGAAGAGATCGAGCCCGCAACGCACGATGTGCTGCTGCGACGGGGCGGCCGGGCGATCCGCCAGGAGTTCTCCGGCCGCCGCGATCAGGCTTTCGCGCAGGCGCGGCAGGCGGTCGATTCGCCGCGCTACCGGAATTTGCTGATCGGCACGCTGCAATGGATAGCAACGAACCAAACCATTGCTGCGGCGGATGAGGGGGGCCCGATCGGCAAATTCGCCGTCGCGCTGCTGCATCGCCGCATCAAGAAGCTGCGCAAGGAGGGGCGGCGCCTCGATCAACTATCAGCCCGGCAGCGGCACAAGGTGCGCATCAGGGCCAAGAAGATCAGATACGCGATCGATTTCTTCGAAAGCCTGTTCGATGGCAAGCGCGAGCGGAAGCTGCTTGCGCGGTTGTCCCGGCATCTGAAGCGGGTTCAGGACGCGCTTGGTTCGCTCAATGATTTCGTTGCGCATCGCAAGCTCGCCGTTGACGCGGCGCTGAAGGCTCCGCATCGCAAGGAGCGCGCTCGTGCCTTTGCCTCTGGCGTTGTGCTCGGCCGCGAGGAACAGACGGTCAAGCCATTGATGAAAATCGCTGCAAAGGAAGTGCGCGGACTTGCGAAGTTTTGACGATCGCGTGCCGGCGAATTCCGGGCATCTATGCCGGCGGGGGTGCTGCCAATTGCCTCTCCTGCTCGGCCGCTGCGATCTGGTTGCGGCATTCTTCAGCGTAGGCCCGCAGACGCTCGACGGTGACTTGGTCCATGCCGGTGCGCGCCAGGCGCTCGGCACGGTCGGCCTGATCCTTGAGGTTGCGGGTTGTCCGGCTCATGGTTGCCTCCATGCCCAGACAATTTGAATCGAATTGCGGCGTTCCCCGGCCTCTGGAGGCGTGGCTAACGGACGGTTAATCGGCGTTACGGGCCTGCCTTAGGTCACCGGCGCGGGATTGAACAGCGTCAGGTCGTTGTGGATGCCCCAGCGGTCCGACCACGGCTTGGTTTTTCCGCTGGCGACGTCGAGGATCAGGCGGAACAGGTCCCAGCCGGTCTCCTCGATCGTCTTCTGGCCGGTCGCGATGCAGCCGGCGTCGAAATCGATCAGGTCCTTCCAGCGCCGTGCCAGTTCGCTGCGGGTCGCGACCTTGATGACGGGCGCGGCGGCCAGGCCATAGGGCGTGCCGCGGCCGGTGGTGAAGACTTGCAGCGTCATGCCGGAGGCGAGCTGCAAGGTGCCGCAGATGAAGTCGCTCGCCGGCGTCGCCGCGAACAGCATGCCCTTCTGCCGCGCCTTCTCGCCCGGCGACAGCACGCCTGCGATCGGCCCGGAGCCTGACTTGACGATCGAGCCGAGGGACTTTTCGACGATGTTGGCGAGGCCGCCCTTCTTGTTGCCGGGCGTGGTGTTGGCGCTGCGGTCGGCGCCGCCGCGGGCCAGATACGCGTCATACCAGGCCATCTCGCGGATCAGCGCGCGGCCGACGTCCTCGTTGACGGCGCGGCGGGTCAGCAGCTGGATCGCGTCGCGCACCTCGGTCACTTCGGAGAACATCACGGTGGCACCGGCGCGCACCAAAAGGTCGGCGGCGAAACCAACCGCGGGGTTGGCGGTGACGCCGGAGAACGCATCGCTGCCGCCGCATTGCAGGCCGATCACGAGATCGGCGGCCGGGCAGGTCTCGCGCGTGCGGGCGTTGAGCACCTTCAGGCGGGCCTCGGCCTGGGTCATGATGGCATCGACGATGGCGCCGAAGCCGTCGAAGGCTTCGTCCTGCATCCGCACGATGGCATCGCTGACACCTTCCGGCACCAGCCGCTCGGGCGCAAGCTTCTCGCAGCCGAGTCCTACGACCAGGATCTCGCCGCCGAAATTCGGATTGAGCGCGAGGTTTTGCAGGGTACGGATCGGGACCACAGCATCGGGCGCCGTGATCGCGACGCCGCAGCCATAGGCATGCGTCAGCGGCACGACGTCGTCGACATTGGGATATTTCGGCAGGAGCTCGGCGCGGATGCGCCTGACCGCATATTTCATCGTGCCCTTGACGCATTGCACGGACGAAGAGATGCCGAGGATGTTCTTGGTGCCGACCGAGCCGTCGGGATTGCGGAAGCCCTCGAAGGTGAAGCCTTCGAGCGGCGGCAGCGCCGGCGGCACCGCGGTCGCGATCTCGAGCTGATCGAGCGGCGGTGCGTCCGGCATGCGGATGCGCGCCTCGTCGACCCATTCGCCGGCCAGGATCGGCGACAGCGCATGGCCGATCACCTCGCCGTAGCGGACGATCGGCGCGCCTTCGGCGATATCTTCCAGCGCGGTCTTGTGGCCCTGCGGCACGAAAGCGCGCAAGGTCAGGCCGCAGGCGAAGCGGGAGCCTTTGGGCAGGCCGAAATCATTCACGACGATCGCGACGTTGTCGCGTTCGTTGAGCTTGATGTAGCGGGGCTGCTCCTGCGCGCCGATCGACTGGTCCATGTATGGCGCTCCTCAAGAGTAATGAGAGTTTGGCGCACCGTGGCGCGGCGCAGGTTTACCTCTCCCCATCGGGGAGAGGTCGGCGCGAAGCGCCGGGTGAGGGGGAACAGGTCCCACGAGAGAGCGTAACCCCTCACCCGGAACGCATCTGACGATGCGTTCCGGCCTCTCCCACAAGGGGAGAGGCGGGGACTTCCGTCGTGGCGATGGTCGCAACCTCATGATCAACCCGGGAACGTGTAAGCCGTCTTCACCGTGGTGTAGAACTCGCGGGCATAGGCGCCCTGTTCGCGCGCGCCGTAGCTCGAGCCTTTGCGGCCGCCGAACGGCACGTGGTAGTCGACGCCGGCGGTCGGCAGGTTGACCATCACCATGCCGGCCTCGCTGTTGCGCTTGTAGTGCGAGGCGTATTTCAGGCTTGTGGTGCAGATGCCCGAGGCGAGGCCGAATTCGGTGTCGTTGGAGATCGCGAGCGCCTCCTCATAGTCCTTGGCGCGGATCACGCAGGCGACCGGCCCGAAGATTTCCTCGCGCGCGATCCGCATCTGGTTGGTCGTCTCGGTGAACAGCGCCGGCTGCAGATAGAAGCCGGGCGTTTCGCGGTTCAAGAGCTCGCCGCCCCAGTGCAGGCGGGCGCCTTCGTCCTGGCCGATCTTGATGTAGCGGAGGTCCTGGTCGAGCTGGCTCTGGTCGACGACGGGGCCGACATGCACGCCGCTCTTCAACGCGTCGTCTACCGAAAGTCCCTTCATGCGCTCGGTCATCGCCGCGACGAAGCGGTCGTGAATCCCTGCGGTGACGATCAGGCGCGACGACGCCGTGCAGCGCTGGCCGGTCGAGAAATAGGCGCCGTTGACGGCGACTTCGACCGCGACCTTGACGTCGGCGTCGTCGAGCACGACCAGCGGGTTCTTGCCGCCCATTTCGAGCTGGAACTTCTTCATGGGATTGGAGAGCACGCAGGCCTGCGCGATCTTGCGGCCGGTCTGCACCGAGCCGGTGAACGAAATCGCGGCAACGTCGGGATGATCCAGCAGGGTCTGGCCCACCACCGAGCCCGAGCCGACCACGAGGTTGAACACGCCGGCGGGAATGCCGGAGCGCGCGATGATCTCGGACAGCGCATGCGCCGAGCCCGGCACCAGCTCGGCCGGCTTGAACACCACGGAATTGCCGTAGCAGAGCGCCGGCGCGATCTTCCAGGCCGGGATCGCGATCGGGAAATTCCACGGCGTGATCATGCCGATGACGCCGACCGGCTCGCGGGTGATCTCGACATCGAGACCGGGGCGCACTGACGCACCCTTCTCGCCCATCAGCCGCAACGCTTCACCGGCGAAGAACGCGAAGATCTGCCCGGCGCGCGCCACCTCTCCGATACCCTCGGGGAGCGTCTTGCCTTCCTCGCGGGCGAGCAGGCGGCCGAGCTCTTCCTTGCGGGCGAGGATTTCGACGGAAATCTTGGTCAGCGCGTCAAAGCGCTCCTGCGGCGTCGAACGCGCCCAGGCCGGGAAGGCGGCCTTCGCCGCGGCGATCGCCTTTTCGGTCTGCGCCTTGTCGGCCTTGGCGTATTCGCCGACCACATCCTTGGTGTTGGAGGGGTTGATGTCCCGCGTGATGCCCGTTCCGTCGATCCATTCGCCGGCGATGAAGTTCTTCTGGTGAGCGGTCATGTTTCTCTCCAACCTTTCTTGCTTGTTAGCGCACGAGGCAGGGACGCTTGTCGTCGAAGGTCCAGCCGGGAATCAGGAACTGCATGGCCAGCGCGTCGTCGCGGGCGCCGAGACCATGCTGCTTGTATAGCGCGTTCGCCGCCTCGATGGCACCGCGATCGAGCTCGATGCCGAGGCCGGGACGGTCCGGGATCGCGATCTTGCCGCCCTTGATCTGCAGAGGCTCCCTGGTCAACGCCTGGCCGTCCTGCCAGATCCAGTGGGTATCGATCGCGGTCACCTTGCCGGGCGCGGCGGCGCCGACATGGGTGAACATCGCCAGCGAAATGTCGAAATGGTTGTTGGAGTGCGAACCCCAGGTCAGCCCGTTGTCGCGGCAGGTCTGCGCCACCCGCACCGAGCCCTGCATGGTCCAGAAATGCGGATCGGCGAGCGGAATGTCGACCGCCCCTAAGCGCAGCGCGTGGCTGAGCTGGCGCCAGTCGGTCGCGATCATGTTGGTGGCGGTCGGTAAGCCCGTGGCGCGGCGGAACTCGGCCATGATCTCGCGGCCGGAGAAGCCCGCCTCGGCGCCGCAGGGATCCTCGGCGTAAGCGAGCACGCCGTGCATGTTGCTGCACAGCCGGATCGCCTCGTCGAGCGACCAGGCGCCGTTCGGGTCGAGCGTGACGCGCGCTTTCGGAAAGCGCTTTGCAATGGCGGTGACGGCCTCGATCTCCTGTTCGCCCGCGAGCACGCCACCCTTGAGCTTGAAATCGGCGAAGCCGTAATGCGCCTGTGTCGCTTCGGCGAGGCGCACGATCGCCTCCGGCGTCATCGCCACCTGATGGCGCAGGTTGAACCAGTCGGGCTTGCCGGTCTCGCCCTCGACGTAAGGCAGGCTGGTCTTGCTGCGGTCGCCGACGAAGAAGAGATAGCCGAGCGTCTCGACGCTGGCGCGCTGCTGGCCTTCGCCGAGCAGCGCTGCGACCGGCAGATCGAGATGCTGGCCGAGCAGATCGAGCAGCGCAGATTCCACCGCGGTCACCGCGTGGATGGTGACGCGGAGGTCAAAGGTCTGCTTGCCGCGGCCGCCGGCGTCGCGGTCGGCGAAAGTCTGGCGCATCGACGCCAGGATGTTGTTGCAGGCGCCGATGGTCTGGCCGACGACGAGGTCGCGGGCGTCCTCCAGCGTCTTCCTGATCTTCTCGCCGCCCGGCACCTCGCCGACGCCGGTATGGCCGGAGTTGTCTGTGAGGATGACGAGGTTGCGGGTGAAGAACGGCGCGTGTGCGCCGCTCAGATTGAGGAGCATGCCGTCGCGGCCGGCGACCGGGATCACCTCCATCGCCGTGACGACGGGGGCGCCGGCAAAGCCGGTGCGGATCGTGTCTTGAATCATCTGCTCCTCCGTTGGTGCTTTTCCATCCGGTCTATTCTGCCGCCTGCCGGGTCGCGGCCTGCGGCAGCTTCGCCACCAGCGCCGCGAGCTCGGCGATCTCCGGCTCGGTGAGATCGGTCAGCGGCGGGCGCACCGGGCCGGAATCGCGGCCGATCACCTTCATGCCGGCCTTGATGATCGACACCGCGTAGCCCTTCTTGCGGTTGCGTATCGCGATCAGCGGCAGGATGAAATCCTTCAGTCCTGCTTGGATCGTCTGATGGTCGCGCCGGCGCACCGCGGCATAGAACCTGGTGGCGAATTCCGGCACGAAATTGAACACCGCCGACGAGTACGTCGTCACGCCCATGTCGAGATAGGGCAGGGCGAAGGTTTCCGCGGTCGGCAGGCCGCCGATATAGGTCAGGCGGTCGCCGAGCCTGGTGTAAACCCGGGTCATGAGCTCGATGTCGCCGATGCCGTCCTTGTAGCCGACGAGGTTCGGGCAGCGCTCGCAGAGCCGCGCCAGCGTGTCGGGCTGCAGGATCGCATTGTCGCGGTTGTAGACGATGACGCCGATCTTGACCGACGCACAGATAGCCTCGACATGGGCGGCGAGGCCGTCCTGTTCGGCATGCGTCAGATAGGGCGGCAGCAGCAGCAGGCCGTCGGCGCCGGCCTTTTCGGCGCCGATCGCGATCTCGCGCGCAATCGCGGTGCCGTAGCCGGTGCCGGCCAGCACCGGAACGCGGCCCTTGGTCTCGTCGACCGCGATCTTCACGACGTGGGGAACTTCAGCCGGCGTCAGCGAGAAGAACTCGCCGGTGCCGCCGGCGGCGAACAGGCCGGCGACCTCGTAGCCACACAGCCAGTCCATGTTGGCGCGATAGGTCGCCTCGTCGAACGAGTAATCCGCGTTGAACGGGGTCACGGGGAAGGACAGGAGGCCGCCACCGATTCTCGCGGCCATCTCCTGAGGGGTCATCTTGCTCATGGCGCCACTCCTTGAATGTTTCTGGGATAAGGGATGCGCGAGCAGCGCGCGTCCATGGCGGAGTTTCTAGGAAATGCTTCGATGCGCGTCCAAGCCAAACGCGGTATCGAGCGATGCGCAATCTGCATCAATCGCCGCGCAGATGCGGGGCGGCGATTTCGGTTGCGATCTCGATCAGTGACGGCAGCAACTGGTTCTCGTGATCGCGTCGCCACACCATGAACAGCTCGACCGGCACCGGCGTGCGCAGCTTCAGCGGCTTCAGCCGGACGTCCGCGATCTTCAGGCTGGCAGCGGCCTCCGGCACGATGGCGACGCCGAGCCCGGCGCGCACCATCGCGAGGATTGAGTGGATCTGGCTGAGATGCTGCACATAGCGCGGCAGCACGTCGGCGCGGGTGAACAGCGACACCAAGAGATCGTGGAAGTAGCGTGCCTCATAGGGCGAGTACATCACGAAGGGCTGGTCGTCGAAATCCTTGATGCTGACGGTCTCGACTGTTGCCAGCGGATGCTTCTTCGGGACCGCGGCGAGCAGCGGCTCGGCCACGACGCGCCGGCTGGCGAATTCCGGCCGCGCGATCGGCGGGCGCAGCAGGCCGACATCGATCTGGCCTGTCGTGAGCGCCTCGAACTGTTCGCCGGAGACCATCTCCTTCAGCGAGAAATCCACTTCGGGCAGGCGGGAGCGAGCGGCTGCGATCAGGTCGGGCAGGAAGCCGTAGGCCGCCGCCGCCGTGAAGCCGATCTTGAGCGAGCCGGTCTTGCCGAGCGCGATGCGGCGGGCGACTTGAGACGCGGATTCCGCGAGCTTGAGGATGCGTCGAGCTTCGGGCAAGAAGCTGCGTCCTGCCGGCGTCAGCCGCACCGAACGGCTGGTGCGTTCGAGCAGCGGTGCATCGATGATGTGCTCGAGCACCTGGATCTGCCGGCTCAGCGGCGGCTGCGTCATGTTGAGCCGCGCCGCGGCGCGGCCGAAGTGCAATTCCTCGGCCACCGTGACGAAACAGCGGAGCTGGTTCAGGTCGAACATCGATGCCAGCCTGGAATGGATCGCTTTAGGATTTGTCCGTTCTAGCATCGATGCCTCCCACTGGCCAAGAAGACAAACAAGACGAAGACGGCGGCCGCAGCCGCCGTTTGGTTTTCTGCTCCCTCTCCCCGTTCTTACGGGAAGGGTTGGGGTGAGGGGCTCTCTCTGCGCAACGGCCGCCTCGATGTGCACGCGCGATCCGAACGAGTCGGAAGGACTGTCTCTGCGGAGACGTGTTGCTTCGCCCCTCACCCGAAATTCGCTGCGCGAATTTCGACCTCTCCCCGCGGAAGGGCGGGGAGAGGTGAAGCGCGTTCAGGCCGCCTTCAGCTGCACCCGCTTGATCTCGCCGACGATGAAGAGGTAGGCGATCGCCGCGACCAGCGCGTTGGCGCCGACGAACACCAGCGCGCCGTTGAACGAGCCGGTGGCGGCGAGGATGTAGCCGATGATGATCGGCGTCGTGATCGAGGACAGATTGCCGAAGGTGTTGAACAAGCCGCCGGAGACGCCGCCGGCTTCCTTCGGCGAGGTGTCCGAGACCACGGCCCAGCCGAGCGCGCCGATGCCCTTGCCGAAGAAGGCCAGCGCCATGAAGCCGACCACCAGTGCCTGGCCGTCGACGTAGTTGCAGGCGATGATCGACATCGATAGCAGCATGCCGCCGACGATCGGGATCTTGCGCGCCATGGTCAGCGAGCCGGTGCGGCGCAGCAGATAGTCCGAAATCACGCCGCCGAGCACGCCGCCGATGAAGCCGCACAGCGCCGGCAAGGTCGCGACGAAGCCGGCCTGCAGGATCGAGAGTCCGCGCTCCTTCACCAGATAGACCGGGAACCAGGTCAGGAAGAAGTAGGTCAGGGTGTTGATGCAGTACTGACCGACATAGATGCCGAACATCATGCGGTTGGCGAGCAACTGGCGGATGTGCTCCCAGCGCGGGCCGCTGTCCTGCGCCTTGCCATCCTTCGCCGCGTCCATGTCGACCAGCGCGCCGCCCTCTTTGATGTAGTCGAACTCGGCCTCGTTGATCCCAGGATGGTCCTTCGGCTCGTAGATCGTCTTGATCCAGGCGATGCCCATGATGATGCCGAGCCCGCCCATCACGTAGAACACGTGGCGCCAGCCATACTCATGAGCGATCCAGCCCATCAGCGGCGCGAAGATTACGGTTGCGAAATACTGCCCGGAATTGAAGAAGGCCGATGCGGTGCCGCGCTCATTGCCGGGGAACCAGGAGGCGACGATGCGGGCGTTGGCCGGGAATGACGGCGCCTCGGCGATGCCGACCAGGAAGCGCAGTCCGAACAGTAGGATCACGGCCGTGCCCGCGGAGAGGAACCCGACCAGGCCCTGCATCGCGGTGAAGATTGACCAGACGATGATGCTGATCGCGTAGACCCATTTGGAGCCGTAACGGTCGAGCAGCCAGCCGCACGGCACCTGGGCGATCACATAGGACCAGCCGAAGGCCGAGAATACGTAACCCATCGCGATCGGGTCGAGATGCAGTTCCCTGGAAAGGGACGCGCCGGCGATCGAGAGCGTGGCGCGATCGGCATAGTTCACGGTGGTGACGAGAAACAGCATCGTCACGATCAACAGCCGGACGCGGGATCGCCGCGCATCCGTGGCGGACACAATTGCGCTCATTCGCGCCTCCTTGGAAATTTCCTCGGGGTCTGTCCTAGAGAGATGACGACAATGGGTCCAAGCCGAAACGGGTATTGATCCATACCGATTTTGAATGGATCGGCCCGGTGTCATTCCACCTTTGCCGCTCTTGCGTCGTCTGCTAATTAGTGTACTATTCGTACAGTTAATGAGGGTGCAGCGTCGTGCCTGGCTGCTCGAGGTCGAAAGCGCATGACCCCGTCACGCGATTATGAGGTGTTCGAGGCAGGTCCAGTGACCTTGCAGGGCGGCGCCGTGTTTCCGCAGCTCAGGCTTGCCTATCAGACCTACGGCACGCTGAACGCGGCCAGGGACAACGTCATCCTCTATCCGACGTCGTTCGCCGCGCAGCACTATGACATCGAATGGCTGGTACAGCCGGGCGGGGCGCTCGATCCCGCGCGTTACTTCATCGTTATCGCGAACCTGTTCGGCAACGGGCTGTCGTCATCGCCCTCGAATTCGGCCGAGGTGCTCGGCGGTGCGCCGTTTCCGGCCTTTACGTATCACGATGCGGTCGCCATCCAGCGTCGGCTGCTGGTCGAGCGGTTCGGCGTGACCAGGCTCGCGCTGGTCTACGGCTGGTCGATGGGCGGCATGCAGGCCTATCACTGGGCCGCGCGCTATCCTGACATGGTGGAGCGCGCGGCGGTGGTTTGCGGCAGCGCAAGGTGCTCGCCTTACAACCATGTGTTTCTGGAAGCTGTGAAGGCTGCACTGACCGCCGATCCGGCCTACCGGGATGGCCGCTTCGTCAGCAAGCCTGCGGCGGGCCTGCGCGCGATGGGACGCGTCTATGCCGGCTGGGCGATGTCGCATGAATTCTATCGCGAGGAAGTCTGGCACAAGGCCGGCTTCAACTCGCTGGAAGACTATCTCGCGGGATCATGGGACGGCGCCTTCGCGCGGCGTGATGCGAATGACCTGCTGGCGCAGGTTGCAATCTGGCAGGCCGGCGACGTCAGCCGCTGCGATGAATTCGGTGACGACTTCGACCGCGCGCTGGCGGCGATCAAGGCACACATGCTGCTGATGCCCGGTCGTACCGATCGCTATTTCGATCCACGCGACAATGAGGACGAGCTCGGCCGCCTGGTCAACGCGCGATCCGCCGCGCTGCACGCGATCCCCTCGATCCACGGCCACCGCGCCGGCAATCCGATCAACAATGCCGAAGACCGCGCCTTCATCAACGCCGAAATCTCGGCGCTGCTGCAACGCTGACAAATGAGACCGCCATGAGCACCGCAGAGACCAGTGATGCCGGACCCCGCCTGAAGCCGCTCAGCCCGCTGATCCTCCGCGATCTGTCGACCAAGTCGAACCTAGCCGGCGCGGTGCGCGCGGCAAGCCATTACGGGATGATCCTGATCGGCGGCGCGCTGATCTGGCTGGTGTCGTCGCGCTATGGCCTGCCATGGGCACTGCCCCTGATCGCGGTGCAGGGCTACTTCGTCGCGTTCTTGTTCATGGTGGTGCATGAGACCGCACACAAGACCGCGTTCCGCAGTCCTGCGCTCAACCTTGTGGTCGGCAATCTCTCAGCCTTCATGATCGGGTTGCCCTATCAGTACTACTGCCTGTTTCACTGGGACCATCATCGCTACACCCAGGATCCGGAGAAGGACCCGGAACTGATCGTCGGTCCGAAGCCCGCGTCGGACACGCAGTTGGCGATCGCCTATTCGGGGCTGTTGCAGGTCTTGGTCCGTATCCGGCTGATGATGCGGCATGCACTCACCGGGAAGGTGGCCGTGCCGTGGATTCCGGAACACAAGCGCGCGGCGATCGTGCGGGAAGCGAGACTCTATCTCACAGGCTACCTGCTGCTGCTGGCGGCATCGCTCGCGCTGCACAGTGCGATATTGCTGTGGGTGTGGATCGTGCCGCTGCTGGCCGGTCAGCTCATCCTGCGTCCGTATCTCTATGCCGAGCATACCGGTTGCGAGCGGACGCGGAGCGCGTTCGAGAATACGCGTACCACGATGACCGGCCGGATCATGAAATGGTTCGCCTGGAACATGCCTTACCATGTCGAGCACCATGCCTATCCCACGGTGCCGTTCCATGCGCTTCCGAGGCTGAATGCCATCGTCGATGGCCACATCGTGTATCGCGGCAGTAACTACCGCGCCGTGACGCGCGAGACCTGGGCCTGGTTTCGCCGACAGCGGCAGCGCGCGTGATGGTTCAGGCGTCGGCGCGCGGCCGCAGCACCAGATTGACGAGATTGCGGGCATAGGCCGGCGTCAGCGGCTTGATGCCGAAGACATAGCGATAGAACAGGCTGCCATAGATCGCGTCATAGATGTCGCCGGGCACGCCCGGCGCGCCGATGCTGCCGTCCTTCTGGCCGGCGGCGATGATCTCCAGCATCCTGCTGCGGCGCAGGCCGAGGTAACGCTCGTAGAACAATTCCGCCGTGCCGGTCTGCGAGATGCACTCCGAGATCACCGCGAGTTGTACCCGCCCGAATTCACCCTGCAACGCTTCGACATAGGTCGTGACATGGCGGCGGATGCGGGCCACCGGATTGCCCGCCTCGGGCAGCGGCACCGCGCGCGAGGCCTGGTCGAGGAAAGCATCGATCAGCAAGGCTTCGCGCGACGGCCACCATTTGTAGATCGTCATCTTCGAGACGTTGGAATGTTTGGCGATCGCGTCGATGGTGGTGGCGGCGAGGCCGGTAGTCGCCATCAGCGTATAGGCGCTTTGCAGGATCGCGGCCGTGGTCGCGGCGGAGCGCGGCCGGCCCCGCCGTCCCGTCGTCGCATCCTCGGTCTCCGCCTTGCTGCCCGCCATGGCCGGAATTTTTGTCCTGCGTCTTTGAATCATTGCGTTGCATGCGGACATAGCATGAAATCGCGCTTGGTTTCAGATCGTCGCTGCCGCTGATACTGTGCAATTCGCCAGCGAAGTCTCAGCTCAACTGCTCATCGATCAGGAGTGTCCCGTGAAGGCCGTCTACAGTGATCTGCACCGCAGCCATGATCCGCAATTCTTCCTGGTCCGCGGTGTGATCCAGCGCACCACCGAGCAGCCCGAGCGCGCCGACCGCCTGCTGGCGGGCCTGAAGGCCGGCAAGCATACGCTGATCGAGCCGACCAGGTTCGGGCAGGGTCCACGGGCGCGCGTCCACAGTCCGGAATATCTGAGCTTCCTCGCGGGAGCCTGGGACGAATGGTCGGCGCTCGGCAATGCCGGACCGGAGATGATCGCGAACATGCATCCGGTGCGCAACGCCGGGACATACCCCACCCATATCGTCGGCAAGCTCGGCTGGCACACGGTCGACACCGCCGCCCCGATCGGTCCCGGCACCTGGGCAGGCGCCTGTGCCTCGAGCGATGTCGCGGTCACCGCGGCGCAGATGGTGCTCGACGGCGAGGACGCCGTCTACGCGCTGTGCCGTCCGCCCGGTCACCACGCCTATCGCGATCTCGCCGGCGGCTTCTGCTTCCTCAACAACAGCGCGATCGCGGCCGAACATCTGCGCCAGAAGCACGAGCGCGTCGCGATCCTCGACGTCGACGTGCACCACGGCAACGGCACGCAGGGCATCTTCTATGAGCGGCCAGACGTCTTCACCGTCTCGATCCACGCCGATCCGTCGTTCTTCTACCCGTTCGTCTGGGGCTATGCGCATGAGCGGGGCGCCGGGTCCGGCCTCGGCACCAATCTCAACATTCCCCTGGCCAAGGGCACCGGTGACGACGAGTACATGACGGCGCTCACGGCAGCGGAGCGGGCGATTCGTTCGTTCGCGCCGACCGCGCTCGTGGTCGCGCTCGGTCTCGACGCCTCCGAGAAGGACCCGCTCGCAGGTCTCGCCGTCACCACCGACGGCTTCCGCCGGATCGGCGAGGGGCTGGCCCGGTTCGGACTGCCGACGGTGCTGGTGCAGGAAGGCGGCTATCTTTCCGACATCCTCGGCGTCAATCTGACGGCGGTGCTCGGTGGATTCGAAGCCGCGCGCTAGCGCGGTTCGAGCGAGGCCGTGACCGGCTTCGAGCGAAGAAATCACGGCAAAACAATAGCCTGGAGCATCGATTTCGATGGGTCAGAACCGATGCCCCGGCTGCGCGCCGCACAACAACGCGTGGCGGAGTTGCGTGTCTGCAACCAAACCCGGATCATGCCGTTGGTATTCGGCGCCGGCTTATGATCTCGCCTGGCGGCATCGGCCGGCCGGACGGGCAGCAACGCGAGGACGGCCATGAGCGACCTGCTTCGCATCGCCATCGTCGGTTTCGGCGAGATCGCGTGCCGGCAGCACGTGCCTGCAATCGCGAAGACATCCGGCGCCGCACTCGTCGCGGTGGTCGATCCCGCCAAAACCCCGCCTGGCCTGCCGCACTTCCGCGATTTGCAGGAGTTGTTGCGTGACGGACCGGAGATCGATGCTGTCGCGCTGTGCACGCCACCGCAGTTGCGCCATGCGCTGGCCGCTGCCGCGCTCGCCGCAGGCAAGCATGTGCTGCTGGAGAAGCCGCCGGGATCCACGTTGAGCGAACTCGCGCCGTTGATCGCTGCCGCGCAAGAGGCGAAGCGGACATTGTTCGCGGCATGGCACTCGCGCTATGCGCCCGCGATCGGGCCGGCGCGGAAACTGCTCGCGAGCCGGACCATCAACAAGGTGACCATCGTCTGGAAGGAAGACGTCCGCGTCTGGCATCCCGGTCAGGCCTGGATCTTCGAAGCCGGCGGTTTCGGCGTGTTCGATCCCGGCATCAACGCGCTCTCGATCCTGACCGAAATCCTGCCGCAACAGGTGTTTGTCAGGAGCGCGGTGTTGGACTTTCCCGCCAATCGCGAGGCGCCGATTGCAGCGGACCTCGAACTGTCCGATGAGGACGGTTTGCCGATCCGCGCCGAATTCGATTTTCGCCAGACCGGGCCGCCGAGCTGGGACATTGTGTGTGAGACCGAGGCCGGGCCTGTGACGCTGTCGAAAGGCGGAAGGCAGCTGCGTGATGGCAACAGGTTGGTGGTCGATGCCACCGATGAAGAATATCCCGCACTGTACCGCCGCTTTGTCGCGCTGACGTCGGAAGGAAAATCCGACGTCGACCTCGCGCCCTTGCGGCTGGTCGCCGATAGCTTCATGCTGGGGCGACGGCGCCTCGTCGAGGCGTTCGAGGACTGAACATGACATCAGCCGGCATTGCGCGCGCGCCCTTCGGCACATTGCAGGACGGCACCGTGGTCGAGCGCGTGACGTTGCGCGGCGAACACGGCTTTGAAGCCGCCATCCTTCCCTTCGGCGCCGCGCTGCAGGCGCTGCTCACGCCCGATCGCGACGGGCATTGCGACGACATCGTGCTGGGCCATGACGAGCTCGACGGCTATCTCGCGCAGCGCAAATTCTTCGGCGCGACCATCGGGCGCTATGCCAACCGAATCGCCGGCGGACGTTTCGTGCTCGATGGCGAGACGGTGAAGCTCGAGGCCAACAACGGTCCCAACGCACTGCATGGCGGCCCGCAGGGGTTTGATCGCAAGCTCTGGCGGATCGTCGAACTGTCAGATGATGCGGCGCCGACGTTGGTGCTGGAACGCGAGAGCCCGCATGGCGAGGAGGGCTATCCGGGCCATCTCACGACGCGCGTGACCTATCGCGTCCGCGGTCCGATGGAACTCGCGGTTGCCTACGAGGCGACGACCGATCGGCCGACTTGCCTCAATCTCACCAATCACAGCTTCTTCAATCTCGAGGGCGCCCGTTCGGGCGGGCAGATCCTCGATCATCGATTGACGATCGCGTCCGACCACTTCCTCGCGGTGGACGCCACCGCGATCCCGCTGCCGGGCCCGCCGCGGCCGGTCGACGGCACGCCGTTCGACTTTCGCAAGCCAACGGCGATCGGCGCGCGGATCAGGATGGATGACGAGCAGCTGCGGCTCGGGCGCGGCTATGACCACAATTTCTGCCTGGCCTCGGGGACGAGCGTTCGCCTGGCGGCGCGCCTCGAGGCGCCGAACAGCGGCCGCGTGATGGAGCTGTTCACCGATCAGCCGGGATTGCAGTTCTATTCCGGCAATTTCCTCGACGGTTCGACCGCCGGCAAGGGCGATCGGCTGTGCCGGCAATCCGACGCGCTGTGTCTCGAGCCGCATGCCTGGCCGGATACGCCGAACCGGCCTGACTTTCCGTCGGCGCGACTCGATCCCGGGCAGATCTATCGGCGCAGCATCGTCTACCGCTTTTCAACCGTATGAGTGACGCAATGACCGACCGAACCGCCGAGCCGCCGATCGAACAGGTGCCGACATCCGTGCTGTCGGCCGAGCGCTGTCACCTCGGTGAGGGCCCGACCTATGACGCGGCGACCGACACCGCGTGGTGGTTCGACATTCGCGAGCCTCGCCTGTTCGAGCATCGTTTTGCCAGCGGCCGCACCGTCATTCACGAGTTGCCGAAAATGGCGAGCGCGTTGGCGCGGATCGATGGCGAGCGGCAGCTGATCCTGACCGAGGATGGGCTTTATGTTCGGCAGGTCGCGAGCGGCCGCCTGGAGCTGTTCGCTGCGCTCGAGGCCGACAATCCGGTGACGCGCTCCAACGACGCACGCGTGCATCCGTCGGGCACCTTCTGGCTCGGCACCATGGGGCGTCAGGCCGAGCAGGGCGCCGGTGCGATCTACGCGCTGCATCGGGGGCGCATCACGCGGCTCTATCCCGGGATCACGATCCCGAATGCGATCTGCTTTTCGCCTGCCGGCGATGTCGGCTATTTTGCCGATACCGCGACCAACGTGCTGCATCGCGTGCCGCTCGATCCATCGACGGGGTTGCCGACCGGCGAGCCGATCGACCTGATCAGACATCGAGGCCCCGGCGGGCTCGACGGCGCGATCGTCGATGCCGACGGCATGATCTGGAACGCGCGCTGGGGCGGCGGCTGCGTAGATGTCTACGATCCCGTCGGCCGGCATCTGCGCTCGCTGCTCGTGCCGGCCAAGCAATCGAGCTGCCCGGCCTTTGTCGGCCGCGATTTCTCGCACGTGCTGGTCACCTCGGCCTGGCAGGACATGGACGAGGCGCAACGCGCGGCCGATCCCGGGCATGGCCAAACCTTTCTGCTCGATGCCGCCGCGCACGGCCGCGCCGAGCCTGAGGTCAAACTGTCCTGACCGGGGCTCGTCGCCGCCTTGTTGACGGGAGCTGAATTCTTGGACGATGGTACAAATATGGTCCGCAAACCCGCCAAGTCCGACGTGAAGCCTGACGCGAAGGCCGCCGCCAGCACCCGCAAGCCGAACATGCGCGAGGCGATCCTCGCGGCGGCGGAGGAGTTGTTCTCGACCTATGGCTTCAACGCCGTCTCGGTGCGCGACATCGCGCACGCAGCCGGCGCCAATCCCGGCAGCGTGACCTATCACTTCAAGACCAAGGACGGTCTGCTGCTCGAGATCTATCGGCGCCATTGCGGCCCGATGAACCGGCGGCGCTCCGAACTCCTGGCAGCGGCACGGCGGGTGCGCGATCTGCAGGACCGGCTGGAGGCGATCGTGCGCGCCTATGTGCTGCCGGCCTTCACCTCGGGCAGCGATCTCGCCGGCGGCGGGACGCGGTTCACGCGGCTGCGCGCCATCATGTCGGCCGAGGGCAACGAGGTGGTGCGCAGGATCATCGCGCAGACCTTCGACGACACCAGCCATGCCTTCATCGACGCGATCCATGAAAGCCTGCCGCACATCCCGCGCACCGATCTGGTGTGGCGCAGTCACTTCCTGCTCGGCGCGCTCTACTACACGCTGGTGATGCCGGAGCGCGTCTCGCGCCTGTCGCGCGGCGGCGCCGACGGCACCGATACCGGCCACGCCATCGAGGAACTGGTGCGCGCGACTGTCGCAGCCCTGCAGGCCGCGCCGCTCGAGCAGGGGACGCTCGCGCCGCGCAAGGCGCCGGGCACAAGTCCAGGGCGAGTGCTGACCTGAACCCGCGGAGTTCGTCGCCATGGAGAAACTTCGGCTGTGCACGTGCTTGGCAATCACCCGCACATCCAGACGGTGAAGGCGGTGAGCTGCGCTCTGAGCTATTCGATCTCGACTTCACCGAGTTCACGCCGACCAACCCCGCGTTCAAGCCGATGGTGCGCGAGCAGGCGTTCGACGTCGCCTATGGCGTCGAGGATGCGGTGCTGGCTTCGCTCAAGGGGACCTTTCCCGGCATCGATTGGGAGAAGCAGGGCGCCTATTTCTTCGAGCGGGTGATCGAGCACGGCCGGCGGCGTGCGGAGGAGGTGCGCGAGGTGGCGGAGACCGTGCGCGAGGCCCACCTGACGCCATGGTCCGCCCCCGGCACCGCCGAGCGGCAGGGCTGGATTGCCGATCTTGCCGATGAGGGCGTGTTCGGGCCCAAGGGCACGCCGGACTTCGCCCGTAGCGCCGATCGGCGCACCGAGGCCGACCGGATCCTTGCGCGCATCAAATCCTGAAATCTCGCGCGGAGAATCCGCCGCGTTCCCTGCCGGCGCGCAATGCGCTATTGCTCCGTGAACAGTTTTGCTCTGGAGGCACTCCCATGAAGAATTCGAGCAAGGTCGTCGCCATCACCGGCGCGGCGCGCGGCATCGGCAAGGCCTGCGCCGCGCGCTTCCTGTCCGATGGCGCCAGGGTCGTCATCTCGGATGTCGACGCTGCCGGGCTCGTCCACGCCGCCCGCGAACTCGGACATGAGGATCGGTTGCGGGCGGTCGAGGCCGATGTCAGCAAGCGCGCCGATGTCGATCGCATCGTCGCCACGGCGGTGAAGGAGTTCGGCCGGCTCGACGTCATGGTCAACAATGCCGGCGTCGCACGCAACCGCGATTTCCTCGACATCAGCGAGGCCGAGTTCGACGACGTGATGGGGATCAACCTCAAGGGCGCGTTCTTCGGCGTCCAGGCCGCGGCGCGCCAGATGATCGCGCAGGGCGGTGGCGGCGTCGTCGTCAACATGTCCTCGGTCAACGCGCTGCTCGCGATCCCCTCGCTTGCGACCTACGCGATGTCGAAGGGCGCGATGAAGCAGCTCACCTCGGTCGCCGCGGTGGCACTGGCGCCGCACGGCATTCGTGTCGTGGCGGTCGGGCCCGGCACGATCCTGACCGAGATGGTGGCAACCGCAATCTTCTCGTCGGAGGACGCGCGGCGCAGCGTGCTGTCGCGCACCCCTGCCGGCCGCTGCGGCGAGCCGAGCGAGGTCGCCTCCGTCGTGGCCTTCCTCGCCAGCGACGATGCCTCCTACATCACCGGCCAGACCATCTATCCGGACGGCGGGCGGTTGATCCTCAATTACACGGTGCCGGTGCACGAGAAGAAGTAGGGCGCGGCCAAAATATCGAAAACAACCCCATGCAAAGTAGCCGCCGGCGGCTGGCCGGGCGACCAGGCGACTTGACGCGTCGGGCAACTCAGGGATATATTTCCAATATTCCGAAATCGTACAGGCGAGATCCTCATCCTCACCTGTCATCGCCCGGTTCAACCGGGCGATCCAGTACGCCGCGGCTTCTCGGTTCAATAACAATCGTCTCTGGAATACTGGCTCGCCCGGTCAAGCCGGGCGATGACAGTTTGTTGCGTGGCGGCAGCGTCGTGCGCTCTGATCCGGTACCGGTGCGCAGCCACGCGCCGCCGCCACCGCATCCGGCGCGGTCATTACCCGCGAAAGCATGCGCGGGTGCACCGGATGGCTACCGGCCCTTGAACTGCGGCTTGCGCTTTTCCATGAAGGCGTTGCGGCCTTCGCGGAAATCGGCGCTGTCCATGCAGTCGATGCCGATCTGCCTGATCGCGGCCATGTCGCGATCGGCGGGATCCTTCAGCACCTGCGCGATGGTGATCTTGGCGGCCTTGATCGCCAGCGGCGCGTTGCCCGAAATGGTCCGCGCGATCTCCATGGTCGCGTCCCAGAGCTCGGCATCCGGCAGCACGCGATCGACGAGGCCGATCCGCAGCGCTTCCGCGGAGTCGATCCGCATGCCCGTATACATGATCAGCCGCGCCCAGGACGGGCCGACCAGCGACACCAGATGGCGCAAGCCGTCATAGCCATAGGCGATGCCGAGCTTGGCGGCGGGAATGCCGAACTGGCCGCTTGCGCCGGAGATGCGGATATCGGTCAGCATCGCGACCTGCATGCCGCCGCCGAGACAGAAGCCGCGGATGCAGGCGATCGTCGGCTTCGGGTAGTCGGCGAGCAGGGCGCGCTGGGCGGCGCTGCGCCGTGAATATTCCTCGGAGGCTTCCGCGTTATGGCGGGTCTTCTCGAACTGGCTGATATCGGCGCCTGACACGAAAGCCTTGTCGCCGGCGCCGACCAGGACCACGACGCGGACATCAGGATCGTCGCGCAGCGCGGTCAGCGCCTCGCCGAGCCCGCCCCACATCTCCAGCGACATCGCATTGCGCTTGTCGGGATTGTTGAAGGTGATGACGCCGACGCCGTCGACCACGCTTTGCAGGATCTTGCCGTCGGCAAGCGATCGATCTGGAATGTTTGGCATTTGAGGGTCCGGTCTGATTTCGTCCAAACCTAGCACCCGGTCGCAAACCGAGGCAGGCGGTTTAGGGCACGGCGCGATTGCATCGGCGTGCGGCAACTCTCCCGGTAGTTGTACGGCTCGCAAAATAAACTGCTGCGAAAGGGTTGCGCCATAGAGTGCACCGCCGCGCTCCGTCGCGGTTTAACTTTTTCCTAGTCTTTCGACGGTACGACTGTACGCACCTGCGCGCCAGGGCGATCCCCGCGGCGCGCTGGGACGCATCGCGCAGCCTTCCCGCTGCAATCGCGTCGGTAGCGGATGTCCCCACCACCAGACCGACCCGGGATGTCGGTCAACCCCCGACCTCCGTGCACTCACATCGCCTCGGGCGAGGTCCAGTCGTGTCCGTCGAGAAGTTCCTCAAGCAACGCGCAGTCAGGATCACGGTCAACGGCAGCTACACGCTGCCGAACTGGTATGATGCGCAAGGCAAACTGCGCACCTTCGCCTGCCGCACCACGCGCGTGTCGCCGTTCCGCATGATCGTTGACGTTCCGGTGGTCGGCAAGATCGGCGACCGGCTGACCTCGTATTTCGAGGAATTCGGCAAGTTCGAGGGCTGCATCACCGACACGATGAGCCGCAGCTTCCTGCTCGAGCTCGAGATGACGCATGCGATGCGCGAGAAGTTCGCCGACAAGCTGACCTGGATCGAGAAGAAGCAAAGGGATCCGAGCGTCCGCGAGGCGCGCAACAATCCGCGGTTCGTGCCGGTCGCGCCGCATGCGATGCTGACGCTGGCGGACGGCACCATGCAGAGCTGCTTCATCATCGACATGTCGCTGTCGGGCGCGGCGGTGTCCTCCGAGGTGCAGCCGCCGATCGGCATGCCGCTTGCGATCGGCGCCTGCGTCGGGCGCGTGGTGCGGCATCTGCCGAACGGCTTCGCCATCAAGTTCGTCGAGACCTACAAGCAGGGCGAGCTGGGCCGTTTGATCGCGCGGAAGTCCAAGGAACTGTTGGTGGTGTCCGCCGATGCGGACCCTGTTGCCTAGGGCGAGCACTCAAAAATCTGGTGCGTGCGGGCGGGAATAGCGAGGTCCGAGTTGCCCTCCAGAGCAGACATCGACGGACGCTTAAGTGAATGTCCGCAACAGAAGCGGACGTCAGTTTCGCCTTCTATTTTGGCGCTGGCTTGTCGTAGAGGGGCTTGCCTTTATCGACGATATGCACCGTCAGAATTTTCAGCGTCTTGTCGCCGACCACCTTGTAAGCCCCATGAGGCACATCCCGAACATTCATCCCGACGGCACCGGTCGGAATCGGCACCTGCTTCCCATCGGGTAACTCGATATGACCACCCTCAAGGAAGTAGTATGACTCATCACCATGATGGATATGCAGCGTCGAAGTCTCGCCGGGCTTTATCTCGCTGATGCTGGTGACGATTTCCATGTTCGTGCCCGTTAGGTCACCTCGCTTCAACTCCTTTCGAAATGGGGAGTCCTGTGCACTTGCTGTAGTCACGAACATTGAAGCCAAAGCGGCTGCGATTATGATCTTCATGGAAAGTATCCTCTTGTAAAAAATGCGGCTTGTCTGGGTCTGCGCTTCCCAGCTTGTCGGAATTTACACCTATCGGCAAAGTAGTGCTGGAGGGCCAGTGCCCCGCGAAGGCAGCTTTCAAACTTCTATTTCGTTTTTCGAACACAAGGAGGCTCCTCTGCATCCCCCTATCTGCCCAATTGGGCATTATTCGCCACGTCGAGGTGACCTGAAGGCGATCACCGTCTAATTTGAAGAAGCGTGTTTGCTCAGTGCCCACCCATTCAGGGTTCCAAGCAACATCGACCTTCGTAATCCATTTGTCGCCTTCGAGACGGTAGATGCCGGTGTAGGCAGCCATGCTGTTTAGCAGATCGGCGCGATCTTCGACTGTTTGTGGCGGCTTGCGCCCCTCTCCGGTCAGGACAAACATTACCCGCCCCTCGGCCGTGAAAATCGCGTATCCCGTAGGAGAACGTCCGAAGACGGGTTCTTTCTGCCCGGTGGCTTGAATTTCAATCTCTTGAGAAACCAGTTTCCAGATGCCGATCACCTTTTCACGGTCTTCGGCGAAGCTCGGATACGCTGGAATAAGCCACCCAGCGAAGGCAACAAGGCATTTCAACTTAGACATAAGAGGTCCCCCTCCAATGCTCTGCCCTTCTTGATACTCAGTAGCCTGATATTAGCGCAGAAATTGAGAAGCTGGAATGTCCGTTCAGGGTCAAACGCTGTCCTCGGGCAGGCAGCACGCCCTTCGTCGGGTCATCTCTTGGAAGCGGACATCGCCAGGCTCCGGGCTGAGGTCAGCCATGGGCCAACAGGGTGCATATACTCCCACTCGCACAGTCTGAAGTGCCGTCGATGGGCACGGTTTTGGAGAAACTGTCGAAGGGGCGCTTTGACGCCCGCCGAGTTTGATAAGACGTATCCGGCCCGCTTGAAATCAGAAATCTACTAATCCGACGGGTCCGTAATATAACGACAGCCGGGCTTTGCTATTGCCACGATCCAGGTCTGCATCAACCCGGTCGAGCGGACGGCACGGCGTCCGTTCCCTTGTCGATGCGAATGGCAACTTCGGGGTTCAGGTGGCGACATCCCTGTGGTCGGGGCCGCGAGTCCGCTTGCCTCTCGAAAGCGGGCATCCTGAATTTAGGAGCACACACCCTAGCCTACGGCCGCTCGTCCGATTCGCGCATTACGCCAGCTGTTCCGGATCATCGGCTGCGCGCATGCGCGAGATATTGTCCTCGGTCGCCGCCGTGCCGGCCGCCGCGATCGCGATCTCCCGCGCCAGATTGGTGCATTCGGCCCATAGCAGGAAGAACACCAGCGGCGGCCGTTCGCCCGCCTCCAGCATCTGCCGGCAGCGCTCCGCCGCGCCGTCGAGTGCCCACCATTGCCGGGCGACCACCATGACCTTGCGGAAACTTCGCAATGTGCCGGAGAATTTCTGCGGATCGGCGCTCACGAGGGCGCCGCAATGGTTCAGCCAGTTCAGCGCCGCATAGATCGCGATTCCGTAGTCCTCGATCGCGGTGCCCGTGAAATCCACCACGGTGTTGTCGTGCGCGCGCTGGCGCAGGAAGGCATCGATCATCTCGGGTTGCCGGGATGGATCGGCCAGCAGCGAGGTGTCTTGTCGCGGCACCATCGGAATATAGCGCATCGCTTCGAGCCGGGTGTGCTCCCAGATCGCTCTGCTATCGCCGAGCAGGTCGCCGGACTTGCGCTTGCAGGCGGGATAGACCAACACGCCGTTGTCGGCGAGATCGAGATAGCGCGGCACCACCTTGTCGAGCGCGGCGAGAAACGCGCAGGGATCGGTGAGGCCGCGCAAGTCGCTGGCGGCGTCCTCCGCGGGTGAAGGCTTGTTGACGCGTGTCCAGCCGAAGTTGGCCATCCCCGGGCGCCCCGATCTCAACCTGTGCGTCAGGTTAGAGGGAAAATGCGGCGATGCAAATGCGGCATTTGCGGTCGCGCCGCAGCGCGTGCCTGGTGCTGCCGGTTGACGCAGGAAACCGCCGCGCCTAGCTCATGGTTAATCGGGCGCAACGCAGGTTGCTGCCGCCGTCGGGACTGATCGCCATGACCGCTTCTGATCGCCAATCGCATTGGCAGACCGTCTACCAGACCAAGGGCGAGCAGCAGGTGAGCTGGTCGCAGGCCGACCCGCAGCCATCGCTCGGCCTGATCGAATCCATCGCGCCGGACCGCGACGCGGCGATCATCGACGTCGGGGGCGGGGCCTCGCGCCTCGTCGATGCGCTGCTGGCGAGTGGTTTCCACGATCTGACGGTGCTCGACCTCTCCGAGGCGGCGCTGGCGAGCGCGCGGGAGCGGATCGGCGCGGCAGGCGCAGCCGTGCGCTGGATCGCCGATGATGCGACGGTGTGGCAGCCGCAGCAGGCCTTCGACATCTGGCACGATCGTGCAGCATTTCATTTTCTCGTCGAGGAGACCGATCGCATGGCCTATCTCGACCGGCTGCATCGCGGCGTCAGGGCGGGCGGCCACGCCGTGATCGGCACCTTCGCGCTGGACGGACCGGAGAAGTGCAGCGGTCTTCCGGTCGAGCGCTATGATCCCGCAACGCTCAGCCGGACCATTGGTCCGGCGTTCGAGCTGATCGCCGAGGTGCCGCATCGGCACGTCACGCCCTGGGGCGCGACGCAGTCGTTCCAGTTCAGTGTGTTGCGGCGGAAGTGACCGACCGCCGAAGGAGAGGTGAGATGACGGACGCGCCACGGATGATCGGCGAGATCGCGAGCTATCACGCCCATGTCTATTACGACCCTGCCACCAGCCGGGGCGAGGCCGAGCGGCTGCGCAACTGGATGGGTGAGCGCTTCCTGGTCACCCTCGGGCGCTGGCACGACGTCAAGGTCGGCCCGCACGATCAGGCGATGTACCAGGTGGCGTTCGCGGCCGAGCTGTTTCCGACCCTGGTGCCGTGGCTGATGCTGAACCACGGCAGCCTGAGCATTCTGGTCCATCCCAACACGACCAATCCGCGCCGCGATCATCGCGACGATCCGCTCTGGATCGGCACGCCGCTTGCCGTCCATGCCGACAAGCTGCCAGAAGAGGCCGAGATGGAGCAGGCGCCGGTGCCGAACACGTCGCCGACATTGCGCCCCTGAGCCTCGCCGCAGGGATCGGCGGGGTTCGTAAAGTTTGACGCAATTGTACTACAACCAAGTCGTTTCAAACTCATCGCGTTTTGCAACGTGAGGTTAAGTCGCCATTCCTAGGCTGACCCGACAATTTCAGGGTCGGGCGCATTGGGCATGTTTTTTTCGTTTCGAAGCTGGTCACTGTGGCGCGTGGTGGGGCCTCTGCTGGCCATCGTGCTGCTGCTGGGCGGCCTGACGGCCGGCAGCCTGCAGGTGATGTCCGCGGTGCGAGCCTATGTTGCCGGCGAGAGCCTCTGGTCGAAGGGGCAGAAGGACGCCATTCACGACCTCCAAATCTATATCAGCACCGGCGCGCCGCTCTATCTGCAGAAGTTCGATGCCGCGATCGCGGTGCCGCTGGCCGATCGCACGGCGCGGCGCGCCCTGGAAGCGCCAGGCGACAACGATGCCGTGGCCAGGGTCGCGTTTGCCAAGGCAGGCAATCATGATGACGACATTGGCGGCCTGATCTGGCTGTTCAAATATTTCCGCGCGATGCACCACGTTGCCGGCGCGGTGACGGCATGGCGCAATTCGGATGCGCTGCTCGATCAGCTGATCGAGATCAGGAACGATGCCGCGAACGACGCCGCGCTGCACGATCCGTCGGCTGCGACGATCAAGCATTGGGCCGAGCGGATCGGCACGGTCGACGCCGCGATGACCACGCTCGCCGTCGATTTCTCCGATCATCTGGGGAAGGCGTCGCGCCAGGTCTCTGCGCTGCTGCTGCTGGTCAATCTCGTGATCGCGGCCTGCCTTGCCGGGATCGTGCTGGTCCATACGCGGCGGATGCTGTGGCGGCGCTGGCTTGCCGAGACCGCGCTTGCCGTCGAGAAGGAGCGCGCCCAGCTCACGCTGGCCTCGATCGGCGACGCCGTCATCGTGACCACGCCGGACGATCGCGTCGGCTACATGAACGCCGCCGCACAGCGGCTGATCACCTCGGGGCAGGACGTGACCGGCTGGCAGCTTTCATCACTGTTCAGCATCGCCGAGCAGCCGGTGCAGGGATCGTTCCAGAGCGCGGATGTCGATGGCGAAAGCCGCCCGCAGCAGCGGCTGCTGGTCCGCGCGGATCATTCCAGCGTGCCGGTCTCGGTGGTCGAGACCCCGATCGTGCACGCCGGCGAGCCCGCCGGCCGCGTCATGATCATTCACGACATGACCGCCGAGCGGCGGCTGGTCGAGGAATTGGCGTGGGCCGCCTCCCATGACGCGCTCACCGGGCTCGCAAACCGGCGGCAATTCGAGTTCGAGCTGCACAAGACGATGTCGGGCTCGCCGGTCGCCGGCGCCGATCTGATGCTGATCGACCTCGATCAGTTCAAGATCGTCAACGACACCTGCGGCCACATGGCGGGCGACCGGCTGCTGAAGCAGGTGGCGAGGTTGCTGGCGGCCGAGGTCGGCGGCAGCGGGCTGGTCGCGCGGCTTGGCGGCGACGAGTTCGGCATTCTGCTGCGCGACGACGGCTCTGCCGCGCATGAGGCGGCTGCCGACGTCGCGGAGCGGATCAGGGCAGTGGTCGAGCAGTCGAGCTTCGTCCATGAGGGCTCGAGCTTCCGGATCAGCGCGAGCATCGGCCTGGTCGGGCTCGCCGACAGCGCCGGCGTGCAGGACGCGTTGCGGCTCGCCGACGTCGCCTGTTTCCTCGCCAAGGACAAGGGACGCAACCGCGTCCAGGAGCACCGTCCGTCGGATACCGGCATGGCGGTGCGTGTTGCCGAGATGAGCTGGGTCAATCGTATCCGCAAGGGATTGGACGAGGGCCGCTTCTGCCTTTACGAGCAGGAGATCCGCCCGCTGAACGGTATGCTGAAGAGCAACGATCGCCGCGAGCTGCTGCTGCGCCTGCGGGACGAAAGCGGCGCCCTGGTGCCGCCCGGCAGCTTCCTGCCCGCGGCCGAACGCTACGGGCTGATGCCGCTGATCGATCGCTGGGTGGTTCGTCGCGCCTTCGAGATCATCGCCGAGCGCAAGCATCACCCGCGCAAGATCGCGAGCTACGCGATCAACCTCTCCGGCGCCACCATCGGCGACGGCGACTTCGTCGACTTTGTCGCCGGGCTGTTTGCCGAGCATGATGTGTCGCCGGCTTTGGTGTGTTTCGAGATCACCGAGACCAGCGCAATCTCCAATCTCGACGAGGCGCAGAAGTTCATCGCGCGGTTGCGCGAGATCGGCTGCAGCTTCTCGCTCGACGATTTCGGCACCGGCATGTCCTCGATCGCGTATCTGAAGCACCTGCCGGTCGACATCATCAAGATCGACGGTTCGTTCGTGAAGGAGATCCTGAACAGCAAGGTCGATCGCGCGATGGTCGAGATGATCACCAAGACCGCGAAGATCATGCAGAAGCAGGTGGTCGCGGAATTCGTCGAGAGCCTCGCGATCCTGGACGAGCTGCGCCAGATCGGGGTCGACTACGCCCAGGGGTACGCGATCGGGAAGCCGGTCCCGGTCCTCACCCTCCGGGAAGAAAAGATAGCCTGAGTCGCCGGAATTGTCCCGAATCGGGACCTTTTTGGCCGTTTTAGTCCGCCCGGGGCTGATTCAAGGCTGATTCCCCGGCACTTTCCATCCGAAAAACGTTTAAAAAACCTGTCGTTGCCGGTTTCGTCTCGATTATGCCTTACTCTAATTCCCTGATATGATGAGTGATCGGTGAATCCCACGTGGGCCGGGTAACAGGCTCCAGAGCACCGAACTTGGGGATGATGGGTCAACGTACGACGAAAGCTGCCGGGCGTAAGTCGAGCCGCGGCATGTCTCTGGTGGGCAGCACGACGTTCGCCGTGAGCGCGCTCGTCCTGTCGTCTGGCCTTGCCGCCTGGATGGCCGGCATCGATCCCACCGCTTGGCTTCACGGACCGGCATTCGCCAACACCACCGCCTCATTGAATTTCGACGATCGCTTCGGCTCACGATCCACGATCAACACGGCTTCGCTGTATTACCCACTGCGCCGCGGATTCCGTTCGAGCCGCGGCGATTTCAATTCCGAGTTCGGCCAGATCGAAGAGGCGCTGGGCGGCCAGCTGCGCGACACGCAGACCGAACTGCCGAGCAGCGAGCCGGCGACGGCGTCGGTCGCCGCCACGACCACGGTGACGACGACGTCCGCAGTGCCGATGCCGCGGTCGCGGCCGGCCGAGGCCAATCTGCTCGCGCGGAACGATCAGCCGCCGCCACCGCAAGCGCCGGTGCAGCAGGGCGACAACCGGACGTTCCTGCAGAAGATCGCCGACATGATGCCGGGCAAGCTGCAGCTCGCGTCGATCGATCCGAATGACGGATTGCTGTCCGGTCCGAGCCCCGATCTCGGCAAGCTCGGTTATGACAGCACCACGGCGGTCTACGACATCACCGGCCGCATCGTGTACATGCCCGACGGCACCAAGTTCGAGGCGCATTCAGGCCTCGGTAATCTGCTCGACGATCCGGCGCATGTGAATGCCCGCAACGCCGGTGCGACGCCGCCCGGCGTCTATGAGATGAAGCCGCGCGAAAAGCTGTTTCACGGCGTGCCCGCGCTGCGCATGACCCCGGTCGATGGCAGCGATCCGTTCGGCCGCGTCGGCCTGCTGGTCCACAGCTACATGCTCGGACCGAACGGCGACTCTAACGGCTGCATCTCGGTCAAGCATTACGACAAGTTCCTGCAGGCCTATCGCAGCGGCACCGTCAGGCGCATCGCCGTCGTGATCAGCATCAAGGACGTCAAGTCCGCCTCGACCCGCGCGGCGTCAAACTCGTAACCCGCGCGCCGGCGCCGTTCGGCGCATGAAGCCCGTCAACATTCAGTGTCTCCTTAGCCTCCGGCGCGAAAGCGTCGGGCGATGCGACATGGCGTGATGGAAACGCACCGGCTCTCATGACCCTTTAGCCGAATTTATGCATACTGAATTATCTTTATAAAGTATTATAATGCCTCCATTTGCAAATTTTTGCACCAAATGTATACATAAAGTATCCAAGGAGATGCTGAAAGGGCGACCGATGTCAAAGTCGTTTCCAATGAACGCTTGGTACGCGGCCGGCTGGGACGCCGAGATCAAGCACGCGCTGCTGCCGCGGACGATCTGCGGCAAGCATGTCGTGATGTACCGGAAGGGCGACGGCGAGGTCGTGGCGCTCGAGGATGCCTGCTGGCATCGCCTGGTGCCGCTCTCCAAGGGCCGGCTCGATGGCGACACCGTGGTCTGCGGCTATCATGGCCTGAAATACAATGCGCAGGGCCGCTGCACCTTCATGCCCTCGCAGGAGACGATCAATCCGTCGGCCTGCGTGCGCGCCTATCCCGTCGTCGAGCGTCACCGCTTCATCTGGCTCTGGATGGGCGATCCCGCGCTCGCCGATCCGGCGCTGGTGCCCGACATGCACTGGAACCACGATCCGGCCTGGGCCGGCGACGGCAAGACCATTCACGTCAAATGCGACTATCGCCTCGTCGTCGACAATCTCATGGACCTGACGCACGAGACCTTCGTGCATGGTTCGAGCATCGGCAATGATGCGGTCGCCGAAGCGCCGTTCGACGTCACCCATGGCGAGAAGACCGTCACCGTGACGCGCTGGATGCAGGGCATCGAGGCGCCGCCGTTCTGGGCCAAGCAATTGCAGAAGCCGGGCCCGGTCGATCGCTGGCAGATCATCCGCTTCGAGGCGCCGTGCACCGTCAATATCGACGTCGGCGTTGCGCCGGCCGGATCGGGCGCGCCGGAGGGCGATCGCTCGCAGGGCGTCAACGGCTATGTGCTCAACACCATCACGCCGGAGACCTCGAAGACCTGCCATTACTTCTGGGCCTTCGTCCGCAATCACCGCATCACCGAGCAGCGTCTCACCAGCGAAATCCGCGACGGTGTTGCCGGCATCTTCCACGAGGACGAGATCATCCTGGAAGCGCAGCAGCGCGCGATGGACGAGAATCCGGACCGCGTGTTCTACAATCTCAACATCGATGCCGGCGCGATGTGGGCGCGGCGCGTCATCGACCGCATGGTGGCGAAGGAAAACCCGCCGCAGCAGCTGCAGGCAGCGGAGTAGGCGGCATGGCGGAGCGCGAAGCCGAGCGTTCAGTGTCGCAGACGGTGCACGCGCAACTCGCGCTGCGTGAACTGATCGTTTCGGGCGGCCTGCGGCCGGGTGAGCGCATCTCGGAATTGCAGGCCGTCGAGGTCACCGGGGTGTCGCGCACGCCGGTGCGGATGGCACTGGTCCGGCTGGAGGAGGAAGGCCTGCTCGAGGCGATCCCGTCCGGCGGCTTCATGGTCAAGGCATTTTCCGAGCGCGACATTCTCGATTCGATCGAGCTGCGCGGCACGCTGGAGGGATTGGCCGCACGCTTTGCCGCCGAGCGCGGCGTCTCGTCGCGCGATCTCGAGCCGCTGAAGCAATGCCTCGATGAGATCGACGGCCTGGTACGGCAGGAGCCGATTTCGATGGAGGCGTTTTCGTCCTATGTCGCGCTCAACGCCCGCTTCCACGTGCTGCTGGCCGAGCTGTCGCGCAGTCCGCCGCTGATCCGGCAGATCGACCGCGCCTCGGCGCTTCCGTTCGCCTCGCCGAGCGGGTTCGTGATGGCGCAATCGGCCTTGCCCGAAGCGCGTCAGATCCTGCTGATCGCGCAGGACCATCATCGCGTGGTGGTCGACGCCATCGAGAACCGCGAGGGCGCGCGCGCCGAGGCGATCATGCGCGAGCATGCCCGGCTTGCGGCACGCAATCTGCGGCTGGCGCTGCGCAACCGCACCCATCTGGATCTGCTGCCGGCGCTGGCGCTGATCTCGACCGGCTGAACGGAGCGCATCATGCGATTCATCGAAACCTGGACATCCGCCACGCTGCTCGCTGTGCGCGACCTCACGCCCGGCATCCGCGAATTCCTGCTGCGGCCGGACGATTTCGCCGGCACGCCCTATCCCGTCGGCAGCCATATCGATATCGGCGTCACCATCGACGGCCAGCCGCAGACCCGATCCTATTCGCTGGTCGGCGAAGTCGATCCGCAGGGTTTCCGGATCGCGGTGCGGCACACAGCGGATTCCCGCGGCGGCTCGCGCTACATGTGGTCGCTCGCGCCGGGCGCGCGGCTCAACATCACGCAGCCCGCCTCGCTGGTACAGCTCGACTGGACGCGGCGGCAGTTCTGCCTGATCGCGGGCGGCGTCGGCATCACGCCGATCATTGGCGCCGCGCAGGCGCTGGTCCGCCGCGACGTCGGCGTGACGCTGCACTATGCCGTCCGCACGCGCAGCGATGCGGCCTATCTCGATACGCTCGAGCGTCTGCTCGGCGAGCGTCTCGTCGTCCATGCCGGCGACGAGGGCAGGCGACTCGACCTCGACGGCGTCTTCGCAGGTCTACCGCAGGATACGATGGCATTGTTCTGCGGCCCGATGCGGATGCTGGATGCGGCGCGGCGCGCCTGGGAGGCGTCAGGCCGCCCGCTGACTGATCTGCGCTACGAGACCTTCGGATCGAGCGGACTGCTGCCGACCGAGGCGTTCCGCGTGCGGCTCAGGGACGAGGGAACGGAGTTCGTGATCCCGCGCGACCGCTCGATGCTGGACGTGCTCAACGAGGCCGGCCATGAGGTGATGAGCGACTGCCGGCGCGGCGAATGCGGCGTCTGTGCGCTCGATGTGGTCGCTGTCGATGGCGAAATCGACCATCGCGACGTCTTCTTCAGCGACCACCAGAAGCAGCAGAGCCGCAAGATCTGCGCCTGCGTCTCGCGCGCCCGCGGCACCATCACGGTGGATACTCTGCATCGCGCCGACGCGCTCTGACGCGCGCACTCGCGGCGCGACCGTTCGATCGGGGCTAAAGCGTGATCATATTAGGTTGAGCTGGAACGGCGAAGGATCACCTCTCCCCTGGGAGAGGTCGATTTGCGTAGCAAATCGGGTGAGGGGTTACGGTCTAACGAGAGAGCAAGAGCCCTCACCCGGATTGCTTCGCAATCCGAC
>NZ_JACMYK010000064.1 GCF_020889785.1 Bradyrhizobium acaciae
CGCAAAGGCTTCGCCTTTGCGCGGGGATGACTGGAAACGCAAGCTCGCATCACTCGGCTTCGACGCAGCCCTGCATCACCTCATCGATCTCGGTACGCGACAACGCGCCCATCTCGGCGATGAACACGATTCGCGTGCGCGGCACGCCGGGCGCGGGCACGCCGCCCGCGGCCAACGTCGCGCGTCCACCGGCAAGTTGAAATACCGTCAGCCGTCCGGGCTGCTCCATTGTCTCGAACAAACCCTTCGCTCGCGCCAGCTTCGGCGCCAGTTTGCCGATCGCCTGCTGCAAGCGCGGCAGCCGCACCGGCCGCTCGGACGTCCAGCTCAAGGTCTCAAATCGGTCCGACGCCGGCCGTCGCGGCGCGGTCTCGCGCGGCGACGGCACATGATCGAGGTCCGCCGGAAACAGCAGCGCGGCCGGCACCTCGCCATGCACGGCATCGACCACCACGGCCGCCGGACGCACCGCGCGCACGGCGTCGCGGATCGCGGCGCAGGCGGCTGCATCGGCGAGATCGACCTTGCTCAGCGCCACCACATCGGCCGCCCGCAGCTGCGAGCGCAGCAGCGCATCGTCCAACATCGCAGCTGGCTGCGTCGCATCGACGACGCACAGCACGGTCTCCAGCGGCGCCTCCTTCCAGATCACCGGATCCATCAGGTTGCGAACGATGTCCGCGGGGTCGGCAATCCCGCTGGTCTCGATCACGATGAACTCCGGACGCGGATCACGGCGCAGCAACGTCGCAAGCGTGCGCAGCAGATCGCCCTCCAGCGTGCAGCAGATGCAGCCATTGCTCAGGCTGACCACGCCGTCGCTGGCGCCGGCGATCAATTCGGCGTCGATATTGATCGCGCCGAAATCATTGACCACAGCGGCGATGCGCTTGCCTTGCGCATGCGCCAGCAGATGGTTGACGACCGTGGTCTTGCCCGCCCCGAGGAAGCCCGTGACCAGCAGGATCGGGACCGGCACCTCAGCCTCCAGCGACGGGCCGGCGCACCGGCCGGCCGGGACGCGCCGCGACATCGAGGACGCCATCGCTGATCAGCGGCTGTCCGCTGACCACGAGGTGTCGCACGCCCTCCGCCGGACGATTCATCGCCGAGAAGGTCGCGCGATCGCTCAGCGTCTCGTAGTCGAACACCACGACATCGGCATCCGCGCCCGCCTGCAGCCTGCCCTTGGCGCGCATCGCCGGCGTGCTCGCCGACAGGATCTCCGCCGGGATCAGCGCGCATTTGCGGATGCCCTCGAGCAGCGACACTTTCTTGCGCTCGCGCACCCATTCGCGGATGAATCGGGTGAAGCAGCCCGCCGAACGCGGATGCGAGGTGGCATCGTCCGGCAGCGGCCAGGCATCGCCGGTGTAAGGGCGGCCGTCCGACAGCGTCCACGGCATCGCGTCGGAGGCGATTGCTCCGCCCGGATACAGCACCGCCATGTCGAGCAGATCGCGATGATGCGCGTTGTTCTCGATATCGAGCACATGCCACAGCACCAGCGTCGAGGGCTCTTCGGCCTGCGCCGCCAGCAGCTCCTCGCGGCTGCCGAAGCGGTGACCGTCGGTCACGCGCTGCACCGAATCATAGCCGAGGCCGTTGCGCTCCTCGAATTTCGGATCGCTGAAGAAGGTCGCGGCCAACACCGTCGAGCCGGTGCCGTAGGGATAGGCCTCCACCGTGATCGGCAGGCCCTGCGCCTGCGCTTTCGCGATCAGCGCAACGCAGCGTTCGATGTCGGTCTTGCTCGACGAGTTGAAGTGGCAGATGTGCATGTGCGCGCCGGTGGCGCCGGCATAGCCGATCAAGCGGATATAGGCTTCGGCCGCGCTCTCGGGGTCGATGCGCGACATGTAGGCGACGTGGGTGAAGGTTGGCACCGCATGATCAGCCGCGAGCTGGCACACCGCGGTCAGTTCCTGCACGCCGGCGCCCGGCGCATAGGCGTTGAGGATGCCGATGCCGATACCACCCTCGTTCAGCCCGTTGGCGAGACGCTCGAGGATGCCGCCGACCTCGCCCTCGGTCGCGACATTCTCGATCCAGCGCCGATCACGCATCGCCGCACCGAACGATTCCAGCGAGCTTTCCGAATTCGAACCGGTCATCGCGCCGATCCGCGCGAAGGCCCAGTTGGCCGCGGCGCCGTAGTTCAGCACCCGCCCCTTCTCGGCCTGGCGCTTGTACCAGGATGCGACCGGCAGCACGCCGGCCTCGAGGTCGAGCGACGTCGTGACGCCGTCGAAGGCCTGCATGCGGTCGGCCGGAATGGTCTGGCCATGGGCGTGCAGGTCGATGAATCCCGGCGCCACCACGAGCCCGGTGGCGTCGATCTGCCGCTCGGCGCCGCCGAGGCCGGTGCCAACCGCGGCGATCTTGCCGTCGACCACAGCGATATCGCCGATCGCGTCCATTCCGCTGGCCGGATCCACCACCCGGCCGCCGCTGATCACCAAACCACCCATCTCGCCACTCCCCGCATTCCGAAACCGACCGGTCTCTTTTCGCGCACAGAGAAGCGCATCGCACTGATTGCAGCAACCGGGTCAGGGTTGTGGCGACATGCTCTGGCGGAATATCCGCCGCGCCGTGATGGCGATTGCAGAGAGCCTCTCCCTACGTTCCGGTTGCTCGCCGCGACGGCAGCCCCCGCCAGAGATCGTCGCCGGGCTTGGTACGGCTCGCCACGAGTTTCGGCGGCGTGCGGTCCTCGGCACGGTCCTTGGCGCAGTCCTTGGCGATCGCCGCCTCGACCGCACGCCTGAGCCTGACATCGTCGATCTGTGCCAGGAATCGCCTGACGACGGCATCCTGATCCGCGCCCCGACCGGAGATCGCCGCGCACAGCTCCGCGGTCGTCCTGCGGAAGAAGCGGAAGGCGTCATCGGCCGTGCCGCCCAGCCGGTCGACCTCGCCGGCCACACCGAGTGCGTGCATCCGATCGTCGTCGTCGAGCGTCACCGCGAAGCGCAGCACCGCAAGCTGCCAGGCACGGAGCAGCTTGCCCTGTGGTTCGGTCACTCCATCACGGCGCATCGATCGAACACCCCCGCGCCGATCCATGGCGCGGCGTGACTATCCCTGTGCGGCAATAGGTTTTCGAGAGGAGCGCGCCAGCAACCTCATAGGAGCCGCATGAGCGTCCCGGCGACGCCTGCCGTGCGACGACTTCCTCGAGCGACTGTTGCCGCGGGGCTGGCAGGCCCGGCTATCCTTCCAGTCTTGTCCACCGCGCCGGTTCGGTGCCGAAAGTCCCGAGGCCCCCTTCGATCGCGAACACAACGTCACCGCTATTCGTCCCCTCGACGAAGTTCCTCAGAACGAGCAGCGGCTCGCGGTCGTTGTTCAGCAGCGATCTGTCTTCGGTGGGATGACCGCCATAGATGGTTTGGAGGAATGCCCCGTTGTCGAAGTCAAGGGTCGCGGAAGACGTGTCCTCGCAAACCCAGGTGCCGCTCGCGGCACCGTCGGTCATGGTGATATTGACCTGAAGCTTATCATTCTGATGGTTGAGCGCGACAAATACGGCCATTGGTCTGTACCCCCAAAGGATTTCGTAGGAAAGCGGTGTCAATTGCGTGTTCTGCGTGAGCGCCGGCCCTTGACGACCATTGCCAAAATGAGATCATGCCACCCGCGAAGGTTGTTTCCAAGGGGCGCATAATGAAGAGGGCGGGATCGTCCGGCGCTTATTGCGCGTTATTATTTTTTTGCTTTGTTTCGGCAGCCGGGGCACAAGCGCTTGCTCCGATCGACACCAAAGACCTGCCGCGGCTGGCTATTTCGATCGGCCATATCGAGGCGGGTCTTCGATACCGATTGACCGCTGACAGCTCGGTCAAGGTCACATCAACAAGAAGCGTCGACTACAAGAACGAGCGAAAGAGCACGTTCGACTACGACTTCCGTTCGACGAGTACGTTGACCGAAAAAACCGCGTCGAACCTTGGATTCGACTTGAAACTGAGTCTTTCCAAGGACTTCAAGGTCGGATTTGGCGGCAGCGTCAAGACCGATACGACCGATGAGCGAAAGAACGTCTGGGAAAACCATCAACGACTGGACGCCATCATCACCGCGACCAATTCCGCAGGCCAGGTCTTGTCCAGCGAGGAGTTTCAGAAAGCCGCCCTCGGAGAGAACGACGGCTTCCTGACCGCCGAGATAACCATCACCAACTACGAGAACTACTCTATTGCTCTGACGGACATCAACTTCTCGATCATCAGCTCAGACCCGTTCAGGACGAACGAGCGGACGATCATGAACGGCGTCATCGGGGTCAACACCTCCTCGGTACCGGGCGCACCGCCGGCGGCCGCCGGCGGTGCGACCAAGCTGACCATAAGCCCGATCAGCGCGAGCGGCGAACCGTTCCGTTATGTCATCTACGTGGAGTCGCGACCGACCGCACTGATCAAGGAACTGCTCACCAATGGCTCGGTGTTTTCGCTACAGATCAACAGCATCAAGTATCTGAAGGGCGATACGACGACAGAAATCTCGGTCACAGACAGGCTGGCCGAGTTGAAGAGCACGGCGGTGAGCGTGAGGGTGATCGACGGCACGACCGACAACACCACCTACTATCCCGCAAAGGATGCCGCCGGACAGCCAGTCACTCCGCGTCTATTGCTGAAGGCCCTCGATCCCGGCGTCGACATCAAGACGGACGGCGGTGTCACCTATCTCAACCGGCTTCTCGGCCGCACAACGAAATTCAGGGCGTGGTCCCGCGAACTCGCGATCAAGCGCGCGACCCGCAAGCAACTCGACGACTTCCGCGCCGCCGCCATGACCGAGGGAGCATGGACCGCGACCTGGGAGCCCCGCGAGGCCCTGGGCCAACCCGATCTGGACACGCCGCTCGGCGCCGGCGACCGGCTCGACCTCGTGTATCTGACCAAGGCCGCCATCGTCAAAGCGGAGATCGACGAGGACATCCGTGGCACCAATTCGGTACGAACCTGCGCGATCGATGCCAAGCCGCAATTTATCCCGAGCTTTTGCACGTCCAATGTGAGAAGCGGCGATATCGTCAGGTTGGAGGCGAAGGCCTGGGCAAGCAGCACCGGCACCATCGAAAAGCCGACCGATGTCGTGGCAGCAGCATTTCAAGATAAGGCGCCTTCCTTCGCTCCCGCGTTTGTCAAATCGTCACTGACGACCGCAAAGGCCACGCTGTCGCAACTGGACAGCGCCGTTGTCGGCCTTGATCCAAACGACGTCATCAAGGACCTCCAGTTGAAGATTGGCGATACGCCGGCCCGTCCGATTGGCGATCTCATCAATAGCGGCCTGATCGCCGCGGAGGCTTCCGCGGACGGATGGTTCGCCTTGAACTTCAGCATGCCCGCCACGCTGACGGATGCGAGCAACACTGTGTGCATTGCTGATGCTCCGTCCACGCGCAAGCTGAAGATCGGTCGCATCCTGAACATGGCCCCGCCCGAGCTTAACGACAACTGTCCGCCGTCGGGGTGTGTGCCCTGGCACGCCTTTGCCCTTGGGTGGAAGAAGGGCAATCCGCAGCGGGACCGGGACACCTACGACCAGAGGTTCTTCAAGGTCGTCATCCACCACTTCCGGAAGCTTCGGAATGAGACGGAATATCTGACGCCGCCGCAGGGGCTTTCACCCAAGATCGTTGAGGACTTTATCAATACCGACACCGTGCCGACCATCGACGACGGTCCAACTGAATTCTGCCCGGTCATCCGATTCACGCCGCCGCCGATTCCCATGGTTGCGGGCGGGCTTGCGCCATGAGAACGGTGTCCGTCCAAATCCTCGTCGCCCTCATGATGCTGGCAACCGGCCTCGCGAAAGCGGAGGCACAGCATCTGCAATGTACCATCTCCGACGGCGGCAGCAGCAATCAGAAAGTTCTGGAGGTTCGCGCGCTGCCGGGATCTCCGTCGCTCTCGTTCTCGGATTCCTTCGTGTTCAACGGTCTCAACAGCGCAAATGCCGCCGATCACAAGGCCCTCGCTGACGCTGCGCATCCGATTGCGGCATCCGAGAAGTATACATTGACGATCGAAGACCAGCAGTGGCCCATGGTTGCTGTCGTCATCGCCGAGAAGGGGCCGGAACAACCCAAGGAGGCCTGCGTCGCTTCGTTCGGCTCGAACCTGCAGACAATACCGACTTCAATGGCGGTGTTCGATCGCGACGCCCGCGATTTCTTCGATATCTATCAGACGCGAATGGATGCAATTCCCGCCATCACTGCCACAAGCGATGCCTGCAAGGCACAGGCCAGCCGAACGGCGATGACGAAAAATCTAATGCAGCCGCGGATGCCGCCGCCGGACGGCGCGCCGCCTAACAGCCCCATAGCCAAGGCCGCAAAATTCAGAAGCATCGTGCAGACGCCAGCTCTTGAACAAGACCTTGCCGTCGGGTTCGATGCTGCGACGAAAGATCATTGCTATCCGTAGCTGCGGGCAAATGCCGACGACCGGCCTTGATCGCCCCGCTCAAATCCCCTCGAACTGCAGCCGTGCCAGCCGTGCATAGAGGCCGCCCGCGGCGACCAGCTCGGCGTGGGTGCCCTGCTCGACAATTCGGCCCTGGTCCATGACAAGGATGCGGTCGCAGGACAGCACGGTTGCGAGGCGATGCGCGATGACAAGCGTGGTGCGGTGGCGCATCAATTCCTCGAGCGCGGTCTGCACCAGCGTCTCGCTCTCGGCGTCGAGCGCCGAGGTCGCCTCGTCGAGCAACAGCAGCGGCGCATCGCGCAGGATCGCGCGGGCAATCGCGATGCGCTGGCGCTGGCCGCCTGACAGCGTCACGCCGCGCTCGCCGAGCTGGGCGTCGAAACCTTCGGGCAAGCGGCGCAGGAATTCGGTGGCATGGGCGAGATCGGCGGCGCGCTCGACCTCAGCATCGCTGGCATCGGGACGGCCGAACCGGATGTTCTCCCGCGCGCTCGCGGCGAACACCACAGAATCCTGCGGCACCAGCGCAATCCGCGCGCGCACCTCGGCCGGATCGGCCTGCCGGATCGGCACACCGTCGAGCGAAATGGCGCCCGATTTCGGATCGTAGAAGCGCAGCAAGAGATGGAATAGCGTGCTCTTGCCGGCGCCGGAGGGACCGACGATCGCGACCTTCTCACCTGAGCGGACCGCAAGCGACACGCCATCGACCGCCGGCGCATTGGGCCGGGTCGGATAGGCGAAGCTGACGTCGTCGAAGCCGACATCGCCGCGCGCCGGTTGCGGCAGCGCGCGGGGCGAAGCGGGCGCCGCGATCTGCGGCCTGACGCGCAGGATCTCGAACAGCCGCTCGGCGGCGCCGGATGCGGCCGAGACCTCGCCCCAGACCTCGCTGAGCTGGCCGAGGCCGCTCGCGGCGAACGCCGTGTACAGAATGAACTGGCCGAGCCGGCCGGGGCTGATGGTGCCGACCAGCACGTCGTGCGAGCCGACCCAGAGGATCACGACGACGCTGGCGAACACGATGAAGATCACGATCAGCGTCAACACCGCGCGCGCTTTCGTCGAGCTGCGCGCGGCCTGATAGGCCTGCTCGACCTCGCCGGCGAAACGCGTCCTGGCGAGCCGCTCGCCGGTATAGGCCTGCACGGTCCGGATCGCGTTGACCAATTCGCTCGCATAGGCGCTGGCATCGGCCAGCGTGTCCTGGGCGGTGCGCGACAGCCGCCGCACCCAGCGGCCGAACGCCACCAGCGGAATCACGATGATCGGAATTGCGAGCAGCACGAAACCGGACAGTCTTGGGCTCGTGATCACCATCATCGCGGCGGCGCCGAAGAACAGCATCAGATTGCGCAGCGCGATCGACACCGAAGCGCCGACCGCGGACTTGATCTGCGTGGTGTCGGCGGTAAGCCGCGACACCAATTCGCCTGACCGCGCGGAATCGAAGAACGAGGGCGACAGCGAGATCAGATGTGCGAACACGTCGCGGCGGAGATCGGCGACGATGCGCTCGCCGATCGTCATCACCAAGTAGTAGCGCGAGGCGCTGGCACAGGCGAGCACCGCGACGACTGCGATCATCACGCTGAAATAGCTGTTGATCATCGCGATGCCTTCGGCCGTGAAGCCGATGTCGATCATCCGCCGCACCGCGACCGGCACGATCAGCGTGGTGATCGCCGCGATCGTCAGCGAGATCAGCGCGAGGATCGCCCGCCCCCTGTAGCGCGCGACATAGGGCGCGAGCGCAAGCAGCGGCCGCAAGCGGGCGCGGCTCTTGGTCGGCTCCGTGATCTGGCTCTCGATAAAGGCTTCCTCATCGAGCAGCGCGTCGCGCGAAGGCTCTTGGGTGCCGCGAGTGGTCTCAAGCTGTTCAGCTACGCTCATCAATCTAGACCGGTTCTATCGCCCCCCACATAGGCCCGCCGACCCCCGGCTGGCAAATCCGGTAAAGTCCCAATCCGGTGATGGGCTTGAGCCCGGTTTCTTGGCTTGTTTTGGGGGGCTCCATGCGTTATAGAGCCGCCCAAATCCCGTACCTGAATGTCTTGAGATGGGCGCCGCGCGCCGAAGGAACTGTCATGAAAGCCGATATTCATCCGAATTATCATACGATTAAGGTCGTCATGACCGACGGCACCGAGTACCTGACCCGCTCCACCTGGGGCAAGGAAGGCGACACGCTGAACCTCGACATCGACCCCAAGTCGCACCCGGCCTGGACCGGCGGTACCCAGCAGCTGATGGACCGCGGCGGCCGTGTCTCGCGCTTCCAGAAGAAGTTTTCGGGCTTCCTCAAGAAGGACTAAAGTCCGCTTCGGGATCGCCCTTGTGGTCGAACGCAGAACGCCTCCATCTCGGGGGCGTTTTTATTTTTGGGGCGCGCTCCGGATCGGCTGGATGGACGACCGCGCCTCTCTCCATGCCGTCGTCCCGGCGAAGGCCGGGACCCATACGGCGCGGCGTGCGTTGTGAACGGGACTCGTCGTTCCAGCGCCGCGCGGCCATTTGCGGCGCCTTTGCGATCACGACCGCGACCTTTGCGCTGATCCCAGGTCCAGCCATGCTGAATCGATCAGCGAACTCTGCTGCACCTCGCCCCGCGTGCGGGGAGAGGTCGGAACGCATCGTTAGATGCGTTCCCGCAAACTCGGTTGTAACCGGCTACGCGGAGACGGCCCCTCACCCCAACCCTCTCCCTGTAAGAACGGGGCGAGGGAGCGTAGCGCCGTCGCGGTCGCCATCTGATCCAAATCTGATCACGTCTCAATTCGCCGGAATCATCGCTGCGACTTCGTGATCGACCGGATTGTCGCTTTCGCCAAGCCCGGCAATCACTCCGGCGCGATCCTCGAGCTTGCGGTTCTGGCTCATCTTCTTCTTGGCGTCGATCCGCGTGATCGGCATCCGGAAGCCCACGATGCCGCGCAGCTGCGCCTTGATGAAATCATCGGGCGCATCGCTGACCTGCCAGGCTTCCTTGCGCGACTTCTCGTGCAGCGCTGTCAGCCGCGTCACGACGTCGAGCAGACGGTCGGCATCCTCGAAGAATTCGGCCGCGCCATAGGCGTGCACGGCGACGTAATTCCAGGTCGGCACCACCTTGCCGTGCTCGGCCTTGGTCACATACCAGGACGGCGTCACATAGGCGTCCGGGCCCATGAAGATCGCCATCGCCTCGCCGACCGCAGGCAGCTTCCACTGCGGATTCGGCCGCGCGACGTGGCCGTACAGCGTGCCGTAGTCGCCCTCGTTCTCATTGAGGATCAGCGGCAGCGGGGTTGCGATCAGCCCGTCCGCGGTCGCGGTGACCAGCGTCGCCAGCCGTGACGCCCGCATCGCGGCGTGGATCGGGCCGAGTTCTTCCATCTTGAAATGCGGCGGCAGGTACATGGCAGACCTCTGGCAGACATCATCAATTGCTGCTCGCACAATAGCGCCGAAGTGGCCTATGATAAGAGCCACTTTCAATCATAATGACTGGTCCACTATGCCCCGACTGCGCGCCACGATCAGCATCCCTTCGCTCGGCGCGGTTGACCGCGCCGCCGGACAGGTCGGGCGACAGATCGCCCGAGCCCTGCGCATAGCGATCGCGAGGGGCGAACTGAAGGCCGGGGAATTGCTGCCGTCGACCCGCGCGCTCTCGGCCTCGCTTGGCGTCGCGCGCGGCACGGTGGCGGAAGCCTTCGAGCAACTGCAGGCCGAGGGCTGTCTGGAAGCGCAGATCGGTGCCGGCACCCGCGTCGCGCCGACGCTTGCTGAACCGGCACGCCCCATCCGTCCGCCTGCTGGCCGCAGCGCGCCCAAGCCCGCACCGATCCAGTTGCCGCCGCGCGCGATGCGGCTCGCCAAAGTGGTGGCGGCCTTCACGCCGATGCCCGAAATCCCGTTTGCGATCGCAGTCCCCGGTGGCGCGGTCGCGCCTGACGACAATTGGCGCCGCCTCGGCAACCGTGTGCGTGCATCGCGGGCGGCGGCGCCGGCGAGCTACGGCGATCCGCGCGGCCTGATGGAGCTGCGGCAGGCGATCGCGGACTATGTGCGCAAATCCCGCGCGGTGCATTGCGAGCCCGAGCAGGTCGTGATCACGGCCGGCACGCAGCAGGGACTTTATCTCGCCGGCCGCGTGCTGCTGTCGTCGGGCGATCGCGTCTGGGCCGAGGATCCCGCCTATCCCGGCATGACGGCGGTGCTCGACGATCTCGATCTCGTCACCACGCGCATACCTGTCGATGCGCAGGGCATCGACGTCGAGGCCGCCGTGGCCGCCTCCCCGCATGCGCGCGCGGCGTTCGTGACACCGTCGCATCAATATCCGCTCGGCATGCCCTTGAGCATGGCCCGCCGCAACGCGCTGGTGGCATGGGCGCAGCGAAGCAATGCATGGATCGTTGAGGACGATTACGACAGCGAGCTGCGCTACGCCGGTCATCCCTTTCCGTCGATGCAGGGCCTCGCGCCGTCGCGCGTGATCTATCTGGGCACGTTGAGCAAGGTGCTGTTTCCCTCGCTGCGGCTCGGCTATGTCGTGGCGCCTCCGCCACTGATCGACGCCTTCGCCGGCGCACGCGCCCTGCTCGACCGGCACTCACCGACCGCCGACCAGCATGTGCTGGCGGCCTACATGCGCGAGGGGCTGTTCGAAGCGCATATCAGGCGCATCCGCGGCGTCTATGCCGCGCGCCGCGCGACATTGATCGCGGCGCTGGCGCGTCACATGCCCGATGACGTCACGCTGCAACCGAGCGACCAGGGCATGCATCTGTTGCTGCGGCTGCCTCAGCGCTTCGACGATGTGCACTTGGCGAAATCAGCGCTCGCCGACGGCATCGTCGTGCGGCCGATTTCACCGATGTACCAGACGGCGCCGCGCTCCGGACTCATGCTCGGCTTTGGAGGATTTGAGCCGGAGGCGCTGGAGGCAGCCGCGATCAATCTGCGACGCGTGATCGATCAACACATGTCACCGCGGCGGGCCAAGCCACGCCGTGCCGCCACTTCAAACTGAGCTGCCTGTTCGGATCTACTGCTCGAACGCAGCCTTGAGGCGGTTGAGCTGCGGCACCAGCGGATTGCCGATCGTCGAGCGATCCGGCGCCGGCGCGTGGATCGTGGTGTCGAGGCGGCGGACGCGCGCCTGCAGATCCATCGAGCGGGTGATCAGCTGCTGCAATTGCTCGGGCAGCTTGGTGACCATATCGACCGGGCCGGGATCGGCGGCCGAAAGCTTCACCTTGGTCTTCTCGCGATTGGCCTGGGTCAGCGTCATCTCGCCTTCCTTGACCGCGCGATGCAGCAGCAGCCACGACGCGAGCTGCATCAGCCGCGTGGTCAGGCGCATGCTTTCGGTGGCATAGGTCAGGCTGACAGACCGTTCCAGCGCCTTGGCCTCGGTGCGGCCGTCGCCGTCGAGATAGGCGGCGGTCTGCTCGACCAGGTCCATGCCTTCCCGGAACAGCACGCCGAATGCCGCAGAATTGGTCAGCCGCTCACTGAACAGCACAAGCCCGGCTTCGTTCTGGGAACGATCCGCCATGGTTAACGCCCTCACACCATCTTAACGCCCGCTGGCATCTCACGCGCCAGCTTATGATGAACAAATCATTGCGCGGGCGCGCCGAAGAGTCCAGCCGCAACCGGATTTATGGTTTCCAAGGGATAGGACGCACAAAAAAGAGCCGCCGTTTCCGGCGGCTTTTGAAGTTGATAACAGGGAGGCGTCAAACAGAGTGGACAGGAGCCACTCGGTGTCCAAACGAGGACAATGCAGTCATAATCGAGAAAGCTTAACCGATCGTAAATGAACGGATTTCTTCAGGCTTTGTTTGCCATGTCGGCCATTGACCGAGTTTGGGACACGTCGCCTCGCGTCGTCCCGGCGAAGGCCGGGAGCCATAACCACCAATGCCCGCGTTGCGCGCTGCCGCGGCCGAACCGCGTGCGACAATGAACAGCCGTGGTTATGGGTCCGGATCGCGCTCGCTTTGCTCGCTTGTCCGGGACGACGTGATGTGAGGTCGCAGCGCTACGACTTGAAGAACGCGTCCGCAGCGTCCTTCGACGCGCGCTTCTTCGACATCGCCTCTTTCAATCGATCGACTTCTGCGTTGAGCAGCGCGATCCGCTCGGTCAAATCCTCGACCGACAGCAGGTAGAGATCTTGTCCGATTTCGTGGCTGATCTTTTTCCGCGGCCGGTCCTCATCCTCAATCGGCATGTTGTCCTCCGGGCAATGATGATCTGGCGCCTCGCGTCCAGAGATGATAGATTTTGGGACAAGGAGAATTTTGCAGTGACTTTCGTGTGCGCGCAACATCTGACGCGAATGCCCCGGCCCGACCGCAAGGAGTTTGACCGGACGGGATAGTGCGCCTGGGCGCCAGGCATGAGCCGACCCCAAGCCCTTCCGATCACGCGGGAGGGCTTTTTGATTTTTCAGATTTGATTTTCGGGGTCGGCATCAGCAAACGCGAAAGACCCTGACCCATGACCAAAATTCTCATTACCAGCGCCCTTCCTTACGTGAACGGCGTCAAGCATCTCGGCAATCTCATTGGCTCGCTGCTGCCCGCCGACGTCCACGCCCGCTTCCGAAGACAAATCGGCGACGACGTGCTGTTCATCTGCGCGACCGACGAGCACGGCACGCCGGCCGAGCTCGGCGCCATCGAAGCAGGACAGGATGTGCGGGCATTCTGCGACGCGCAGCACGCCGTCCAGGCCGACATCTACCGGCGATTTGGCCTGTCCTTCGATTATTTCGGCCGCACCAGTTCGTCGCACAACCATGCGCTGACGCAGCACTTCTATCGCCGGCTCGACGCAGCCGGCCTGATCGAGGCGCGCATTTCGCGGCAGGTGTTCTCGCCGGCCGACCGGCGCTTCCTGCCGGATCGCTACGTGCTCGGCACCTGTCCGCATTGCGGCGATGGATCGGCGCGCGGCGATCAATGCGACCATTGCGGGACCCTGCTTGACCCGCCGGAGCTCATTGATCCGCGCTCGGCACTATCAGGTGACCGCGCGCTCGAGATCCGCGAGAGCCGTCATCTGTTCCTGCGCCAGTCGCAACTCGTCGACAGCATCGGCGCATGGATCGACAGCCGCACCGGCTGGCCGCCCTTCGTGCTGTCGACCGCGAAGAGCTGGCTCAATGCCGAGCTGCGCGATCGCTGCATCACGCGTGATCTCGCCTGGGGCATCGCGGTGCCGCACGAGGGCTTTGACGGCAAGGTGTTCTACGTCTGGTTCGATGCGCCGATCGGCTACATCGCGGCGACGCAGGAATGGGCGGCCGCCGCGCCCGCCCGCAACTGGAAGGAATGGTGGTGGCAGGCAGATGAAGTCAGCTACATCCAGTTTCTCGGCAAGGACAACATCCCGTTCCACACCGTGAGTTTTCCGGCAACGCTGATCGGCTCCGGCGAGCCGTGGAAGACCGCCGACGTCATCAAGGGATTCCACTGGCTGAATTACGAGGGCGGCAAGTTCTCGACCAGCCGCAAGCGCGGCATCTTTACTGACGCGGCACTGGAAGAATTGCCGGCCGATCTCTGGCGCTGGTGGCTGATCGCCAACGCGCCGGAAAGCGCCGATACCGATTTTGGCGTCGCGAGGTTCGTTGCCGATGTGAACAAGGACCTCGCCGACATCTTCGGCAACCTCGTCAACCGCATCGTCAGCTTCGCGCATTTCGCCTTCGATGGCCGCATTCCGGAGGGTGGCGCACCCAGTGAAATTGAGCTGCGGCTCGCGCATGATCTGGAGCAGCGCATCAAGGCGCTGCACCGCCATCACACCATCCTGGAGTTTCGTGCCGCCGCGGCCACAACACGCGCGATCTGGGATGCGGCGAACGCTTACCTGCAACACACCGCGCCCTGGACGGCGATCAAGTGCGATCCGGCACGGGCGGCGGTCATCACCCGCGTCGGGTTCAATCTCGTTGCGCTCTGCGCGACGCTGGCGTGGAGCATCGTGCCAAACCTGTCCGAGCGCGTGCTCGGCGCGTTTGGCCGCAATGATGCCGTGCCACGCTGGCCCACTGGCCCACTCGTCCGGTTGCTGAATGGCGGTGCCGGCACGCCGGTCGTCAAGTTCGGCCTGCCGGTCGAGAAAATCAGCTCTGAAAAAGCCGCGCATCTGACTGCCCGGTTCGGGGCTTAATGGCGTTTCGCTTCGTTGGAAAAGGCGGTATGCCATCCGCCAATCCTCTCCACTGACCAGGGACGAACCATGCCCAATCTGCCCGCGCAAATGACCGTCGTTGCCATCAGCAAGCCCGGTGGCCCGGAGGTGCTGGTGCCCGAGATCCGCGCGTTGCCGGTGCCGAAGGCCGGGGAGATCCTGGTCAAGGTCGCGGCCGCCGGCGTCAATCGTCCTGACGTCGCGCAGCGCTCCGGCTCGTATCCGCCGCCGCCCGGCGCAAGCGACCTGCCCGGCCTCGAGATATCAGGTGAAGTGGTCGCGCTCGGCGAAGGCGCGAAGCACAAGATCGGCGACAAGGTGATGTCGCTCGTCGCCGGCGGCGGCTACGCGCAATATTGCATCGCGCAGGACGCGCAGGCGATGACCGTGCCGCCCTCACTGTCGACGCAGGAAGCCGGCGCGATCCCGGAAACGCTGATGACGGTGTGGCACAATGTGTTCGAGCGCGGCGCGCTCAAGGCCGGCGAAACGCTCCTGATTCACGGCGGCTCGTCGGGCATCGGCACGATGGCGATCCAGCTCGCCAAGGCGTTCGGTGCTAAGGTGATCGTCACCGTCGGCTCGCAGGACAAGGCCGATGCCTGCCTCAAGCTCGGCGCCGATCACGCGGTCAACTACAAGACCGAGGATTTCGTCGAGGCGGTGAAGAAGGCGACGGACGGCGCCGGCGCCAACGTCATCCTCGACATGGTGGGCGGCGACTATATCGACCGGAACTACGACGCCGCTGCCGTCGAGGGCCGCATCGTCCAGATCGCGTTCCTGTCGGGAACACCGAAGGCCACAGCCAATTTCGCCAAGCTGATGGTCAAGCGGCTGCACCACACCGGCTCGACCCTGCGCCCCCGTAGTAATGCGGACAAGGCCGCGATGGTCGCGGCAATCGAGGCAAAGGTGCTGCCGTTGCTGCGCGAAGGACGCGTCAAACCGCTGATGGACAGCACATTCCCGCTGGAAAAGGCCGCCGATGCGCACCGCCGCATGGAGACCAGCGAACATATTGGCAAAATTGTGTTGGTGGTTTAACTCTCGCCACGGAAGCAGGGGCGGAAACCCTTTGATTTCCTTCGCTTTCGTGTCATTTATCGCGCCACCTCCGGGCCGGTCGCCGGGCCCGGGCAGTTTGTCGATCGCGGAGTACTGACATTGCGTCTGATCAGGTGCCTTGCGCTGCTGGCGCTGGGCCTCATGATGTTTGCCGCTGCGCCTGCCGCGTATGCGATCGACGCGGTGAGCGTGCGCAGCGATGCGCCGGCGATCGATTTGACGGCGGTTCTCGACCATCAGCGCAGTGAAACCGACCGCATCCAGGTCTCCACCGCTCCCGGAACCGACGGCATCGTCCGCCGCATCGAAGTTCGCGCCCGCGAAGGCGGCCAGAACTGGGTGGTGTTCGCGCTCGCGAACAACACTGACGACCAGCTCGACCGCCTGATCGTCGCGCCGCACTATCGCATCGTGTCGTCAGGCCTGTTGTGGCCCGACCTCGGCCTGTCGCGCATCGCCACCATCACGCCGTCGGTCGGCGATCGTCCCGAGCGGCAGGAAAGCCCGACCGCCGACGTGTTCCGCATCACGCTCGATCCCGGCGCCGTCGTCACCTATGTCGCGGAACTGCGCACCCACAAGCTGCCGCAGCTCTATCTGTGGGAACCCGACGCCTACAAGGACAAGGTGAACTCGTTCACGCTGTACCAGGGCATCGTGATCGGCATTTCGGGCCTGCTCGCGCTCGTGCTCACGATTTTGTTTGTGGTCAAGGGCAGCATCATGTTCCCGGCCGCCGCGGCGCTGGCCTGGGCGGTGCTGGTCTATATCGGCGTCGACTTCGGCTTCTGGGGCAAGGTGCTCGACATGTCGAACAACGCCGAGCGCGTCTGGCGCGCGGCGGGCGAGGCGATCCTCGCGGCGACGCTGCTGGTGTTCCTGTTCGCGTATCTCAATCTCAGTCGATGGCACGTCCGCTACTCGCACATCACGATCGGCTGGCTGGTCTTCCTCGGCTCGCTGGTGGCGCTGGCGCTGTTCGATCCCGCGGTCGCCTCCGGCATCGCGCGGATGTCGCTGGTCATGATCGCCTTCGCCGGCTTCGCGCTGATCGTCTATCTCTCGACCCACGGCTTCGACCGCGCGGTGCTGTTGATCCCGACCTGGTTCCTGCTGGTGGTCTGGGTGGTCGCGGCCGGCATGACCGTTGCCGGCTCCGTCACCAACGACATCGTCGGTCCCGCGCTGCTCGGCGGCCTGGTGCTGATCGTGATGCTCATTGGCTTTACGGTGATGCAGCACGCCTTCGCCGGCGGCGGCGCCACCACCGGCGTCGTCTCCGATGTCGAACGCCGCGCGCTGGCGCTGACCGGCTCCGGCGATCTGATCTGGGACTGGGACGTCTCCGCCGACAAGGTGTTCACGAGCCCCGAGACCGAGGCCCTGCTCGGGCTGAAGCGCGGCACGCTGGAAGGCCCAGCCGCGAAATGGCTCGAGGTGCTGCACCCGCTCGACCAGGACCGCTTCCGCGCAGCGCTCGACAGCGTGCTCGACCAGCGCCGCGGCCGCCTGGTGCAGGATTTCCGGCTGCGCACGCCCGACGGCCACTTCATGTGGTTCGCGCTCAAGGCGCGCCCGGTGGTCGGCTCCGACGGCGAGGTCTCGCGCGTGGTCGGGACGCTGACCGACGTCACCGAGTTCAAGAACTCCGAAGAGCGGATGCTTCATGACTCCGTGCACGACAATCTGACCGGCCTGCCCAACCGCAAGCTGTTCATGGATCGCCTCAGCGCGGTGGCGAACCTTGCCAAGACGATGCCGAACCTGCGGCCGACCCTGATGGTGATCGACCTCGACCGCTTCAAGCAGGTCAACGATTCCGTCGGCATCGCGGTCGGCGATTCCATCCTGCTGACGCTGGCGCGGCGGCTGACCCGTATCCTCAAGCCGCAGGACACGCTGGCACGGATGGCCGGCGACCAGTTCGGCCTGATCCTGCTGTCGGAGCAGGACCCGGCGCGGATCACCAATTTCGCCGAGACCATCCGCAAGACCATCCGCGCGCCGATCGCCTTCAACGACCGCGAAATCTTCCTGACCGCCTCGATCGGCCTTGCGCTGTCCGATCCGGCCGCGCCGCTAACCGACGAGATCATCAAGGACGCCGAGCTTGCGATGTATCATTCGAAGCGGATCGGCGGCGACCGCATCGACGTCTACAAGCCGGCGATGCGGGCGCGGAAGACCGACCGCCTGACCTTGGAGAGCGACCTGCGCCGCGCCATCGAGCGGCAGGAGATCACGATCCTGTACCAGCCGATCGTGCGGCTGGAAGATCGCGCGATCGCCGGCTTCGAGGCGCTGGCGCGCTGGGACCATCCCAAGCTCGGCCGGATGTCGCCGTCGGAGTTCATCAACGTCGCCGAGGAGACCGGCCTGATCGTCGATCTCGGCATGTTCGTGATGGACCAGACCGCACGCCAGCTCGCGGTGTGGCAGCGCGCGATGCGGGCGCGCGAGCCGATCTTCGCCTCGGTCAACGTGTCGTCGCGGCAATTGCTGCGCCACGATCTGATCCACGACATCCGTACCGTGCTGTCGCGCTCCACGGTGGCGCGCGGCACGCTGAAGCTGGAGCTGACGGAATCGCTCGTGATGGAAAATCCGGAGCACGCCGCCCAGATGCTGGCGCGGATTCGCGAGCTCGGCACCGGGCTGTCGCTCGACGATTTCGGCACCGGGCACTCCTCGCTGTCCTATCTGCAGCGCTTCCCGTTCGACACCATCAAGATCGACCAGTCGTTCGTCCGCACCACGAGCCGCGGCACCCGTCCGGTGATCCTGAAATCGATCATCGCGCTGGCGCACGATCTCGGCATGGACGTGGTCGCGGAAGGCGCCGAGACCGATTCGGATGCCGTCGAACTCTACCAGCTCGGCTGCGAATACGCCCAGGGCTTCGCCTTCGGCGAGCCGATGGACGCCGACGCCGCCACGCGGCTGCTCACCGAGGAACGGCTCGAAGCCGCGAGCTAGGCCTGAGCCAAGGCACTCTGCCAGCCCGCTCGCGGACGTCATACTCCGCGAAAGCGGAGTATCCAGTACGCCGCGGCTTTTCCGTATCACTCCGGCGTCTCTGGAATACTGGATCGCCCGCATTCGCGGGCGATGACAAACCAGGGCGTGGCGTTGCTCCGCGCCTCAGCGCGGCTTCTGCATGCGCTTGAACTTGACGCTCTTGCCGTCGGCCTGGCGGGTGGCGATGTAGCCGGCCTCGAGACAGGCCTCGCGCTGCGGCATCTTCTCCTGCGGACTGCGCTGGGTTTCCCACCACGACGCGCGGTGCGCGGCGCGCGGCAGCGCCGCATCGATGATCGCTTCGATCTCGTCGAAGGTCAGCACGAATTCGGGCAGATGCTGCTTCTTCAGGTAATCCCGCAGCGGGTCGTAGTCGTTCACAACGTCCTCGATGGCAATAGATGAGGTTCGGCAACCACCCGTTAACCCATTCGGCGGCCGCTGTCGCCATTTAAGGCGACAACAAGATTTCCCAATGCATGACGGCGCTTTGGAGCGGGACATGCTATTTCGACGGGGAAAGGACGCAAGGCGGCGCTGGCGGCTATCGGCAAAGCTGCTCATCGCCTCGTCGGTCGCGACCGTCCTCGGCTTCTCCGCAGTCTGCACCGGCGTGATGCTCGACATGCGCCGCGGCGAGGAGCAACTGGCGCGCCGGACCCTGGAGAATCTGGCGTCAGGCATCGAGGCCGACATCAGCCGCAACATCGAGCTCTACGACCTGTCGCTGCGCGCGGTCGCCAGTAATCTGGAGATGCCGGAGATCCGCAGCGTCAGCAAGGAGCTGCGCCAGCTGATCCTGTTCGATCACGCCGCGACCGCACAGCATTTCGGCGCGATCCAGGTGTTCGATGCGGAGGGCAATCTCACCATCGACGCCGCCAGCCTCGATCCGCGGCCGGAGAACCGCAGCGACGAGGATTATTTCACGATCCAGCGCGACCACCCCGACACCGGCCTGTATATCAGCCGGCCGATGCTGCATCGCGGCGCCTACGCCATCGTACTGAGCCGGCGTATCGTCGGCGACGACGGCCGCTTTCTCGGTGTCGTGGTCGGCTCGATCCGCTTCAGCTATTTCCATGATCTGTTCGGACGGCTGAGCCTCGTGCCGGGCGATACCATCACCGTGCTGCGCAACGACCGCACCATCATCATGCGGACGCCGTTCGATCTCGATGTGATCGGCAAGAACCTGGCGGAGGAGCTGGCCTGGAAGGCCGAGAACCTGAAGGTGGGCGGCGCCTTCTCGGGCAAGGGACCGGTCGACGACACGCCGCGGCTCTATGTCAGGCGCAGCAGTGCCGGGCCGCTTTACGTCGTGGTCGGCAAGCCGCTCGAAGCCGTGTTCAACCTCTGGCGCACCGAAGCGATCCGGATCGGTGTGATCATGGCGCTGCTGATCCTGTTCGTGCTCAGCGCGACGTTGGTGCTGGCCCGCGAGATCGGCCGCCGCGCCGACGCCGAGGACAAGCTCGAGGAACTGGCAACCACCGACGCCCTCACCGGCCTGAAGAACCGGCGCAAGTTCGACGGCGAGATCGAGCGCGAGTGGCGCCGGGCCAGCCGGCACGGCCAGCCGGTCGCGCTGTTGATGATCGATGCCGATCATTTCAAGGCCTACAACGACACCCATGGGCATCAGGCCGGCGACCAGGTGCTGGTCGGAATCGCGATCTGCATTTCGGACGCGGTGCGCCGCGCCGGGGATTGCCCGGCACGGTTCGGCGGCGAGGAATTTGCGGTGCTGCTGCCCAACATGACCGCGCTGGAGGCCTTCCAGCTGGCCGAGTCCATCCGCAACAAGGTCGAGCAATGGTGCGAGGGCGAGCTGATCACGACGGTGAGCATCGGCGTCGCCAGCATGCGGCCGCTTGCAGGCCAGCAATGGTCCGACCTGATCGAAGCCGCCGACAAGGCGCTCTACGCCGCCAAGGCCAACGGCCGCAACCAGTCGGTGCTCGCCACCGCGCCGAAGATCGCGCTGGTGGCATAGGGCATAACTCTCGCCTCGTCGTCCCTGCGAAAGCAGGGACCCATAACCACTGGCTTTCATTGTTGAAGCAAGCTGTGGCTTCAGCGTCGCATAACGATGAGCATTCGGGGTAATGGGTCCCGGCTTTCGCCGGGACGACCGTGAGTTTGTTGCAGCGCCGGGTCTCTTACAACCGCACGCAAACTCAGCCGCGGCGCTTCTTCTTTGGCTTCTTGCCGAACTTCGGTTTCGCCGCGACATCCGGCCACTGCGTGATTCCGGCGTGACCGGACTTGCCCCGATGTTTCTTTTTCTTGCCGAATCTTGGCTCGTCTCCAGACGTCGGCCTCGCGCCCTTTTCGTTCCGATCGAATCGGGACGGCGCCCGGGATTCCTGTCTTGACGCGTAGTCTTCATGCGAGCCGCCGCCCGCTTCGCGCGAAAACGCCCTCGCCTCGCGATCCGGCTTGCCGCGGCGCTTTGCGGCCGCATCGCCACGCGCCTCGTCGTTACGCGGCGCGCGATGTCCGCCGTCGTCCTGATCGCGCCAAGGCTCGGGCCTGGACTTGCGTGCCGGTTTCTCCGATGGCGCCTGAACCTGCGGTGCGTCGGCCAGCGGCTCGATGCGGATGCTGTCTTCCTTGTCCGGACGCTTGATCTTCGTGGCGAAGGAGTCCGCAACCCGCGCGGCGATCTCGAACTCGGTGGTCGTGTCCATGACCTTGATGGCGCCGATGTCGCGCTTGTCGATGCCGCCACGGCGGCAGATCATCGGCAGCAGCCAGCGAGCTTCGGCATTCTTCCGCCGCCCGATGGCGGCGCGGAACCAGACGGTCGCCTCTTCCATGCCGTGGCGCGGAGACTTCCCGGTCTTAGCTCGCGGCCCGGCAGCACGCTCCTCGCGGCGCGAGGCGCGATCGCCGCGGTCGCGGCCGCGTCCCTCGCCGGGATCGAGAATGTCTTCGGGCGACGGCAACCGCGCGCGATAGAGCCGGGCCAATGCCGCGGCAATCACCTCCGGCGAGCGTTCGGCGAGCAAGGCCTGCGCCAGCACCAGATCGTCCGATGTCGTCTCCTCGGAGAACACCGCATCCTTGAGCAGGCGCTCATGGTCGAGCTTGCGGATCTCATCCGCCTGCGGCGCGGTGCCCCAGACAATGTCGATGCCGGCCAGATCGAGCAGCAATTCGGCGCGCCGCCGCCGTGCCGGCGGCACCAGCAGGATGCTGACACCCTTGCGGCCGGCGCGGCCGGTGCGGCCCGAGCGATGCTGCATCACCTCGGGGTCTTTCGGCAGATCCGCGTGAATGACGAGATCGAGGCTCGGCAAATCGATGCCGCGCGCCGCGACGTCGGTCGCGACGCAGACCCGGGACCGTCCGTCGCGCAGCGCCTGCAACGCCTGGGTCCGCTCGTTCTGGGTCATCTCGCCCGACAGCGCGGCCACCGAGAATCCGCGCTCCAGCAGCGCCGCCTGCAAATGCCGGACGGCTTCGCGGGTGTTGCAGAACACCAGCGCGCTCGGCGCCTCATGGAAGCGCAGCACGTTGACGACCGCGTGCTCGACGTCGTCGGCGGCGACCCGGATGGCGCGGTACTCGATGTCGGCATGGCCGCCTTCGTCGCCCGCGACCTCGATCCGGAACGCCTGCTGCTGATACTGCTTGGCCAGCGCGACGATGCCGCGCGGAAACGTCGCCGAGAACAGCAGGGTGCGGCGTGTCTCCGGCGTGGTCTCGAGGATGAACTCCATGTCCTCGCGGAAGCCGAGATTGAGCATCTCATCGGCCTCGTCGAGCACGACGACGCGCAATCCCGAAATATCGAGACGGCCGCGACGCAAATGGTCGCACAGCCGGCCGGGCGTGCCGACCACGATGTGCGCGCCCGCCGCAAGCTCGCGCTGCTCGCGACGCGGGTCCATGCCGCCGACACAGGAGACGACGCGGGCGTCAGCATGTTCATAAAGCCATGCGAGCTCGCGCTGAACCTGCAAGGCGAGCTCGCGCGTCGGCGCGACGATCAGCGCCAGCGGAGCGGCGGCCGGCTCGAACCGCTCGGCGCCGCCGAGCAGGTCCTTTGCCATGGCCAATCCGTAGGCAACGGTCTTGCCCGAGCCGGTTTGGGCCGAAACCAGCAGGTCGCGGCCAACGGCATCGTCCGCGAGCACGGCGAGCTGGACGGGGGTCGGTTGCTCGTAGTTGCGCTCAGCCAGGGCGCGCGCGAGCGGCGAACTTGTGGTCGGAAAGGGCACGAGATGGGAAACCTTGATTGGTCCGGGCGCAGAACGTCGAGCGGGACGACCTGAAGCTGCGTACCCGGCAGGCGGCACAGCCGCATGACGATTTGGGCTGCTTTACGCCAAGACCGACCAAATCGCCATGCCCCCATGGCGTAAAAGGTGCCGGATCATGCCTGCTGTCCGATCGGGGCCGGGGAGCCTGCGATCCGGTCCATCAATCCGGACCACCGCGACGGCCGCGGGCCGGCCGCGGCAATCAGGCCGCCCGCCCCTCGCAGCGCGCCCGGCACCAGCTCAACGGCCAGCAGGCGGTCGCGTTCGTATGGGCCGGGCATGCGGAACGCAGCGGTGTTCTGGGCCGAGAAACCGAACCGTCCGTAATAGGCGGCGTCGCCGACCAGGATGACGGCGCGGTGGCCGAGCTGCCGCGCCCGCGCCAACGCCTCTCCCATCAGTGCGGCGCCGATGCCCAGACATCGGGCATCCTCCGCGACCGCAAGCGGGCCGAGCAGCAGGCCGGCGTGACCCGTGCCGGTCACGACCGGCCACAGCCGCAATGTGCCGACCAGATGGCCGCCACGGTGCGCGACAAACGCGAGGCCGCGCGCAGGCTTGCGGCCCTCGCGTAGCCGCTCCGAGGCCTTGGCCAGGCGGCCAGGACCGAATGCCGCGTCGAGCAGACTCTCTCGCGCCGCCACGTCCGAACGGCGTTCCTGACGGATCGCAACCGGTTTGTCGTTCGGACAACCAGATGAGGGCATCACGCCACCCTCGCCAGATAGATGAAGACCTCGTCGAGATCCCGGCAGTTGAAGCGCTCGGCCAGCTCTTGCGGGCGCCCCATCGCGACGACGCGGCCGTGGCTCATGATCACGACGAAATCGCAGAGCTGCTCGACCTCGGTCATGTTGTGCGAGGACAGCAGGATGGTGGCTCCGCGGCGCTTTTGATAGGCGCGCAACCGGCTGCGGACCCACTCGGCACGATCAGGATCGAGCGATGCCGTCGGCTCGTCGAGCAGCAGCACGTCGGGATCGTTGATCAGTGCCTTCGCCACCGCGACGCGGGTCTTCTGGCCGGCGAGAGCCGGCCGGTGACGCGATCGAGCACGTCGCCGAGCTCGAAATCCTCGATCAGCTCCTCGATCCGCGTTTTGAGATTGGCGACGCCGTAGAGCCGGCCGAACACCGTCAGATTCTGGCGCACGGTGAGCCGTCCCGGCAGCGCGACATAGGGGCTTTCAAAGTTCATCCGGCTGAGAACCTTATGGCGCTCGGTCGCCATGTCGTGGCCCAGCACCATGGCGCGGCCGAAGCTTGGCACCACCAGGCCCATGATCATGGAGATGGTGGTGGTCTTGCCGGCGCCGTTGCCGCCGAGCAGGCCGACGGTCCAGCCCTTCGGCACGATGAAGTTGACCTCGTCGACCGCCCAATGGGTGCGGTACTGCTTGCAGAGGTCCTCGACCGCAATGGCTGGTGCGTCATCGATGCCGAGGCGATCAGGCGCATTGCCCTGCGTCGGTGTGGTGCCTGGCGACACCGGCGTCAGATGTCTGCGGGCCAGGAAATGTTCGATGCGGCTCATGGATCTCTCCCCTTACTCGCCCATGGTGAGAAGGCCGCCCTTGTGGCGGGCGCTCTGCAGCAGAGTTACGAATGTGGTGAAGCCAATGCCGAGATAGACCGCATTGAGCGCGAGGCATTCGAGCATCAGGTCAGTGCGGAAGGTGCCGTCGAGCAGCACGGCGCGCATGCCCTCGAACACATAGGTCGGCGTCAGCGACCAGGCGACCGGATGCAGCCAGACCGGCAGTGCCGCGACCGGATAGTAGACGCAGCACAGCGGCAGCAGCACGATCATGATCGAATAGGCCAGGCTCTCCGCGCCAAAGCCCTGGCGGATCACGAGGCCGGCAACGACGAGGCCGATCGCCCAGCTGGTCAGCACGAGGTTGAGGAAGAATGCGATCAGCCCCGGCCCCATCGCGTAGACGTTGAAGCCGAACAGCAGCCATGTCAGCAACAGCACCGGCAGCGTGCCGATCACCAGCCGGATCAGGCTCATCAGCATCAGGGAGGCCGCAAGCTCGAAGGGCTGCAACGGACTCATCATCAGGTTCGCGAGATTGCGCGACCAGATCTCCTCCAGGAAGGTGAAGGTGAAACCGAGCTGGCCGCGAAACAGCACGTCCCAGAGCAGGACGGCGCCGAGCAGGAGGCCGGCGGTGGAGGCCATCGCCGACTTGCTGTCATAGAGGTAGGTGTAGAGGAAACCCCACACCATCATCTGCATCGCCGGCCAATAGACGATCTCGAGCAGCCGCAGCCATGACGAGCGCAGGATGTAGTAATAGCGCGCCGTCATGGCGGCGATGCGGTTCAGTGACTGTGTCATGGCACGCACTCCTCCTCTCGCCCGGATCAATCGATCTCGCGGCGGATCGGGCGGCGCTTGCCGACCTTGGGCGGAAATGCCAGCAGCGCGTGGGCCTGCACCCGAACCGGATGCTCGAGGCAGGCTTTGAGCAGATCCTCCAGATGCGCGACCGAGCCGTGCAGCCGCGACATCGGCACGTCCTGGCCGAGCACGACGCGCGCCTCGACCAGGTCGACGCCGCGCTGCACGATCTCGAACTGCGCCAGATGCAAATTGCAGTCGAACATCCAGCGATAGGTCGCATCCAAGATGCTGCCGGCCGGCACCTTGCGGCCGTCGCGGTTGACGAAGGCGTCGTTGAGCCTTCCGTCGATGCTGGCGATCTGCGACCAGCTGATATCAGACGGCGCAGGATTCGCCGGCTGGGTGATGTAGTCGCCCTGCACGTAGCGGATGAACGGCATCGCTTCGTTGAGCAGGTTGGTGATGACAGCGATGCCGGACTGGCCGGGCGCTTGCGGCTCCATCGTGACGGGGTCGAGCACATCGAGACGCACGGTGTCCTCGCAAACATGATACTGGCCGTTGGGCATCTCGAGCGCGATCCGCGTCGCCTCCTCGGAGGAATATTCGTCGAGCACGGGCACGCCGAGCTGGCGCGACCATTCCTGACGCGCGGCGCGCGAGGAATATTCCGAATGCGTCACCGCGAGATTGAGCGACGAACGGAACTCGTCGACATGCGGCATCAACGCATCCAGGCTCGACGGATAGAGCGACAGGATCTTCGGCCCGAGATAGCGCAGATGCTGGGCGACGCGCGCCGGCGGGATCAGGTTCGAGATGAACGCGGTCGGATAGTCACCGCCGATCGAATCGAACCACCACGGCACGGTGTAGACATGCGCCAGCAGATCCTCCGCGCGGTAATTGCCGCCGCTCTGCATCGCGAACTGGCGGACGCCCTGGATGGTGTCGGTGATGACGGCGTCATAGTCGACGCGGATCAGCAGGGTCTGGCCGGACGAGCCCGATGAACGGGTCGGAAACAGGTTTTCCGGCTTGTACTTCTTGTTGACGCACTGGTCCGGGAAGGCCGCGACCAGCTCGGGCTTGGTGATGACCGGAATCTTCTGGATGTCGTCATAATCGCGCAGGTGCTCCGGCTTGAAGCCCGCCGCATCGTACTTCGCGCGGTAGACCGGAATGTCGCGGTAGGCGAGCTCGACCAGCTCCTTGATGCGGGCGAACTGCCGCGCGCGGATTTCCGACACCGGCAGATAGGGATGCCGCATGCATTCGCCGAGATAGTTCGCGGTGGCCGCGACCAGCTCCGGCGCGGCATCGCTGGACGGCTGAAAATCCGGGCGGGTGTGCTCGGTTTCCCAGAACTGGCGCTGCGGCGCGCTGGCCGCATCAGCGGGGACGAGGGATGCGGCGGCTTGATCGTGCTCCGGCACCAGAGCAAGGCCGTCATCGGAAACGCTGATCGCAAGGGTGGACGTCATCTTCAGCTCCATGATTGACGGGAGAACCGCCCGTTCATGGCGCTATCAATGGCGTGCGGCGCTGATGCCCGCCGTGACGCGTGTCACACGCGGCCGCAGCCCGCGCGCATCCCACCCGTCGCAGTCGTTCGCGGCTGCCGCTCCTGATGTCGCTGATTGCCGTTAGGCGATTGCTACTTGCCCCACGTCGCCTTCCTGATCCGCCCCTTGCCGCCGCATTTCTTGCAGGGCTCGGGATAGATTTTCCGTCCCGGCTCGCTCGGCTGTCTGACTTCGGGGAAGCCTGTCCCGTTGCACGCGTCACACTTCTCTTCATTGGAAATAAGGTGCTTCACCATCGACCGTCCCGGATTGAAAAAATCCCAAGCCCGCGGGCGCGGGCTTCCGCCATCGCTGGTTACGAACAAAGGCCGGTCGTGGTTTCAGCTGCATGGCTGCCCTGCGCGGCAGCGCATTCGAGAGGTCCAGGGAACGACGGCGGGACGACCGCCGTTGTCACGCTCTCTCTTTTGAACGTCGCGTCACTTCGCCTTCGCCTTCTCGTGGCTCTCGAGTGCCGCCGTCATCAGCTTCGGCAATTGCGCGGCATAGACCTCGATGAAGGTGGCGTCGCCGCAGGCCTCCGGATCGCGCGCAGCCTGCTCGGCGACCCGCGCGGCCTTGGCTTCGCATTTCGCAAACATATGCCAGAACCAGTCCGGGCTCTTGCCGAGCACCGGCTTGTGCTTCTTGATGACCGCGGCGCCGACCGCGCTCATCGCGTTGACGACGCCGGCGCCCAGCGTGCTGATGGCCCGCGCGTTAAGGATATCCTCGCGCGATTGCGCGGAGACGTTTGTCGCAGTCGCTCGTCCGGTCGTTCGTGCCTTGGCCGGCATGCTCAGCTCCTTGTCCATCCCTGTCGATCCCTGCGCCAAGCCGAGCATCGGCCGGGGAAGTTGAGGAAGGCTCAAGGGGCATGGTTGAAAAGCGCTATGGATTTCATTCCGGTTTTATGCGCTTCCGAGCTATCGGGCCCGGAGGGAGTTTAAGGTCCTTGCGGCGCACGGTCCGTCAGGGCTCATTACCCTTCGGCGCCGTAGCGGGCGGATCAGCTGGTCGGCGGCATCGTCCAGATCATCACCAACCACTTGCGGCTGCGGACCGACGCCGAGCAGATCATTGCCGGGACGCTCGACCAGCGCGGCCTCCCAGCCGGCGGCCACTGCGCCCGGCCTATCCCAGGGCGATCAGGCAGAACTCCGAAGGGCCGCCGGGCGCCGAAGCGCGATAATCCGAAGGCGGTCGTCAAACTCCTCGACACCGGATATTTCGCGCTGGAAACCCATGCCGCCGAGATCGCGCAAGGCATCCGCGACTTCCTGAGCCGCTGACTCGCACGCTGGCAAGACCTTCGAAGGCCGAGGAACCCTTGCCCTGGCTGAAATGTTGGAAAGCGATGCAATAACTCAGGAGGAAACCCGCATGAGAAAACTGTTATTGGCCGGTTTATTGGCGGTAGCCGGTTTCGCGATCGCCACGCCGATCTCCATCGCACCTGCGTCAGCTCAAGTTGCGGTCGATACGCCGCTCGGCGGCGTGAGAGTGGGTCCCGAGCCGCGTTACTACCGAGACTACGATCGCCCCGCTTATCGCGCCTACGGATACGATCGCGGATATCGCGGATGCCGCACCGTGACGATCGAGCGCGACGACGGTTCGGTCCGCAGGGTCCGCCGTTGCGACTAGCAGCACCGGACTGGAAGATCGCCGCCGACGCTCGCAAGCGCGCCGAGCCGGCTGCCGCAAACAAGCAAGCGGGACCTATCCACTAAGGCCGCTATAGCTGGCGGCCTCCTTTATCCTGTGAATACCCGGGCTCATTTGCCGCCTACGCCCCGGTGACGCGCCAGATCACGTTGCCGACGTCGTCGGCCACCAGCAGCGAACCATCAGGACCGAGCGCGACGCCGACCGGGCGGCCGTAGGAGACCTTCTCGTCGGGCGCGAGGAAGCCCGACAGGATGTCCCGCGGCGGCCCCGAGGGGCGGCCGTTCTCGAACGGCACGAACACCACCTTGTAGCCCGACAGCGTCGAGCGATTCCACGAGCCGTGCTGGCCGATCACCATGCCGTCGGGGAAACCAGGCAGCGTGCCCTTCGGCATCCAGCACAGCCCGAGCGAGGCGGTGTGGCCGCCGAGCGCGTAGTCCGGCTGGATCGCCTTGGCGACCATCGCCGGATCCTGCGGCACGCGGTCGTCCACCGTCTGGCCCCAGTAGCAATAGGGCCAGCCGTAGAAGCCGCCGTCACGCACCGAGGTCAGATAGTCCGGCGGCGTCTCGTCGCCGATGCCGTCGCGCTCGTTGACGACGGTCCACAGCACATTCGTGTTCGGCTCCCATGCGAGCCCGACCGGATTGCGCAGGCCGCCCGCGAAGATGCGGCTGGTGCCTGCCGCGAGATCGAGCTCATAGATCGCGGCGCGCCCCTCCTCGACCTTCATGCCGTTCTCGGCGATGTTGCTGAGCGAGCCGACGCCGACATAGAGCTTCTTGCCGTCGGGGCTCGGCAGCAGGCTGCGCGTCCAGTGCCCGTCGGGCTTGAAGGTGACGAGCTTGCGCCCCTCTGCGGTGATGCGATCGGCGCCCGCGACGTAGGGAAACGCGACCACGCCGTCGGTGTTGCCGACGTAGAAGGTGTCGCCGATCAGCGCCATGCCGAACGGCTGACGCAGTCCCTCCATGAAGGCGCTGCTGCTTTCGGCGACGCCGTCGCCATCGCGGTCGCGCAGCAGCGTGATGCGGTTGGCGCTGACGCCGAGCGCGGCGGCACGGCGCATTGTCGCCTGCATCGCATAGTGAAACACGCTGCGCGGTGTGCCCGCGATCTGCGTTGCCTCCGCGATCAGAACGTCGCCGTTGGGCAGCACGTTGATCCAGCGCGGATGATCGAGCCCGGCCGCGAACGCGTTGACCTTGAGTCCGGGCGCTGCGGTCGGGAGCTGGCCCTTGTCCCAGCCGCGCGCTGTCGGCATCTTCAGCGTCGGGATCGCGCCCTGCGACTTCGCCGCCGGAATCTGCGGCGCGCTGCCCCAGGCGGGCGCGGGCTCGGCGCCCTGCATCCGCCGCCACGCCACGGCACCGGCCCCGATCGCCGCGACGACGCGCGGCAAAAACTCCAGACGTGCTCATGAACTTCCCCTGTTATTCGCGCCTTGATATTGCGCCTTCTTGACGTGCCTTGCCGGCCGCCGCGGCCCGCAGCAGCATTCGCATAATGCCGGCCCTGATGACAGTAGTTATACGATCTTCGCGGCCGCCCTCGAATCGGGGAGACTGATCGCACGCTCCCTTGTCAGAGCGTTTTCCTCCCTGAGACCTTGCCCGCCCCGGTCGGCGGGCTTCCTTTTAACGGAGCGTCCAGCTCGGGCGCGGCTCGCCGTCGGCCGTTATAGCCGGAAAAGCATAGCGAATCTGCGGGATGCATTCTACCGGGCAGAGCGGCAGCGCCGGTCTCTCGCCCGCGCAAGCCCCCCTCACCAAATCCTGATCCCACCTCTGCGCAAATTCACCTTCGTCAGCTGCATGGCGGATCAGGAACGCTGCAGCGCGGCGGTCGTTGGTCGCGACACCAGCAAGGAGTGTATGAATGCAACGGAACACCAAGATCCTGGCTCTGGCCGCGGCGTCGCTGATCGCAACGACAGCGGGTGCGTTCGCGCAGGGCTACTATCCTTATGGGAACCCCGGCCCACGGTACTACGGCGGCCCGCGCTACGAGACCTATCAGCCGCAGGTCATGTACAATCAGGTTGAACCCGGCTGGTATGGCGCGATGAACGGCAGCAACCATCCGGCGCCGAGCTCGACGCAGGGCGACGTCGGTCCGGAAGGGAACAACAACGGCACGCTGACCGGCGTCTACCGGCAGTGGTAGCCCACGCGAATTTGAAGGCCCGTCGCTTCGGTTGAGCGGCGGGCCTTTTGCTGTTCAGCAAACGGACAACTGTGAACGCCTCTCCAGCAATGTGGAGGACAATCACTTCACCATCGCGCCGTAGACGATGTCCTGCACGTTCTCGCGATAAAATTTGCGCAGCTCGCCGGGCGCGGCGGTTCCGACCACCACGACGAGGCGCTCCTTGGGATCGCAGAAGAACTGCGTGCCGTAGGCGCCGTTCCAGGTGAACTCGCCGGGATTGCCCGGCACCGACGACAGCCCCTCGCTGGTGCGCACCGCGACAGCCAGCCCGAAGCCGAAGCCGCCGCGATGCGGCTCGACCGCGGCGACGTTGTTCTTGATCTCCGGCCCGAGATGGTTCGACGTCATCAGGCGCACGGTGCTGGGGCTGAGGATGCGCTTGCCGTCGAGCTCGCCGCCGTTGAGCAGCATCTGCCCGAAGCGGAGATAATCGCCGACGGTGGCGAACGAGCAGGCGCCGCCGCAGTCGAATTTGGTCGGGGTATCGAGCAGCTTGATCGATTGCGGCTTGCCGGTGAACGGATCGTTGGGGAACGGTCGCGCCAGCCGCGCCCGCTCGGCATCGGCCGGGTGGAACGTCGCACCCTTCATGCCGAGCGGCTTCCAGACATTGGACGCGAGATAATCGCCGAGCCGCTGGCCGGACACCTTCTCGACGACGGCGCCGAGCACGTCGATCGAGAAGCCGTACTCGAACTCGGTACCGGGCTGGTGCACCAGCGGCAGCTTGGTGATGCGGTCGATGAAGGCCGCCGTGTCGCCTTCGACCGCCGGCGCCGTGCCATCGGGATAGAGCCGCGCCAACGCGCTCGAACTGTCGGGCCGGCCGCCATACATCAGGCCCGAGGTGTGGCGATAGAGATCATGGATGAAGATCGGCCGGGCCTGCGGCTCCATCGTCGGCGAACCGTCGGCCTGCTGCACGCCGACCTTCATGTCGGCGAACGCCGGATAGTAATCGGCGACCTTCGCCTGCAACGGCAACCGGCCCTGCTCCATCAGCGTGAGGCCTGCAACTGCCGCCATCGGCTTGGTCATCGACGCCAGCGCGAACACGGCATCGATCGGCATCGGCGTGCCCTTGACCGGGTCGAGCTGGCCATAGGCCTTGTAATGCACGAGCTTGCCGTCGCGGGCGATCGCCACCACGGCGCCGGGCACGCGCTTGGCCGCGATCTCGCGCGCGAAGAAGTCGTCGAGCCGCGTCAGTCCCTGATCCGAGAAACCGACCTGGTGCGCCGCAGCTTCGGGGAGCGGCGGCGCGGCGTGCGCAATGTTGAAGGCAAGACTTGTAGCGGCGACAGCCGCGGCAATGACGCTCTTTCGCATTGTTTCCTCACCGGGGACCGCGGGCGATTGTTATGTAGTTCGCTGCCCGCGCCTCGCAGGATTAGATCACGCCGACAAGGCCGACAAGGCGTGGCCCCGCGCGGCGGCGTCGCCGGGCTGCATGCCTCCCCGGGCAAGGAACGGCCTCGACCTGGTGCTCGAAGGTCTTCAGCGCTGCGCCGATCGCCTGGTGCATGTCGAGATATTTGTAGGAGCGGGCGCCGCCGGCGCCAATCTGCTGCCGGCCGAGCCGGTGACGGCAGGCGTCTGGATGCCCGAAGCAGGCGGCCTGATCGCGCCGCCATTTCCATGGCCGCGGCGCGGCGGCTGCGCTACCCTGAACCCGTCACCTCCGATCGGTCCAGCATGAACCGCCGCGCGTTTGTATCGGGACTGGCTGTTGCCGCGGCGCTCGCGGGCTCTGTCATGCCGGCCGCGGCCGACGGCAAGCGAGTGGCGCTGGTGATCGGTAACGGCGCCTACAAGAGCGTGCCGGCACTGTCCAATCCGCCAAGTGATGCCGGCGATATCGCCGCGGCGCTGAAGCGCCTCGGCTTCGCCGTCACCCTGATCACCAATGGAAGCTTCGACGAGATGCGACGCGGCCTGATCGCGTTCGGGCGCAACGCCGCCGCGGCCGACATGGCCGCGGTGTATTTCGCCGGCCATGGCATGGAAATCAACGGCGACAACTGGCTGATCCCGGTCGACGCCGAGCTGAAGCGCGACACCGACGCCGCCAATGAAGCGATCAGTTTGCAAAGCGTGATGTCGCAGGTGACGAACACCACGAGTCTCGGCCTCGTCATCCTCGATGCCTGCCGCAACAATCCGTTCGCCGCGAAGCTGAGCCGCTCGATTGCGACGCGTGCCGCACCAACCAGCGGGCTCGGCCGCATCGAGCCGGTCGGCAATGTGCTGGTCGCCTATGCCGCACGCGACGGCACCACCGCGCTCGACGGCGACGGCCGCAACAGCCCGTTCGCCGCGGCGCTGTTGCGCAACATCGAGACGCCGGGCGTCGAGGTCACCTTCATGTTCCGCAACGTTCGCGACGACGTGATGGAGGCGACCCGCAACGAGCAGCAGCCGTTCGTCTACGGCTCGCTGTCGCGCAAGGCGATCTATCTGGCAGGCGCGCCGCCGGCTGAGACCGCGGCGACGAAACAGGCGAACGCCGCGCCGGCGGCCGCAGCTCCCGCATTGCCGACGCCACCTGTGACCCCAGCCGGCGCGATCGATCCCGCGCTGATCGGCACCAGGGAGATCATGGTGGCCAGCGGCCGCGGCCAGTCGCGCTGGATCTGGCAAATCATGGCCGACGGCACCTACAAATTCCACGCCGAGCCCTTCCGCTCGGCGCAATCCCACGAAGGCACCGTGACCTTTGCGAATGGCCGCTGGACGTTGCACGCGCTGAGGGGGCTGAGGAACTTTACCGATGCCGGCTCCTACGAGGTCCACGACGCGACCGCCGTGATCACCGGCAAGCTCGGCACCGGATATTGGAAACGCAGCGTGGAGTGAGGGGCGCGGCGCAAGGCCTCACAAATCCAGTTGACCCGTAGCCGGATAAACCACCGTGCCATCACTCTCGACGACGGCGCCTTCGGTGAGGCGGGCGGGCTCGAGGCGGCCCTCCCCCATGATGTGAATCACGGTCTCGCCTGACGCGATGAGATAGTCGGCGACGATGCGGCGGTGGCAGCGCCACCACACCGCTTCCGAGCACATGATCGCGCAGCGTCGTCGATGCCCCTCGTCGCGCAGATGCTGCAAGCTCGCATGAAACTGCGGCGACAGCGCGTAGTCGGCGTAGTTGTGAAAGCTCTCGTTGCTCCAAATCCATTGACGGAAGGCGGCACGTCTCGCGCCTTGCCGCGGAGCCCGCCGAGATCGGCCAGATGCTCATACGAGATGCCGGCGGCCGCCAGCGGCTCCGGGAGCGTGTCCTTGTTGAACTGCGGATTGCTGCGCGACCGCGGCACCGTTCGGATGTCGACGACGCGGTCGATCCCGGCTGCGGTGAGGAGAACGACAAAATCCGCGAGACTGCGGTTGGAATGACCGATCGTGAAGAACGGAAGCGCCTCGTCCTTGCCAGAGCCTGTTCCGATGGAATCGGAACGGGCTCCAGATTCTTGCTTTGACGCGTTTTCTTCACGCGAACCGGTATCCACGTCGCTCGAAACCGCTCTAGGCATGATGGAGCGCGCTGCCCTTGTGGGCCGCAATGTGATCGGTCTTGTCGCTCTTGATCTCGTATTGCGGATCGGCCTCCGAGGCGCGGTGCGTGTGCCCCTTGTAGTCGAAGTCGCTGGTGTGAATCGCGATGATGGTGCCCGAGACGCGGCCGGCCTCGGAATTCCATCTGACGTGATCGCCGACCTTGAACCTCCTGCTCATGATCTCCTGCTCACGTTCTCTTGGCCATGTCGCAACCTCCGGCCTGGTCGAGCACACCAGGCCCCTTATGCCCAGCAAGCAGCATATCGGGCCAGACCTGACCGCCACGACTTATCCGGCTTCGTGGCAATCGCCGAAACCGATGCAGGTTCCCGCTGCTCGCGCTTCGCGGTGCGCCAGCGCCCAAGATTCGGGTTGTATTATCTCACACACACACGTAGATTGTGCATGCGATCAAAAGTGGAGGGGCCATGCCGCTGCACCATAACGTTGATCCGAATTTTCCCTATGACGGTCCTGATTTCGACGAGTTCTGCATTGCGGAGAACGGATACCTGAAGGCGTCGCGAGATCGCAGCCCCTGCATCACCTGCGCCCTGTCCAAGCTTTGCCAGGCCGGCTTCGAGAAGCAGGTGCATCTCGCCGTTGAAGGAAGGGACCCAAGCCTGACCAAGGACTGCGAGCTGACCGCAAGCGACCTGACCGCGGAACGGCTGCTCGCCGGATTGAGCGAGGACGAAATCGCGTTCGTGAAAACCCATATTTCAAGCCTGGCGGAGGAGTGCGGAAATGGCTGATACAGCATCGATGCAACTCGAAGCGAAGAAGCAGCTGGCTGCGAAGGCGGACACCGTGGCCAAGCATCAACTCGAGGCGAAGCGGCAGCTGGCCGAAAAGGCGTCACTGACCAGCAGGCACCAGCTCGAGGCAAAGAAGCAGCTCTCCGAGAAGGCCAATCTGGTCGCGAGGATGCAGCTGGCGACGAAGAAGAGCAGCTGATCGCAGGACCCTGGACTTCGTCTCGACCTTTCGGGCATCACGGAGTGACGGCAGGGTCAGAACACTCGTCAGACGTAACCGCGCGTCAGACGGATCGTGTCCGGTCTCTCCAATGGAGCCGGCATCACGTGGATTGCGACCGGCGCCGGCCTGCTTTGGCTGCATCTGCTCGACCTGCCGCTGCCCCCCCGTGCTCGGCGGCTACGGTCCGGGCAAACTACGCCTATCAGGTGGTCGAATGTGGCGCTGAAGGGGGATGGTGCCCAGGGAGGGGATCATACGCAATCACCGACACGAAGAACCGCTGTTTGTCCTTCGTATGGTAGCGTGAGCGCTTGGACGGTGGGGGAGCTTCGGTACAGCGCGAAAGCCGCAATGGCGGGAGCCGCTTTGCCATTGGCAGCCTAACTCACCGGGAAGCGCCTTATGCCCGCCGGAACCCGCTGCCTGTTCGACCCCCTGGGTAGGGTCGAGTAGAGGCGTCGATCGCTCGACGCCCCCCTCACAGATCCGGACGTGCAGCTTTCCCGCATCCGGCTCCTCTGACGAGTACCTTGATCAGGCCATTTGGTGACGCCGGTCGCGTACATGCCCTATCGGTATCGTATCGAGCGACGCCCCTTGCCGCCCGCATGATCGTCTTCTTGGCCGCGGTACAGCGCAGCGCCGGAACACGTCAACTCATGCCCCGACTTTCTTGGCGGCCGGAATCGTCCATGTGCCGTTGATGATCGAAGGGTCCGATTCCTGCGGCCAGTACATCCGCAGCATCAGTATGAAATCTCCCTCAGGCGCAGGAAGCCAGTTCGATTCCTTGTCTTTGCCCGGGGAGTCCTTCTGAATGTAGAGCTCGGTCGAGCCGTCCGGATTTTCTTTCAGGTCTTCGCGCGCGCTGATCGAGTAGCGGTTGATCGGATTCTTCACGAAGAAGTAGCCGCTGTCGTACATGGTCAGCGACCAAAACCCTTCCGCGGGAGGCAGGTGGCCTTTGGGAAATCGCATGACGTACTTGTTCGCGCCGTTATATTTGCGGCCATCCGCGTCCTTTTCCGAGGTCGGGTAGACCGCGTCCTGCGGACGGTTGGCGCCGAGTCCGATCGCGGTGACGAGGGCCCGCATCAGATAGTCGGTGCCGTAGATGCCGGTCTTCGTCGTGAAGGCAAAGCCATTCTCGTCCTTGATGGCCTTGTTGATCTTGAACTGCAGCATGATCCTGTCGAACGACACTTCGGGTACGCGCTTCAGGAAATCCGCCTTGAGCTTGCTCTCATCGAAATCCTGCCCCGGGACGATGCCGATGCGGGCGAACTTGGCGAGTTGAGGCGCATCTGCCGCGTATGGCGGATTGCTCTTCATCAGCTCGCACAGCAGCTTGAAATACGACACCGCGTCCATGCGATTGACCTGTTCACGAACGGCGGTCTTCATGTCGATCGATGAATCGACCTTTCCCGCCGGCGGCGTGTACGGCTTGCCGTACGCACTGAGCGGAACGAGCCGGCACTCATCCTGCAGCTTGTGGACGGCGGCGTAGTCCTCCGGCGTGCCGGTGCAATAGATGCGGCCGAGCAGCCACACGATATCGGTCGCCGATTTGTACTCCTTCACGCCGGCGGGCAGTGTGCCCTTCCATCCCGGTCCGGTGATCGCGTAGGTCTGCGCCCCGGTGCCGGTTGTCCGCTTCCCCGGGACCTGGAACACCGTCGTCCAGCCGTCCAGCATCGGCATCAGGAAATAGCGCCCCTTCATGTCCGGGATGCTGATGACCCATGGTTCTTTCCCGACGTCGAAGAAGGAGGTCGTGTAGAGCGTGTCCGCGTTCGGCGCGGTGACATCCCTGAACGACGCGTCCGGATATTGACGCATCTTGATGATATGGCCCATCGGCCCCCGCGTTCCAACGGGCTCGGCAACATTGGTGATAATCCGGCGAGTCATCTCCATCGTGACCAACGGATAACCAAAAATGTAGGCGTCGCTCGCGAGCCAGAAATCCTCCAGGCCTTGACCGATCCCCAGGAAAGAGCCGTCCTGGGCCAGAGCCGATTGCCCCATCGCTGCTCCTGTGAGCAGACCCACTCCACCAAGCGCAAGATCGCGACGCGTGATATCCATGTTCTCTCCATGTCCTGGTTTAAAAGTCGTCAAACCATAGAAGGGGCTGGTCCGATGCTCAGCGTTTTCCGCGCAGTGTAGTGTTGGCAGTTATGGCTCCATCCTGATCCCAAGCGCCGCCCTCATGTCCTTGAAGACGACGGCGATCGCCTCGATGATGAGCTGGTCGGGATGCGCCTTGCAATGTTGGATCACCTCGTGCTCGGCCTCCCGGGACTTCTTGATATCGAGGTAATGCTTGCGCGCGAGGCCGTTGTACCAGGTCCGCGCTGCTCAGTAGCAAGGCGGCAAGGGATAGTATCCGCATCGGGGTCCGTAGTACGGATAGGCTGCCGCCGCTCCAAGGGCGGCCGCTCCTGCCACGGCAGCGCCACGGTAGTAGGCACCCCGCCAGGCCGTCCGGCGCGCCACACCGGCAAAGGACAGCGGCGTGAACGGTCGGCCGATGATGTCGATAAAGAGCGCCGCCGGTCCATCACCTCCCGCAAGGTCTCCTTCGAGCACATCGACATCGAAAGTCAGCTTATCGCCTTCAAGCTTGGGCGATTTTAGCACCACGACGGCGTCGGCTACCGAAGATCCGTCTTTCCTGAACCCGGACACGGTGGCGTTTGGAGGATCTTTCGCGAAATTGTCACTGCCATTGCCCCAATCCTCGACAATTCGCGATGTGAGATCGTGACCAGCCGCCCTCACGGGCCGATCGGCGAACACGATCGCATTCGGTGAAATCCCCGTCAGCACAAGCCTTCCGTCCTTCAAGCTCGCACCGCGCGAGTTGAGGACGAAGAGCGATGGCACGACTTCCGGCTTTGCCTGACCTATCGACTTCTCAAGCGGTACGTGTGGTTTGCTCTCGGGTGCAGATTGGGAAAGCACCTTATGGGGAGCGGCAATCAATCCGGCGACACAAAATAAGAACAGAGCTGAACGAAGAGTCATATTGCTCTCTCCTTTGCGGGCTGATTCTTCTTTTGACCCTCGCATGGCTTCAAAATCGCCCTGCGCATCACGACGTCGAATATGTAGCGTCTTCAGGACTCCAGCTTCGCTAAGCATTTCGCGCCAATTCGAATCGCGCGTCTTGCCATTTCGCGCCAATCATCGCGAATAGTCAGCGATCGATCGCGTAAGGTGATGGCTTGCGTTGGCATGCCAGCCCATGCTTACGCGCAAGTTGCTGCTGTCTGTAAATGACAGGTTGAATTTGCATCAAACGCACAAAATTGCGGCTGAAGCTGCTGGCGTTCGAATAGCCGACGAATTTTGCGATATCCGACAGGCGCTTGCTTGAGCCGACGAGCAAGCGGCAAGCAATGTCCAAACGAACCTCCGCGAGCATTTCGCTATGACTTGTGCCCATCCGGCCGAGATGGCGCTGCAGTGTGCGGGAGCTGATCTTGAGTGTACGAGCGGTACAAGCAAGAGTTGCGTCACCTTGTCGCAGCGATGCGACAATGGCCGCGCGGACCGCCTTGGCTGAAGGCAATCTGACAGCTCTCATTGGTTCGTGAGGCTCGAAGCCCATGCTCCTGCAAGAGAAACGACGCTTCAGGCCTAGAACAGATCCGCCGAAGAATCTGGCCATCAGCCGCCAAAACGTTCGTCAACTGGCAAAACGTTCGTCAACTGGAAGGTGTGGGACGCTGCCGGGGGTAGACAAAAGCGAGGGGTTCCGGCCTGCTGGTCTGCGCGGCAGAATTTCCCGGGCAGGTAGTAATGACCGTCATTCCGTTAGTCCGTTGTCAATTTCTCATGCCGTTTGCCGAGCTGCATTCAGAGATAGGCGGCCCCACCGCGGCACTTCTCGCCAAATTTCGGCTGCCTACTTCCTTGGAGGAGAAAGCGGATCATTACATACCGCTCCTGCCGGCCGTTCGCTTCGCGACGGCCGCCCAGGAGAAGCAAGGGCTGTCGGAGATCGCCTTCCGAGCCGCCCAGAGGCTCTCATTCGATCATTTGAGCGATGGCATGCGTGTTCGGATCCGCCATTCGCCGACGTTGTTGGCCGCTCTTGAGCAGATTTGCAAATGGGCGCCGGTTGAAGATACGAACCTTCATCTATGGTTGGAATCGACCGACGAAAGCCTGAAAATTTGCAGCGGGCTCGGGGGAACGCAAGGAATTCCTTATCTCGAGATTTCCCAATGGCTCCAGAACATGTTCGTGATCCACATTGTGCGCCAGTTCGTCGGCGCGAGTTGGGCGCCAAAAGTGATTGCGTTCGGAGCAAACTATACACCGAGCCTTGAGGTTCGATCGCATTGGCCGCACACGCGCTTCTTGTCGAGCCAGAAGGCCTCGTGGATCGAGGTGCCGCTGCAGTTCTTGAGCCTTCCAAATCCTGCGAATGTCGTCCGATCGAATTTATCGGAAACCGAGGGGCAGCCGTTCGGCAACGACATCGTCAGCGTTCTCAGGTTGGCTCTGCCGTCGTACCTTGACGAAGGCGGCCCGACGATAGCCCACGCGGCCGAGATGGTTGCTTTGAGCGTCAGGAGCCTGCAGAGGAAGCTCGCGTTGGTGGGACTCACGTACTCGGGCCTGCTTGAGCAGGTCCGCTTCAACAACGCCATCAAGCTCCTGAGCAGTACCGAAAACAAGATTATCGACGTGGCACTTTCGTCCGGCTATGCGGATCCTGCCCACTTTAGTCGCGCTTTCCGTCGAATCTCCGGCTGCACCCCGCGAGAGTTTCGGGAGAGATCGAGAAACGGGCAAGTCGAGATCGATCGCGCCGTATCACCATAGACTGATGATCGTCTCTAGAGAGAGTAGCGCCTTGGACATCTCTCCCTGTAGCCGCGCTGAGTTTTCGGTTTTCAGATCGATCTTAAGGGGCGGATTATCTGCAATATTGATCTTGCGAG
>NZ_JACMYK010000065.1 GCF_020889785.1 Bradyrhizobium acaciae
GGCCGACACCGGCAAGAAATTGCTGTGCCCGATGCCGGGTCTCGTGGTGTCGATCGCGGTGACCGAAGGCCAAGAGGTCAAGGCCGGCGAGACGCTCGCGGTCGTGGAAGCCATGAAGATGCAGAACGTGCTGCGCGCCGAGCGCGACGGTACGGTGAAGAAGATCCACGCCGCCGCCGGCGCAACGCTCGCGGTCGATGCGCTGATCCTGGAGTTCGCCTGACAATAGGATCGCGATCTTCGCATTCTACCGTAAGGATATGTCGGCTAACCCAAGGCGGGAAAAGGGACGCCGCCTCACATGAAACGGGCTGCGGGCGATCAAGGTCGACCGATTTTGCGCTCGCATCTGGCTTTCAGTCCCCACCACATCGAGGCGAAGCGTAGTTCGACGACACGAGAAAGCAAGCACGCTGAAAGCCTTGTTCATGCGACATGCGACGGCTCAAGAATGGAGCTTGTTCGCTGATGCGCGAATGCGCCGGCAGCGTCCAATAAGGGAAAATTCGGTCATCGGATAACTCGCGATCTGCGCAAGCGCTCAGCGGCAGCGGGTTTACATGGATGATCAACGGATCAGTGTCAGGCAAATCGCAATCGGCGCAAGCGATGATACACGCCCGAACGCTCTGCCGAAAAGCGGCAGGGTTTCCGAGTGACGCCATGAATCGTCTCTCGCCGTTGCATGCGTTGGAAATTAAACAAGCCGGCCCCGATAGCCTGCAGCATAATATGCTGATGGGCGATGCGCGGGGTGAAAACTTCGAACATTAATGCCGACCGCGCGGCGCAAGTATCATCAGACAAGCGTGGCCGGAGGTCACGGATTGATGGTGCGCTCGGAATTGAAAGCAAGAGATGAAGCTCAAGCACATCTATCTTACCGCCCAGGAACCTGAAGCGTTAGCCGGCTTCTATGAAGCGCTTGGACTGACGATCCGCTTCGCCGACGGCGCCAAATGGATTCAATTCGCCGGAGAGAAGGCCGCCTTCTGCATCGCAGGCCCCGGAGAGTCGGCCTCCGAAGGGGCTCGGAACGCGGTCGTCGTATTTGAAGTGGATGATCTGGAGCTGACGCTCGATCGGGCCCGTGCCCTGGGAGCCGAGATTTTCGGCGAAATGCGGGACATGGGGGCGCATGGCCGTGTGGCTTGCTTGAAGGATCCGCAAAACAACACGATCCAGCTCTTTCAGGCGTCGAACAAGCAGGGCGGCTAGCCGGCTCCGGACAACTCGGTTCGAATATTTGCGGGAACCCATCACCATGAACTTCCGAGTGTCACCGATGCCAAACCAACCATCCCCGGTGTTCAGCAGTGCGGAATTCCGGAGCGCAATGCGCAACGTGCCCGGCGCAGTATCTATCGTGACGACGGGTGTGCGACCGGGGAGGCACGGTTTGACGTTGACGGCCGGGTGCTCATTATCAACCGAACCATCGAGCGTGCTCGTTTGCGTCAACAAGTCCGCCGGTGGCCACGACACAATAAAGCAGAGCGGATCATTCTGCTGGAACATTCTCACGGCGGATCACGCCGAGCTGGCAAAGAAGTTTGCCGGGCAGGACGGAAGCAAGGGCGACATACGCTTTGCTGACGGTTTGTGGCGTCAACTCACGACAGGTGCGCCGAGCCTCATCGAGGCAATTTGCAGCTTCGACTGTCGCGTGTCCGGTTCGTACGATGCCGGCAGCCATACGATCTTCGTCGGCGAAGTTGTTGCCCAAACAACCAACCTCGATCGCGAGCCGCTTGTCTACGTAAACGGCGAATTCACCGTACCGAAGCGTTAGAAGGTCCCGCGCATGGGCTGCCGAATGAGTGTCGTACTCAGTGAGAATAGTGCCCGGACGCTGACCGAGAATGCGAAGCAAAGGCTCAGGTCATAGCGTCCGGCGGCCAAGAGGATATCTGTCACAAACGCAGGAGAAATGCCAATGCGGGGGATCATGTTCGCTGACCAGATCAGGTGGGAGTTCAACGCCGGGGTGGTCTCGATTCTATCCGAGCGCGGCCAGCTGCGGGTGGCAGCCTATCTGAGTGTTGCGGTGTCCAATACCCGGCATTCGCTCGCGCCGGTCAGTGCTTGCTGATGCTCTCGCTCTGGCTCAATGTTCTTGCGAGCGGCATTCTGCTCGGTCTCGTTTACGGCCTCATTGCGTTAGGCCTGACCATCATATTCGGCGTCATGCGCGTCGTAAATTTTGCGCATGGCGAGATGGTCGTGTTCGGTGTCTACATCGGCTATTGGACGGTTCGGCTGTGGAACGTCCCAATCATCGTGGCGGCAGCAATCGCTGCGGTCGTGATGTTCGCCTTCGGATATCTGCTGGAAGCGCTGATCGTGAAGCGGTTCGTGAACCGGCCGCATCACTATCAGTTCATTGTTTTCATCGGCCTGTCGTTGCTCTTTAGCGGAACCCTGTTGGTCGCGTTCGGGCCGGATCCGCGTCCCACTGCTTCGCAGCTGTCGTTTCAGACCGTATCTCTCGGCCTTGTGACGCTCGACTTGGCGAGATTGCAGGCGGCAGCGACCGCCGGGCTGCTTATAGCTCTGCTTGGAGCGTATCTGAAGTTCTCCTCGTTCGGCCGCTCGCTGCGGGCGGCGGCGGACAATCGTTTGGGCGGCCTCATCGTTGGACTGAACATTCCACGAGTCTATGCCGTTACCTTTGGCATCGGGGCAGCTTGCGCAGGGGTCGCCGGCGCCCTGATATCTCCCCTGTTCGACGCTCAACCATATCTCGCCGTCGATTTCACTCTCCTTGCTTTCGTGACGGTCATCGTGGGCGGGCTCGGCAGCTTTGGCGGAGCACTCCTCGGAGGTCTGGTGATCGGCGTCGCCGAGGCAATCGCGGCGTTGATGTTCACGCCTTCGATGAAGACGGCGCTTCCTTACGCGCTCCTGATCATCATCCTGGTTTTCCGTCCGAGGGGGTTTTTTGGTGCAAAAGAAATTTGACCGTGGGTTGGAAAGGACACGGTGGCTTGCCGGAATAACGGTCTTCGCTGTCCTGGGATTGGTCGGGATGCTGGCAAACCCGTACGTCATCTCGCTGATGACGATCGTATTGTTGTTCACCTTCCTCGGACAGTCCTGGAACCTGATGCTTGGGATCGGCGGGCAGCTATCGATCGGTCACGCCCTCTTTGTCGGGCTGGGAGCCTATTCCGTAGGTGTCCTCTACGTGAAGTACGGCATTTCGCCTTGGGTCGGGCTCTTGACCGGAATGATCCTCGCCGGATCCGTTGGCGCGTCGATCGCCTGGTTGAGCTTTCGGTTCGAGGTTCGCGGTATCTATTTCGCGCTGCTCACGATTGCCGCAGCCGAGTTCGCCAGGATCATGTTCAGTGGCTGGGAGTTCGTGGGCGCAATGCAAGGATTGTTCTTTCCTGCGCCAACAGGCGGGATTGAGATCTCCATGCTTCGCGGCGATGCCCGCTTCTACTACTTCGTCGCGCTTGCACTGGCGGCGTTGGGAATAATCGGAACCGAATTTATTTCACGATCCTACCTCGGATACGTATGGCGGGCGATGCGCGACGACGAATCGGCCGCACGCGCACTCGGCGTCCGGACCTTCCAGCACAAGATTCTCGTGATCTCGATATCGGCCGCAACGGCCGCCGCGGGCGGTGGCGTTTTGGCGCTCGTGCAAGGATCGATATTCCCGGACTCGATCATGGGAATGGGGCTATCGGTAGACGTCCTGATAGGGCCCGTGGTCGGGGGGCTGGGGACCACGTTCGGTCCGCTGGTCGGGTCGCTCGCCGCGATTCCGCTCAATCACTTGATGAGCGCGCTCGGCGACAGTCTTCGGATCCCGGGACTGAACAATATTACCTACGGTGTTGTCCTGATCTCGGTCGTCTGGTTCCTGCCAGACGGCATCTGGCCGGCGATTGTGCGCCTTTGCAAAGCTATCCAGGCGCCACCCACGGCATGGCTGTGGCAGTCCCGAAAGGTCGAAGAATGACAACTCTGCTCGAGGTCGAGAACCTGTCCCGATCGTTCGGAGGCTTGATCGCGGTGAAGGATGTAAGCTTCTCACTTCGAGCCGGGCGGATCACAGCGCTGATTGGACCGAATGGAGCAGGAAAGACGACATGCTTCAACCTGGTCGCTGGTGCCCTGAAGCCGACCAGCGGCCGGGTGCTGTTAGAAGGCCGCCAGATCGACAATTCGCCACCCGAGGCGGTTTGCAGGATGGGCATCGCGCGAACATTTCAGATCGTGCGGCCGATGCGTGAGATGTCGGTGCTTGAGAATGCCATGATCGGAGCTTTCAGCTGGACCAGAAACGTAAGCGAGGCCAGATCGAAGGCGTACGAGTCTCTTGAAAGCGTTGGTCTGGCCGCCAAGGCCCACGCGAGGACGGATCAATTAACGCTACCGGACCGGAAAATGCTGGAAACGGCCAAGGCGCTGTCGACCCGGCCCAAATTGCTGTTGCTGGACGAGGTTATGGCGGGTCTGAGACCGACTGAAGCTGCGGGTATTGTAGGCGTACTGCAGAAGCTTGCCGAAGGTGGATTGACGATCCTCCTTGTCGAGCACGTGATGCGCATCGTGATGGAAGTGGCCTCGCGTGTGGTGGTGCTGCATCACGGCGCCAAGATCGCAGAGGGACCTCCCGGAGAGGTGGTTGCAGATCCGAAAGTCCTCGAGAGCTACCTGGGGGCAGGCTTCCATGCTTAGTGGTGCGCTTCTGACGATCGATGGACTTTGTGTCGCGTACGATGGATCCTGCGCTTTGAGCGGCGTCTCCCTGCAGATCCACAAAGGCGAATTGATCTGCGTCGTTGGCGCGAACGGCGCAGGGAAGACCTCACTCATCAGATCAATCTCGGGCATCGTTCGGTCGTCGAGCGGTGTAATCAAGATGAACGGTGTTGATATCACCGGCATGCCGCCATGGGAGATCTGCGAGCGCGGCATTGCCCAGGTCGCGGAAGGTCGGCAGATTTTCGGAAGTCTTTCTGTGGAAGAAAACCTGCTGCTCGGAGGGACGCTGAAGCGCGCGAAGGCCGGCCAGTCCGAAACGCTCGACTTCGTTTATCAATTGTTTGAGAAGCTTCGTGAGCGCCGGGGGCAATTGGCCGGTACGCTCTCGGGCGGCGAGCAGCAGATGCTGGCTATCGGCCGTGCAATCATGTCGAAGCCCGAGGTCGTCATGTTTGACGAGCCTTCCATCGGGTTGTCGCCCGCGCTGACGGATGTCATGTTTCGTGTGGTGAAGTCCCTGCACGAGCAGGGAGCCACGGTCCTGCTGGTAGAGCAGAATGTGGCGAAATCGCTTGCGTTGGCCAATCGCGGCTACGTTCTGGAGAACGGCTCAATCGTGCTCCACGGATCCAGCGACGAGTTGCTGGACAATCCCGAGATTCAGCGCGCTTATCTTGGATTGTAACGGTCCTGAATGGCGGGACTAGCCCGCCATCCGAAAAGGCGGCCTTAGCGATCGCGGCAGAAGATGCCGCGAAATAACCCGGGTACGACCATTTGTGTCGAGCAGCGGCGTCGAGGAAAGCGTGTACCGCAATCAATTCCATAAGGCCTCGCTTAGGCTGTTCCTATGGAAGCTGATGACGCCCTGCTGATCGAACGCGACTGCGATGTGGTCACCATGACCATGAACAGGCCGCCGGCAAACGCATTGAATAACGCCCTTGTTGGCCGGCTGCTGGACACGTTTCGCGCATTGTCTCGCGAGGCGTCGCCGCCGGGCATTGTTCTGACCGGCCAGGGCGAGCGCTTCTTCAGCGCGGGTGGAGACATAAAGGAGGTCGCCGGCATCGAAATATCACGACCTCGAATGAGGAGCTTCCATGCGCTTCTTTGCGAGATGGAGAGATACCCCGGGCCCTTCGTGTGTGCCGTGCGTGGATACGCGGTCGGCGGGGCCTTGGAGTTTCTTCTTCACGCCGACTACGTGGTGGCGAACCATGAATGCAAGGTCGGGTTCCCGGAAATCAACCACGGCCTGTTGCCTGCAGCCAAGGGAATCCGGAAGGCAGTGCAGAAGCTTGGGCATCGTGAGGCGCAGGCATTGCTCTACTGGGGCGACTTGACCGACGCCCAAAGGGCACTCCAAATTGGGGCGATCAACGAGATCGCAAGCACCGCGGAAGTGATGGTGAGAGCAGGGGAGGTATGCAGATATCTTCGTGGAAAGGAGCGCAAGCTGTTTGCGGCGATTAAGCGTTCGCTGAACCTGACGGGCCAAATGGACGATGCTGCGCTCGAGGCGGTGACGATCGAGGATCTCGCGGCCTATCTGGTAGACGATAGTTCGGCACAGACGCGTTCGCGCTTCCTGTCGAAACAGCCAAGGAAAGCGTGAATGACCGCACCGGCATGGCCTGTCGAACTCCGTCTTGAACTGATGAGCTTCGAACAGGTATCGGCCGCCCTTGCTGCGGGGGTATCGACCGTCCTGATACCCTGCGGAGCTGTGGAGCAACACGGACCGCACCTTCCGCTCTGCATGGATGCGGATCATGCAGACGCCATCGCGGCGAGGCTGGCGGGGCATCTGGGACGCACCCTGATCGCGCCAACCATCAAGGTCGGCTGTTCAGCCCACCATCTGGTCTTCCCGGGGACGATCTCCATTCGCCAGGAGACGTTCGAATCGATCTGCCTGGATTATTGCACGAGTCTTGCGAGGCACGGCTTCAGGCGCATTCTGCTGTTCTCGGGGCACATCGGGAATTTTCCCGCGCTCCAGGACATGCTTCCCCGGCTGAGGAGCGCCGTTCCGGCAGACGTCGAGATCGACGCGTACTGCGATGCCGTCGCCTGGATCGAGAGATGGCGAAGCGCCGTCGAGCAAGCGGGTGGTGACCCGAATGCGGTTGGAGGACATGCCGATATCGCGGAGACGTCGCTCATGATGTTGCTCCGCCCCGACAGCGTTCGGCTCGATCGGTTCGAGATCGGGCATCTCGGCGCGCTATCCGAGGAGCAGCTTCAGGCAATGTGGAGAAACGGCATCAAGTCCGTCACCGCCAACGGCATCATCGGCAACCCGTTCGGCTCGACGGCCGGGATCGGCGAGCGATGTCTCGCGGCGATAGCGGATCTTCTGGCTGTCTCGTTCGGAAGCCGAAGCAACGCCGTCTGAATCTCTCGTGCTCCTCCGCCGATGAACGCCGAGAATGGTTGTCGAGCCACGCTCAGCGTCGTTGGCTGCGAAAGGGACAAGTGTCGACTGCTCACAGCACAAAATTTGGAAAGTCATCTGACTGCGGGGCGCATTCGAACGAAAATGTTGCCGCGCCCATGAAATGCTTCGCCATCTTGACACTCCATGAGGATCCAGAAGATGGCACTTACGTTCGGGTTTTGGTCGGAGCAAGAAACCCAGGTCGGGCACAGCTATGCCCGCCGACTCCATGAACTCGTGGACGAGGTGCGTCTGGCGGAAAAGGTCGGATTCGACTGCGTCGCGCTCTCCGAGCAACACGTTGCACTCGGCGGCATCTCGAGCTCCGCGCCGGAGGTCGTCTACGGGTACCTTGCAGCCGTTACGTCGCGCGTGAAGCTGAGGTCAGCGGTGACGCTGATGCCCCAGAAGATCAATCATGCCTTGCGATCGGCGGAGCGATTGGCAGTAACCGACATCCTGTCGCATGGCCGCATGGAATTCTACGCCGGCCGGGCCAACACGACCATCGCCATGCGCGCCTTCAACGTTGATCCGGGCGAAACTCTCGCTCAGATGGAGGAAGGTATCGCGCTCCTGAAGAAATCGATGCGCGAAGATATCTTCACCTTCGAGGGCAAGTACTATCAGATCCCGCCGCGGATGCTGGTGCCGAAGCCGATACAGAAGCCGCATCCGGTGATCGGCATCGCTGCGACCAGCGAGCGGAGCCACAGCTGGGCCGGATCCGAAGGCCTCGCCGTCATGAGCAACTGCATCTACCAGGGATGGGAGGTCCAGGAAAAATTTTTGAACACTTACCGTCGCGGCTGGAAGCGTGACGAACAAGGTCCGCTCGATCGGCCGCGCATCGGCATTCCGCTTTTCTTCGGCATCGGGGCAACCGATCAGAAAGCGAAGGACGATTACGCCGAGCCCCTCATGCACTATGCGAGAATTTCAACGGACGCCTATCCCCGTCTCGCGAAGCTTGCCGACGACTACGCGTATATGAGCGAGAGCGTGCCAGCCATGGAGCGCGCGGGAAAGGACTGGGACTACTTGCTCAACCACTCCGCGACAACGGTCTGCGGAAGCCCGGACACTGTCATTCGTCAGATCGAGAAGTTCCAGGCGATGGGCGTCGACGAGGTGCTTCTCCATCTCGACTCCGTCAATCACGAGAAAATCATGGAAGCGATCGACATGTGTGGCCGCTATGTGATCCCCCACTTCAACGACAGGAATAATGTCGTCCGGCCTACGGAAGATATTCTCGGACAGATCCGCGCCATGCGACCGCAAAAGTAAGGCCAACAGGAACAAACGGAAGATAGCCATGTCGAAGCAGAACTATAAATATCTGATCGTCGAGAAGCGGCCGAGCGGTGTCGCCATCGTCACGATGAACCGGCCGGAGATCCTCAATGCGATCAATTGGGATATGCACAGCGAGCTCGAGCGGGTCTTCGTCGAGCTGGATGAGGACAAGGCGGTCCGCGCGATCGTTCTGACGGGGGCGGGACGGGGGTTCTGTTCGGGCGGCGATCAGAAAACGCTGGACAAGAGTCCGATCCCGTCGCCGACTCGGGGCGGACGCCATCTGATCCGGAACATGCTGGAAGTCGAGGCGCCGATCATCGCCGCGGTCAACGGCGTCGCGGTCGGTCTCGGGGCAACTCTCGCCTTGTTCTGCGATGTCATATTCGCGAGTCCGGCCGCGAGGTTTGCCGATACGCATGTTACCGCAGGCGTGGTCGCGGGCGATGGCGGCGCGGTGATGTGGCCCCTATTGATGGGACCCGTCCGTGCGAAGCACTACCTGATGACCGGTGAGTTCATCTCCGCGGAAAAGGCCGCGTCCATCGGCATGATCAACGAGGTGATTTCGAACAGGGACGTTAAGGATGCTGCAATCGAGTACGCGGAGATGCTCGCGAGCGGCCCAAGAGAATCAATCATCTGGACCAAGTATTGCGTGAACAAGATCATCAAGCAGTACGCGCATCTGCTCCTTGACACCTCGACCGCCCTCGAGACGATCACCTTTGCCGCGCCCGAACGGCGCGATGCCGTTGCCGCCTTCGCTGAAAAGCGCAAGCGCTTCGCGGAGCGTTGAGGTGAGCGCCGAGGGTTTTGCGTCGAGCGCCCAACTCGCCGACGTGACCATTCCGCAGCTCCTGAGCCGGCGGAGGGTGGAGCTTTCTGACGAGATCGCTTTCAAGCAAAAACGTCGCGGTGAGTGGATCGCCACGACCTGGAAGCAGTATTCGGACAAGGTGGCCAAATTGGCGGCCACTTTGCAAAAGGCTGGTTTCGAACGCGGCGATCGCGCGGCGATCATGGGGGATGTGTCCCAGGAATGGCTTCTTGCGGACATGGCGATTATTTGTGCCGGCGGCATCATGGTCGGCGTCTACTTCACCTCATCGGCGGAGGAGGTCGGCTATTATCTCGGCGACTCCGCAACGTCGTTCATGTTCGTCGGGAGTGAACTTCAGCTCGGTACCGTCCTTGCATCGGGCCGTGCTGACCAGCTGAAAAAAATCATTGTGCTCGATCCCGCTTGGAAAAAGGCAGGCGGGCCGGCGAACGTCGTCTCTCTTCATGATTTCTGGAGCGAAACATCGGTTGACGCCGACATCTTTCTGCAGGGGCAGGTCGCGAAAGCAAAGGCGAGCGACCTGACCAGCATCGGGTACACGTCCGGAACGACGGGATTTCCGAAGGGAGCGATGCTCACCCATCTGTCGCTGCTCGCCGGCGCGCACAGCGTAACCCTGTTCACGTCGAAGTTGCGCACCGATGTCCACCGTGTCGTCGTGCACCTGCCGATGTCGCACACGGTGGCACGCGCACAGGCAACGACACTGCCTCTGCTCATCCGCCTGGTGCCGTATTTCGGCGAGAACAGCGCAGAGTTCGCTCAAACCGTCAAGGAAGTGAAGCCGACCTACTTCATGGCTCCGCCGCGGTTCTTCCAGCGGTATGCCACCCAAATCCTCAGCAAGGTTCACTCCGGGTCCGAGAAGCAGAAACAGGACTATCAGCTCGCGATGACCATCGCCCGCAAGGCCCTTGATGATCGTCAGGCCGGAGGCGTGCCGGACCCGTTCATTTCCAGCCTCTTTGCCGTGTGCCAGCAACAAGTTTTCCGTCCGCTGCTTTGTGCGGTCGGGTTCGAGGAACTCAAGGTTACATACACCTCGTCCGCGGCGATGCCTCCCGAGCTGATGTCGCTGTGGCAGCTATGGGGATTGCAGCTGAAGGAATGTTACGGACAGACGGAGCTGGTCGGCGCCAATCTGGTGCAGATGGCGGAATGGCCGGAAGCCGGCACCGTGGGCGTACCCCTGCGGGATCCGGCTTGGGAGACCGCTGTTCTCGAAGACGGGGAAATGATTGTCAGGGGACCCGGACTCTTTGTCGGTTACTGGAATAAGCCGGAAGAAACCAAATCCGCTCTGCGCGATGGCTGGCTCTACACCGGAGACATCGTGGATGTCGATTCGACGGGCCTCTTCAGGCTGGTCGATCGAAAAAAGGAGATCATCAACACTTCCAATGGAAAATCCATCAGCCCGACGCAGATCGAAAACGAGCTCAGGCGTAGCCCGTTTATCTCTGAGGCGGCTGTGCTGGGAGAAGGAAAGAAGTACCTCACCGCGCTGATCGAGGTGAACGCGACCGCAACGATGGATTGGGCCAGATCGCACGGTCTTCGCATCGACCGGTACTCGCAACTGGCGAACTCCGAAATCGTGGTGCGGATGATCGAAGCAGAGATCGGCAAGGCGAATGGCAGGCTCGCCAGGGCCGAGCAGATCAAGGCGTTCCGGATATTGCCGGAAGAGCTTTCTCCCGAGAACGGCATGATGACGCCGACTCGAAAGAAGCGTCGCAAGCAGATCATGGAGAGGTATCGATCGTTGATCGATACGCTTTATGACGAGAGCGAAGACAACCTCGTCAAGGCGGAAGTCAGGCCCTGAGCCAAACTACGTAGTCGGCGCATCTCGTGAAGCGCCGAGCGCGACTGAACGTCTCTGGCGCGATAATGCCTCACTGTTCATTGAGCGCGCCTGTCAGACCGCATCGATATTCCTGCAGCCAACCAAAGGGGAACTACATGAGAAAGCATATCGAACGCGGTTTGACCCGTCGGTCCGTGATCGGTAGCGGAATTGGCGCCGCAGTCGGACTCGCATCGTGGCAGTCAAGAGCGGCCAGCCCTGCCAAGGTCCGCGTCGGCGCAATCAATCCGAGCAGTGGCGTCCTGGCCTTTCCGGGGCAGGCTTGCGTACGCGGCATCGATGTCGGTGCGAAGTTCGCAAAGGAGAAGTTCGGTATAGAGCTGCAAATCATCCATGCGGACACGCAAAGCCGGCCGGAAAACGGACGGATTGCCGCCGAGAACCTGATCAGGCAGGGGTGCACGGTACTTATCGGCGCGTGGGATTCCGGGGCAACCATCTCCGCGCTTCAGGCCGCAGAAGCCGCAAAAGTGCCTATGGTGGTTCACATCGCGAGCGCGACCCAGGTGACCTCTCAAGGATTCACCGAGGTGTTCAGGTATTACCCGACGTCCCTGACAATCGTCAGGAAGTCCCTCATGGAGCTGAAGTCCATCCTGTCCTCGATCAAGGACGCTCCAACAAGCGCCGTCGTCATGCACCTCAACAATACGATGGGACAGTCGACCGCGGCGAGCATCGATCAGGCCTGGAAGGAGGTCGAAGTGCCTCTCAGGATTGCCGAGTATATTCCATACGATGAAAGAGCCAAGGATCTCTCGGTCGAGGTTGCAAAAGCCAAAGCGTCAGGCGCGGACGCGTTGGTCTCCGTGACGCGTGTCAACGATGCCATCATGATCATTCGGGAATGCACCAAGCAGGGGTGGAATCCCAAGATGATCTTCTCACCCAACTCGAATGGCGCGCAGGACAAGGCGTACTATGACGCGTTGGGCAAGTACGGTGACGGCGCGATACTCTCGACGCTGTGGTACAATCCGAAGGCGCCCGACGCCGCGGCGATCCTGAAGCGATTTGCGTCCGATTATCCAAATGACTGGGTCGACGGGAATTCAGGGTGTGCCTTCGAAGCTGTTCAGATTGTTGCGGATGCGGTAAGCCGCGCCGGTTCTTCCGAGTCCGCTGCGATCCACGCCGCGCTTAAAGGAACGGACATGACGCCTATCCTGATGTCCAGCGGCAAGATCAAGTTCGACGCCAATGGCCAGAATATGGGCAGCGACGTGACCATCCTCCAAGGGCAGAACGGGAAGCCTCGCGTGGTGGCGCCGCAGTCGGTCGCCGAAGCTGCGCTTCAATACCCTCTCGTCCCATTCAACTCGCGATAGGAGACGCCGCGAGCTGCGGCCCCAGCGGGCGATGTTGGGGCCAGGGCTCCCGGGCGAAGGTCTTCAAGCCAAGGGCTCACGCCCTACGAAACTGGATCGCTCGGCAAGGAAGCGGCGCGGGCTCTTGCCCATTGCCTTCTTGAACATGGTTATGAAGGCGCTGGGGGTCTCATAGCCCAGATCGAGTGAGACGGCCTGAACGGAAGATCCCGCAGACAGCCTCCGCAGCGCGACGAGGATGTGAAGGCGCTGTCGCCAGCGTCCGAACGTCATCCCGGTTTCCTTCAGCACCAGGCGGGCGAAGGTCCGGACACTCATCGCATATCGGGTCGCCAGTTCGTCGATCGTGCTGCGATCGCCGGGGTCATTGAGCAGCGATGCCGCGAGATGTTGAAGCCGGCTGTCGGTGGAGATGGGCAAGTACATCTGTTCGGTGGACATCTGCACCAATTCGTCGAGCAGCACGCGTCCGAGCCGGCTGGTCGGCCCGTCGATCGGATACAGGGGAGGAAAGACGGAGAGCCGATGGATCAGTTCACGGACAAGCGATGATATCGTGAATGTGCAGCATGTGCTCGGAAGCGTACTCGCCTGCGGATCGATGAAGACGACGTAGACCTTTCCATTGTCCGAGACGCAATTGCTGTGCATGACGCCGGCCGGTATCCACACGGCACCCTGTGGCGGAACGATCCATAGTCCGCCGGGGGCACGGCACATCACCGATCCATGTGAAGCGACAACGAGTTGCCCTTTCTTGTGTGAGTGGAGCGGAAGCTCGTCGTTGTCTTCACCGGTTTCGATGCAGAATGAGGTGATCGGCCGATCGAACTGATCCGGATCAATCGGATCGTAGTTGATCCGAAGCTCGGGCAAATTCATTCTGGCAAAACCAGGATCCATTTCGGAGGTGGATAACATGGTCATCGAATTCGCTCGCTATTGGCTACGGCTCCCGCAATTCAGGAGGCGGAGATAAGGGGCGCGCCTGGAGTATGGGTGACGATAGCGCTCCGGGAAATGCTCGTCACCGAAAAGTAATGCGAGAAGGCGAGAATCCGGTCCTGCGGGCTAGCCTCGTCCCTTCCCGGAACGAGAATCTGGTGACTGTCACGGCTGCTCATCGCTGGGCTCCGCGATGGGGAAGCGGCCGGAAGGCTCAACGAGGAAGCTGCTGCGACAAGACGCGTCTTGGGGTGTGACCGCGCCCCACCCCGACGGCAGAAGATGCCGCCGTTCCCGCGTCAATCGGCTCGACCGATCGCGCTTTCACGGTTGTCCGCAGGGGTTTTCGCCAGAAAATGCTGCGACCCCCAATGCTACCAAGGCGCATTGCGCAGAAAGTCGGCACGTACGTATTGCCGATTGGAAGGCGAAAGCCAGGCCGCGCAGGCTGTGAGGTCGAGAGACGGAAGGCCGAGCGTGCGATCGTTCGGGGGCAATTGAATATGGCGGAGGATAATCGAACTGTCTTCAGCATATCCCTGAGCGCTCAGGAGCTGGAGTTCGCGGCGGCATGCCGTGACTTTGTTCTGCAGAAGAAACCCGAGCTCAGATCGTCCATCGTTGTAGCGGACAATATGCTTTCGATCGCCGACCAGCCACATGTCCGGCAAGCATTCATGGAATTAGGCCTGGCCAGATTGGTCCGCGTTCTGCGGCTCGCGATCGTGGGTAAAGCGATTGCGATCAGGAGAGTCCCCAGATTGCTGTTTGATCTCGCGCGCTTCAGGACAAAAATCGTCCGCGCCCTGCGCAGGCGCGCGGGATAGCCGCTCAGGGAACGGCGTCGATCGATCGTGCGATGAAGCCGGCATTCGAAAGATGGCCGGTGATGGGCTCGATCAATTGTAGTGATCGGGTCGTCGTCGGCTATCGACCGACTGGTCTCCGGTTCATGCGCCATGTCGCGGACCGATGTGGCTCATCCCGGCCTTGTCACGCGAAAATGCCGGAAATTAGCGCGACTCGGTCTTCTTCAGCACAAAATGCCGGGCGGCATACCGGATAGTTCTGTCGCTGAGATCGTTCGTTGGGCTGTCTTCGATCGATATCCGCGTTCGGCGTTTGCGAAGGATCCACATCCTTCGCTTCCTCCCTGGACTTGGCCCGGCTTGTGCCGGGCCATTTTTTTGCTCGGCGGCGGTTGAAGCGTCTACGGGATCAGCTTGTCGGCCGGCTCAGCGCTGTGGGGCTCAGCGGCGTATGATTTTCTTGAGAATCTCGGTCAGAGTCCGAAATTCTTCCCTCGTCAACGGGGCAAATGTCTCGCCGGAAATCTCGCCAATGGTCTCGATCGCAGCGTCCGCCGTCCGCCTCCCTTTGTCCGTTAGTTCGATCTGCCGTCGTCGTGGATCCAAAGGATCCTTGGAGCTCTTGATCAGCCCGCGCGATTTCAGGCGATTGATGACGCCAGTGATCGTTGCTGAATCATAGTGGATCAGTCGTCCCAGGTGATTTTGAGAACATGATCCGACTTCCCTCAGTTTCGCCAGCGTCGAGAATTGGGGTGGGGTCAGTTCTTCGATCATTTTCGCGACAAAGATCGATGTGTGGGTACGGAGCGCGACGCGCAACAGGAATCCTGGTGCATCGTCCAACCTGTAAGACTGTGCGGCCTCTTTTGGTTTCTCCGTCGGAGCCGTCTTGGTTTTCGGTTGCACGATTTTCGTCCTCTTGCGGCACTTGGCCGTGCTCGGCTTGAACAAAGCTGGATGGCTCGGCTCGAAAGTCCCGAGTTGATCATTTGTCTACATTCGTTGCCGCCAAGAATCCATGCCGTCTGACAGCGAGCGTGATCCGTCCGGTGCGACAGAAGCGATCACTTGCATACGAGCGTAGTGCTTGCATACAAGTAATAATTGGGATAGGGGTTGAGGATTGCCCCCTGGGAGGAGCCGCGCAGGCTTCTTGACCATCGGCGGCGACCTCGCACCCGGATCCGAGCATGTCGGTGACTGACAGCATGAGCGCCGTACGACCCGACCTCATCGAGAAGGTAACGGGGCGGGCAGAATACGTTACCGACCTTGTAATCCCGGGGATGCTGCACGGCTTTGTGGTTCGTTCGCCGGCTACTCACGCTCGCATCTCATCGATTGACGCGAGCGTTGCCAGGTCCGCGCCCGGCGTCGTCGACGTGCTCATCGGAGCGGATGTCGTCTCGTTCGGTTGCTGGGGTGTCGTGCTCAAGGACCGACCGATCATGGCAATCGACCGGGTCCGGTATGTGGGCGAGCCGGTCGCCGTGGTGATCGCTGAGACCATCGAGATCGCCGAAGCCGCCGCGGAGCTTGTCGAGATCGCGTACGACGAACTCCCTCATGCAACGACCATCCGTGAAGCGACGATGGCGGATGCGCCGCTCATCCATGAGCATCACGAAAACCTCGAAGACTTCTACTTCAAGGGCGGCGCCCGGCCGACACCGGGCAGCAACATCTTCCACACTTACAGGAACAACGTCGGAGATGTTGACGCCGCGGAGGCGGTCGCGGCGCACGTTCACGAAGACCACTTCACTTTTCCGGCAATCTCGCATTTCGCGATGGAGCCGCATGCGGTCATCGCCGACTTCCAGGGAGACTCCCTGACGGTCTGGGCAGGTGCGCAGACGCCGACCGCGGTTCAGAAGGTCCTGTCCAGGCTGTTCGGCCTGGCGCTGGCCAAGGTCCGCGTGATCGTCCCGTTTGTTGGCGGCGGATTCGGCGGCAAGGCATCTGTCAAGATCGAACCATTGGTCGCCGCCGCGTCCTGGAAGGTGCGGCGCCCGGTTCGGGTGGCTCAATCCATGGCCGAATCGATGCTCACCTGCCGAAGGCTCGGCGCTGACATCACGATTCGAACCGCGGTCGATGCCAACGGACGGATCCTCGCGAAGAGCGCCAGGCTTCGGCTCGACGGCGGAGCGTATTCAGATACGGGCTCAGCAGTCGCCACGAAATCGGCGAATCGCATCATGGGGCCATACGTGGTGCCGAACGTGCGGCTCGAAGCATGTGCGGTTTACACGAACACCGTCCCTGGCGCGGCATTCCGCTCAATCGGTGGCCCGCAGGCGGTTTGGGCCAAGGAATCGCACATGGACAATGTGGCGGCGGCAATCGGCATGGACCCGATCGAGTTCCGCATGCTGAACCTGGCCTCCCGTGGTGAGCGCATTCGCCCCGACCTGCGCGCGCTCGACATGGACATGAGCGAGTTGATCGGCCGGGTGACGCGGTCGTTCGCGCCGGACGCGCAACCCTCCAACCGCAAGGCGCATGGATTGGCGCTTGCCGCAACCGATCCGGCGAATACGCCGATCAGCAACGCGATCGTGCGTCTCAAGATCGATGGGTCGATTCTCGTTTCGGTCTCCAGCATCGAGGTTGGTCAGGGTGCGCACGCGACGATGGCCGAAATCGCGGCGCAGACATTGAAGCAGAAGGTGTCTGCGGTCACCGTCCTGCGCCCGGATACAGCGGTCGCTCCTTACGACTGGGGTACCGGCGCGAGCCGCTCGACCGTCGTCGTCGGCCTCTCTGTCGAGAGCGCCGCTCTCGACGCGGCCGATCAGATTCTCGACCTGGTTGCCGAGGTCTGGGAGCTCCCCCGCGACGGCCTGTCACTCGTCGAGGGAGGCGTCTCGACCGGTCCAGACGTTCTCACTTTCGATCAGATATTTCACCGCAGCCTGGGTGTCGATTCGGGAGAAGTCGTCGGCCGCGGCGCCATCACGCCGCGTTCGAAGAAAGGCTCCCTGGCGGAGTCACCTCTGTTCTGGGAGACATCCGCGGCTCTCGCAGAGATCGTGGTTGATGAGGAGACCGGCGAGATCCGTGTGCCTCGGTACGCCAGCGCCGCCGACGTCGGCCGTGTGATCAATCGCGTCGCCGCGGAAGGTCAGGATGAGGGCGCTGCTGTCATGGGGCTCGGTCACGCGCTTTACGAGGCGCTCGAGTTCGAGGACGGGCAACCCGTCAACGCGACGCCGATCGATTATTCGATACCGCGGATCACCGACGTGCCGCCCTCGTTCGACACGATACTTGTCGAAAACGGCGACGGCCCCGGCCCTGGCGGCGCCAAAGGAATGGGCGAGGGAGCAATCCTGCCGGTCGCACCGGCGATCGCCAACGCGCTGTTCGCCGCCTACGGCATCCGAATAACCGATCTGCCAATGACACCCGAAAAAGTGTGGCGCGCACTCCAGAAGAGGAACTGAACATGGAATTCAACATGTCAATGGCGGTGCCGGCGACCCCGGCGCAGCTTTGGAGCACGCTGCTCGACGTTCCACGCATATCGAGCTGCATTCCCGGGTGCGAAAGCGTTGAGGAAATCCAGCGGCTTGCGGCCTACAAAGCAACCGTCAAGCAGAAGATCGGTCCGTTCAAGCTCGAAGTGCCGGCTGACATCATCGTTGAATCGATCATCGAGCCGTCTCACGTGCGCACCCGCGCTACGGGCCGCGACAAGATCACAGGAACGCGGCTGGCCGTTATCCTCGACGTGACCGTCACGCAGGCCGGTTCTGGGTCCACATTTGCCGTGGACGCGAAGGTCGACGTGCAGGGCCGGCTTGCGAGCATGGGGTTCGGCATCATCAAACGCCGGGTCGATCAGAACTTCGAAGAGTTCGAGAGGCGGCTCAAAGAAATGCTTGGCGCGGCCTGATCATGCTGCCGTCACCCTTCCAATTCGAGCGGCCTTCGACGATTGCCGATGCCGTGCGTGCCGTCGGCAATTCCGGCGACGGCATGTTCTACGCCGGCGGGACCGAATTGCTGCTCGCGCTGAAAATGCGTGTCATCCGTGCAGACCGCCTCATCGATATCAAGGGTATCCCCGGGCTCGATTGCATTGTCGTCAACGGCGTGAACGAGATCGAGATCGGTGCACGCTGCACGCACAGGAAGATCAGCGGCGATCCCGTTATCCGCGAGCACGTGCCGGCGCTTGCGTCGCTCTGCGCCGAGGTCGCAAACACCAGGGTCCGGAACGTTGGAACAATCGGCGGCAATCTCTGCTTCGGAGAGCCTCACGCCGATCCGCCGACGATGCTCGCCGCCCTCAACGCGCGGCTGGTGCTCGAGGGACCCCGGGGCACGCGTGAAATTCACGCCGATGATTTCATCCGAAGCGAAATGGAAACGGTGCGCGATCCTGACGAGCTGCTGAGAGTGATCGTGTTCCCGCGGCCAGCGGGACCCGTAACCTATCGTCGGTTCAAGCATGGTGAGAGGCCATCCGTGAACGTCGCGATGGCCTGGTCGCTGAACGCCGACGGGAGCATGATCAGGAGCGCCCGTGTGCGGGTCGGCGCGCTTGGTTCGCGGCCACAGCCTTTGCTGGCCGTCGAGGATGCCCTCCGAAACGTAGCGGTAGCAGAGGCTCGTCAGGCGATTGAGACTGCTCTTTCCGCAGCGTTGGATCAGCTTGAAGTCAACGCCGATCGGCATGGCGGGGCCGATTACAAGCGTCATCTTGCAGGCGTGCTTCTTCTGCGTAGCGCCGATGAGGCTGTCACCGCCGGCGGGAGCTGGCTGAAATGACACAAGTATTGGCGATCTCCTTCTCGTTGAACGGCAAGACGATCGCCGTTGACGTCCCGGCACATATGCTCCTGATCGACCTCATTCGAGATCGTTTGGGCCTGAAGGGAACGAAACGTTCCTGCGACATGGAAGTGTGCGGCGCTTGCACGGTCCTCCTCGACGGCGAGCCGATCTCGAGCTGCACAACGCTCGCGGTCGATGTGGACCGGCGCGACGTCACTACAATCGAGGGTGTCACGCCGCCGGAGGGGCTATCCCCGATCCAGCAGGCGTTCGTGCTTCATGGCGGCCTGCAGTGCGGCTTCTGCACGCCCGGGTTCATCATGGCGGTCACGGCGCTCTTGAAGACCACGCCACACCCGACAGAGGCGGAAATCCGGCACTATCTCGACGGCAATCTTTGCCGCTGCACCGGTTACACCAAGATTTTCGAAGCCGTGAAGAGCCTTGCGGGTTGGCAGGATGCCGCTTGAAACCGCGCAAGACGGCGCAGCTACTTTCTGGAGGTACCATGAGTATTGATCAGGTCAAAAGAACGAGCGTCTTGATCGCGGGCGCCGGCATCGGCGGTTTGGCGATGGCGTTATCGCTGCTTCGACGCGGCATCGATTGCGACGTTTTCGAGCAGGCGTCCGAGCTGCGTGAAGTCGGCGCCGGCCTTTGGGTCTCCATGAACGGCGTGCGCGTACTTCGCGATCTCGGCCTCGCCGAGCAAGTCGAACAGAATTGCATCGCGGCCGAGCGACGTTCCATCCGGCTCTGGAACACCGGTGAAACGTGGTCCCTGTATGACCGGAGCACCGACGCAGCCCGTAACCAACCGTACCTTCTGCTGCGCGCGCACCTGTTGAAGATCCTTGTCGACGGTGTGCGGCGCGCGAAGAAGGACGCCATCCATCTGAACGCCCATGTTGTCGGATTCAGCCAGAGGCGGGACGGAATTTTGGCCCGGCTTGCGGACGGCCGCGAGATCGAAGGTCGGGCGCTGATCGGCGCCGACGGTTCGCATTCGAAGGTCCGAACCGGGATGATCGGCCAAATCGAAAGCCAGTACACCAACGCAATCGCCTGGCGTGGTCTGGTGCCGGTCGACCGCCTCGAGCCGCATCAGCGCGAGCCCGTGGTGTCGACATGGATCGGCCCGACCGCGCATGTCACGGCATATCCGGTCCGTTGGCAGAACACGGAATTGATGACGTTCTCGGGTCAGGTCGATCGCAACGACTGGCTCCTGGAATCCTGGTCGGAGAAAGGATCTGTCGAGGAGTGCCTGAAGGACTTCGTGGGCTGGCATCCCGACATCATCGCGCTCGTCAGCAATGTCGAAAGCCTTCACAAGTGGGGCCTGTTCGTGCGGCCCACGCTGGCTGGTTGGTCGCAAGGACGGGTCACGCTTCTTGGAGATGCGTGCCATTCCATGCTGCCATATCTCGGTCAGGGAGTGAACATGGCGCTGGAGGACGCCTCCGTTCTCGCCCGATGCCTCGAGCAGCACCCAGACGATCCAGCAAGAGCTTTCCAGACATATCAGAGCCTGCGCCTGGATCGCACAACCAGGGTTGTGAACTCCGCTGCCGGGATGCTGCCGATCTTTCATAACTCGGCGCTCTCCAGGGCCGAAACGGCGGGAGACTACATCAGGACGCAGTGGGCGCCGGAAGCGACCGCCGCTCGTTACGACTGGATCTACCAGTACGACGCGACCGCCGTTCCTCTTCATTGACATTTCTCCCCACGAGCACCGGTGCACAAGGATGATCGGCAAAGAGCAGCCCTGGGACAGGGTGATACCGCTCGAAGAGCGCGAGACCTATGCGATCGCAGGATTGGGTGGCGCGGCTGGATTCGGCAAGCGGCCCGCGCTCCTGGTGATTGACGTGCAGTACCGCTCGGTCGGTGACCGGCCGATGCCGATCCGCGAGGCGATCAAGCAATATCCAACCAGTTGCGGTGAGGCCGGTTGGCAGGCCATGGCGCAGATTTCAGATCTGATACGGTTGTTTCGCGGCAGAAGATGGCCGGTGATATTTCCGCATGTCGCCTGCAAGGTCAGCCATGACCAGGGGGCATTCGCGGCAAAAATCCCGGGCATCATGCAGATTCCGCCCGAGGGCCACGACTTTGTTCGCGAGGTGGCTCCAGAGCCGGGAGAACTGCTGCTGCCAAAGACGCAGGCAAGCGCATTCTTCGGCACCCCGCTCACGACGTATCTCGTCGGGGCCGGGATCGATTCACTGGTGGTGACCGGCTGCACGACAAGCGGCTGCGTCCGGGCATCGGTCGTCGATGCCTGCGCGCTGAATTTCAAATCAATCGTGCCGAGCGATGCCGTCTACGATCGTTCGCCGACTTCGCACGCCGTCAACCTGTTTGATATAGCCAGCAAGTACGCAGATGTGATGCCCACCTCGGAAGTCATCGAGCGGCTTCATGCGCTGCCGGCGGATCGTACGCAGGATCGCTCGACGTGAGTGTCGCCCTGGTTCCCGGTCTGCTCTACGGCGCTCACGTGCGCGCAAACGGCATCCGCCAGCATTACTTGCGCTTCGGCGGAGCCGGTCCCGCCATCATCATCGTCCCGGGAATCTCGACGGCCGCGGCACAATGGGCGTTCATCGCGGAACGTTTATGCATCGGACATGACGTCTATGTACTCGACGTCCGGGGGCGCGGCCTTTCCGAAAGCGGGCCGCATCTCAATTATTCGCTGGATGCCTGCGCCTCCGATCTGGTCTCGTTCGCCGAGGCGCTGGAAATAGGCGCGTATACCCTGCTCGGCCACTCCATGGGCGCCCGGATCGGAATCCGTGCCGCGCGCTGGCGGCCATCGTCCATGAGACAGTTGATCCTGGTCGATCCGCCGGTCTCCGGACCCGGACGCCGCGCCTATCCAAGTCCGATCGGGCCTCTTCTCAAGCTGCATCATAGCGCAAGCCTTGGAGAGGCGGACGCGGCGCTGCGCAGCCCGTCTGCGCCGCGCTGGCCCGAAAAGCACATTCGTGCCCGGGCCGAGTGGATGCACACCTGCGACGAGCGCGCCCTGATCGAAAGTCACAAGGGCTTTCATCACGATGACATTCACAACGATCTCGCCGACCTCAGCGTCCGCACCTGGCTGCTCGTTGCAGGCAAAGGCGACGTCATCCGTCCCGAAGATGAGAGAGAGATTCAAAGATTATTGCCGTCCATCGAGATCAAGCGACTGGAGAGCGCAGGTCACCAAATGCACATCGACGACACGGAAGGCTTCCTTTCGATCGTCAGCGACGTCCTCGCCTGACCGCTCGAAAGACCGGTCGGAGCGCTGCGAACACATGCCCGGCAAAGGAGATGACTGAAGATGACCCGGCAACGCATCGATGTTGAAATGCTCGAACTGTTCAAGGCCGAACTTGCACTCTGCAAGGTGAGGGAAGGCGAGGTCGTGGCTGTCTTGAGCGGCGGCGAGGATCAGTCGGAGTATGCCCAGACGTTCATGCTGGCCGCGCGGAGCCTTGGCGCGACAACCTTCCACCTCAATGTTCCAAAGTACGGCCAGAGCAAGGTTGCTGGCCAGCAGGGCAGACACGCGTTGAGCGGCAACCAGCCGGCGATCGACACGCTCAAGCGCGTGGATATGGTGATTGATCTTCTGGGCCTGCTGTTCTCGCGCGAGCAGCTCGAAATTCAGGAGGCGGGCACGCGCATTCTGCGCGTCATGGAGCCGTTCCACATTCTCAAGAAGATGTTCCCGACTGAGGATCTCCGCCGGCGGACCGAGCTCTCACGAACGCTCCTGCAGTCAGCCAGAACCACGCGCATCACGTCGCCGGGCGGAACGGATGTGACCTACGGCCTCAAGCAGTATCCGGTCATTTCCGAGTACGGATACACCGATGAACCGGGCCGCTGGGATCATTTCCCGTCAGGATTTGCTTTCACGCAAGCCACGGATGGGGACGTCAACGGCACTGTCGTTCTGATGCCGGGCGACATTCTCTGCGCATTCAAACGCTACATCCAGTCTCCGGTCACGCTCACCATCAAGGACGGCTACATCGTCGACCTCAAGGGCGATGGCACCGACGCGACGCTCATCAGGAACTATATCGACAGTTTCGGCGATCCGCGCGGTTGGGCAATCTCGCATATCGGCTGGGGATCGAATGAGCGCGCCGACTGGCACCATATAGCTGCATCTCAGCAGCTCGCGTCGGAGCACATCATGAATGCGCTTTCCTTTTATGGAAACGTTCTGTTCTCGACGGGACCGAATACCGAGCTTGGCGGCACGAACGACACGCCGTGTCATCTCGATATCCCGCTTCGCGGCTGCAGTCTCTGGCTCGACGATATCCACATCCTCGACAAGGGCGAGTTTGCCTACCCGGAGTTGAGGGCGCCCGGCCGCTAGGCCTCGCCATCGAACCGGGACCCGGAGCCGCGGTCGCGGCTCCCAATGACGCGGAAAGCGTTTCGGCGACGATCATCCACTGTTCAGCTCTTTCAACGGGAACGCATTGCATGTCTAAAACCGTCTCAGGCGTGGAAGATTACACGGCCAGGCAACGCTATTCGATCATGATCTCGGCGATGCTGGGATACATTCTCGACTTCTACGATGTCCTGATCTTTCCGTTTCTCCTGCCCGCGATCCAGCGCTCAATGTCGCTATCGTTGACCGAGATCGGCTCTTTGCAGGCCCTGACACTCTTCGGGTCGGCAATCGGCGGGGCCCTGTTCGGCGTCATCGGTGATCGCCTTGGCCGAAAGACCTCGCTTCAGCTCACGATCGCGCTGTTCTCGGTCGCGGCGATTATTTCCGCATTCGCATGGAATTATTGGTCGCTCGCGGTGCTGCGGTTCATCACCGGCATCGGTCTTGGCGGCGAGTACGGCGTTGGCATGGTGCTTTTCAACGAGGCCTGGAAGAAAGGCAGCCGCGGCCTGGGCGCGGCTGCGCTGCAGGGCTGCGCCGTGATCGCATCGTCCACTGCGTCGATCGTCGGAATCTGGCTTATCGCGACGTTCAGCGACGAGTGGAGCTGGCGCATCGGCCTGCTGAGTGGCGGAGTGCCAATCCTGCTGATCATTTTCATCCGCTTCTTCATGCCTGAATCGAAAATCTGGCTGGAGTACGAGGCCCAACGCAAGGCCGGTCAGGTTGCTGAGGCGGCCCGCACTCTTCCCCTGGCCGATCTGTTCCGCAACGGGCTGGCGCGCCAGACCGTCACTGCCTGCGTGTGGCTGATGAGCTACATGCTTTGCTACTACAGTATCGTCTCCTTCATTCCGACGCTGTTGCTCCGGGACATGCACACGCCGGGCGACGTGGTTCGCACCACGGCCGTTCTTCTTTCCGTGGTCAGCGGCATCTGCTATCTCGCCAACGGCTTTTTCAACGACAGGGCTGGCCGCCGGTTCGGTGCTCTCGTGCCGGCATTGTTCTGGATCGGATCCCTGGTTGGGATGGTAGTGTGGGGAGGTCAACTCTACGCCGGCTCGAAAGCCGAGTGGCCGATGTTCTGGCTCTATATCGGATTCGGGATTGGCAACGTTGCGCTCGGTGTTACGGGCGTCTGGATATCGGAACTCTATCCGGTCAATCTGCGTGCGACGGCGGTGTCTACATTCTATATGGGCGGTCGCGGCCTTGGCAGTATCGCGCCGGTTATTGTGCCCCTTGCGGCCGCTCATTTCGGCGGAAGCCTGCTAAACGGCATGGTTGCCGTGGCCCTTCCCGCTGCAGCTGTCTTCGTTCTTGCCTCTCTTCTGCTTCCTGAGACGCTCGGTCGGGATTTGTCCGCGAAGGGCTTCAAGGCCGACGCGGACTCGGAGCCGGCGATGAAGGCTGCTCCGGTCTCGAGCGTATGATGCACTCGTGAAATGACGAGCAACCGGCGCGATGAGAGCTTGGCGCGCTCACCTCGCCGGCCCGGCACGCAAGTTGGAATCCGCTGCCGGGCCGTCGATAGGGACAAATGACGTCTAATCGAGATCAATAAGTCACTGAGTTTTCTCAGGCCAGGGCTGACTCTTAATTTGCCGGTCGATCGATTTCAGGAGGCGGTGCTTCAAGCTGCCCCAGATTTTGGCCACTCTCGTTCGCGCCCAGGACGCCGCAACGAAGTGGGATGAAACGGCCGTGAACAGAACGCGACCGCTGAGGCCGTTACATCAAGAAAGATCAATAGGGCTATCCCACAGTCAGATCGCAACTTGAATCGAATGTCGGTATCGGTGGTTGGGCCTCTAGGATTTGAACCTACTAGGGGGTCGACCAGGCAGCGGGTTCCGGTGGCCATAAGGTGCTTCCCAGTCAATTAGGCTGCCAATGCCAAAGCAGGCTCCCGCCATCGCGGATTTTGCGATGTACCGAAGCTCCCCCACCGTGCCGAGCGCTCACGCCACCATGCTGGAGTACGATCTTGTACGATTGCGTTCGCTTGATGCTCGGCGCGAAGAGCGCTCGCGAATTTCTCTCCGTCCCCACAACCACCGATGCTTGCGATAATAAGCGATCCTGGGCGCCCGCCTCCGAAGGGAAGTCGGCGCACTTCTTGCCGGCGGTAGATGGGGGAATCGCGGCTAATTAGGAGGCCGGCGGAAACGATCGCCCGAGTTCTATGGAGCACAGCCTTGCGAGGATGGCTAAGAGCTCTGCCGAAAATTGGCGGCGACGAAGTGAGTCACCTTGGGCTGGGCCGCAGCGCCAAACTCCTGGATCGCGTCCTGAACGGCTCTGTCTGCGTTCGTCACGCGCTGGTGCTGTCGCAGGTGCTCGAGCCATGACGCTACCATGAACGTTTCCAGGAAGCGCCCGCTTTCGGCGGCGTCCTCGAAGACGTCCCACGAATAGGCGCCGTCCCGCCGTCGTTGTTGTTCCAAATCTCTGATATGGATGAGGAAAGATTCACGGCGTTCTGGAGCGATGCGGTACTCGACCGTAACCAGGACTGGCCCGCGGTCGGCGGCTGCGTCGATCGCCAACACAGGTGCCGGCCAATGCATCGAGGGCGCAAGATCGACTCCCGCACCTGTCTGAAGCTTCCAACGCCAGGTGAGTGCGATTCCCGCGATGGCGCCCGCAGCGGCGAGGAAATGCGCTGCGGGCAAACCGATTCCTGAGGCAAGCTGTCCCCAAAGTGCGCTGCCGGCGGTCATCGCTCCAAAGAACACGGTAACAAAAATGGCTAATCCGCGGCCGCGCACCCAATCCGGCAACGAGACCTGAACTGAGACGTTTACCGTCGCGAGGACGGCGATCCATGAAATGCCTGCGATCAGGCATGCCGCGAGTGCGATCTCTGAGTAACGCGCGAGGCCCAGGAGGATCAGACTGAGCGCAGTGCCGGCGGTGCCGGCAGCGACGAGCCCGTCGGACCCGAAGATCGCCTTCATCCAGGACAGCATGAACGCACCGACGACGGCGCCCACGCCGATCGCGCCGAGTAAAAAGCCGTAGAGTTCTGGACCGCCTGCGATCTGATTGCGCGCGACGAGTGGGAGCAGCGCCCAATAGGCGCTCGCGAAAAAGAAGAACGCTGCCGCCCGAACGAGTGTGGCACGGAGCCTCGGATTGAATCGTGCGTGGCGGAAGCCGATCACCATGGCGCCGGCGAGACGTTCTGATGGCAGTGCGCTTCCTTGCGAGGACGCCGGGCGCCACCAAAGCAGCGCTCCGATCACGGCGAAATTGCTCAGCGCGTTGATCCAAAAGGGTGCTGCGATGCCCAACCCGCCGATGACCGCGCCGCCCAGCGCCGGCCCGATAGCCCTGCTGATGTTGACGCCTACGCCGTTGCTGGCGACGGCCGCTGCCAGATCCTGCCTCGGGACAAGCTGCGGGACAACCGATTGCCATGCCGGCGCGGTAAATGCCGCGCCTACGCCAAGCAGAAACGTGAACAGCAGCAGGATGGGAGGGGTGACGAGGTTAAGCCCGACGAGCACGGCGCTTGCTGCCGCGACGATCGTAAGGACGATCTCACAACCGATCAGAAAACGGCGCTTGTCGACCGTATCCGCCAGCGCGCCGGCCGGGAGCGCGAACAGAAACATTGGAAGGCTGCTCGCAACCTGAACCAGGGAGACGGTAAGTGGATCGGCATCGAGGCTGGTCATTAGCCATCCGGACGCCGCGTTGTACATCCACGTGCCGACGTTGGCGACGACGGTCGCGGTCCATACAACCGTGAAGGTGGCATGGCGAAATGCGATCCATGGAGAAGCGCTGCGCGAGGCTTCCGATGGGGTTGGTTTCTCGTTGGCTGAAGACATCACGTTCACTCGACCCATCAAACTGTGCCCGCGAAGGCTGCCGGCGATCGTCCAATTGTCCGGATTTCCGCCGTCAGTCACGCGTTGGATTCAAAACCGTGGTGTAATTGGCAGGCAACCATTCGAACCGGCCGTCGACCGATCGGACGTGTCCGATACCCGGAAATGCGATGTGAGCTGCCGCGATCCAGGATGCAGTCCGGGCGCTCTGAGCGAAGACCCCCATTCGTTCCGCCTCCGCCGAGATCGGATCGTTATCGTAGGCCACCGTCACGGCGGGGTCAGGAAATTGGATTGGCGCCACGTGGACGAGATCGCCCCAAACGAGAAGCGTTTGCCCTTCGCTGGAGATTTCGTACGACGTGTGGCCAGGCGTGTGCCCAGGAGTGGGGATCGCCCGGATCCCCGGCGAGAGTTCCTGGCCCTCCGAGAAGGGCCTAAGCCGGCCCGCCTCCAGATAGGGCTTTAACGAAGCGCGGTCGCCCTCGAACATCGGCTTGAGAAATTTCGGGGCTTCGTTCTCGTTCTTGGCGTCGAGCCAGTAGTCCAGATCCTTCTGATTGACCCTGATGATGGCATTGGGAAATGCGGGCTTTCCTTGAGGCGCGATACCTCCGACATGATCCGCGTGAAGGTGCGTCAGATATATCTCGTCGATCTGCTCCGGCTTGTATCCGGATGTCCTAAGGTTTTCCAGCAGGTGTCCGCAGCATGCGCCATATAGACTGCCGGCGCCGCTGTCGATCAGAATGAGCTTCTCTCCCGTGTTCACCAGGAAGGCATTGATCGAGCCCTCCACGGGAGCAGAGAGATCAGACCCCGCGAGCAGGGCCTCGGCTTTGCCGGGATAACTCTCCGCAAGCTTCACGGCTTTCCGTTCGCCGCCAGGCATCGTCTCGTTTCGTGTCATCACATCGTGGACGGGAAATGGATGCGTGCCGTCGAGCAAAGCTGTTATTTCCACGTGACCAAGCATCATGCGGTAGAAGCCTGGTGCCTGGGCGCGGACCTGCGGAGCACCGGCATCCGCCTGCTCATGGGACAACAGCGATATGAGCGCCAAGAGCGCGACGGTGCGGATGGGCTTCATTTCTTGTCCTCATCTTCAGATGCCAGCTCAGTTGCGGGCGTCTTAGCCGTTCCAGCCGTTCAGGAAACCGAGAAGCAGCCTGTTGACGGCTTCCGGTTGTTCTTCTTGCGGAAGGTGGCCGCAGCGTTCGATTGGAGCCGCGGTGAGGTTTTCTGCCATCTCGCTCCAGATCGCCTTCATATCGAACAGGCGGCCGACGGCACCGAAGTCCTGTCCCCAGAGCGAGAGCACGGGGCATTTGATCTTCTTGTCGGCATCTTCGAGGTCCTGCGCGACATCTTCCGCGCTCGCTCGATAATCGGCCATCGCGCCCCGGACAGCACCGGGGGCTCTATAGGCTTTCACATAGGTTTCAAACGCCTCGCCGGTGATCGTCGATGGATCGTGGCACCAATCGGAGAAGAAGTGCCGCAGCCAGATATCTTCCCGACCCGCGATCAGCGCCTCCGGAAGATCCGGAATTTGGTGGAACATGAAGAACCAGTATTCGCGGGCGACTTTGGCTTTCATTTCGCGCGCGACTATCCGCGTAGGGACGTTGTCCATCACGACCAGACGATCGACGAGATCGGGATGGTCCTTGACGAGACGCGTCGCGACCCGGGCGCCACGGTCGTGTCCGACAAGCGCGACCCGTCCGATCCCGAGCACCTTCAACAACTCGACAATATCATTGGCCATTGTCCGCTTGTCGTAGCCACTTGCAGGCTTGTCGGTTTCCCCGTATCCGCGAAGATCCGGAGCGATCACCCGGTACCGCGGCGCAAGCGCCGGAATCTGGAAGCGCCAGGCGAAGTTGGTCTCCGGAAAGCCGTGCAGAAGCACGACCGGCGGCCCGTCTCCAGCATCCAGGTAGAACTGCCTGATGCCGTTGGCACGGCACGTGGTCCGATTTATCGTGGTCACGGATCTGCCGCTCCCGTAGAGTTACGGGCTGCAATGGTTAGGCCGATCGGCCGGGGAGTCATTGCAGGATTTCAGCGCGCTTTGCACGATTGCGTCGCGGTAGCGCCAGGAAGCACTACAATTGCCTCGGCAAGCGGTCGGTTTTCGGGAGAAAGTCCAAGACGAGGGACCAGGTTCCAGGTTGTGTATGTGCTACGACCGGCAACCGCAACGAGAACAAGGCCGGCCAGGCAGGTATGACGCATCAGGTCGCGGATTGGGAATAAGCCAAGTGAACGCGCGAGGAATTCACCACGTTACAACGATCGTCGGCGACGTAAGGCGCGCGGCCGACTTCTATCGAGGCGTACTAGGGCTCAAGCGGGTCAAGAAGACCGTCTGCTACGACGATCCAGGCAGTTACCATGTCTATTATGGCGCCGATCTCGGTTCTCCAGGGACGGTGATAAGCACCCTTGCCTGGAACTGCGTGACAGCAGGATTGGTCGGGGTCGGCGAAGTCGTTCAGACCGCATTTCGGGCGCCGCCGCATTCTCTCGGTCGGTGGGCCGATCGCCTGGATTCGTGTGGTGTACCCAGCAGGTCGCAGGTGTCGCCCTTTGGAGAGCGAATGCTCTGTTTCGCGGACCCCGATGGAACATCACTGGCATTGGTCGAGACATTGGATGATCCATCGTCGGAGGTCCATCAAGACGGGCCAATAGTTCGCCCGCTCGATGGCCTTCATGACGTGACGCTCAATGTCCGCGAGGAGGACGCCACGGTCGAAATCCTCGAGAAGGTCTTCGACTTCGGGCTTGTGTCGAGGAAGGATGGTTCTATCCGCTTGGCTGCGCACGGCGGACCGGGAGGCGCCATCACCTTGCGTGTGATCGGGAAGTCCTCGCGGGGACGGCTCGGCGGAGGTACCATCCGCCACGTTGCCTTTCGCTCGAGGGATATCGACGATAGGTCGGAGATGGTCGAGAAGTTGCGCTCGGCATACGGCATGGCGGTAAGCGATCCGATCGAGCGAACCTATCTAAGCGCCGTAGGTTTCCGTGCGCCTTGCGGGGTCCTTTTCGAGATCGCCACCGACGGCCCAGGATTCGTGGTCGACGAAGCGCCCGAGCGCTTGGGGGAACATCTCAAGCTGCCCGCTTTCCTCGAAGATCGCCGCCCCGAATTACAGGCGATCCTGCCTCCACTCAGCTAGGTGCCCTAGCGGCTCGCTTCGCCTTTCCTTGTCGGACTGCGGTTTCCGCAGACTTTTCTCGAGTGGCCCTGCCCTCCATGAAATCGGTAAGGCGAGGGCAAACGAAGTCGAGGAACGCCTTCACCCGGAACGGCAGACGCGGCCCGCCGTGATAAAGCGCGTGGATCTGCTCGTCGTCGCCAACGGCGCCATTGAGCACCTCGATCAGTCGGCCGGCAGCTATGTCGTCGCGGATGTGATAGTCGGCGAGCCTGGCGATGCCGACGCCTGCGATGGCCATTCTCTTCAAGGTTTGGGCATTGTTCGCGACGAGCGGGCCATTGACCATCCGGTCTACGATACGGCCACTCTCCTTCAGGGGCCAGACCGGTGCCGACCGTCGGAAGTTGAACCCCAGGCACTTGTGATGGGAGAGATCCTCGACCTTTTTGGGTTCGCCCATGCGGTCGATGTAGTCGGGCGATGCGACGATCCGCCTCTTCACGACCCCGATGCGTCTGGCGACCATCGCCGAATCCTGCAGAGGGCCCACGCGGAAGGCGACATCCGTCCGATCGAGATAAAGATCGACGACCTCATCGGAGAGTGAAATATCGATCACGATCTCGGGGTGGGCCTTCCAAAAGGCCGGGAGCAAGGGTTCGAGACCAAGGATACCGAACGAGATAGTCGTGTTGACGCGAATTGTCCCGCCAGCCGTCGTCGCTCCCCTGGAAATCCCTCGTTCGATCCCGTCAAGTTCGGCAACAAGCGCCAGGCTTTTCTCATGATATATCCGCCCCTCGGCTGTCAGCGCCAAACGCCGCGTCGAGCGCTCGAAAAGCCGCACGCCGAGCCGCTCTTCGATTCGCCCGATAAGCTTGCTGACCGTCGACGGTGCCATCAAGAGCCTGCGTGCAGCGTCGGAATAGTTGCCGGCCTCCACTACGCGGAGGAAGACCTGCATTTCACCGATCCGATTGTCCATGTCATAACCATCTGTGAAGTGACTTCACAAATAATGTGGAGTTCGGATGGATTATCAAGTCCGGGTTTCCTCACCTATCGTGAGGCATCGTTTCCTTTCCTGCGACAATTTCCGATAAGCACGTTTGCTATCGGCGGTCGTCGGATCGAAGTCTTGAACGAAGACGATTATCTCTCTAAGAGAGAATCGTTGTGCGGACGCGATCGGTGAGGGGTGACTATGGACGTTCCAATGAAGGAAGGTTCTGATCGCGCGACCGGCGGCTTCTATGGTCGTCGTCTCAGTGAACACCTCGGTATGGAGGGTGACTGTCTGCTTCGCGTCCATCGCGAGGGACAATTGGCGCTCGCGATGACGCGACTGACGTGCTCTAGTTTCGTGCGGGAGCGGACGGCGGCCATACCTTCCGAGCCGGCCTTCAGCATTCTGCATCAACTGGGCGATCTTGAGCGGCATTCCTGCTGGCTCGCTGGCAAGCCGAGATATTCGGGCGCCTTCGGCGCCGGGACCGTCAGCGTCATCAACCTGATGGACAACCCCCAGTGCGAATTCAGGGGGCCGTTCGATGCCGTCCAATACTACATACCGACGAGCGCTCTTGACGAATTCGCCCGCGAACATGGAGCTAAGCCGGTGGCGACGCTCAAGTGGGGCAGGGACCAGCGCGACCCGTACCTTTCCACATTGTCGAGCGTGCTTCTCAGCGCTGTCGAGCAGGAGCCGGCCAACAATCAGCTCTTCATCGACCAGATCGGGTTGAGCTTGATCGCCCATTTTGCGCAGACCTACGGCGGCCTGCGTCCGCAGGACAGCGCGGTAGGCGGGGGCCTTGCGCCCTGGCAGGAGCGTCGCGCGAAGGAAATCATGCGGGCACGGCTTGCCAGCGGCCTGACGATTGCCGACGTAGCTGCGGAATGCAAATTGACACCCAGCCACTTCGCAAGATCGTTCCGGCGCAGTACGGGTATCGCTCCCCACGAATTCCTCTCGCAACTCCGGATCGAAGAAGCCAAACGTCAGATGCTGAGTACGAAGCTTCCGCTCGCCGACATTGCGCTTATCTGCGGCTTCGGCGACCAGAGCTACTTCACCAGGGTCTTCTCGCGCAGCGTAGGAGCAAGCCCCGGTGCCTGGCGGCGGGCCCGGACGGAAGGCTAGGTCCGGACTCGCGGCACCTCAGGCGGGGTGTATCATATCGCGTGCATAAGCTAATCCGATCCCATATCCGCCGGCATGTGTCTCGACGATGGCGCGAGCGCCGTCGTAAGTTTCGTGCCGCGTCCAGTCGCGCTGCAATTCTAGCAGAACCTGAATCCACGATGTCAGGTGAGCCCCAGCGGCCTCCATCCGGCTGAGGGCGAGTTCGTGGCTTGCGGAAGTGAGCCCTCCGCAGGCATCGCCGACGACATAGACTTCCAAGCCGGCCGACAGGGCCGACAAAACGGCGAATGTCACGCACGCCTCGGTGAGCAGACCTGAAACGATAAGGCGTCCGCGGCCGGTAGCGAGGACGGCGTCACGCGCCTTCTCGTCCTCCCAAACGTTCATGCTGCGGCGGTCGATCGGCTCGATGCCGGGCAGCGCCGACTTGACGGCCGGCATCAACGGGCCGCTGTACACCTTTGTCGCGGAAGTCGATGCGACGACAGGCAAACCGAACACCGTCGCGGTCTTCGCGAGCGCGACGACATTGTTCATGAGCGCCTGCCGGTCGATTGATCCGACTCCAAATGCCAGGCCGGCCTGTTGGTCGACCAGAAGCAGCGCGCAGTCTTTCGGCTCCAGTAAGCGGAGGGGATTCGACGCCATTCGATCTCTCCGCTACGACTTTAGGAATGCGAGCAGGTCCGCGTTGACCTGATCGGCGTGCGTCGTCGTGGTGGCGTGCGGAGCGCCTGGGTAGGTCTTAAGCTTGGCGCCTTTGATCATCTCGGCGGCCAGCTTGCCCGTATAGGGGAACGGAACGACCTGGTCGTCCTCGCCATGGACGACCAACGTGGGGACGTCGATCTTGGCCATGTCGGGCCGGAAATCGGTTTCCGAGAATGCGGTTACACAATCGAATGTTGCCTTGATCGACGCCTGAAGGGCTATCTGAAGCGTCTGTTTGAACACGCCCTGCGACACCTTCATTCCGTGGTTGGTCCCGTAAAAGAGGGGATTGAAGTCGTCGAGGAACTGCGGGCGATCCTTAATCAGGCCGGCCTTGATGCCGTCGAATACCGATTTGTCGACGCCGTCATGGTCTGCGGTCTTGACGAACAGCGGCGTGACGCAGCTCAGCAGCACGAACTTCGAGACACGCGCAGAGCCGTGTCGGGCCACGTAGCGGGCGATGTCTCCGCCGCCCATCGAGAATCCGACGAGCGTAGCCTCCTTCAGGTCGAGATGCTTGATGAGTTCTGCGATGTCGTCGGCGAAGGTATCGTAATCGTAGCCCGTCCAGGGTTGGCTGGAACGGCCGAATCCCCTCCGATCGAATGCCACGGTCCGGTAGCCGCGCTCCGCAAGGAATAGCATCTGTGCGTCCCACATATCGGCGCTCAGCGGCCAACCATGGCTGAACAGGACGGGCTTTCCGCTTCCCCAGTCCTTGTAATAAAGCTCGGTATCGTCCCGTAGTTTCAGCAAGGCCATCGATCGCTCCCTTGGCGCGTGACAAAGGCCGGTGCGTCGCTTTCGACGCCTCGGTCCTCCTAAGCGCAAAGCGTCGCCAAAGAAGGGGCGCTTGGCTTGGACTATCTGCGCGTCCTTTGGACATGCTGGCGATCTTGGTCGGGGTGGCGGGAATTGGGCATGCTCGGCAAATGGTCGCACACGGACATCGGGCCGGAGTCCAAGCGACGACGAAATCGTCCAAGCTCCCGCGATGACCAGGGTTCAGGATGGGCTCGCTTGCACCCACCCGCTTTCGCCGATCGATCACGATCGTAAGGAGACCTTCTCGATGTCGAAACTCGATATGCTCACCCCGGACAATAGCGCCATTGCGCTGATCGACTATCAGCCGGCCATGTTCCAAGGTGTTCAATCGCACGACCGCTTGGTCACGATTAACAACGTTCAGATCCTGGCAAAGGCTGCCAAGCTGTTCAAGATTCCGACCGTGCTGACTACGGTTGCACGGGATTCGTTCTCTGGCCCCTTCATTCCGGAAGTCACCTCGCTGTTTCCGAAGCATGACGTCATCGACCGCACGTCGATGAATTCCTGGCTCGATGCGAACTTCCGCAAGGCGGTCGCCGCTACCGGTCGCAAGAAATTCGTGCTGGCCGGTCTCTGGACGGAGGCGTGCGTAATCTTCCCGACCTTGGACATGCTTAAGGAAGGCTACGAAATCTATATCGCCGCCGACGCTTGCGGAGACCTCTCGCTTGAAGCGCATAACCGCGCAATGGAGCGCGCCATTCAGGCGGGCGCGGTCCCCATCACTTCGTCCCAGTATGCCTACGAGCTTCAGCAAGACTGGGCGCGCACCGAGACCTACGAAGGGATGATGGACATTCAGCGCGCGCATTCCCCCTACGGAATTCAGATCCGCTTCTCGAAGTGGGCGCTCGGCGAGCACGCTTCCGAGGGCGGCGCCAAGGCCGGCTAGAGTTCCTCTAATCGCGGATAACCGGGATGAAAATCTACCTGTTGTCGCTCGGCGCCGGCCTTCTGGTCGGCGTCATCTACAGCTTGATGAACGTTCGCTCACCCGCTCCTCCGCTGGTCGCCTTGGTTGGGCTGCTTGGCATCCTTGCGGGCGAGCAGATCGTTCCCGTCGCTCGGCAGTTGCTGTCCGGACATGGGCTGGCTTCCGCTTGGCATCAAGCAAGGAGCACGACCCACATGTTCGGGATGTTGCCCGGACGTCACAGCGAACAACCAGCCAAGACGACCAAGTTAGAGGCCCTGGAGAAGCAATCATGACCACTACGCCAGATGTCATTCTACACCGTGGCCTGTTCACAACTCTCGATCGCTCGAATCCGACCGCTTCCGCGGTTGCCATCGCCGACGGCCGCTTCGTTGCCGTCGGCCACGACCATGAGGTCATGAAGCTCGCGGGGCCGACCACGAAAGTCGTCGATCTGAAAGGGCACCGTGTTCTGCCCGGCCTGATCGACAACCATCTCCACATCATCCGTGGCGGCCTAAACTTCAACATGGAGCTCCGGTGGGACGGCGTACGTTCGCTCGCCGACGCGATGAATATGCTGAAGCGGCAGGTCGCCGTCACTCCGCCACCGCAGTGGGTGAGGGTGGTCGGTGGGTTCACTGAACATCAGTTCGCCGAAAAGCGGCTCCCGACGATCGACGAGCTCAACGCAGTTGCTCCGGAGACGCCGGTCTTCCTGCTCCATCTTTACGATCGGGCCATCCTGAACGGGGCAGCGCTGCGCGCCGTCGGTTACACCAAGGACACCCCGGAACCGCCGGGCGGCGAAATCATGCGGGACGCGAAGGGCAATCCGACGGGTTTGCTGCTGGCCAAGCCGAACGCCAACATCCTCTACGCCACGCTCGCCAAAGGTCCCAAGCTGCCTTTCGACTACCAGGTCAACTCGACCCGCCATTTCATGCGAGAGTTGAACCGTCTGGGCGTCACTGGCGCCATCGATGCGGGCGGCGGATTCCAGAACTATCCGGAAGACTATGCCGTCATCCAGAAGCTCAACGATGAGGGTCTTCTGACCATTAGGCTCGCCTATAACCTCTTCACCCAGAAGCCCAAGGGCGAGAAGGATGACTTCCTGAACTGGACGAAGACTTCGAAATACAAGCAGGGCAACGACTACTTCCGGCATAATGGCGCGGGCGAGATGCTTGTATTCTCTGCCGCGGATTTCGAGGATTTCCGCGTCGCACGACCGGACATGCCGCCGGAGATGGAAGGTGAACTCGAGGAAGTCGTGCGGGTTCTTGTCCAGAACAAGTGGCCATGGCGGCTGCACGCGACCTATGACGAGACGATCTCGCGCGCGCTGGACGTGTTCGAGCGGGTTGATCAGGACATGCCCTTGCAAGGCCTTCACTGGTTCTTCGACCACGCCGAGACGATCTCTGATCAGTCGATCGACCGCATCGCGGCGCTGGGCGGCGGCATCGCCGTGCAGCACCGGATGGCCTATCAGGGCGAATACTTCGTCGAAAGATACGGGGCGGGGGCCGCCGAGGCGACGCCGCCGGTCAAGAAGATCATCGACAAGGGCGTCAAGATATCGGCCGGCACAGACGCCACTCGCGTGGCTTCTTACAATCCATGGGTCTCGCTGTCATGGCTGGTCACCGGCCGCACCGTCGGCGGATTGCGGATCACGCCGCAACGCAACTGCCTGGATCGCGAGACAGCGCTGCGGATGTGGACTGAGAACGTAACGTGGTTCTCCAATGAGGAGGGCAACAAGGGCCGGATCCAGGTTGGTCAACTCGCCGATCTCGTCGTTCCGGATCGTGACTACTTCTCCTGCAGCGAGGCCGAGATAGCCGACACGACGTCCGTGTTGACGATGGTGGGTGGCAAGATCGTGTTCGGCGCAGGCGACTTTTCGAAACTGGAGGCGGTTACCCCGCCGCCGGCCATGCCCGACTGGTCGCCGGTCAGGCGCTTCGGCGGCTATGCCGCATGGGCCGACGACAAGGCGAAGGAAGGCGGCCTCGCCATGAAGGCTGCGCAGATGTGCGGCTGCGCCAACTCGTGCGGCGTGCATGGACATGATCACGCCTCGGCATGGTCGAGCCGTCCCCCCATTTCCGACCTCAGAAGCTTCTGGGGCGCTCTCGGGTGCGCCTGCTGGGCGGTCTAAGATGATGTCCGAAGACTCACCGGGCTGGGTTTCCGCGATTCTCCGCTGGCCACTCTTGTGGCATGCGGCCAGACTGGCGCTTGTGTCGGCGTACGTGATCGGCGGCTTCACCAAGCTGCTTGACTTCGCGGCGGCGGCGGTCGAGCAGGAACATCTCGGTCTTCATCCAGGATGGCTGTGGGCAGCTGCAGCCATCGTGGTCGAACTCGGCGGCTCCCTGCTTGTCGTCATCAACCGCTTCGTCTGGCTCGGTGCCGGTGGGCTCGGCGTTCTCACGTTCGTCGCGATGCTCACCGCCAACGCGTTCTGGACCATGACCGGCCATGAGAGATTCATGACCACGAACGCCTTCTTCGAACACCTCGGTCTGATTGCAGGCCTCGTTGTCGTATCGATTGTTTCCGACGCGCGTTCCGCCTGGCGCAGTCCTGTTGCACGATCTCAAGCTACTCAAGGAGTCTCTCGATGAAACCGACAAGGATATTGGTTCTGCTCGCATTCGCGGCGGCTGTCGGAGCAACCGCGCCGGTCGCGGCAAGGGACGCGGCGAAGTCGCGGGAGACCACAGTTGCGGTCGCTCCGCAGTACGACACGACCCACGTCTACGTCGCGCCCGAGGATGTGGATAAGTTCGCGACAAGCTTCCTCGCGACCTTCGGCGGCAAGAGCACCAAGCAGGTGGTGGCGACCGTTACGCCAACTCCGAGCAGCACCACGTCGCAACTGCTGCAAACGCCAGTCGGAACCGTCTCGCTGTTCGGCTTCAAGACGCCGATCCCGTATCCGTTCGGTGCCGAGCGCAACGGCTACCTCGTCACCGACATCGACGAGGCGATCAAGGCGGCGCGAACTGCGGGCGCGGACGTGATCGTGTCGACCTTTCCGGACCCTATCGGACGGGATGCCGTGATCCAGTGGCCTGGCGGTGTCAACCTTCAGATCTACTGGCACACGACGAAGCCGGACTACGCTCCCTTCGAGCGGATTCCGGAGAACCGCGTCTATGTCTCGCCCGACCGGGTCGCGGCGTTCACCCGTGGTTTCCTGGCGTTTTCGCGGGGCAAGATCGTGTCCGATGACGCGAAGGCGCCCGGAGCAGAGATCGGCAGGCCGGAGGCGACCTACCGCCGGATCCGGATCGAATCCGCCTTCGGGAAGATGGTCGTGCTGGTCACGGACGGTCATCTACCCTATCCCTATGGACGGGAGACGACAGGCTACGAAGTGAGTGATCTCGCCGCCACGCTGGCCAAGGCGAAAGGGGCGGGCGCCTCGGTGGTCGTCGAACCCTACACGTCGGACGGTCGCTCCGCGGCGTTCGTCGTGTTTCCAGGAGGCTATGTCGCTGAGATCCACTCGCTCGCACAGAAGAGTGCGGCGCGGGCCGTCGGCAAGTAGGAGTTGATGAGCGTCAATGGCGGATCGGGTTGATCTGTGCGGTTTCTTGGTCCTTCTGGCGCTCGCGACTTTCGGTGCCGGAGCCGACCGCGCACTCGCGGACGAAGGAGATGCCGCACCTCCAAAGCGACCCGCTATCCAGGCGAACCGCTGGGCGGAGGATTGGTCGGTTCTCGCCGATCCAAGGCTGCGCACCGAGCCGTTCGACGAACTGAAGTACATTCCACTTTGGGCTACCGATCCCAAGAGCTACATTTCGCTGGGCGCAACGTTGCGGGAGCGCTTCGAGAGTAACAATGCAGCCGGCTTCGGCACCGGCAACACGCCATCCGATAGCTACTTCCTGCAACGGCTGCAGGTCCATGCCGACATCCACTTCAACGAAAATTGGCGTGCGTTCGTCCAGTTGGAGGATGATCGGGCCTTTCACAAGTTCAACGTCACTTCGGTCGATCAGGACAGGCTAGACCTTCGTCTGGCCTTCGTCGAATACGTCAACACGTTCTCGGGTGGTACCTTGAAGGCGCGTGCCGGACGACAGGATTTTGCCTTCGACCTGCAGCGTTTCGTATCGTCACGGGATGGGCCGAACGTCCGGCAGTCGTTCGATGCGCTCTGGGCTGACTGGGAGACCGGCGTCTGGCGGTTCATCGGCTTCGTCAGCCGTCCGGTCCAATATTTCGATGGTCGTCCGTTCGACGACACGTCCAACGACAGCTTCCGCTTCAGCACGTTGAGGGTCGAGCGCAAGGTGCTCGGCGACAAGGAGCTGTCGGCCTACTACTCGCTGTACGAACGGAACAACGCCAAGTACCTCGACGCGTTCGGCGACGAACACCGGCACGTCTTCGATGTGCGCTTCGCGGGCAACGCCCAGCACATCGATTGGGATCTTGAGGCCATGGGCCAGGTCGGCCAGGTGGCCACGGCAGATATTCGCGCCTGGGCCGTAGGTGCGCGGACGGGCTACACTTTTGCAAGCGCGCCTTGGCAGCCTCGGC
>NZ_JACMYK010000066.1 GCF_020889785.1 Bradyrhizobium acaciae
GCGCGCTGCGCGGCCTCGGACTCGACCTTGCGAACCGCCTCTTCCAGCGACAGCCGTTCGCGGGTGATCTCGGACTCGGAGAGCGGAGGCTGTACGCCGCGGAGCTGCTGGATCAGCGCCGTGCGCGCCCGCGCGTACAGCGCACGGCGGGCTTCGCCGGGGGCGGTTGGGTCCAATCCGGCGATGGCACGGGCGATCAGCGGGTAGTAGTCAGCCATTTCCACACAATTGGAGGGATATAGGTAATATCCCGTTAAGCCTCGAACGGATTCTGTACCAGAATAGTATCTTCACGTTCCGGGCTGGTGGATAGCAGGGTGACCGGACACCCCACCAGTTCCTCGACCCGGCGCACATACTTGATGGCCTGGGCCGGCAGGTCCGCCCAGGACCGCGCATTGGCGGTCGGCTGCTTCCAGCCCTCGATGATCTCGTAGATCGGCTCGATGCGGGCCTGTGCACCCTCGCCCGCCGGCAGATGGTCGATTTCCTTGCCGTCCAGCTTGTAGCCGATGCAGACCTTGATGCTGTCGAACCCGTCGAGAATATCGAGCTTGGTCAGCGCCAGCCCGGCAATTCCGCAGGTCCGGACCGTCTGCCGCACCAGCATGGCGTCGAACCAGCCGACCCGGCGCTTGCGCCCGGTGTTGACGCCGAATTCCTTGCCGCGGCGGCCGATTTCTTCGCCGATCTCGTCGTTCAGCTCGGTCGGGAACGGGCCCTGGCCAACGCGGGTGGTGTAGGCCTTGCAGATGCCGAGCACATAGCCGACCGCGCCCGGGCCGAGGCCGGTGCCGGTCGCGGCCTGCGCCGCCACCGTGTTGGACGACGTCACATAGGGATAGGTGCCGTGGTCGACGTCGAGCAGCGCGCCCTGCGCACCCTCGAACAGGATGCGCTTGCCCTCGCGGCGCTTGAGGTCCAGCAGCCGCCATACCGTCTCGGCATAGGGCAGGAGCTTCGGCGCCAGCGCCGACAGCTCGGCCAGGATGCTCTTGCCGTCGATCTCCTCCAGATTGTTACCGCGGCGCAGCGCATTGTGGTGCGCCAGCAGGCGGTCGATCTTGTGCGGCAGGGTATCGAGATCGGCGAGATCCATCAGGCGGATGGCGCGGCGGCCGACCTTGTCCTCATAGGCCGGGCCGATGCCGCGGCGGGTGGTGCCGATCGAGGTGATGGCGTTGGAGGATTCGCGCAGGGAATCGAGCTCGCGATGCAGCGGCAGGATCAGCGTGACGTTCTCGGCGATCCTGAGATTATCGGGACCGACCGCAACGCCCTGCCCCTTCAGCTTGGCGACCTCGTCGAGGAAGGCCTGCGGATCGAACACCACGCCATTGCCGATCACCGCCAGCTTGTTCGGGCGCAGCACGCCGGAGGGCAGCAGCGCCAGCTTGTAGGTCTGGCCATTGATCACGAGCGTATGGCCGGCATTGTGGCCGCCCTGGAAGCGCACGACGATGTCGGCCTGTTCCGACAGCCAGTCGACGATCTTGCCCTTCCCCTCGTCACCCCACTGGGCGCCGACGACGACAACATTGGCCATTGCGAAGATGTTCCCTTCAGGTGTTTCAGAGACCATGATCGCGGCGAAAACGCGTCCGCCCACAGCGATCATGCATTGATATGCCCAGCCCAAATCACGGCGCCCGGCCGCGCGCACGCAAGGCGCCTACCGGATAACGGAAGCGGGTCGGCTGCGCAAGCAAGAACGGGGTCGTTTACGCCTTTTAGACGGGCTACAACCCTTTGATATCCCCTGAAAATTCCATGCCGCGCCAGGTTGCGCCGCGCTCGCGGGAATTTAATGTTGGCGCGGCCTGAGGCCGGCCATACGGCCGATTGATCGCCGGGCCCATTGCGGCGATCATTCGGCCGTATCAACCGGCAGGGTCCATGCCCAATTCGACACAAGCAACGATGGCGCTGCGCAAGCTCGGCCTTGCCTTCAAACTCCATACCTATGTCTACGATTCCAGCGCCGAGAGCATCGGGCTGCAGGCTGCGGAGGCGCTCGGCGTCGATCCGAACCGGATGCTCAAGACGCTGATGGCGGAAGTCGACGGCAAGCCGGTCTGCGCCGTGGTGCCGTCGGACTGCGAGGTCAGCATGAAGAAGCTTGCCGCAGCCCTCGGCGGCAAGTCGGCCAGGATGATGCGCCCGGCCGACGCCGAGCGGCTGACCGGCTACCATGTCGGCGGCATCAGCCCGTTCGGCCAGAAGAAGAAGGTGCCGACCGCGATCGACGAGACCGCGCTCACCCATGTCACCGTCTTCGTCAACGGCGGCCAGCGCGGCCTGCAGATCGAGATCGATCCGAACGACGCCGCGCTCGCCGCCGGCGCCACGATGAAGGCGCTGGTGGCGACGCAGGACTAGAGCTTCCGTTTCGATCGAAACCGAAGCTCGACTCCTCGTTTTGACGCGTCTTCTTCACGCGAACCGGTGCCCACTTCGCTCGAAAACGCTGCGTGCGATCAATGCGAGGACTTGTCCCTGGAAAACTCCGCGCCGACGTAGTCGGACAGGCCGGTCAATTCCTCTGCCGTGATGTCGTTGACGTTGAGCCGGAGCTGCATGATCGCGAGATCGAGCAGATGCGCGGCAAAACCTGCGCCGGCCGCCGTCACGATGCTGCGCTGCTCGATCAACACCGCGATGACGTCGCGCAAACTGCGCACTTGCACTTGATCCATGGCCCTCTGCCCGATGCTGGCCGTTGTTATCTGAGTTGTCATTGGGATACCGATTGTAGGGTGCTGATGGACGCCGCGCCGACGGGTGGAATGTACGGCAGGCGCTCGGCTTCCTCGCCGAGATGCAGGATGCGCGAGCGCATTTCGCGGACTTCGATGTCGATCGTCATCGGGGGCGGCACGAGCGTCACCGAGGCTTTCGGCCACGGCGCCGGATTCGGGCTGACACCCGTGAAGCGATAGGCGGCTGCGATCTCGAGCGCGAGCAATTGCAGCTCGAGCATCGCAACCCCCATCCCGGCGCAGGCGCGCGGACCGGCTCCGAACGGGATGTAGGCGTCGGTGTTGTAGCGCCGCGTCATCAGGAAGCTGTCCGGCTCCTCGAAATGCCTGGGATCGCGCTGCAATTGCCAGGGGCAGATCAACAGCGAGGTGCCGATCTTGAGGTCGCGCCCGCCGATCGTCACCGGCTGCATCACCTCGCGCGAGAACCACCAGGCGCTGGGATAGAGCCGGCAGACCTCCTTGACCAGCGTCGCGCTGACGTCGGCGCGCCTGACCGCGTCGACGCGCAATTCGCCGTCGTCGCCGATGCAATCGGCCGCCTCGTCCGCGATCTCGTCCATCAGCGCGGGATTGGCCGCCATGTGATAGAGCACCCAGGCTGCGGTCGATCCGGTGGTGTGATGGCCGGCCAGCAGCAGCGTGAGAATCTCGTCGTGCAGGTCGCGATCGCTGAGGCCGAGCGCCTCGAGATCGCGCAGCGCGCTGGTCGAGCCGGCGCTGCTGCGCAGCCGCTGCACCACGGTCGACATCGCAAGCTTGGCGCAAATCCGGTTCTGCCGCCTGCGATACCAGGACACAGGCCCGAGCGGCAGCACGCGGAACATCTCGTCGGCGAGATCATCCTCGATGGTGCCGACCGCCTGCACCAGGGCCTCCTCGTCGCCGGACGAAATGACCTGCGCGCCGAACACGGCGATGCAGATCGTGCGCAGCGCCAGCGTCGCGGTGAAGCGATGCGGATCGAACGAGCCGAGCCGCGCCAGCCTTGCGCCGACCGCGCGGATCTCGGCACACATCTGCGGCAGGTATTTCTCGACGCTGCCCTTGGCCATGTGCTTGTGCAGCACCGCACGCCGCCGCTTGTGCTCGTCGCCGTGGAGCATCAGCGAGCTTTGGCCGAGCACCGGCGAAAGCTTCTTGATCAGCCGGCCCTTGCCGATGTCGGCCTCCGGTGCCTTCAGGATCGGGCGGATCAGATCCGGATCATTCACCAGCAGGACCGGCGCGGGCCCCAGATGGAGCGGCACCAGCCCGAGCGGCGAGGCGTTGCCGCGCTCAAGCAGGAATTTGAGCGGGTCGCTCCGAAACGCTCGAACGTCCGAGAACATGTGTGGCATCGTGGATCTCCAATTGCCGTCCAAGGTCGAGGAATTTGGTCAGTCCGGGGTTGCCGGCGATATCGAGTGGGATCTCGCCGGCGAGCGCCGTCAGCGGGCGGCCGAAGCGGTCGTTGCCGATCACCTGCGGCGGACCGTAGCGATGGGTGTGGATGCCCATCCGCGCGAGGAAGCGCTCATAGGTAAGGTCGGCCATCGCCACCAGCGCCGCCGCACCGCGCAGTTCGGCAAAGCGAAACATCAGCGCGTAGTTGACGCGCGCGGCGGATGCGGTTGCGGCCCCCGGCAACACGCCGAACCGGCTGATTTCCCAGGCGTCACGGCGGCTGGGAAAGCGGCGTTGCGCCAGCTGCGGGAAAACCGATTTGGTGAGATAGGGATAGTCGGTGCGGATGGCGCGGAAGCCGCCGATCAGCTCCGAGCCGAGAAACAGCAGGCAGTGTTCGGTATACCAGACGTCGAACTGGTCGCGCTCGACGTCGCCGGTGGTGCTCAGAAGCCAGCCGCAATGATCGACAAACAGCCGCTTGCGCAGCCTGAGCATCGCCTGAACGTGCGCCGGATAGCGCTCTTCGGTGGTGACGAGCGCGTGGTATTCCCCCCAAAGGTGCGACATTCCCTCCGCCTCCAGATGTCGCCGGCATCTGGGACAAAAAGGCTTAATTGTGGTACCCCCGGAAACCGGGGGTTTTACTCAATGGTCCTGGAAGAAGCCATTTCGAGCATCGAGGCGTCGGGCACGATCGACGAGCTTCGACTGTCGCTGCACCGGGTCATCCAAAACTACGGTTTCTCCAGCTTCGCATTCATCGATGCGGGCCGGCCCGAGCTCGACCTGCCCTATCACACTGGCACCTACACGCCGGCATGGGAGCGTGCCTACATCCAGAACGACTTCGTCCATTCCGATCCGGCGTTGACGCGGGTACGGCGAACCAACACGCCGTTCCATTGGGGCGAGCTCAAGCTGCCGGAGCGGCAGGGCCACAAGCGTCCACCGGCGTTGAAGATGATGGAGGCCGCGCGGGATCACGGCTTTCGCCAGGGCTTCGTGGTGCCCTTCCACTATCGCGACCGACTCGGCGCCGTGCATTCGAGCTCGACGGTGTTCTTCTGGGAAGACCAACCGCGCGACTTCGACAAGCTGTTCATCTGCCATCGGCATGAACTGCATCTGTTGATGATCTACTGGGTGCAGCGGGCGATGGACATCGTCAACCGCGACCAGCGCAACGCACCGACCATCCTGAAGCCCGCCGACGCCGCCGAAACCATCAAGCTCACCGGGCGCGAAAAGGAAGTGATGGCCTGGGCGGCGCGCGGCAAGACCGTGGTCGACACCGCGCAGATCCTCGGTATTTCTCCGGAGACGGTGGAAGGCTTCATCAAGCAGGCGCTGCGCAAGCTCGAGGCATCCAACAAGACCCACGGCGTGGCAAAGAGCATCGCACTCGGGATCATCGACTTGTGAGCGGCGGCACTGCGCAACCGTCGCGGCGCTCGCAAGGCAGCTTCCGCGCCCCCGGCATCGCTTCGCGAGGAAACGACGGTTGTGTGGCGAGGTCACACATTCCGGTTGGATTCATCTCATTCATCGCCCCCTGATTGCATTCGCGCACGGTCTTGCTAATAAGGCCAAGGCCGGATGACGCGAATGCGAGCATCCCGGATCATAGCGTGCGCGCCCCGCGCGATTGACCGGCCGGAGTACAGGTGCGGATCTTCCGGCACGTCGCCCGGTTCGGCGAGACCAGTTGTCGATCCGAATAATCCGTAGAAGTCCCGTCGCGACGACCCCCTGCTCGATTTGCTACCAACATTCGTCGCGGGAATGCTGTCCACGGACCGACGCAGCTGGAGATCGCCTAGGCGCACCATGAGCACATCGCAGGACGATCAGATCGATCAACTGGTGCAGGCGCGCTGGCGCGCCATCGGGCTGTCGCAGGCGGATCTCGCCGAGATCCTGTGCAGCGGGGCCTCCCTGCAAAAAAACGGCGTGGACGGCACGGTGAAGGTCGATACCGGCCGCCTGGCGACCGTTGCCGAGATGCTCGGGGTTGCCGCCGACATCCTCAATCGTCGGCCCGCCGCGACAGCGCCGACACAGAGCGGCCAGGCGGCGGAGTCGCTGCAATCCCTGCTCGAACTGCGCATGCTGCGGGTGTTCCGCGACGTACAGGACCCCGACACCAAGCGGATCCTGATCGAGCTCGCCGAGCAGATCGTCAAGCGCCAGACCACACCGCCGGGCGCCGGCTAGCGGCGCGCGCCGGATCAGGTTGCCTCTTGCGGACCGGCTGAGCAGAACTCGCTGGCCGCTCTCCGTAAGGGGACTTCGCGCATGGTCGCGATGCGTCTATCCCCATTGATGCAATGGCGGAATCCGTGTCTGTGACAGGGGCCGGGGAGATCCATTCCGGCCCGGCGCAGCCAGCCGGGCGGTCCGCGGCGTCGTGAACCCGGGCCTGATCGAATGTCTGCCTCCGATTCCACCACCGCGCCCGCGTCCGGCTCCTGGATCGCCAACCAGCCATATCTGCTGCTTTGCATCACCGCGATGTGCTGGGCCGGCAATGCGATCGTCGGCCGGCTCGCGGCCGGCCACATTCCGCCGGTGACGCTGTCGTTCCTGCGCTGGTTCGTGGCGTTCCTGATCATCCTGCCGTTTGCCTGGAAGCACCTCGCCCGCGACTGGCCTGCGATCCGCAAGAATCTCGGCATCATGATGCTGCTTTCGATGACCGGCATCAGCGCCTTCAACACGCTGCAATACTGGGCACTCGAGCACACCCAGGCGCTCAACACGCTGCTGTTCCAATCCGCGCTGCCGCTCCTGGTCGCGCTGTGGTCGTTGATCCTGCTCGGCGCGCGGCTGACGCTGGCGCAGCTGCTCGGCGTGCTGCTGTCGCTCGCCGGCGTGCTGGTGATCCTGCTGCACGGCGATCTCACGACGCTGTCGAAGATCGAGTTCAACAAGGGCGATTTGATCTTCATCGTCGCGCTGGTGATCTTCGCGCTGTATTCGGTACTGACCTTGAAGCGGCCCAAGATCCACGGCCTGTCGGTCGCGGCCTTCACCTTCGGCTGCGGCGCGCTGGTGCTGATCCCGTTGCTCATCTGGGAACTCGGCGCGCGTCCGGTGATGCAGCTCACGACGAACAATCTGCTGTCGCTGTTCTATGTCGCGGTGTTCCCCTCGACGCTGGCCTATCTGTGCTTCAACCGCGGTGTGCAGCTGATCGGCGCCAACCGCGCCGCGCCGTTCTTCCACATGGTTCCGGTGTTCGGCACCGTCATGTCGATCGTGTTCATCGGCGAGCATCCGCAGGCCTTCCATTTCATCGGCTTCGCGCTGGTGCTGGCCGGTGTCTTTGCGGCATCGCGGAAGCAGTCAGCCTGATCCGATCCGCTGGGACGCGGTGACTGGCGGCGGCAAATCCGCTATCTCTTGAGCTCTGCTTCGCGGACAGGTCCCAAACGCATGGCGCGCGCCAGCAATCTCGTGATCGGCACCCTGACGCTGGCCCTCGTCGCCGGCTCGCTCGGCGGCTGGCTGGGCTATCAGCGCTATGCCGGCATCAAGCGGATGGTGCCGTTCCGCGTCATTTTCGAGGGCTCGGCCTCCGGCCTGCGTCGCGGCGCCAGCGTCAACTTCGCCGGCGTGCGGATCGGCGAGGTGGTCTCGATCCGGCTCGACCGTCACCGCGTGGTGGCGATGACGCGGATCGAGGGCAATACCCCGATCAGGAAGGACACCCAGGCGGGCCTCGAATTCCAGGGCCTGACCGGGATCGCCTCGATCTCCTTCACCGGCGGCACCGACGATGCTCCGCCGCCGGCGCTCGGCGCCGACGGCATTCCCGAGCTGACCGCCGACGCCGAAGGCACGATGGGCATCCAGGAGAAGCTGCGGGTTGCGCTGCGCAATGTCGACCGCGTCATCACCGAGAACGAGGCCGACATCAAGGACTCGCTGCTCGGGCTCGAGAACTTTACTAACTCGCTGTCCGGCAATGGCGAGCTGATTGCCGGCTTCATCGATGCCGCCGACGACGGCATCAGCGCGGTCGACGCCAAGATGACGTCAGCCGACAAGTTCCTGAAGAGCTTCGGCAGCGACAAATATGGCGGCGAGCTGCTGCCGACCGTGATCTCGCTGCGCGAGCTGATCCAGAGTTTCGACAAGAAATCCGGCGCCATGATCGCCGAGACGCGCAAGACGCTCAGCGACGTCAGCCAATCCGTCAACGCGTTCAACGCGAAAATTGCCGGGCCCGCCGCCAGGCGCTAAGGCACGATCCGGAAAAGTGCGAAGCGGTTTTCCCTCGCGACAAACGCCAAAGGCGTTTGCGCGGAGATCATGATCAAACAAAGAGCTCAAGCGCGATGATGATTCGACCCAATCTCATCGCGCTTTAGGGCATATCAGCGCGCTTCAGCCCCGTGTTGAACCATGATCTCCGCGCAACGCGTTCCGCGTTTGCCGCGAGGCAAAACCGCTTCGCACTTGTCAGGTTCGTGCTCTAGACTGCCTGCGTCAAGAACCAAGAACAACGGAAACGCCAGACGTGCACGACCGGACCGCAGCCCTTTCCCCGCCTCCCGCGACCGTCAACCGCGCAGCCCCCGCGGTGCCTCGGCATTTGCGGCGCTATCTCACGCTCGACGATTTCGAGCCGCAGGCGCGGCGGCTGCTGCCGAAATTCCTCTACGGCTACGTCTCCGGCGGCGCCGAGACCGACACGGCCCGGTCAGACAATCGCCGGGCGTTCGACGAATACGGCTTCGTGCCGCGCGTATTGAATGACGTCTCCGGCCGCGACCAGACCACGACGCTGTTCGGCAAGACCTACGCCTCGCCGTTCGGCATTCCACCGATGGGCTCGTCGGCGCTGTGCGCCTATCGCGGCGACATCGTGCTGGCGCGCGCCGCGGCGGCGGCCAACGTCCCGATGATCCTCTCGGCCTCCTCGCTGATCCGGCTTGAGGACGTCCGCACCGCCAATCAGCAGGCCTGGTACCAGGCCTATCTCGCAGGGCTCCCCGAGCGCATCGAGCCGCTGGTCGATCGCGTCGCGGCGGCCGGCTACGACACCTTCGTCGTCACCGCCGACGTGCCGGTGCCGCCCAACCGCGAGAACAACATCCGCAACGGCTTCCAGGTGCCGCTCGAGATCACGCCGCGGGTGTTCTGGGACACCATCACCCATCCGGACTGGCTGCTGAACACCTGGGCGCGCACCGTGTTCAACCACGGCATGCCGCATTTCGAGAACATGGACGCCAAGCAGGGCCCGCCGGTGCTGTCCAAGAACCTGATGCGCAACATCGGCAGCCGCGACCAGCTGGCCTGGAAGCATGTCGAGCTGATCCGCAAGCGCTGGAACGGCAAGCTCGTGGTCAAGGGGCTGATCTCGCCGGAAGACGCGCGGCTGGCGCGCGAGCACGGCTGCGACGGCGTGATGGTCTCCAACCATGGCGGACGCCAGCTCGACTACACCGTCTCGGGCCTGCGCACGCTGCCGGAGATCGCCGCACAGAAGGGCGATATGACCGTGATGGTGGACGGCGGCATCCGCCGCGGCACCGACGTCATCAAGGCGCTGGCGCTCGGTGCGGATTTCGTCTGGGTCGGCCGCCCGTTCCTCTATGCCGCCGTGACCGCGGGCGAGGCCGGTGTGTCGCGCGCGATCTCGCTGCTGCATGCCGAGATCGATCGCGACCTCGCGCTGCTCGGCATCCGCAGCCTGAAAGAGATCACCCCGGACCTGGTGCGGAAGTTCTAGGCATGATGAGATTGGGTCGAGCTAGAGCGGCGTCGAACCTTCACCTCTCCCTTGGGAGAGGTCGATTTGCGCAGCAAATCGGGTGAGGGGTTACGGCTCATCGAGAGAGCAAGAACCCTCACCCGGATTGCTTCGCAATCCGACCCCTCCCCAATGGGGAGAGGTGAACCGAGGCCGCGCCAGACCGATTTAACCCAATCTCATCGCGCTCAAGGCTCACGCGTAGCGCGCGGCGCCCATGCAGAGCGCCGTGACCGCGAGCAGCCCGGCCGCGATGCGCTGCGCAATGGCCAGCCGCGAACGTGCGGCGGAGGTATCACCCGCATCGCTGCGCAACTGCCGGATCGCGCCGCCGCCGACGATGATCTGCACCGCAATTGCGGCCAGTGCGGCGATCGCGCCGCCGGCCAGGATCTTTTCCGACAGCGCAAACGAACCTTCATGGACCAGGCGCCACAGCGTGGCGCCGGTCACGATCGCAACCGTCGCAGCGCCGATCTGCGGAAACAGCAGCTTTTCGCCGCCGAGCCCACCGGTGCGCGCCAAAGTGAAGCTCGAGCCGGCCCAAAACACCGATGACAGGACGTGAAGGGACAGCGCTATGATGAGGACGGCCTGCATGATGTTGCTCCAAAGGGCATTGGAAATTAGATATACATTATGTATACTCAATATGACGAAAGCACAAGCCGATGCCGCCGCGCAGCTATGTGAGCCCGGCCCGCAGCGCCGCTGCCGCCGAGACCCGCGAGCGCGTGATCGAGGCCGCGTCGCGCACGCTGCGCGAAGGCGAGAGTATCGCGCGGTTCTCGCTGGATACGGTGGCGAAGGCGGCAGGCGTGACGCGGCTGACCGTCTACAATCAATTCGGGTCGCGGCGCGGGCTGCTCGAGGCCGTGTTCGACGAGATCGCGCGCCATGGCGGGCTGCATCAGCTCGCCGACGCCATGGCGATGGCCGATCCGCGCGCCGCGCTCGACCGCATGGTCGAGATCTTCTGCGGATTCTGGAGCCGCGATTCCGCCGTTGGACGCCTGCACGACGCGATGGCGACCGATCCCGAATTCGCCGAGGCGATCCGCGAGCGCAACGAACGACGCCGCCGCGGCGTCACCGCATTGACCGAGCGGATCGCGGACAAAGGCGCGTCACCGCAGGCCCGCAGGGACGCCGTCGACCTGATCTTCGCGCTGACCAGCTACCCCACCTTCGCCTCGCTGAGCGCGGGGCGGTCGAAGGATGAAGTCTGCAAGGTGGTGCAGGCGGCGTGCCATGCAGCGCTTGCTAATCTGTCAGACCCGTCATCCTGAGGTGCGAGCGTTTGCGAGCCTCGAAGGATGAATCGGCCACGGTGGGGCCGTCGACCCTTCGAGGGCCGCTGAAGAAGCGGCCACCTCAGGGTGACGGTGATACAGCTGAATATGCGGTCACGTAGAGTGCGTTCTAACACCCCTCACCCGACCTTGAACTTGCTGTAGGACTCGCGGGTCGCGATGATGACGTGCTCCTCGCAGCCATTGCGGCGATGCGGGTCGCAGCGGTCTTCGTAGTCGGCCGAGGTCATCATGTCGATGAAGGCGGCGACGCTCGGGTAATAAACCAGCGCGAGATAGTCCCAGCGCTGGCCGGCCGGCTCGCCCAGCGCGACCGTCTCGGCATTGCCGGTCCACAGCAACGTGCCGCCGCGCGCCTTGATCATGGGGACGGTGAGCGCGCTGTAGCGCAGATAGGCATCCCAGCCCGAGCCGTCGCCGTCGAGCGATCGCGCGCGAAACCGCATCAGATTGACCATCACGACCGGAGCCTCTTGATCCAGCTCGTTCAGGCCTTTGACGTTCAAGAGATCGACACTCATCAGACGCTCCCCGAAGGCCGTATCGGCCTGGCCGGGACGGTCCGGCCGCAAACATTATGTCACACCGCGGGACTACCCTGAAATGCTGCCAGGCCGTAAGCTCACCACCCGATCTCGGAGGTCAATGCCGTGATGACCCTTCCCGAACTTGCGGCCGACGCGCTCAGCAAATTCCTCGGCGAATATATGCAGCGCCGCTTCGGCTCTTCGCAGACTCAGTTGGTCGAGATGGTGCCCTCGATCGCGCGGATCGCGCTCGAATGCATCGGCAACAGCGACGCGCTCTATCACAATGTCGAGCATACCATGCTGGTAACCCTGGCCGGCCACGCCATCCTGCGGGGCCGCGCGCTGCACTCGCACATGAGCGCGGAGGATTATGCGCATGTCATCATCGCCTGCCTCACCCATGACATCGGCTATGTACGCGGGCTGTTCGATGCCGACGACGAGAACGGCTATCTGGTTGCCGCCGATGGCCGCAAGGTGATCCTGCCGCGCGGCTCGTCGGATGCGGGGCTGATGTCCTATCACGTCGACCGCTCGAAGATCTTCGTGATGGAGCGGCTCAAGGGCGTCGCGCTGCTCGACAAGGAGCGCATTGTGCGCGCCATCGAGGGCACACGCTTTCCGCAAACCGCTCCGGACGGCAATGAGGAGTTCGGAGAGGAGGCCATCCTGCTGCGGGCCGCCGACCTGATCGGCCAGCTCGGCGATCCCCATTACATCCGCAAGGCCAACGCGCTGTACCTCGAATTCGAGGAGGCCGGACTGAACCGCCAGCTCGGCTACGATTCGCCGGCCGATCTCGTCGAACTCTATCCGCGCTTCTATTGGGACAGCGTGGCACCGCATGTGCAAAAGGCGATCCGCCACCTCAACATCACCTCCAGCGGACGGCAATGGATCGCCAACCTCTACAGCAACGTGTTTCGCGCCGAGCGCGACATCTCGCTGTCGGGGCCGCAGAAATAGGCGTGCGTCCGAGGTCAGGCTCAAACACCATCCCCGTCATCCTGAGGTGCGAGCCTCTTCGGCGAGCCTCGAAGGATGAATCGGCCAAAGTGGGGCCGCACATCCTTCGAGGCTCGCTCCGCTCGCACCTCAGGATGACGGATTGCAGGTCGAGTATTCTGGTTTGTATTCTCAAGTAATGACAACTTCGACCCATACGACAGCTGGCTAGCGCCGCCCTCGCGCATGGCTCCAATCCGCACTTTCGTCTTGTCGCGGCGGCGGATTCGGGCACAACATTCGCGAAACGATGACCGCCTTGCCCGCACCTGCCACAACCCCGCGCCGCTCGCCGCTGCACTGGCTCAACAACCAGCCTTATCTGCTGCTCAGCCTGACGTCGCTGTTCTGGGCCGCCAATATCGTGCTGGCGCGTCATGTCGGCAGCCATGTGCCGCCGGTCACACTGACTACGATCCGATGGTTCGGCGTGTTCCTGATCCTGTTGCCGTTCGCCTGGCCGCATTTGAAGGAGGACTGGCCGAAGCTGCGCAGGGCACTGCCGCTGATGCTGCTGTTGTCCGCGGTCGGTTTCGCGTTCAACAACGCGATCTCCTACTGGGCGATGCAGTATACCGAGGCGTTGAACGCGCTGTTGATCCAGTCGGCGGGGCCGTTGTTCGTGGCGTTGTGGTCGCTGATCCTGTTCGGCGTCCGGCTGACGCCGGCACAGTCTGCCGGCATCGCGATCTCGCTGGCCGGCGTGCTGACCATCATCCTGCGCGGCGATTTCTCGGCGCTCGCCAGCATCAGCTTCAATCGGGGAGACATCATGTTCGGCGCCTCGCTGGTGTCGTTCGGGCTCTATTCGGCACTGATCCCGCGGCGGCCGAAGATCCATCAGCTCTCGCTGATCTCGTTCACCACCTGCTGCGGTGCGCTGATGCTGTTGCCGGTGGCAATCTGGGAATTCTTGAACGGCGTGACGCTGAAGCTCGACCTTCTGACTTTTGCCACGCTGGGTTACACGCTGATCTTCCCGTCGACGCTGGCCTATCTGTTCTTCAACCGTGGCGTCGCGCTGATCGGCCCGAACCGCGCCGCGCCGTTCTTTCATCTGGTGCCGGTGTTCGGCTCGGCGATGGCGATCCTGCTGCTCGGCGAGACGCTGGCGCCTTTTCATCTGATCGGCTACGCGCTGGTGCTCGCCGGCGTCATCATCGCCTCACGGCAAGCATCAGCCAAAGGATCGGCGAAGAGCTAGCTGATGCCCAAGACATGGCTAGCTTACCTTGCGCAGGGGAGCGGATTTGCGGGTCGAACGTGACTTTGACGCCAGCGTTTCCGTGACGAAGTCGATAAACCGCCTCACCTTGGCCGGCACGTGGTTACGCGAGGCGTAATAGACGTAGAGCGGAAAGCGCTCGTCGGGCCAGTCCGGAAACAGCTCGATCAGCGCCCCGCTCCGCAGATGATCGTCGAGCCCGATATCGATCGCCTGCGCGATGCCGAAACCGGCCAGGCAGGCGCCGAGCTTGGTTCCTGAATCGGTCACGGTGAGCCGCCCGTTGACCGCGACCGGCACGACCTCGCCGCCGCGCCGAAACTCCCAATCGAAGGGACGCCCGGTCGCCGCGTCGATTGCATGGATGCACTGATGGTCGCGGCTCGCCAGCTCCCGCGGGTCGAGCGGCCGGCCGTGTCGTTCGAGATAGATCGGCGAGGCCACGGTGAGTACCCGTGCATCGAGCACGCGGCGCGCAATCAGCGCCGACGGCACCGGCTCGCCGAACCGCACCGCCAGATCGAAACCGTCGCTGACCAGATCCGCGATCCGGTCGCGGGTCTCGATACGCAACTCCATGCCCGGATTCTGCAGCAGGAACTCGCTCAGCTTCGGCGACAGCACCATGCGGGAGAACAGCGGGTCGACATTGACCCGCAGCCTGCCGCGCACCGCATCGCGCGATTTCGAGGTCTCCGCCGCCGCCTCACCGATCCCGGCCAGATGCGCGGCGACCCGCTCGACCAACGCGCGCCCTTCCTCGGTGAGTTCGACGGCCCGGCTCGTGCGGTGGACCAGCCTGGCATCGAGGCGCGCCTCGAGCTTGGCGATCGCCTTGCTGACGCCGGACTGCGTCATGCCGAGCCGTTCGGCGGCACGGCCGAAACTGCGCGCATCCGCCAGCGCCGCGAGGACCACCAGCCCGTCAACCAGCCGACCGTCAACTTCGTCCATGCCGATGCCTCTCAGTCATCCAAGAGATGACCGCCCGGTCGTAGCACTCCGCCACCATATCGGCCACTGTCGGCGCAGATCACCGGTCTGGTCCGGTGAGGCCACCGCCACATCATCCGCTACGGAGACTTTGCAATGAGCGACATCCAGGCCATCGCATCCGCGATCGATGGATATTTCAACCTGATGTACGACGTCGACGACAGCCGGTTCCGCGACGTCTTCGCCGATGCCTGCATCGTGCACGGCATCCGGGACGGCAAGCACACGGTGCGGTCGGCGGCGGAATTCCGCGACTTCATCCGCAGCCGTCCCTCGCCGGCGTCGATGAGATCGCCGCGCGAGGAAGCGATCATCAGCATCGAGCAGACCGCGTCCGATCTCGCCATCGCCAAGGTGCGGGTCAGGGCCGGCCAAACCGGCTTCATCGACCATCTCGTGTTTCACCGGATCGACGGCAGGTGGCTCGTCACCACCAAGGCGTTTCACGTCGCGCAGGTCTTCGCGGAGGGATCGTAACACCACGGCCAATATTTCTGAATATTAGAAATATGACACTGATTTGCCCGACGTGTCAAGTTGGCGGGCCGCCGTCACCGGCTCCTTTGCATGGGGTTGTTTTCGATATTTTGGCAGCGCACCCCCGAGCAGCTCGTTTTGTGGGAGGAGCTGATCGCCGACGCCGGGATCGAGAAGCAGGAGGCGGCTCAAAATGTGAATGCCCGGGCGAGGCCCGGGCATTCGGATGACGTCGCTTGATCGTGCCGGCCTTACGCCGCGCGGACCTTCTGCAGGAACTCGTCGACCGCGTTGCGCAGCATGCCGGACTGGGTGTCGAGCTCGCGCGCATTCGACAGCACGTCGCCCGCCGCCGTGCCGGTGGCGGCGGCCGCTGACGTGACGCCGCCGATATGGGCGGAGATCTCGCTCGAGCCGGCCGCGACCTGCTGAATGTTGCGGGCGATTTCGCGCGTCGCATCGCCCTGCTGGTCGATCGCGGTCGAGATCGAGGCGGTGATCTCGCTCATCTGCGCGATGGTCGCGGTGATGCCGCCGATCGAGGTCACCGCCTCGCCGGTGGACGCCTGCATCGCGGCAACCTGCGCCGAGATCTCCTCGGTTGCCTTCGCGGTCTGGTTCGCCAGTGCCTTCACCTCGGAGGCGACCACCGCGAAACCGCGGCCGGATTCGCCGGCGCGCGCCGCCTCGATGGTGGCATTGAGCGCGAGCAAATTGGTCTGGGCGGCGATCGAATGGATCAGCTTGACCACCTCGCCGATCTTCTCGGCGCCGGTGGAGAGCGCCTGCACGGTCGCGTTGGTGCGCTCGGCATCGGCCACCGCCTGGCTGGCGACCTCGCTCGAGCGCGCGACCTGGCGGGAGATTTCCGCAACCGAGCTGGACAGCTCTTCGGCCGCGGCAGCAACCGTGCCGACATTGTTGGAGGCCGAGTCGGAGGCCGCGCCGACGGTCGCAGCCCGCGCGCTGGCGTCGCTTGCGGTCGCGGTCATCGACTGCGCCGTCGTCTGCATGCCGGCGGCGGCGGAGGCCACCGTACGGACGATGCCGTTCACGCTGCGCTCGAAATCGCTCGCAAGATCCTGCATCGCGTTGCGGCGCTCGGAAGTGGCGCGCGCCTGCGTCTCGGCCTCGGCCTGCTCCAGGCCGCGGATGCGGATCGCATTGTCCTTGAAGATCTGCACGGTCGCCGCCATCCCGCCGACCTCATCGCCGCGGCCAACGCCGGGGATGTCGCCGTCGAGCTTGCCGTCTGCGATGTCGCGCATGCGGCTGCCGAGCAAATTGAGCGGGCGGGAGATGCTGCGGCCGATCAGCCAGGCGACCGAACTCGAGACGATGCCGATGCCGATGATCGCGAGCCCAAGCAACCAGGCAATAGGACGCATCTTGGCGTCGATATCGTCGAGATAGGCGCCGGTGCCGAGATACATGTCGAAGCCGGGAACCGCGACGGCATAGCCGAGCTTCCGGATCGGCGTCTCCTGGCCCGGCTTCACATATTCATAGAACAGCAGGATATCGCCCTTGGACTTTACGCCGTCCATCAGTTCCTGCGACAGCTTGCGGCCATTGGTCACGACATCCATGCGGTTGGTGCCGACCTGCTTCGGATCGGGCGCGAGCACCGTGATGCCGTTGTAGTCCGTACCGAACAGATAACCCGAGCCGTTATCGTAGGTCATCGCGTTGCCGCGCTTGCCCAACTCGGCGAGCGCCGCTTCCTTGGTCATCTTTCCGGCGTCGACCTCCTTCTTCAGGCTCGCCGCCATGTTCTTCGCCATCTCGACTATCGCTTTGGCCTGGTCGATGCGCGCATTCGTCATCTCACGCTGCATCAGATTGATTGCCAGGATGCCGGCCGTGCACAGGCCAAGGAGCGCCACCCCCACCAGAATGCCGAGCTTGGGGGTGATCTTCAGATTTGAAAGCTTCACGGGGGTCTCCAGAAGAGGCGGGGAACGCGACGCGATTGGCGGATTGATTCCGGTCACCGTAATGTGAGACCCTTTACCTGATGGTTACGGTGGTTCCCCGTAGAAGCCCGGAGAATCGGGCCTCGGACCAACCGGCAATTGTAGAGTGAGCAGCACCGCTCGCGTAGAAGTAGGAAAAGCGGCGATCCAGGCCGCGCTCCGAGAAGCAAGAAGATCAAGAAGCAAACCAGCAAAAAGCAAGAACAGAAGACCTCACATCGGGAGCAGACAATGTCGAAATTCAGGGTCGTCACGCCGAAGGGCGCGAGCTTCACGGTCGCCGGCGGCGGCTATGATTATGAGCGCGAGGCGCTCGATCCGATCGGTGCGGAGATCGTCGAGGCGCCGGCCAACGAAGCCGAATTCATCGCCGCGGCGCGCACCGCAGACGCGATCTACGCCAAGGGAATGCCGATCACCAAGGCGGTCATCGACGCACTCGAAAACTGCAAGGTTATCACGCTCGGCAGCGTCGGCGTCGACTCGGTCGACGTCAAGGCCGCCACCGCCCGCGGCATCCCCGTCACCAACATCCCCGACACCTTCATCGAGGAAGTCGCCGACCACGCCATGATGCTGCTGCTCGCAGGCTTCCGCCGCCTGATCGAGCAGGACAAGATGGTGCGCACCGGCCGCTGGGCCGAAGGCCGTCCGGCGCTCTTGAAGATTCCGCGGCTGATGGGCCAGACGCTCGGCTTCATCTCGTTCGGCCGGGTCGCCCGCGCGGTAGCCAAGCGCGCCGCGCCGTTTGGCCTCCGGATGATGGCCTACGATCCGTTCATCCAGGAAACGCTGATGTACGATCACGGCGTGATCCCCTCGACATTGTCGGAGGTGCTGTCGCAGTCGGATTTCGTCTCGATGCACGCCCCGGCGCGGCCCGAGGTGCACCACATGCTGACCGAGAAGCATTTTCGCCAGATGAAGAAATCGGCCGTCTTCATCAACACCGGCCGCGGCGCCACCGTCGACGAGGACTCGCTGATCAAGGCGCTGCAGGAGGGCTGGATCGCCCACGCCGCGCTCGACGTGCTGGAAAAGGAACCGCCGTCGCACAACAATCCGATGCTCGGGATGGACAATGTTACCTTGACCGCGCATGTCGCCTCGGCATCGGCACGTTTTGACGAAGCGCGCAAGCGCCGCGTGGGCTACGAATTGTCACTAGTGCTGCAAGGCATGTGGCCGGTAAGCTGCGTCAACCCGTCGGTGCTGCAAAACACCGCGCTGCGCCGCTGGCAGCCCGTCAGCATGGATCGCGGTCCGAACAGCTAGGCGGGACCACGCTCTCCGCGCGAAGGCTTGTCTCGCCTTTCGCGCGCCGAGACGACAAGACCCTTCACCGGCGGTCAACGCCGGGAAGGAGCAATAGAGACAGGGAGTGCAAACGACATGACGTATGAGGTCACGCGTCGCGGCGCGCTGGCGCTGGGAGCTTCCGCAGCGGCACTGGCCGTCACTGGCGCTTCGGCGCAGGAAGCGTCGAAAATTAAGGCTGCCGACGTGGCAGCACCGTCGCTCCCGATCGAAAAGGGCGCGAACTTGCGCATGTTGCGGCCGGTGCGCTTCGTCCAGGCCGACGAAGACGTGTTCCGCGCCAATGCCAAGACGTTCACCGACAAGACCGGCGTCGAGATCAAGGTCGACTTCGTCGGCTGGGAGGACATCAACCAGCAGACCGCGGTGACCTCGAACTCCGGTGCCGGGCCCGACATCATCATCGGCTTCGGCGATGCGCCGCATATCTATATCGACAAGCTGATCGAGCTGACCGACGTCGCCGACTATCTCGACAAGCGCTACGGCGGCTGGCTCGCGCTCGCAAAACGCTACGGCATGCGCTCCAAATCCAAGAGCTGGATCGGTCTGCCGTTCGGCGCCTCGGGTGGCCCGCTGGTCTACCGCAAGTCGCTGGTCAATGCGGCCGGCTTCGACAAGGTGCCGGAAGACCATGCCGGCATCCTCGAACTCTGCAAGAAGCTCAAGGCGGCCGGCAAGCCGGCGGGCTTCGCGCTCGGCAACGCCGTCGGCGACGGCAACGGCTTCGCCAACTGGCTGTTGTGGTCGCACAACGCCGCACTGCTGGATGAGGAAGGCAATATCATCATCAACAGCAAGGAGACGATCGCCGCGCTGAAATATCTGAAGGAACTCTATCCGACCTTCATCGCCGGCACGCCGTCCTGGAACGACGTCTCCAACAACCGCGCCTACTCGTCGCAGGAGATCGGGCTCACGGCGAATGGCGTCTCGCTGTACTTCTCGCTGAAGAACGATCCCGCGACCAAGGCGGTTGCCGACGACACGCAGCACCAATTGCTACCGAAGGGACTGGCACCGACCTCGCCGATGTCGGGCCTCACCCTGAATGCCATGGTGTTCAAGCACAGCCCCTATCCCAATGCAGCGAAAGCGTTCCTGCAATTCATGCTGGAGAAGGAGCAGTACGAGCCCTGGCTCAATGCCAACTCCGGCTACTGGTCGCAGCCGCTCGCAGCCTACGCGGACGCTGCGGTCTGGTCGGGCGATCCCAAGGTGGCGATCTTCAAGGACACGATGAAGAGCCCCTACTACAACGGCTACAAGGGGCCGATCTCGACCGCGACCGGCGCCGTCAATGCCGACTACGTGCTGGTGCAGATGTGCGCCTCCGTCGCGACCGATGCGGCAACGCCTGAGGCCGCCGCCGCGGAAGCCGAGCAGCGCGCCAAACGGTACTTCCGCCGGCAGAACCGGTAACGGCGCTCATTGAACTGCGAAACTTAAATCAACCGTCATTGCGAGCGAAGCGAAGCAATCCATAGCGCCACGACGAGAAATGGATTGCTTCGTCGCTTCGCTCCTTGCAATGACGACACGACGAGCATTCAATGTCCGTAACGACCTTCCCATCGCGCGGCGGTGCGGCGCTCCAGCGACCCGGCCGGCTCGCGCGCCTGTTCGACTACAAGCCGTTCCTGATCGTGATGTGCCTTGCGCCAGCGATCGGCCTGCTGCTGGTGTTCCTCACCTATCCGCTCGGCCTCGGCATCTGGCTCGCCTTCACCGACACCACGATCGGTCAGCGCGGCATCTATATCGGGCTCGAGAATTTCCAGTATCTGCTCAAGGATCCCTTGTGGTGGAACGCGGTGTTCTACTCGATCTTCTACACCGCGGTCGCGACTTTCGGAAAATTCGCGCTCGGCTTCTGGCTGGCGCTGCTGCTCAACAACCATTTCCCGTTCAAGAGCCTGATCCGCGCCATCGTGCTGCTGCCGTGGATCGTGCCGACGGTGCTCTCGGCGCTGGCGTTCTGGTGGATCTACGATCCGCAGTTCTCGATCATCTCCTATCTGCTGGTCGACGTGCTGCACCTGCGCGACAGCAATGTCGACTTCCTCGGTTCGCCCTGGCCGGCGCGCTTCTCGCTGATCGCGGCCAATATCTGGCGCGGCATCCCGTTCGTGGCGATCTCGCTGCTGGCGGGCCTGCAGACCATCTCGCCCTCACTCTATGAAGCCGCAATGCTCGACGGCGCCACCTCGTGGCAGCGCTTCCGCTACATCACCTTCCCGATGATGATGCCGATCCTGGCGATCGTGATGACGTTCTCGATCATCTTCACCTTCACCGATTTCCAGCTGGTCTACGCCATCACCCGCGGCGGCCCGGTCAACTCGACCCATCTGCTGGCAACGCTGGCGTTCCAGCGCGGCATCGCCGGCGGCGAGCTCGGCGAGGGTGCGGCGATCGCAGTCTCGATGATCCCGTTCCTCGTGTTCGCAACCTTGTTCAGTTACTTCGGCCTCGCGCGCCGCAAATGGCAGCAGGGAGAAGCCAATGACTGACGTCGTAGCTTCCAACGTCGCCAGCGCCACGCCGGATACGATGGCGTGGGATTCCCGTACCCGGCGCGTGGTGATGATCTATCTGCCGCTCGCCTGCTTCATCCTGATCCTGCTGTTCCCGTTCTACTGGATGGCGATCACCTCGTTCAAGCCGAACGCGGAGCTGTTGAACTACAAGGAGCACAACCCGTTCTGGATCACCTCGCCGACGCTCGCGCATATCAAGCACCTGCTGTTCGAGACGTCGTATCCGCGCTGGCTGAAGACGACCATGCTGGTTGCGATCGGCTCGACCTTCCTGTCGCTGTTCGCCTCGACGCTCGCGGCTTATGCGATCGAGCGGCTGCGCTTCCGCGGCAGCCCCTATGTCGGGCTCGGCATCTACCTCGCCTATCTGGTGCCGCCGTCGATCCTGTTCATTCCGCTCGCCACCGTGATCGTGCAGTTCGGCCTGTTCGATTCACCCTTAGCGCTGATCCTGGTCTACCCGACCTTCCTGGTGCCGTTCTGCACCTGGCTGTTGATCGGCTATTTCAAGTCGATCCCCTATGAGCTCGAGGAATGCGCGCTGGTCGACGGTGCGACGCGGCTGCAGATCCTGTGGCGGATCACGCTGCCGCTCGCGGTGCCCGGCCTGATCTCGGCCGGCATCTTCTCTTTCACGTTGTCGTGGAACGAGTTCATCTATGCGCTCGCCTTCATCCAGAGTGGCGCCAACAAGACGGTGCCGGTCGCGATCCTGACCGAGCTCGTCACCGGCGACGTCTACCAGTGGGGCGCGCTGATGGCGGGCTCGCTGCTCGGCTCGCTGCCGGTCGCCCTGTTCTACTCGCTGTTCGTCGACTACTACGTGTCGTCGTTGACCGGCGCCGTGAAGGAGTAGCGGGGGCATTTGAGCAATTGCGTCACGCCGCGGCGCCCTTGGAGCGCTCGGTCATCAGCACCTCGAAGCCTTCGAACCTGGGATGGCCGAGATAGAGGCTGCCGCCGGTCTCGTTGCCGGCGCGGGAATGGGCACGGCGGAACGCTTCCGATTTGGTCCAGTCCTCGAACGTCGTCCTGCTGGACCACACGGTGTGAGTGGCATACAGCGTGTGGTCCTCAGCGGCTGGCCCCTTGACCAGGTGAAACTCGATGAAGCCCGGAACACCGCCAAGATAGGAATCGCGCGTGCTCCAGACCGTCTCGAATGCCTCCTCCCTGCCCCTGATCACTTGAAACCGGTTCATTGCGATGAACATGAAAGGGATCTCCTGTTAAGCGGTGGACATCGGCGAGCGATCCGCCGGTTGATCCCGTTGATATCATGGATGGCTCAAGGCCGCGCTGGGAAACCGGCTTCAGCGAGACCGGCACAAGGTCGCGCATGACGGAGGAAGGCGACGTAACGCCGCAAGCCTTATCCCGTCGCAATATGCGTCATTCACAAAACTGTCAGCCGGCTGTAACAGGCGCCTCGGAGAACACCGCATCGTTTATCTCGTCGTATCTTTCCTTGGGAGATCAACCATGCGCCTGTCACTGCTCTGCTCTGTCGCCTCGCTCCTGCTCGCCACATCGGCGTTGGCGCAGAGCGAAGGTGAATTTCCGGCGACGTTGGCAGGACACGCCGTGATGCCGGCCGAAAGCTTCATCGATGCGCCCGCCGATGCGCCGAACGATCTGAAAACCTCCGGCAAATACACCACCGGCAAGCGCGTCGATGCCATCGGCACCGTGATGGGCAAGTCCTATGAACGGCCGACCGGCGTGTCGCTGCCGTTCAAGGGCCAGCCGCTGCAGGGCCATTCCGGCATCAAGGCGATGCCCGACGGCTCGTTCTGGGTGATCACCGACAACGGCATGGGCTCGCGCTACAACTCCGCGGACTCGATGCTGTACCTGAACCGCTACAAGATGGACTGGGCGAACGGCAAGATCGAGCGCCAGGAGACCGTGTTCCTGCACGACCCCGACAAGAAGGTGCCATTCCGCATCGTGCATGAGGACACCGCCAAGCGCTACCTCACCGGCGCGGACTTCGACACCGAGGGATTCCAGGTCATCAACGACATTTTCTGGATCGGCGACGAATTCGGGCCCTACATCCTCAAGGCCGACAAGACCGGCAAGATCCTCGCCGTGTTCGAGACGGTCGCGGACGGCAAGCCGGTGCGCTCGCCGGATCACTGGGCAGTGCAGTCGCCCGGCGCGCCCGGCGCCTCCTATACCAACGTCAATCTGCGCCGCTCCAAGGGCTATGAGGGCTTCGCTTCCTCCAAGGACGGCAAATTCCTCTACGGCCTGCTCGAAGGGCCGCTGTGGGATGCCGACAAGAAGGACTGGGAGAAGGTCGACGGCAAGGAAGCCTCGCGCATCCTCGAATTCGACGTCGCGGCGGAAAAATTCACCGGGCGCTACTGGCAGTATGTGTTCGAGCAGAACGGTAATGCGATCGGCGACTTCAACATGATCGACCCGACCCAGGGCCTCGTGATCGAGCGCGACAATGGCGAAGGCACCGCGGACAAGGTCTGCCCGCAAGGCCAGCGCGGCGAAAACTGCTTCCCTGACCTCGCCAGGTTCAAGCGCGTCTACAAGATCGAGTTGTCCGACGCCAATGTCGGCAAGCCCGTGCGCAAGATCGCCTATATCGACCTGATGAAGATCCGCGATCCGAACAAGAAGGCGCGCAAGCCGCTCAATGACGGCGTCTACACCTTCCCGTTCTTCACCATCGAGAATGTCGACCGCGTCGACGAGAACCACATCATCGTCGGCAACGACAACAACCTGCCGTTCTCCTCGAGCCGCGACCCGAACAAGGCCGATGACGACGAGTTCGTGCTGCTCGAGGTGGGTGACTTCCTGAGGGCGAAGTGAGGCGCGCGCCCCAATGACAGTGTCGTCGCCCGGCTCGACCGGGCGACCCCAGTATTCCAGAGGCGTCTGAGTTCGGTCGATAAGCCGCGGCGTACTATATGCCCCGCTCAAGGCGAGGCATGACAGCATCAAATGGCATTGGACGACGTCCGGTGCCAACGGTTGTCCTGCGATTGCCCCTCTACCGGCGCGCTAGATGATGATAGCGTTGAGCGATGCTTGAGTCGCTGTGGGGCAAATCATGCAAGACAAGTCCAGCCTGACCACCATTGAGGCACTGATCGCCGCCGGCTTCGTTGCGTATCTGGGCTGGGACCAGAGTTGGGGGCTTCCGCCGGGACTCGTCGCGTTGATGCTCGGCGGCATCGTCTACCTTGCCTATCTGTGCCTGATGCGCTGGCTGGTGAGATCTCATCAGAACAGCTATCAACTCGTGGCGACGATCCTGGCCGCCGCGTGGGGCGTGCTGGCTTATTTGATCACGGGTGCGCTGCAGGCAGGGTTCGCCAATCAGATACCGGCCTCGCTGCTGCTGCATCTGTGGCCCTGGATCGCGGCACTGGCAGCTTTCCTTGGCGCCCTCGCGAGCAAGGTGCGCTTCATGGACGATGCGCGCGAATATGTCCTCGACCGTCGTGCGCGCTGGGACAACCAGCAATGGCTGGAGGAGAACGCGGGCTTCTAGCCCGCGTTCTCGCGCCAAGCCTCACTCCTTCTTCGACCGTTAGCCCGCCGGCACCATCACGACGCCCTTGTCCTTCGGCCAGCGCATCCGCCAGGCGAAATTGATGTCACGGACTTCGCCGGCCTTGGCCTCGAACGCCCACTCCAGTACACCGCGCTTGTCGCGCAGGTTGGTGGTGGTCGCAGGAGTCGACGACGGCAGCATCTCGACCACGATATCGTCGTTCTCGCTGACCGGGAGCTGATCCTGGATCGCGACCTTGATCGGGAAGTCGTGGCCGTTGCGCACCGTAGTCTTGAACGCGCGCTCGTCGGTCTTCGACGTCGTCACGATCAGGCCGGCGGAGCCTTCGTTGCGCTTCACCACCGTGCGGTCGATCTTGACCTTGTCGTCGGCGCCGAAGCCGAGCCGCACGGTCTCGTCCTTGGCGGCGGTGGCCATCCGGCTGCGGCCGACAAAGATGCCGTCGCGATAGATCGAAACCTGCCCCGGCAGCAGCGGTGCGTCGTCAGCCTGCACGAAGCTCGCTTCCAGGAACGCGGTCGGATCGATCACCGGGACGGCGCGCACCGCGAGATCGGGGGTGATCGTCGCCGTCGAGATGCGTAGGCTCTTGGCGCCCTCATTGGCCGCGACGCTGACGCGACCCGGAATCTTGAAGGTGGCCTGGAAGGCGCTGACTTCGGCAGCGGCTTCCTGCTCCTCGGCCTTCTTGAGCAAGTGCTGCTCCATTGAAGGCGCAGCCGGTGCGGGCATAAGCGCCGAGGGCTGTTGCACGCTGTCAAACGCTCGGCCGGCCGCCAGCGGTCGCGGCGGCTGCGGATATCGCACGATCAGCGAATTGAGATCGGGCGCGTTGCCGCCACGGGCGACGCGCATGGTGGAGACGACGAGCGCCACGTTCGACCAATCCTCGCCGGTCGACTGGGTGATCTCGGCGCGGCGCACCAGCTCGATCGCGGGCTTGCGGTCCTTGGCGCCGGTATCGAGACGGGCGTCGTAGATCGGCATCCAGCGTGCGCTGCGCACCGCATAGGTGACGCGCAGCGTGGCCTTCGTCGCCGCCGCTGACGCCAGCTCGATGCGCACCTCGAGCTTGCTCGGCGGCTTGGCGGCGCGATCGGCTTCGAGGTGCGCGATCTCGCGATCGATGTCGCGCTGCTTGCGCGTGGCGTCGCGGATCGCGTTGTCGGCGGTCGCAACTTCGTCCCCCACTGCCGAGAACGCGGCTCGCCATTCGCTCACCGGGCGCGCCTCGCCCTTCTCGCCGATGCCGACCGGCGAGGCCTCGGCAAAATGCTCGGCGAATTTACGCCGCGCCTCGGCGGCAGTGATGATCCCTTGCAGATCTTCGCGCTGGTCCCGCAGCGCCTCGATCCGCTTGTCGATCTCAGGCAGGTTCGCCGGCGTCACCGGGTGCGGCGGCCGCGCGTCGATGGCGCCGATCGTCAGCCGGCCGCCCCCCTCGCCTTCGACCCGCAGCGAGGACGGATCGAGCCCCATCGGGAAATCCTTCGCGACCAGCGTGTTGTCGCCGGCGGGCAAATCGAGCGTGATGACGCGGGTGACGCTCGCGCCGTCAGGATAGACGGTGACGGCATCGACCTGCGAGGCCGCGTCGAGATTGGCCGCGTGCAGCGGCCCCGCAACCAGCGCACCCACCATCACGAGGCTGGTGGTCACAAGACAATTGGCAATCCTTCGCATGACATCCCTCCGGAAAAGCGCTGCGTCGCGCGCGAGAACGGCGTGCCGAACTCATTGGCGCGTCGTTTCTCGTGGTGAGACGCAGCGAGGAAAGGACTGGTTCGATTGAGGTTTCGCTGCGGCGCGACGATGTCGCCGCCGCGGCGGCCGGATGGCGCGGCGATGTCTTTCGAACGTTAGCGACCTGTCTGGCGCCGGATGAACAGGTAATTCGGCACAAATCCGGCAATGGTGATCGCGATCATGATCCACCAGCCGCGCTGGAACGCTGTGATCCGCTCGGTCATCGTGGCGGGCGTAGCCAGGATCGCGACGAAGATCGCGACGCCGATCGCAAGCGCCGCCTGCCGGATCATGTTGATGACGCCGGAGCCGGTGGCGAACGACGATGGCGGCAGCGAGCCGGCGCCGACGCCCATCAGGGTCGGAAAGGTCAGCCCGACGCCGATACCCGTGAGCATCATACCGGCCACAAAGGCAGGCATGTTGGGGTCAGCCCCAAGCAGCGTTGCCCAGACCATAAGGCCACCCGCGAACGACACGATGCCGGCGGACACGACGGCGGCCGCGCCAAACCGCGCGATCAGGCGGCCGGCGAACAACAGCGAGGTGAACGGGACAAGCAGCGGACCGGGTGCGATCGCAAGGCCCGTCTTCAGCGCCGACCACCCCCACACGGTTTGCTCCCACAGCGCCACCGACAGCAGCATCGCGCCGAAAGCCGCCGAGTAAGGCGCCATGACCAGCGTCGCCCCAGTAAAGGCCCTGACCTTGAACAGCGCAGGGTCGACGAAGGGATTCTTCGATCGGAAGCAGTGCCATGCGAAGGCGGCAAGCGAGAGGCCTGCGACGGCAAACCCGAGTACGACGCCGCGCGAACCCCATCCCCAGTCATTCGCCTTCACGATGGCGAAGGTCAGCGCGCCGATGCCTGAGGTCACCAGCAGCGCCGCCCACCAGCTCGGCCGCGGCACGTCGTGGCCGGGCACCTCGGGCAGCTTGAGCCAGCCGACGATCAGCGCGATCACGCCGATCGGGACATTGACGATGAAGATCCAGCGCCAGTCGAATGTGACCAGCACGCCGCCGGCGAGCGGCCCCAATGCTGCGGCAAGGCCGCCGATCGCCGTCCAGGTGCGCACCGCACCGGCGCGCTGCTCGGGCGGGAACGACGCCAGCAGCAGGCCGATCGAGGTCGGCGTCATCAATGCGGCACCAGCGGCCTGCGCGACGCGGGACAGGACCAGCAGCTCGACACTGGGTGCCAGCGCACACGACGTCGATGCTGCCGTGAACAGCGCTACGCCAAGCAGGAAGCTGAGATTGCGGCTGTGGCGTTCGGCGAGCCGGCCGAAAAACACCAGCAGTGCCGCATAGACGATCGCATAGCCATTGAGAATCCAGGAAAGGTCCTCCAGCGAGGCGCCGCGGAATTCCTGCGCGATGTTCGGCAGCCCGACATTGACGATGAACAGGTCCAGATTTGCGAGGCAGATCCCGACAGAAACGATCGCCAAGACCTGCCGCGGGGTTGCCGTTGCCGCGCGGGGCCGCGGCCGCGCTTCAGGCCCGACCGCCAGCCCGACGGTCTCCACCTCGACCTCAGACATCACACCCTCCAGGTATGTGCATATACATCTATTGCCATTAGGTGCATATACATGTATCTGTCAAGCCCAGTTTGGAGGCAGCCAATGGCGAAGACGGAAGCCACCCGGTGCAATCTCACGGCGCTGCGCAAGGCAACACGGCGGGTGTCGCAGCTCTACGATCAGGCCCTCGCGACGTCGGGGCTGCGTGGCACGCAGCGCGCCATCCTGGTCCATGTCAGACGAACGGGAGCCCCGACGATGGGGGAGCTTGCCGCAGCGCTGGTGCTCGACCGCACGGCGCTCAACCACAACCTGAAGCCGCTCGCACGCGACGGCCTGTTGACCATCACCGTCGACAAGAATGACCGCCGCAGCCGGCTGGTGCGGCTGACCAAACGCGGCGAGGCCAGGCTTGCGGAGTCGCAGGCCGCCTGGCTTGAGGCGCAGGACCGCTTCGAGACGGCGTTCGGCACCAGGCAGGCCGCCGATCTCAGGCAGACGCTCGAACTGGTCGCCGCGCTCGAATTCGGCGAACCGGCGGCGGATGTGCCGGTGTCATGACCGGCTTCAAATGAAAGCGGCCCGGCGATGCCGCCGGGCCGCTCGTCTCACACAATCAGTATCGATCGCGCTCAGCTGTAGATCTCGAACAGGCCCGCGCCACCCTGGCCACCGCCGATGCACATGGTCACGACGCCCCATTTGGCCTTGCGGCGACGGCCTTCCTGCAGCAGGTGGCCGGTGAGCCGGGCGCCGGTCATGCCGAACGGGTGGCCGATCGCGATCGAGCCGCCGTTGACGTTGTACTTCTCGGGATCGATGCCGAGCTGGTCGCGCGAATAGAGGCACTGGCTGGCGAACGCCTCGTTGAGCTCCCAGAGATCGATGTCGTCGACCTTGAGGCCATGGCGCTTCAGGAGCTTCGGCACCGCGAACACCGGGCCGATGCCCATCTCGTCGGGCTCGCAGCCGGCCGAGGCCCAGGCGACGAAGCGGCCGAGCGGATTGAGGCCGCGCTTCTCGGCATCCTTGGCTTCCATCAGCACCACGGCGGCGGCGCCGTCGGAGAGCTGGCTGGCATTGCCGGCGGTGACGAACTTGCCCGGACCCTTGACCGGCTCGAGCTTGGCGAGACCTTCCAGCGTGGTCTCCGGACGGTTGCACTCGTCACGGTCGACCACGTAGTCAACGATCGACTCGGCCTTGGTCGCCTTGTCGACCACCTTCATCTTGGTCTTCATCGGGACGATTTCGTCCTTGAACTTGTTGGCCTGTTGCGCGGCCGCCATGCGGCGCTGCGACTCCAGCGAATACTCGTCCTGGTATTCGCGGCTGAGCTTGTAGCGCTCGGCGACGATGTCGGCGGTGTCGATCATCGCCATGAAGATGTCGGGCGCGGTCTTGAGCAGGTCCGGATCGATCGATTCCTTCGGCGTGCCACCGCCGGGAATCGAGATGCTCTCGACGCCGCCGGCGACGATGCAATCGGAGCCGTCCGAACGAATGGAGTTGGCTGCCATCGCGATGGTCTGCAGGCCAGACGAGCAGAAGCGGTTAACGGAAACACCGGCGGTCGACTTCGGCAGGCCGGCGAGCAGCGCCGCCTGGCGGCCGATGTTCGGCGCGCCATGCGCGCAATTGCCGAGATAGCAATCCTCGACATATTCCTTGTCGACGCCGGCGCGCTCGACCGCGTGCTTGATGGCGTGTGCGGCCAGCGACATCGGCGGGGTGATGTTGAATCCGCCACGGCCGGACTTCGCCAGGCCGGTGCGCGCGTAGGAAACGATTACGGCTTCACGCATTGTTTTCTCCCTCTGAGATGATGGACATTGTGGCGCGTCGTGGCCCGTTCGTACACATTTTTCGGCAGGCGCAACAGCAATACCCGAGGCTCCGGAACGACAAATGCCGCCTCCGGGACCGGAGACGGCATCATGTTCCGCAGATCGGAATTTGGACGTGCTTGAGCGGTATCTTTGTTCGTCGTGCCCGGATGCTCCCAGGCCTGACGAAGACCGTTCGAACAGCGTTTAAAACGTCAGCGGCCCAGAACGTCAGCGCCTCAGAACGTCAGTGCCTCAGAACGTCAGTGCCTTGGCCTGCTTCACCTGCGGCAGCGACTGCACCTTGTTGAGCAGCTCCGCCGGCACCGCACCGTCGACCTCGACCAGCGCAATGGCGTCGCCGCCCTGCTTGACGCGGCCGAGATGGAAGGTCGCGATATTGATCTTCGCATCACCCAACAGGCTTGCGAACGCGCCGATGAAGCCCGGCTTGTCCTCGTTGGTGACGTAGATCATCGACTTGCCGAACTCGGCGTCGACCCGGATGCCCTTGATGTCGACGAGGCGCGGCTTGCCGTCGGCGTAAACCGTGCCGGACACCGAACGCTCCTGGCGCTCGGTGGCGACGGTGACCGTGATCAGGCTTTCATAATCGCTCTGCGCGGCGCGGACGACCTCGTCCACCACCATGCCGCGCTCCTTGGCGACCACAGGCGCCGAGACCACATTGACCTCGCCCAGCATCGGCCGCAGCAGGCCGGACAGCACCGCCGAGGTGATCGCCTTGATCTTCATCTCGGCGACGTGGCCCTCATAGGTGATCGTGGTCTTGAGGATGCCGCTCTCGGTGAGCTGGCCGGCGAACGAGCCGAGCTTCTCGGCGAGCTCGATGAACGGCTTCAGCTTCGGCGCCTCTTCCGCCGTGATCGAGGGGAAGTTGACCGCGTTCGAGATCGCGCCCGACAGCAGATAGTCCGACATCTGCTCGGCGACCTGCAGCGCGACGTTCTCCTGCGCTTCGGTGGTGGAGGCGCCGAGATGCGGGGTGCAGATGACGTTGGGATGGCCGAACAGCACGTTGGTCGTCGCCGGCTCCTCGACGAACACGTCGAAAGCGGCGCCCGCGACATGCTTGCAGTTCAGCGCATCGACCAGCGCCTGCTCGTCGACCAGGCCGCCGCGGGCGCAGTTGATGATGCGCACGCCCTTCTTCATCTTGGCGATCGCGGCCGCGTCGATGACGTTGCGGGTCTTCTCGGTCAGCGGCGTGTGCAGCGTGATGAAATCGGCGCGCTTCAGCAGATCGTCGAGCTCGACCTTCTCGACGCCGATGTCCTTGGCGCGCTCCGGCGACAGGAACGGATCGAACGCGATCACCTTCATGCGCAGGCCGAGTGCGCGGTCGGCGACGATCGAGCCGATGTTGCCGCAGCCGATCACCCCCAGCGTCTTGGCGGTGATCTCGACACCCATGAAGCGGTTCTTCTCCCACTTGCCGGCCTGGGTCGAGGCGTCGGCCTGCGGGATCTCGCGCGCCAGCGCCAGCATCAGCGTGATGGCGTGCTCGGCGGTCGTGATCGAATTGCCGAACGGCGTGTTCATCACGATGATGCCCTTGGCGGTCGCGGCCGGAATCTCGACATTGTCGACGCCGATGCCGGCGCGGCCGATCACCTTGAGCCTGGTCGCCTTCTCGAGGATCTTGGCGGTCGCCTTGGTGGCCGAGCGGATCGCAAGGCCATCATAATTGCCGATGATCTCGGCAAGCTTGTCCTTATCCTTGCCGAGGTTGGGCTGGAAGTCGACCTCGACGCCGCGATCCTTGAAGATCTGCACGGCGGCGGGAGACAGCGCGTCGGAAATCAGAACTTTGGGTTTTGTCATGTGACTGTTCCTCTGCCCCGCAGGGCGGGTCTCTCGGACCAATGTGGTGAAGTCTCTGATCACTTCTCCCTCGCCCCGCTCTTGCGGGGAGAGGGCTGGGGTGAGGGGCAGCCACGGGCAAGGAATAAGCCGAGAAGGCCCCTCAACCGGATTGCTGCGGAAGATGCTCCGCATCGCCGGGAGAAATCCGACCTCTCCCCGTAAGAACGGGGACAGGTGACAAGAGAAAGCTTACGCTGCCTTGGGCAGCGCGGCCTTGGTCTCGGCGAAGGCCCAGTCGATCCACTGCGTCAGCAGCTCGACGTCCTTTGCCTCGACGGTGGCGCCGCACCAGATCCGCAGGCCTGCCGGCGCATCGCGGTAATACGCGAAGTCGAAGCCGGCGTTCTCCTTCTCGACGAGCGCAACCAGCTTCTTGCAGAAGTCGGCCTGTGCATCAACGGGAAGCGACGTGATCGCGGGATCGGTGAACTTCAGGCACACCGAGGTGTTGGAGCGGATCGCGGCATCCTTGGCGAGGAAGTCGACCCACGGCGTCCGCGCCTTCCAGTCGGCGATCGCCTTGGTGTTGGCGTCGGCGCGCGCGATCAGGGCCTTCAGGCCGCCGATCGACTTCGCCCAGTTCAGCGCATCGAGATAGTCCTCGACGCACAGCATCGACGGCGTGTTGATGGTCTCGCCCTCGAAGATGCCCTGGTTGAGCTTGCCGCCCTTGGTGAGACGGAAGATCTTCGGCAGCGGCCAGGCCGGCTTGTAGGTCTCGAGCCGTTCCACCGCACGCGGCGACAGGATCAGCATGCCGTGCGCGGCTTCACCGCCGAGCGCCTTCTGCCAAGAGAAGGTGACAACGTCGAGCTTGGCGAAATCGAGCGGCTGCGCGAAGGCGGCCGAGGTCGCGTCGCAAATCGTGAGGCCTTCACGGGTTGCGCTGATCCAGTCGGCGTTCGGCACACGCACACCCGAGGTGGTGCCGTTCCAGGTGAAGACGACGTCCGAGTTCGGATCGACCTTGGAGAGATCGGGGATTTCACCGTAAGCCGCGTTCAGCTTGGTGACGTCCTTCAGCTTCAATTCCTTGACGATGTCGCTGACCCAGCCCTCGCCGAAGGATTCCCAGGCAAGCGTGGTGACGGGCCGCGCACCGAGCAGCGACCACAGCGCCATCTCGACCGCGCCGGTGTCCGACGCCGGCACGATGCCGATCTTGTAGTCGGCAGGCACCTCAAGCACCTCGCGCGTCAGTTCGATCGCGAGCTTGAGCTTGGCCTTGCCGACCTTCGCGCGATGCGAGCGGCCGAGGGCTGCGTCCTTGAGATTGTTGGGGTTCCAGCCGGGGCGCTTGGCGCAGGGGCCGGAGGAGAAATGCGGCACATCGGGCCGCGAAGCGGGCTTCGCTGCAGTCATAATCTACCCTTCCAGATAGCTGCCTCTCGGTGGGGAGAGGTTTCCCGCCGTCGGAGGTAGTGGAAAGGCACCCAAACGTCAAGGAAGTTCGGGCTTTTCCCGCGCAACCGGGGGATCACGGCTGATTGATGGGGAATCCTCGACCTGCTGCACCGTCTCCTGATCGAGCAAATCTGCCGCGAGGTTCATGATCTTAACCGCCCTGCGCCGGCTCGATATTCTCAAAATGCTCTTATCGCCGGCCAGCACGATGTACTCGTTGCCGACCCGCACGATCGAATAGTCCGACATTCCAATCCCCAGTTGCCCGCCGCCCCGTGGGAGACGCCCGACATACCGGACTCGTTCCGCCCCGTAAAATCACGGAGACCGGCTTAGTTTATTGGCTGTTAACCGGATCGCGGAGCAGCAGCTACCGCAGGCGCTGCCTTGTGTGCAGCACAACTTCGCACGCACATTTCAAAAGCGGAGCGTCATGCCGACATGGCTGCGCGCGAATCCAAGCCGCTCATAGAAGCGTTGCGCGTCGATCCGCGTGTGATGCGTCAGCAGCTCGACGAGCATGCAGCCTCTCGCCTGCGCCTCCGCGACCGCCCACTGCACCAGCCGCTCGCCGATGCCGCGGCTGCGGCAGTGCTTTGCGACGCGGACGTCCTCGAGCAGCCCGCGCGAACCGCCTTGCGAACTGATGCCCGGCAGAACCGCGAGTTGCAGGCAACCGACGACGGTGCCCTCCGGGTCGACGGCGACGACGAGCTGCAGATTGGGATCGCGCTCGACCCGCCCGAAGGCGTCGTAATAACTTTGCGGCAGCGGATCCTCGATCCGCTCCCGCGCACTGCCGAGCGGATCGTCCGCCAGCATGCCGACGATGGCCGCGACATCTTCGCGGCGAGCGTGACGGATCACGATGGACGAGGTTTCGGTCATGGCTGCGTTCCAGAGAGGTCAGCGGATTGGCGGCAGCGCGAGCACGTGCTCGGCATCGGCAATCCAGCGGCGGATCATCGGATAGCGTTCGAGCGCAAGGCCGCCGTCCTCGGCCATGCGCGTATAGGCAAGCAGCGAGACGTCGGCGAGCGAGAACGCATCCCCGACGAGGAACTGCGTCGCCGCAAGATGCCGCTCCAGATGATCGAGCGCGACATATCCGCGCTTGATGAGATTCGGATCGATCTCCGAGATCGGCTTGCCGAGATAGACGGCTTGAAAGCGGCAGACGGCAACATAAGGCTCGTGGCTGTTCTGCTCCCAGAACATCCAGGCGTCCATCTGCGCCGCACGATAGGCATCGCCGGGGATCAGATCGCTGCCGCGCGCGAGATAACGGATGATGGCGTTGGATTGCGCCAGCGTGCGGCCGTCATCGAGCTCCACCGTCGGCACCTGGCCCCAGCCGTTCAGCCTGAGGAAATCCGCCGTGCGGCTGCCGCCTTTCATGGTGTCGATCTCGACCCATGTGTACGGCAGCGCCAGCTTGTCGCACACCCATTTCACCTTCAGGCAATTGCCTGAATTGGCGTCGCCGTAGATTTTCATGCGAGGTCGCTCCGCTTGCGAAGCAACATCCGATCAGCCGCACATTGCGGAGTCAAGCGACGCAGCGAATCAGAACTTGTAGCCGATCGCAGCGCGTACGCTGTTTTGCGTGACCGACGTGTTCTTGACCGGCATGAACTTGACGTATTCCCACTCGCCGCGCAGGAAAACACAGTTCCACAACATATATTCCAGGCCGAGACCCGCGGTCCAGCCGGCCACGAAGGCATCGGTTTTCGAATCCGTCGCGGTCTGGGCAAACTGCGGAAGCACGAAGCTGGTCGAGGTTCCGTCACTGAAGTTGATCGTTCTGGTCACAGAACTCGTGACCGTGCGCGAGACGTCCATTCGTCCGACCGCAAGGCCGCCGAACATGTAGGGCAGAAAGTCACCGGTTGCCCAACCTGCGCGCCCGCGGAATGTCATCTCATCCTTGACCTTCAGCGTAGCGTTTCCGTTCAACGACACGCCGTCGGCAGCAGTCGCGCCGACTGGAAGGACCAGGGTCGGCTGAGCGACCTGAATCGGACCCAGGCTTCCGAAGGTCGACGTCGTCAGGCCGGACCAATAAGTATAGTTTGCTTCGACACCCACCACGACGTCGTCGAACTGCCAGTTGCGTCCGACAAACGCTCCGAAGCCCGCGCTTTGCGCATTGACGCGACCCAGCAGATTGAACTGGGCCGTCGGAGCCTGCAGCGTGGTGTTGCGGAATATGGAATTGGTCAGGGACGCAACGCTGCCGCCGAAGTCGGTGTTGATCCATGATTGGCCGACCTGACCGCCGGCATACCAGCCGTCCCAGTTTCTGGTTGGTGCGCTGGAAGCAGGGAGACTGCCGCGCAGGAAATCGGGCATGTCGGCCGCGTGCGCGCCGGTCACCGCCCCGAACATCATCACCGCCAGCAAGATCCTACGCATCGCAACGCTCCATCCCACTCTTCGAATGCGCGTTGATCATCGCCTGTTAACCTTAACCAATCGTTGTCGCCGGCCGCTTTCGACCACGCAAGTTGCAGAAGCTCGCAGCATGACGCGGCAAAAGAAAACGGCGCGGGAAGATCCCGCGCCGTTTCAAACGTTAACCGTGAAGGGTCGAAATTAACCCTTGTTAGCCCTTGCGGATCAGCGGGGGCGGCGGCGGCGGGGGCAGCACGTCGCAGCAGGGCAGATTGAAGCGCACGCCGAGCTTCACATCCTGCGAGGTCATGTCGCGGAACTGGAAGCTCGAGGGACCGGCCGGCGTGCCGTCGAAGAAGTGGCCCTGTCCGTGACCGGCAGTACCCATGTCGAGGTAGCGATAGGCCAGTTCGACCGTGAAGTTGTTGGTGACCTTGTAGGCGACACCGGCATGCAGCGCCCAGGCGAAGTTGGTCTTGGTCGCACCGTCGGCGATGAAGGAACTGGTCAGGCCGGACCCGCCCGGGAACGTGGCGACATCGGAGAAGGCCGAGGTCTTGATCACAGCGGCACCGACACCGGCACCGATGAACGGGGTCAAGCAACCCCAGGTGCCGAGATCGGCGTAGATATTCGCGAGGCCGACCCAGCTCTGGACGCCGCCATGATAGGTGTCGCCGAGCGAACTGGGCCCGGGGAAGGTGAAGAAGTCGGTGCCGTTGAAGCTGACCTTCGAGCGATACTCACCGGTGATGTCGGCGCGGAACCAGCTGTTGAACTGATAGCCGACGCCGAGGCCGAACAGCATGCCGCTGTCGAAGCCGGTGCCATACTGGTTGAACGCAGTGCCGGCCGGCAGCGTGTCGTACGCGTTGACGTGCAGCCTCGCCTTGGTGTTGGTCATGCCGATATCGCCGCGCAGATACCAGCCGCCGAAATCCTGGACCGGCGGAGGAGCATACGCCATCGGGGGCGGCGGCATGATCGGCATGTCGGCAGCGAACGCCGCCGAGGACAACAGAGATGCCGCTCCGGCGGCGATCAGGATCTTTACGCTACGCATTGGCTTCGTCCTTTTGGGCCAAGTGAGGCGACACGAAAGGCCCCACGTCTGAAACTCACGGGCGGACGATGGCAGCAAATGTTTAAGCGGCACTTAACCCTAATTTTTAAGGTTGATTTTCTCTCACCTTCTGCTGCGACTGTTGCTTATGGGTCCATAGATGCGCGCGTTCGACCGCGAAAGATGGCGATCTCGCCACAGATGCTAATGAAGCGTTGACGCAAGCGCGCCGTTTGCAGCGCACGCGAACCGCGTATGTTAGCGAATGATTAATGAAGGCATCGCGTCAGCGACCCTCGCCGCAAGCGTTCAGCGCACGGCCTTCGGCATCTTCGGCAGGAACACCGCGAGCAGGCCGATCGCCGGCAGGAATGCGCAGAGCTGATAGACGTCCCGTCATCCTGGGAAGCGCGCAACGCGTCTCGAAGGATGAACGGCCCAGCTGGCGTCCGCGCATCCTTCGAGAAGCGGTCAAGTGGCCGCTCCTCCAGCGACAAAGGCGAAGCCTTTGCGCGGGGATGACGGTTCGACAGGTGCGAGATTGGATTCGGCAGCCCTACGCCGCCGCAGCGTGGCCGAGCGCGCTGACGATGTTGTCGACGACCTCTTCCACCAGGATGCGATCGTCACCCTCGCCCATGACGCGGATCACCGGCTCGGTGCCGGAGGGACGGATCAAGAGACGGCCATGGCCGTTGAGGCGCTTCTCGCCGTCGGTGATCGCGGACTTGACCTCGGCGGCGTCGAGCGGCTTGCCGCTGCGATAGCGCACGTTCTTCAGGATTTGCGGCAAGGGTTCGAAACGCCGGCAGATTTCCGACACCGGGCGGCGCAGCTTCTGCACCACCGCCAGCACCTGCAACGCAGCGACGAAGCCGTCGCCGGTCGTCGAATAGTCCGACATGATGATGTGGCCCGACGGCTCGCCGCCGAGATTGTAGCCGCCGCTCAGCATCTGCTCGAGCACGTAGCGGTCGCCGACCGGCGTGCGGACCATCGAAAGCCCGTGGCCCTGCAGGAAGCGCTCCAGCCCGAGATTGGACATCACGGTCGTGACGATGCCGGGCTTGGCGAGACGCCCCTCTTCCTTCCAGCTCTGCGCGATCACTGCGAGCAGCTGGTCGCCATCGACGATGTGGCCGCGCTCGTCGACCAGGATGACGCGATCGGCATCGCCATCGAGCGCGATGCCGATGTCGGCGCGCATCTCGCGCACCTTGCGCGACAGCGCTTCCGGCGACGTGGAGCCGCATTCCTTGTTGATGTTGAAGCCGTCGGGGTCGACGCCGATCGGCACCACGTCGGCGCCGAGCTCCCACAGCGCTTCGGGCACAACCTTGTAGGCGGCGCCGTTGGCGCAATCGATCACGACGCGCAGGCCGTCGAGCGAGAGATCGCGCGGCAGCGTGCGCTTGGCGAATTCGATGTAGCGGTCATGGACGCCGTCGATGCGGCGGGCGCGGCCGAGGCTCGCGCTTTGCGCCAGGCGGCGGTCGAGCGATTCGTCGAGCAACTGCTCGATCTGCTTCTCGACATCGTCGGACAGCTTGAAGCCCTGCGGGCCGAACAACTTGATGCCGTTGTCCTCGAAAAGATTATGCGACGCCGAGATCATGACGCCGAGATCGGCGCGCATCGACTTGGTCAGCATCGCGATGGCCGGCGTCGGCATCGGGCCGACCAGCAGCACGTCCATGCCGACCGAGGTGAAGCCTGCGACCATGGCGTATTCGATCATGTAGCCGGACAGCCGCGTGTCCTTGCCGATCACGACGCGATGGCGATGGTCGCCACGCTGAAACACCAAACCTGCGGCCTGCCCCACCTTGAGCGCGAGCTCCGGCGTGATCAGCCCATTGGCGCGGCCCCGAATTCCATCGGTCCCGAAATATTTGCGGCTCATGTAACCCCCAACACGGACCTCTCGAACCACCCGGCGAGAGAGTCCTGAACGCCTACCAGTGTAGCGTGCATCGGCCTTATAGACTGCCAGGCGCTAAAATGACTTCAAAAAATATGATGAATCATTACCGCGGCAGAACTCTATTTTTCGGCATTAAGGCGCTGAAAAATATAACATTATCGCGCTTGAGGCAATCCCCGGGGACAGGCGCTGTCCCCTACCCTTTGCCGTTGCGCTTGACGTGCTGGTCGCCCTTGGTGGGGGCCGGCTGGGTGACATTGACGGGGTCGGAACCGGGAAACGTCTCCTCCAGCCCCTCTTCCAGGGCCTCGTCGAGCCGGCGCTTTTCGGCGCTGTCGTCTGATTTCGGCTTGGAGCCTGATTGCGTCATCGTGCTCTCCCATCCGTCTTCGATTTGGCGGGCCATCCAACCATGCTAGATGACGCCAAGACCGAACAGCTGCAAGACTCGTTGCCAAGACTTGTTGCCAAGACTTGTTGCCAAGACTTGTTGCCAAGACTTGTTGCCAAGACTTGTTGCCAAGACTTGTTG
>NZ_JACMYK010000067.1 GCF_020889785.1 Bradyrhizobium acaciae
GCCCGACGGCCGCTGGTGGGTGCTCGGCGATCGCACGCAGGCGCCCTCGGGCGCGGGCTATGCGCTGGAAAACCGTCTGGTGCTGTCGCGTGCCTTTTCCAACCTCTACAAGTCGATGAATGTCGAGCGCGTCGCGCCGTTCTTCGAAGCGTTCCGCGATTCGCTGCGCGCCAGCGCCGACCGCGACGAGCCGCGGATCGGTCTGCTGACGCCCGGCGCGTTCAGCGAGACCTATTTCGAGCACGCCACGCTCGCGCGCTATCTCGGCTTCCTGCTGGTCGAGGGCGACGATCTCGCGGTCTCCGGCGACCGCATCCACATCCGCACTGTCGCCGGATTGAAGCGGCTCGACGTGCTGCTGCGCCGGGTCGATTCCAACATGCTCGATCCGCTCGAGCTCGACGCGTCCTCCTATCTCGGGGTGCCCGGGCTCGTCGAAGTCCTCCGCAAAAGCGGCGTCGTGGTCGCCAATATGCCGGGCTCGGGCGTGATGGAGGCGAGGGCGCTGCTCGGCTTCCTGCCCAATCTCTGCCGGCGCCTGCTCTCTGAAGACCTGATGATGCCGCACATCGCGACCTGGTGGTGCGGCCAGAAATCCGCCCGTGAGCAGGTGTTGTCCCGGCTCGACGAATTCGCGATCGAAGGCGCCTATGGCCGTGGCGTTGCGGATTTTCCCGGCCACGGCCCGGTGCTGCCGGGCGAATTGTCGGCGGCGGATCGCGATCGCCTCAAGGATGCGATCAGCCACCGCGGCATCGACTATGTCGGTCAGGAGCTGGTGCGGCTGTCGACCACGCCGGTGTGGGAGAACGGCCGGATCGCGCCGCGGCCCTTCGTGCTGCGGGTGTTCGCGGCGGCGACGCCAGACGGCTGGACGGTGCTGCCCGGCGGCTTCTGCCGGATTGCCGACCGCGCGGATGCGCGTGCGGTGTCGATGGGCGACGGCGCGGTGTCCGCCGATGTCTGGGTGGTCTCCGACAAAGCGGTTGCGACCTCGACCTTGCTTCCGGCGGTCGACACCGTCCGCATCCGGCGCATCGCCGGCGTGCTGCCGAGCCGCGCCGCCGACAATCTGTTCTGGCTCGGCCGCTATCTCGAGCGCGCCGAGGCGACCATCCGCTTGATCCGTGCGCTGTGCACGCCGCTGCGCGATCCTGCGCGGGCGAATTCGAACGGCAACGCGCCGGCGATGCATTCGGCCGAGCGCATCCAGCGCTTGCTGGTCACCTGGGGCGCGGCCTCGCAGACCGCGCGCGCCAATCCCGCCAAGGTCGCGCTCGAAGCGCTCCAGAGCGACGAGAAATTCGGTTCGGCGCTGTCGCTGGTGCGATCGGCGCAGCGCACAGCGACCTCGCTACGCGAGCGGCTGTCGCCGGACGCCTGGCAGGTCATCACCGAAATGGCCGATCGGCTCGCGATCGAAGTTCATGACGATGACGGCGTGGTCAGCGCTGCCGAGCTGACCTTGCAGGAGCTTGCGAGTTTCGCGGGCCTCGCGCAGGAGAACATGAACCGCGCCGCCGGCTGGCGCTTCCTCGAGATGGGCCGCCGCGCCGAGCGCGCCATCAACACCACGCGCTTTGCTCGCCAGTTCGCCTATGACGAAGCCGGTGACGAGGACCTCGACGTCCTGCTCACGCTGGTCGATTGCCAGATCACCTATCGCTCGCGCTATCTGGTGCAGCCGCTGCTCACCCCGGTGCGCGATCTCGCGGTGCTCGATCCCTACAATCCGCGCTCGGTTGCGTTCCAGGTCGCCGCGCTGAACGAACATATCGCCGCGCTGCCGAGCCTGAAGGAGCACGGCCTGATCGAGCGGCCGCAGCGGCTCGCTGTTGCTCTCGAGGCGATGTTGACCACGGCCGAAGCCGGCAGCCTCGACGTCAAGACGCTGTTTGCGCTGGAGCAGGATCTGCTCAACCTCGCCGATGCGGTCGGGCTGCATTATTTCCCGCACGGACCGAACGCCAGCCGGCCGGAGAAGCTCACGGGGCTGGCGTGATCTACGACATCCGTCACGTCACGACCTACAGCTACGAGACCCAGGTCAGCTTCGCGCGTTGCTCGCTGCGGCTGGAGCCGATCACTGGCGACGGACAACAATTGATCTCGCATTCGGTCGAGATCCGCCCCAGGCCCGCCGAGCGCACCGCGCGGCGCGATTTCTTCGGCACGCTGACCGAGAGCGTCCTGATCGAGACCGCGCATCGCAGTCTCCGCATCGATTCCCGCTCGCGGGTCTCGGTGGCGCGGCAGCCGCCGGCGCGTGACGCCGCCAGCCCGTCCTGGGAAAGCGTGCGCGATCACGCCTTCGAAGGATTGAGCCTCGATGCGGCCTCGCCGGTCGGCTATGTCTTTGCCAGTGCGCTGGTGCCGGTGCTGCGGCCGGTGACGGCCTACGCTTCGGCGAGCTTTTCGCCTGGCGGCGGAATCCTCGCTGGAGCGGCCGATCTGATGCGCCGCATCCGCGGTGATTTCAAATACGATCCCAAGGCGACGGTGATCTCGACACCGCTTCGCGACGTGTTCGAGAAGCGCCACGGCGTCTGTCAGGACTTCGCCCATGTGATGATTGCGGGCCTGCGCGGCCTCGGCCTGCCAGCGGCTTATGTCAGTGGCTATCTGCGCACCATTCCGCCGCCGGGCCAGCCGCGGCTGCAAGGCGCCGACGCGACGCATGCCTGGGTGTCGGTCTGGTGCGGCAGCGAGCTCGGCTGGGTCGGGTTCGATCCGACCAACGATCTCATGGTCGCCAACGACCACATCATTCTCGCTGTCGGCCGCGACTTCGCCGATGTTTCGCCGGTCGACGGCGTCATCGTCGGCGCGCGGAAGCAGAAGCTCAGCGTCGCGGTTGACGTACTGCCGGTGGAGTAAGGCGAGAACCTCGATCAGGCGACGTGCCGCTTGCCCGATTTGTCCCACCCGATCGGGCTGACGATGACGCGGTCGCGGCCTTCGGCCTTGGCTTGATAGAGCGCAAGGTCCGCGGCCTTGAGCAGATCGCGCGACGTGCGCTCGTGGTCCGGGACGAGGCAGGAAACCCCGATGCTGACGGTCGGCAGCTCATGCTCGGATTCGCGCGCAGCCGTCAGCTTCGCGCGGATCAGCTCGGCGACTTCCAAGGCGCCCGCCTTGCCGATGCCGGGCAGCAGCACCGAGAATTCCTCGCCGCCATAGCGCGCCCCGAGATCGGTTACGCGCTTGGTGCTGGTTGCGATGCATCGGCCCACGGTGGTGAGCACGGCGTCGCCGGCCTGATGTCCGTACGTGTCGTTGAAGGTCTTGAAATGATCGACGTCGATCATCAGCAGCGAGACCGGCGACTTCGCGCGCATGCCGCGCCGCCACTCGACGTCGAGGGTATCGTCGAGGCGGCGGCGGTTGGCGAGGCCGGTCAGTGCATCGGTGCTCGCAAGGTGTGCGAGCCGGCCTTCCGCGACGGCCCGCCGTTTGAGAGCGGCCAGCAAATAGAACATCAGGATGATCGAGACGCCGCAGAGCGCTGCCACCACGCTGCCGATCAGCCAAAGCTGTTGCCACCAGTCGGCATAGATGCCGTCGATCGCGAGACCTTCGGCGATGATCAGGGGGTGGTGCCCGACCGCCTGAAAGACATACAGCCGGCTGACATGATCGACGAGCGACTTCGTCATGTAGGAGCCGGATTGCCGGGCCGGAAACTGCCTGAAGACCTGGGAGTCCTTGATGCTTTGCCCGATCTTGCTGATCTCGAACGGAGCTCGCATCAGCATGACGCCATCGGTGTTGAACAGCGCCATGCTGTCGCCGACGCCGAAGTTCAGCTTGCGAAACAGATTGTGGAAATAGCTGAGCCGCATGCTGCCCGCGACCACGCCGGCAAAGGATCCGTCGTTGTTGCTGATGCGACGGCTCAGGCTGATCAGATACTCGCCGTCTGAAGTAACCCAGGGAGGACTGATGAACAGTCCGCTGTCCGCTCGCTTCTGGTGCACCTGGAAGAAGTCCCGATCGGCGTAATTCGCGCTCCGCGGCGTCAATGTCCGCGAATCGAGCGTGACGTCTCCCGCCGTATTCAGCACGAGGATCGAGCCGAGATCCTTGGCGGTGGCGGCACGATCGAACAGCACGACCTGGCGAAGCTCCGGGCTGATCTTGCCGAGTTCCGGCAGCTTGACGCCGTCGGCGACCGCCTGCAGCGACAGGTCATAGAGCTCGATGTTGCGGTCGATCTCGCTGGCGATGGAGGCGACGAGGTTGGTCGCGCCTTCCTTTGCATGTTGATAGTCCTTGCCGGCCATCTGCCAGAGAACGGACGCGCTGATCGCCGAAAAGCACAACACGAAACCGATCCCGAGCGCGAGCAGCCGTTTGGTCGGCACCGCCTTCGGCTTTGGCAACAGCCCGTTCATTACCTGCTTCCGCTTCCCCGCGCCCCCGCGCTCTGTCACTTTCTATAGGGGCATCAAATTGAGAAAGGCGACCGCAAGCACGGGCAATTTGCGCGCGTGCGTTGGCAGAGTCTTAACCATTCCGAGTGGGTCGGAACCTCATGCCGGGTCCGGACAGATCGGCTGGTCAGTTCAGGTTCCGGTCCGTCGTTGGCCCTCGGCCGCGTCGCCGCGCAGGTTGCGGAAGAACTGCTCGACCTCGCGCGACAGCGTCTCGGCGGTTGCGGTCAGATCGTTCGACGCCGCGAGCACCGATTCCGCCGCCTTGCTGGTCTGGTCCATGTCGTCACGGAGCGAGCCGACATTTGTGACCAGGGTTTCGTTGCCTTGGGCCGCCATCTGCGCGTTGGCGGAGATTTCGCGCGTGGCCGCATCCTGCTGGCCGATCGCACTTGCGATGTTGGCGGTGACGTCGTTGATCTCGCGCACAGCCTGGCCGATCTCGCGCACGGCGGCCACCGAGTTGCGGGTCGAAGCCTGGATCAGGCCGACATTCTCGCTGATCTCTGCGGTTGCCTTCGCGGTCTGCCCGGCCAGCGCCTTGACCTCGTGCGCGACGACAGCGAAGCCACGGCCGGCATCGCCGGCACGAGCGGCTTCGATCGTGGCGTTGAGGGCGAGCAGGTTGGTCTGCTCGGCGATCGCCTGGATCAGGTTCAGCACGCCGTCGATGCGCTGGGTGGTGGCGGCAAGGCTCTCGATCTCGGTGATCGACCGGTCGGTGCGCGCGCCGGCCTGATCGACCGCGCCGGAAGACTGCTTGACCTGACGGCCGATCTCCTCGACCGAGGCGGAGAGCTCTTCGGCCGCGCCCGCCACCGCGGAGACGTTGCTCGAGGCCTGTTCGGTCGCGCCTGCCGCAGCAACTGCCCGGCCGCTGGCGTCCGCCGCGACGGTCGCGATGGTCTGCGCGGTTTGACGCATCGTCGCAGCGTTGTCATGCACCGCGCGGAGCACCTCACCAATGGTGCCGCGGAATGCGTCGACGAAGCTCTCGATGTGCCGGCCGCGCGCGTCGCGGGCCTCGGAATCCTGCACGACTTGCGCGTTCAGGCTGCGATTGCGATCCATTGCCTCCTGGAAGACCTTGATGGCGCGGGCGAGCGCGCCGATCTCGTCGCCGCGCTCGACATGCGGCACCTCGACATGGTCGGCGCCGTCGGCGACGCGCTTGATGGTCGCGGTGATCTGCGACAGCGGCCGGGCCACCGAGCGGGCGATGATCAAGACGCCGAGCACCACCACGATCAAAGCGGCCGCACCGAGCCCGGTCAGCACCAGCGCCATCGTGCGGTTGGTGTCGGTCTGCCGCGCCAAACGCTTGCTGCGTTCGGCATAGACCCTGGAAAGCGCCTCGAGATCCTTGTTCAATGCGGTGCGCACGTCGCGGTTGGCGTCGTTGTCGCCCCACTCACGCCCGGCAGCGGCGCCGATCTCGATGCCGCGGCGGACCAGCTCCTTGCGGAACTCGATGAATTGCTCGATGCGCTTCTTGAACACCGCGAACTGGGCAGCGTCGTCGGCCTGCACCAGGGTTTCCCAGTTCTTGACCACGCCGAGGATGCGTTCGTTGAACGCCAGCAGCCCGTCGCCATATTTCTTCACCGCGGCCGGATCGGTCGACATGTAGATGCCGCGGGATTCCATCACCACGGCATAGACCAGCGAGTTGACCCGTTCGACATTGAGCGCGGCACGGCTCGCGAGGTCGACGGCCTCGGTCAGTTCGGCGTTGCGCCGCGCGTTGTAGTCGGACAGGAACGCGGTGGCTGCCGTCAGCGCCGCAATCAGCGCAAACGTCGAGTACAGCCTGGCAGCAAGCGAGAATCGGGACGCCATTGGAGGCCGGGACATGGAGATCGGGGATGTGGCGGGGGCAGGCATTGAGGGCACTCTGAGAGGCCGGGGAGTACCTTCGGCCAATCAAAGCTTATGCAAAATCTTCATGGACAATTTCTTAACGCGGGCGCTTTGTGCAGGCCGGAGCCGTTAAAATCCCTAAATAATCCCAATGTCTTATGGCGCATTCCGAGCCGCCGGGATCGCGGTACCCTGCCGCGCTGTCGAATGACGAGCCGCCATCATCATCATTCATCAACACCTCCGGCGCACGGCGCGAAGCTGATGGCACGACTTTCGCAAAGAGGTGCTACGTTACGCTGCCCCAGCCCCGACGCGAATTCCCATGCTCTATCGTCACACCATCGCTGCCACCAATTACGCATTCGACGATCTGCGCATCCTGCTTGCGAAGGCCTCGCCGCCGCGTTCCGGCGACCGCCTGGCCGGCATCGCTGCCGACAGCGCGGAGCAAATGATCGCCGCGCGTCTGGCGCTCGCCAACGTTCCGCTTAGGCAATTTCTTGATGAGCCTGTCATCCCCTATGAGGACGACGAAGTCACCCGCCTGATCCTCGACAGCCACGATGTTGCCGGCTTCCTGCCGGTGTCGTCGCTCACCGTCGGCGGCTTCCGCGACTGGCTGCTGTCGGATGCCGCCACTGGAGAAGCGATCAGGAAGGTCTCACGCGGCATCACGCCGGAGATGGTGGCCGCGGTGTCGAAGCTGATGCGCAACCAGGATCTGATCCTGGTCGCGAAGAAATGCGAGGTGACGACCCGCTTCCGCAACACCATCGGCTTGCGCGGCCGCATGGGCACACGGCTGCAGCCCAACCATCCCTTCGACGACCCCAAGGGCATCACCGCCTCGATCCTCGACGGGCTGCTGCTGGGATCGGGCGATGCCTGCATCGGCATCAATCCGGCGAGCGACGATCCGAAAGTCATCGGCACCCTGTTGCGGCTGCTGGACGACATCATCACGCGACTTGAGATTCCGACGCAGGGCTGCGTGCTCACCCACGTCACGACGACGCTCGGGCTGATCGGGCAGGGGCTGCCGGTCGATCTCGTATTCCAGTCGATCGCCGGCACCGAGGCGGCCAACCGCAGCTTCGGCGTCGATCTCTCGCTGCTACGGGAGGCGCGCGAAGCCGGGCTGGCGCTGCGCCGCGGCACGGTCGGTGACAATGTGATGTATTTCGAGACCGGCCAGGGCTCGGCACTGTCGGCCAATGCCCACCACCAGGTCGACCAGCAGACCTGTGAGGCGCGGGCCTATGCGGTGGCACGCGCGTTCGATCCGCTGCTCGTCAACAGCGTGGTCGGCTTCATTGGTCCCGAATACCTCTATGACGGCAAGGAAATCATCCGCGCCGGGCTCGAGGATCATTTTTGCGGCAAGCTGCTCGGCCTGCCGCTCGGGATCGACGTCTGCTACACCAACCACGCCGAAGCCGACCAGGACGACATGGACAATCTCCTGACGCTGCTTGCGGCCGCCGGCGTGAACTTCATCATGGGCGTGCCGGGCGCCGACGACGTGATGCTGAACTATCAATCGACATCGTTTCACGATGCGCTCTACATCCGCGACCTGTTCGGCCTGAAGCGGGCGCCTGAATTCGACGACTGGCTGTTGCGCGTCGGCCTCGCCGGGCAGGACTTCCGCCTCGTCGCCGACGCGGGGCGGCTGCCCGACCTCGCCGCCAGGCTGTTGACCTGACGGGATAGCAAAATTCTGCAGAGCAACTATCTCGCCGTTGTGACGTTGGATAGTGCCACAATGTTGAAGAATTTCTGGCCCAGCGTTCCGCGCCATGGTTAGATTTGCAGGTGCTTCGGGGTCGTATTGATGAGAGCTGAGGGCATAAAGACAGCACGGCGTATCCTCTGCGTCTTTCCGCGCTATACGTCGTCGTTTGGGACCTTCGAGCACTCCTATCCCCTGACCGACGGCGTCAAGGCGTTCATGCCGCCGCAGGGCCTGCTGCTGATTGCCGCATATCTTCCCGAGAACTGGCAGGTCCGTTTCGTCGACGAGAACCTGCGTCCGGCGACAGTGGAGGATTTCGAGTGGGCGGAAGCCGTGTTCGTCAGCGGCATGCACATCCAGCGCCAGCAGATGAACGATATCTGCCGCCGCGCACATGACCATGACCTGGTGGTCGCGATCGGCGGCCCGTCGGTCAGCGCCTGTCCCGACTACTATCCGTCATTCGACTACCTTCATGTCGGCGAGCTCGGCGATGCGACCGACGAGCTGATCGAGCGCCTCGCGGAGGACACCAGTCGTCCCGACCAGCAGGTGGTGCTGAAGACCATCGACCGCCTGCCGATGACGGATTTCCCGCTGCCGGCGTATGAGCTCGCCGAAACCAAGAAGTATTTTCTCGGCAGCATCCAGTTCTCGTCGGGTTGTCCCTATCAGTGCGAGTTCTGCGACATCCCCGGGCTCTATGGCCGCAATCCGCGCTTGAAGTCGCCGCAGCAGATCATCGCCGAGCTCGACAAGCTGCGCGCATGCGGGGCGACCGATACCGTTTACTTTGTCGACGACAATTTCATCGGCAACCGCAAGGCTGCAAGCGAGCTGCTGCCGCATCTGATCGAATGGCAGAAGCGGACCGGCTATGTCACGCGTCTCGCCTGCGAGGCGACGCTCAACATCGCCAAGCGCCCCGAGATTCTGGAGAAGATGCGCGAGGCCTTCTTCGTGACGATCTTCGTCGGCATCGAAACGCCCGATCCCGACGCGCTGAAGGCCATGCACAAGGATCAGAACATGATGGTTCCGATCCTGGAGGGCGTGCGCACCATCAATTCGTTCGGTATGGAGGTCGTCTCCGGCATCATCATGGGGCTCGATACCGACAAGCCCCAGACCGGCGACGCGCTGCTCTCCTTTGTCGAGGAGTCCCGGATTCCGCTCCTCACCATCAACCTGCTGCAAGCGCTGCCGAAGACGCCGCTGTGGGATCGGCTCGAAAAGGCGGGGCGGCTGGTCGATGACGAGGGCCGCGACTCCAACGTCGAGTTCCTGCTGCCTTATGAGGACGTGGTCAGTTCCTGGCGCAAATGCATGGAAGTTGCTTACGAGCCGAAAAGGCTGTTCGAGCGCTATCTGCACCAATGCAACTACACCTATGCCAATCGCATCAAGGTGCCGGTCAGCCCGGAGATGAAGAGCTGGGCCAACATCCGGCGTGGCCTGATCATGCTGCGCAACATCTTCTGGAAGGTCGGCGTGCTCGGCGACTACAGGCGCGTGTTCTGGAAGTTTGCGCTGGGCCGGCTCAAGCGCGGCGACATCGAGGGGCTGATCTCGGCGACGCTGGTTGCGCATCATTTGATCACGTTTGCGCGTGCAGCCTCCAGCGGCCGGCAGAACGCCTCGAACTACTCGATCCGGCTGCGCGAGGCTTCCGTTCCTGCCGAATAACAGCATGACGACACCGCCGGCGCCATCGCCCCCTTCGCTTCCCGATTTGCGAGACCTCACGCCGGCGCGCGTCGGTCTCGGCCGTTCCGGGGCCAGCCTGCCCACCGATGCGCTGCTTTCCTTCACGCTCGACCATGCCCGTGCCCGCGACGCCGTTCACGCGGCTTTCGATGTCGGCGGGATTGCGGCCGGCCTTGCCGGCCTCGGCATCACGCCGCGCGAGGTGTCGAGCCAGGCGCCCAGCCGGCGCGACTATCTGCGCCGGCCCGATCTCGGGCGCATGCTGGACTCCGCGTCGCGACGGTCGCTCGAGAGCAGCGGCATCACCGCTTGCTCCTGCGCCATCGTGATCGGTGACGGCCTGTCGCCGACTGCGGTCAATGTGCACGCCGTCGAATTGATCCGGCATCTCCTGCCGCAGCTTGCGGCCGACAAGATCGACGCCGGCCCGGTCGTCGTCGCGTCGGGCGCGCGCGTCGCGCTCGGCGATGAGATCGGCGCCATCATCGGCGCACGCATGCTGGTGATGCTGATCGGCGAACGGCCCGGCCTTTCCGCGCCCGACAGCCTTGGCGCCTATCTCACCTTCGCACCGCGGATCGGCCTCACCGATGCCGACCGCAACTGCATCTCCAACATCCACCGCGCCGGGCTGAGCTATGCGGAAGCCGCATTCAGAATCGCCTGGCTTGTGCGCGAGGGCCTGGTACGCCAGATCACGGGGGTCGCATTGAAGGACGAAAGCGGCGGTGGGTCGTCACAGAATGCGCTGCCAGGGTGTGACAAATCAGACACTTAATGGTGGCGATCGGCGGTTCCCCGTCGATTTGGCTCGACCCTCGCGCTTGCGAGCAAGGGGGCGGACAGGTAAAACCGGCGCCGGTCAATATTCGCGTGTTTTCAAGGACTAGCGCCGATCAATCGCGCTCACCCGCCTCATTCGCGCCCCTAGACCCAAGCTAGACAGATTGAGCCGTTTTCAGAACTGGACAGGGCATGCTCGAGAAGAACTCCGAAAGTCAGGTCCACGTCGAGAAGATCGAGGAGCCGCGGCCGGGGACCAGCATCGCATTCGGGTTGGAGCGAATCGGCCTGATCGCAATCAAGGCGCCGGTCCTGTCTGTGATCATTCTGCTGGCGCTGATGGTTGCGGCCGTTTTCGGCATCGAGCGCATCAAGATCGACGACTCACTCAGCCAGTTGTTCCGTTCCAATTCCAAGGACTACAAGCAGTACGAAGCGGTCACCAAACGCTTCCCGGCAACCGAGTTCGACGTGCTGGTCGTGATCGAAGGCAAGACGCTCCTTGCGCGCGAGAACCTCGAAAAGGTCCGCGACATGGTCACCGACCTGCAGCTGGTCGAGGGCGTGCGCGGCCTGGTCTCGCTGTTTTCGGCGCGCCAGGCGCCGGAGCCCGGCAAATTGCCGGCCGCGCTGTTCCCGTCCGAGTTGCCGCAAGGCGCCGCCTACGACAAGTTCGTCGAGACCGTCAAATCCAACGAGATCATTCGCGGCAAGCTGCTGTCCGAGGATGGAACGCTGGCACTGATCGTGTTGTCGCTCGAGCCTGAGGTGGTCGGCAGCAACAAGCTCTCCAAGGTCGTCGCGGACATGAGAAAGATCATGGCCGATGATCTCAGCGGGAGCGGCCTCAACGCCCAGCTCTCCGGCGTTCCGGTCATGCAGCTCGAAATCCGCAACGCGGTCAAGCGCGACGGGCTGACCTACAATATTCTCGGCATTCTGGCGGGCTGCATTATCGCCATCATCTTCTTCCGCAAGATATCGTTCATGGTGATCGCCGCTTTTCCGCCGATCATTGCGATCCTTCTCGCGCTTGGCGGCCTCGGCTGGGCCGGCTTCAATCTCAACATGTTCCTGAACGTGATGACGCCGCTCATCATGGTGATCAGCTTCTCCGACTCGATGCAGCTGACGTTTGCGGCACGAGATCGCCTGATCGCCGGCCAGGACAAGTACACCGCGTTCAGGAACGCGGTGATGGTGGTCGGACCGGCTTGCGTGCTCACTCATGGCACCGCCGGCATCTCGTTCATCGCGCTGCAATTCTCGGATTCCGACCTGATCCGCAAATTCGGTGAGGCCGGGCTCGCCGCGACCATCATCGCGCTGATCGCCGTGCTTTCGCTTGTGCCGGCGTTCGGCGTGCTTCTGGTACGCAACGAAAAAGTGTTCGCGGTAAAATTCCAGGGCGCCGATGCCGGCGTCCAGGCGTTGCGCAATTTCTGCTACTGGATCGCGGTGCGCATGGTGGGCCGGCCCGGGCTGTTCAGCCTGATCGCGGTGATCGTGGTCGGCGGGCTCGGCATCATCTACGCCAATCTCGAGCCGCGCTACCGGCTCGCCGACCAGGTTCCGGACAAGCGGCAGGCGGTGGCGGCGTCGAGCCGGCTCGACGCCAAGCTGACCGGTGCCAATCCCGTCGACGTGCTGATCGAATTCCCCAAGGGCCAATCGCTCTACTCGCCGGAGACCTTGAAGACGATCGCAGACGTCCACGCGATGGTTGAAACCGCGGCGGGCGTCGGCAACGTCTGGTCGCTGGAAACCCTGCGCCGCTGGCTCGCCGAAAAGGCCGGCAGCAATGACGTCGCGACGCTGAAGGAGTATGTCGGCGTCATTCCCGAGCATCTGGTGCGCCGCTTCATCTCGGCCGATCAGGATGCGGTCGTGGTCTCGGGGCGGGTCCCGGATCTCGATTCGAGCCAGCTGCTTCCGGTGGTGAACAAGCTGGATAGCTCGCTGGACAAGGTCCGCGCCGAGCATCCCGGTTACGAGATCGCCGTCACCGGCCTGTCGGTGATCGCCGCGCGCAACAGCGCCAACATGATTGAAAAGCTGAACCGTGGCCTGACCGTCGAATTCCTGCTGGTGGCAGTCTTCATCGGGCTCGCATTCCGCTCGGTCGTGGTGATGTTCTCCTGCATCCTGCCCGGCATTTTCCCTGTGGTGCTGTCAGGCACGGTGCTGTGGCTGCTCGGGGAGGGGCTGCAATTCGCCAGCGTCGTGGCCTTGACCGTGTCGTTCGGCCTCGGGCTCTCCGCCACCATCCACTTCCTCAATCGCCTGCGGCTGGAGACCAAGCCGGGTGTCACGCCGGAGCTCGCGGTGGAGCGCGCCACGGTGCTGGTCGGTCCCGCGCTGATCCTGACCACGGTGGTGCTCGCTTGCGGCCTCGTCGTCACCGTGTTCTCCGACCTGCCGTCGCTTCGCCTGTTCGGCTGGCTCAGCGCCTTCTCGATGGTCGCGGCCCTGGTTGCGGATCTCTTCATCCTGCGCCCGACCTCGATGTTCCTGATCAACCTGTCGCAGAAGCTGCGCGGCAAGGGTGGGCAACCCGCGCCGATCGAAAAGGCCTGATCTCCGACAAACAAAAGGCCCGGTTCCGAAGCGTTCGGAACCGGGCCTTTTTGTTGGCCTGCGAAATCGGCCCTGGAGCGTCAGCTCTTCGTCATGGTGATCGAGACGCCGCGGATCTCACCCTTGGAGTCGATCTGCACGACCTGCTTGGAGCCGTTGGTTTGCAGGTTGAGGTTTGCGGCAAAGCCGGACGCCTCGACGAACACGTCGATCCGCCCGCCGCCTGCGGTGCCCTGCAGATTGCCGAAGATGTTGCGGCTCGCCTCGCTCCAGTTGCCGGAGATCCGGTCGCCCTGGCTGGTGACGTCGCTGGAGAGGTCGAACTTGTAGCTGTCGCTTGCGCAATGCAGGGATTGCTTCAGGCTCATGCCCGACGGCGCGACCTTGTAGTCCGCCTTGCAACGAATGCGTTCGGTCGTGCCGTTGGACAACGCTACCGTGCCCGTACCGGTCCAGGAGCCGGCGAAACCGGCGAACGGCCCGTTGGCCTGGGCATGCACCGCGGAGGCAGACAGCATCAGTGCGGCGCCGACGCCCACAGCCCTGAGAGCCTGACCATAAAGGCTGGAACCAAACAGTTTCATTGTGAATTTTCCCATCAGAATCAACGCTTCCTTCGCAAGAAAGCGTCTCGCCGCATCGAAGGTTTAGTGTCACCGAAGAATGTTAGGTTCAAACGACGGAAGCGGCGCCCGTACGCCTTTATTGTCATCGACCAGAATCAACAACCGTTCGCCTCACCGTGGCATGTAGCTTTGCGCAAGTGCCATCCGCAATAGCCGAACGCGACAAAGTGATGGCATGAATCGCTGTTGTGAATCAATGGCTTATGTGGGGGTTTACAGCGCCGCAAATTTAGCCGCATTTAGCGGTGCTTGTCGTCAATCCGTTGCCGCGTTACGTGGCGTCTGCAATCCCTAAAATCCGTCCCGGCCCTGCCGAAACGCTTTTCGGGAACAGATTTTCTGCTGTCGGAAATGAAGGAATACGATGCGTAAATTTCTCTTGGCACTTGCCCTGTTGTCGATCCCGCTCTCGTCCAGCGCCTTCGCCCAGCAGCAGGCGCGCAGCGGTACGCCCGATGAGCAGAAGGCCTGCACGCGCGACGTGCAGCGTCACTGCCGTGCCGTGATCGATCAGGGCGACTTCACCATTCTCGCCTGCCTGCAGCAGAACCGCAGCAAGATCAGCGCCGCCTGCGACCAGGTGCTGAAGACCCACGGCCAGTAGGACCGGATTCAGGGTCTCGAGGGACCGCTATCGACACCGCGGCTGGCAGCCATGCCGGCCGCGGCTGCATATGCTGGCGGTCACAGATGGCATTGGTTTTGGTGGCGTATTCCCCTATATGGGGCTCGCAAATCCCCCGCATGCGCCCGACCGTTCGCGCCTGCGTCGTGCCATGACCAGTGTAGCCCAAATTTCCCATGACCACCGCGAGCGACCTGCGATCCGGAAAGACCCACCGCGACGAGAATTTTCCCGTCGCGTCGTGGATCATTCATCCGCGGCATCGTGCCCTGATCCTGGCCTTCTATAACTTCGTCCGAACTGCCGACGATATCGCCGATCATGCCACGCTGCAGCCTGCGGAGAAGCTGCGCTATCTCGACCTCATGGAGGCCGAGCTGCTCGGCAATGGCGAGACCCAGAAGGAGGCGGTCAGCCTGCGCCGGGCCTTCGCCGAGCGCGGCATGCCGCCGCGGCACGCGCTCGACGTGCTGGTGGCGTTCCGCCTCGACGTCACCAAGTTGCGCTACGAGAACTGGGATGATGTGATCGACTATTGCCGCTACTCGGCGATGCCGGTCGGTCGCTTCATGCTCGACGTGCACGGTGAGGACGCCTCGACCTGGGCGGCGTCGGATGCGCTGTGCGCCGGCCTGCAGATCAACAACCATCTTCAGGATTGCGGTAAGGACTACCGCAATCTGAACCGCGTCTATCTGCCGCGCGATGCGCTGGCCGATGCAGGCGCGACCGTCGAGATGCTCGGCGAGGCGAAGTCGCAGCCGGCGCTGCTCAAGTGCCTGCAGGCGCTCGCGGTGCGCACCGAAGCGCTGCTCGACCAGAGCAAGTCGCTCGCCGCCGAGGTGAAGGATTTCCGGCTCGGGCTCGAGATCTCGGTGATCCAGGCTTTTGCCGACAAGATCGTCACCATGCTGAAGGTGCGCGATCCGCTCAGCGAGCGCGTGCATCTGAGCCCGGTCGAGCTGCTGCTGCGGAGCCTTGGCGGCATGGCCGGCGAGACCGCCCGGCGCGCGACCGGACGGCGTGGGCTCTCCAGGACGGCGGCAGGCGCATGAGTGTTGAGGCGGCGGCCAACGCGAACTACGGAAGCACTGCGTCGGGCAGCTCGTTCTATGCCGCGATGCGCATCCTGCCGCACGCGCAGCGCGAGGCGATGTTCCAGATCTACAGCTTCTGTCGGCAGGTCGACGACATCGCCGATTCCGACGGTCCGCGGCCGGAGCGCCTGGCCGCGCTGCAGCAGTGGCGCGACGATATCGATGCGCTCTATGCGGGGCATCCGCCGGAACGGCTGAAGGACTATGTTGGACCGGTGAAGACCTTCGGCCTGAAGCGCGAGGATTTCGTCGCGATCGTCGACGGCATGGAGATGGACGTGCCGCAGGACATCCGCGCGCCGGATCTCGCGACACTCGACCTGTATTGCGATCGCGTCGCGAGCGCGGTCGGCCGGCTGTCGGTGCGCGTGTTCGGTCTGCCCGAGGAAGACGGCATCGAGCTCGCGTATCACCTTGGCCGCGCGCTGCAGCTGACCAACATCCTGCGCGACATCGACGAGGACGCCGGTCTCGGCCGGCTCTATCTGCCGCGCGAATGGCTCTGGCACGCCGGCATCACCAACAACGACCCGGCCCGCGTCATCACCGACCGTGCGCTGCCGAAGGTGTGCGCGCCGCTGGCCGAGCGCGCCAAGATGCATTTCCAGAAGTCCGACGAGATCATGAAGCGCAATTCGCGCCGCGCCGTGCGTGCGCCGCGGATCATGTCGAAATACTACCGTGCGATCCTCGATCTCCTGATCGCGCGCGGCTTCGCTGCGCCGCGTGCGCCGGTGCGTGTGTCCAAGGCCGCCAAGATCGGCATCCTTCTTCGTTACGCGATCATCTGATGCAAAAGACCGTTCATATCATCGGTGCCGGCATTTCCGGCCTCTCCGCCGCCGTGCGGCTCGCCAATGGCGGCTACAAGGTGGCCGTCCACGAGGCGACGCAGCAGGCCGGCGGCCGCTGCCGCTCCTATTTCGACGCCGCGACCAATCTCACCATCGACAATGGCAACCATCTGCTGCTGTCGGGCAACCGCCATGCGCTGAGCTACGCGCGCTCGATCGGCACCGAGGCCGGCCTGGTGGGACCTGCGCGCGCGCAGTTTCCGTTCGTTGATCTGGCCACTGGCCAGCGCTGGCAGCTCGACCTCGGCGACTCCCGCCTGCCATTGTGGGTGTTCGACGAGTCGCGCCGTGTCCCGGATACCGGCCTGCGCGATTATCTCGCATTGGCGCCGCTGGCATGGGCCGGCACCGAGGCGCTGGTCGGCAACACCATTCCCTGCAAGGGTACGCTGTATGATCGCCTGGTGCAGCCGCTGCTGCTCGCGGCACTGAACGTCGATCCGCCGGAGGGCTCGGCCGGGCTTGCCGGCGCCATCGTGCGCGAGACGCTGCTCGCGGGCGGGCAGGCCTGTCGTCCGCTGATCGCGCGCGACGGCCTGAGCTCGGTCCTGATCGAGCCGGCCGTGAAGCTGCTGCAGGAGAGGGGCCACAGCGTCCAGTTCAGTCACGAATTGCGTACACTTGGCATGTCGGGTGATCGCGTGACGGAGCTCGATTTTGGCGGTGGTGACAAGATCACGCTCCCGGCCGACGATGCCGTCGTGCTCGCGGTGCCGCCGCGCGGAGCGGCATCCCTGCTGCCCGGACTGAAAACGCCGACCAGATTTCGCGCCATCGTCAACGCGCATTTCCGCGTCGATCCGCCGCGCGACGCTGCGCCGATCCTCGGCGTGGTCGGCGGTCTCGTGGAATGGCTGTTCGCGTTCCCGCAACGGCTGTCGATCACGATCAGCAATGGCGACCGCTTGGTCGACATGCCGCGCGAGGAGCTCGCGCAGGCGATCTGGCGGGATATCTGCAAGGCATCCGGCGTTGCCGGCGACTTGCCGCCCTGGCAGATCGTGCGCGAGCGCCGCGCCACATTTGAGGCGACACCGGAGCAGAACGCCCTGCGCCCGGGGCCCGCGACGGCGCAAAAAAACCTGTTCCTTGCCGGCGACTGGACTGCTACCGGGTTGCCAGCAACCATCGAGGGATCGGTGCGGTCGGGTGATCGCGCCGCAGATCTGGTTCTGACCAGGCGTTAAATTCGACCTGTTAAGCGGCCGCGGCTTTCGATCAGCCGGTCCGCGATGAAGAGGATATCGAGCGAAATGCTTTCGAGAGATCACGGCGTAACAGTCGATCCGGTCGCGCTGGAGAAGAGCATCTCCAAGGCAACCGAAGCGCTGCTCGGCTATCGCCAGTCCGACGGACACTGGGTGTTCGAGCTCGAGGCCGACAGCACCATTCCCGCCGAGTACATCCTGCTGCGTCACTATCTCGCCGAGCCAATCGACGCAGAACTCGAGGCCAAGCTCGGCAAGTATCTGCGGCGCGTCCAGGGCGCGCATGGCGGCTGGCCGCTGGTGCATGACGGTCCGTTCGACATGAGCGCGAGCGTGAAGTCGTACTTCGCGCTGAAGATGATCGGCGATTCCGTCGACGCGCCGCATATGGTGCGGGCGCGCGAGGCGATCCGTTCGCGCGGCGGTGCTTCGGCCAGCAACGTGTTCACGCGCTTCCTGCTCGCGCTCTATGGCGTCGTGACCTGGCGCGCAACGCCGGTGCTGCCGATCGAGATCATGCTGCTGCCGATGTGGTCGCCGTTCCACATCAACAAGATCTCCTATTGGGCGCGCACCACCATGGTGCCGCTGATGGTGCTTGCCGCGCTGAAGCCACGTGCGAAGAACCCGAAAGGCGTCGGCATCGACGAACTGTTCCTGGAGGATCCGAAATCGATCCGCATGGCGCCGAAGGCGCCGCATCAGAGCGCGAGCTGGTTCTATCTGTTCCGCTCGCTCGACGCGGTGCTGCGTTTGATCGAGCCGGTGTTTCCCAAGAGCCTGCGCCAGCGCGCGATCGACGCTGCGCTCGCCTTCACCGAGGAGCGATTGAACGGCGAAGACGGCATGGGCGCGATCTATCCGCCGATGGCCAACATCGTCATGATGTATGAGGCGCTCGGCAAGGACGAGAATTTTCCGCCGCGCGCCATCACCCGCCGCGGGATCGACAAGCTGCTCGTGATCGGCGACGACGAAGCCTATTGCCAGCCCTGCGTCTCGCCGGTGTGGGACACCGCGCTGACTTGCCATGCGCTGCAGGAAGTGGGGAGCGACGATGCGCTCGCCAAGGCCAAGCAGGGGCTCGACTGGCTGAAGCCGCGCCAGGTGCTGGAACTGAAGGGCGATTGGGCGGTCAAGGCGCCGGACGTCCGCCCCGGCGGCTGGGCGTTCCAGTACAACAACGACCACTATCCCGATCTCGACGACACCGCCGTGGTCGTGATGGCAATGGACCGCGTGCGGCGTCATACCGGCACCAGGGAATATGACGAGGCGATCGCGCGCGGCCGCGAATGGATCGAGGGGCTGCAGAGCCGCGATGGCGGCTGGGCCGCATTCGATGTCAACAATCTCGAATACTACCTCAACAACATCCCGTTCTCGGATCACGGTGCATTGCTCGATCCGCCGACCGAGGATGTCACCGCGCGATGCATCTCGATGCTGGGCCAGCTCGGCGAGACGACCGAGAGCAGCAAGGCGATGGCGGATGGTGTTGCCTACCTGCGCCGCACCCAGCTCGCCGAGGGCTCCTGGTACGGCCGCTGGGGCCTGAATTACGTCTACGGCACCTGGTCGGTGCTCAATGCACTAAATGTCGCAGGGGTCGACCGCAACGACCCGATGGTTCGGAAAGCGGTGGATTGGCTGGCGTCAGTCCAGAATCAGGACGGCGGCTGGGGCGAGGACGCCGTCAGTTACCGGCTGGATTACAAGGGTTATGAAGTTGCGCCCTCGACCTCCTCGCAAACGGCATGGGCCTTGCTTGGATTGATGGCGGCCGGAGAGGTCGAAAATCCTGCAGTTGTGCGGGGGGTGGAGTACCTAAAGGCAACACAGACGGAAAAAGGGCTGTGGGACGAGCAGCGATACACAGCTACGGGGTTTCCGCGGGTATTTTACTTGCGATATCATGGTTACTCGAAGTTCTTTCCGCTCTGGGCGCTGGCGCGGTATCGGAATTTAAGAAGCACCAATAGCAGGGTGGTAGGGGTCGGGATGTGATTGTTGAGGCGGGGGCCGCCGAGTCCGTGGGCAGAATTGATCCTCGGCCGGTACTGATTGTGACTGGATTGGTGCAGGAGGCTCGCATCGCGGCAGGCCCCGGCATGATCGTGATTTGCAGCTCGAGCGATCCGCAGCAACTCCGTGAACTGCTGGCGACGCTGGATCCGAAGACTTTCCGTGGCGTGATTTCGTTCGGCGTGGCCGGCGGGCTCGACCCGTCGCTCAAGTCGGGCGACGTCGTGGTCGCGACCGAGGTGATGTCGGGCGATACGCGGTTCCTGGCCGCATCCGCCCTGAATGAAGAGATGATCGCGAGCGCCGCGCTGAAGCGCCGCAGGATCGTTCGCGGTGGCCTCGCCGGCGTGGAAGAGGTGATTGCAGCGAAGGCCTGCAAGGCCGCGCTGCGGTCGATTACGGGTGCAGCGGCAGTCGACATGGAGAGCCATATCGCGGCAGCCTACGCCGCCAAAGCAGGCATTCCGTTTGCCGCGCTGCGCGTGATCAGCGATCCCGCGCATCGGGCGCTGCCGGAGCTTGCGAAATCTGCGGTGAAGCCGAATGGCGACATCGACCTGCGCAAGGTGCTGCGCGGCATCGCGCGCAATCCGCGCACGCTGCGGGCGCTGGTCTCGACCGGCATCGACTTCAACCGCGCGCTGCGCTCGCTGCGCAGCTGCCGCGGCTTCCTGCTCGGCAACGACGTGCTGATGCCGGCGGAAGGCGCTCTGATCACGGCGAAGGCAGCCTGATCCGCCGGTCCCGGCCGGGACGGATGTGTCTCGCCGCATCAAGCTCCAAACAAAAGGCCTGATCGCATCGCGGTCGGGCCTTTTGCTTTGGTGCCTGGTGGCCCTGCCGATCCGGTTCCGCGTTTGGCCGGGACCTGCAAAGCCCCGATATTTGCCGTGGGCCGTGACCCTCGCGCGTCTGCCGTTCCCGCCGCCCGGCACGTAGGCCGATCGCCTCCGGCGACCCGTCGGTCTGCGCGAGAGGCTCCGCGTCCGGGCGGCTGTCCCCGTCCTGCGGCTACAGCACCCGGAGTCGATGCTTGACAGATCCCGCTATTCGACCTCATATGAATAATGATCCTGTATTCATGAATTAAGGTTCACGATGGCCATCGCAGCGGTTCGGCTCAATCAGCTCGTCGAGACCAAGGCGCGCATCCTGGATGCCGCCAGGGAGGCCGTGGCGCTGAGTGGCTGGAAGGACGCCCAGATCGCCCTGATCGCCGCACGGGCCGGCGTGGCAACGGGTAGCGTCTATCGCTACTTCGACTCGAAGGCGGACCTGTACGCCCAGGTGCTCGCCTTGGTGTCCGAGCGCGAGGTGGCCGTGGTCGCCGCGATCGTCGAGGCCGAGGGATCGGCATCGCAATGCCTGGTGGACGCGATCTACACCTTCTCGGTCCGGGCGATGCGCGGCCGCCGTCTGGCCTACGCGTTGATCGCCGAGCCCTGTGAACCCGAGATCGATGCGGCGCGCCTGAAGTACCGCGCGGCCCTGGCCGATCAGATCGCAAGGCTGGTCCGGCGTGGCATCGCCAATGGTGAATTCGTCGAGATCGACGCCAACGTCGCGGCCTCCTGTGTGACCGGTGCGTTCATGGAGGCGCTGGTCGGTCCGCTGGCGCCCGAAGCGGCTCCCGATTCCGACGCGGCAAAGGCAATCGCGCAATCGATCGCGGGGCTGGCCGCGCGCATGCTGTTTCGCCACGCCGCGCCTGAATTGACCCGGATATCGAGGGTCTCCGCATGAATGCGCATGTTGAGCCGGTGGCCGTCGCGGAAGCGAAAGCCACTCCGTTTGCGACCCACGAAGTCCGCAATCAGGCGCGGCCCGCGACAGGCTTCAATGCGTTCGATGACGACCGCGCGTTGAGCGGCCTGATCGCAAAGCTGGCGCCGTGGGCGAAGGAGAAGCTATCTGCGCTCGGAGCCCATGCCGGCAGCGAGGCCGCGCAGGAGGCGGCGCGGCTTGCCAACGAGCACGAACCGACGCTGTTGACCCACGACCGCTACGGCAACCGCAATGATTGGGTCGAATTTCATCCGGCCTGGCATCAATTGATGGCGCTGGCGTTCCAGAGCGAGGTGCATAGTCTGGCCTGGTCGACGCGCGAACCACATGGCCATCTGGCGCGCGCGGCGCTGAGCTATCTCTGGAATCAGATCGAGAATGGCGTCGGTTGCCCGACCGGGATGGCTTACGCCGGGATCGCCGGGTTTTCCGGCAAGCCGCAATTCGCGCTGTGGCGGGAGCGGACGCTGACCGCGGACTATGATCCGCGCCGGCTTCCGATCGAAGCCAAGCGGGCGGCGGTCATCGGCTATGCGATGACCGAGAAGCAGGGCGGCTCCGACCTGCGCGAGACCCAGACCACCGCGCGTTTCGTCGAACGCGGTGCGCATGGCGAGATCTATGCGATCACCGGACACAAATGGTTTTTCTCGGTGCCGGTCGCCGACGGATTCTACACGCTGGCGCGCACCCAATCCGGTGTCAGCTGCCTGTTCGTGCCGCGCCTGTTGCCGGACGGCAGCGCCAACCGCGTCCACATCCAGCGGCTGAAGGACAAATGCGGCAACCGCTCGAACGCGTCGAGCGAGATCGAGTACCACGACACCTGGTCGATCCTGGTTGGCGAGGAGGGGCGCGGCATCGCGGAGATCCTCTCGCATGCGCATCTGACGCGTCTGGATTTCGCGGTCGGCTCCGCCGGGCTGATGCGGCAGGCGTTGAGCCTGGCATTGAACCACGCGCAAACCCGATGCGCGTTCGGCAGGCCGATGTCCGAGCTTCCGATGCAGCGCAATGTGCTTGCCGATCTCGCACTCGAGAGCGAGGCGGCGATGCTCGGCGCATTCCGCGTCGCGCGTGCGACCGACGGTCTGCAGACCAGCGAGCACGAGCGGCTGCTGGCGCGGGTCGCCACCCCCGTCATGAAGTTCTGGAATTGCCAGCGCGCACCGGCCTTCACCTATGAGTGCCAGCAGGTGCATGGCGGCAACGGCTTCATCATGGAGAACGCGATGGCGCGGCTCTATCGCGAGGCGCCGCTGAATTCGATCTGGGAAGGCACTTCGAACATGATGTGCATGGACGTGCTGCGGGCCATGCAGCGCGATGCGAATTGCCGGGATGCATTCATCGACGAATTGCGCGCGAGCAGGGGCCTCAACCCGATCTATGACCGCAGCACGGACGACCTCGCCGATCGCCTGCAGGCCCGATATCCGGACGACGGCCATGCCAGGGCGCTCGTCACCCGCATGGCGTATGCGTTGCAGGCTGCCGAGATGTTGAAACATGGCGACGCCGCTGCTGCCGATCTGTTCGTGCAGTCGCGGCTTGGCGCGGACAGCGTGCATGTGTTCGGTGCGCTTCCGTCGTCGGAAGGCCTTGGCCATGTCGTCGCGCGCGCCTCCGTCATTGGTCACTAAGGGTTCCAGTCAAATGCGTCAGACCGAAATGTGCGCCGTCAACGACGTCAGGGCGATCGTCGGAGAAGAGGAGTGGGCAACCCGGGTCGATCTTGCCGCGTGCTACCGCCTGGTCGCGCTCTATGGCATGACCGACCTGATCTACAACCACATCAGCGCGCAGGTCCCGGGGCATCACGATCAATATCTGATCAATCCCTACGGCATGCTCTATGAGGAGATCACGGCGTCGAGCCTCGTCAAGATCGACATCGAGGGCCGGACGTTGCTGCAGCCCGATCACGGCTACAACGTCAACGTCGCCGGGTTCTATCTGCATGCCCCGATCCATCGGACACGGCCCGACGTGAAGTGCGTTCTGCATACCCACACCAGGGCAGGCACGGCCGTCAGCGCGCTGGCAGAAGGGCTGCTTCCGCTGTCGCAGACGGCGATGCGGTTTCACGGCCGGATCGGCTATCATGATTTCGAGGGGCCGGCGATCGATCGCGAGGAATGCGACCGCGTCGTCGCCGATCTCGGCCGCAACAATGCGCTGGTCCTGCGCAATCATGGCCTCCTGGTCTGCGGCAACACGATTCAGCAGGCGTTCAATGCGATCTACTGGCTGGAGCAGGCCTGCCGGATCCAGGTCGATGCGCTCGGCTGCGGCCGGCCGCTGCACGCGCCGACCGAGCTGGCGATCGACAACACGGTGACCTGCTTTGCCGGCACCGAGATCACGTTGGACAATGAGCGCGACACCAATCCGCTGCTGAATGAAGCGGCGCAGAACCTGCAAGCGGGTTACGGCCTGCTGGAATGGCCGGCGCTGCGGCGCAGGCTCGACCGCCTCGATGGGAGCTACGCGCAATGAGCACGTCGCCGGCGGCGTTGCGGATCGGCTTCATCGGCGCCGGCCGCGTCGCGCAGACGCTCGCGCCGGCGTTCGCCCGCGCGGATTTGAACGTCGCGGCGTTCTACAACCGCGGTCCCGATGCCGCCCAACGGCTCGGATCTCGCGTGCCTTCGGCACGGCCGGTGACGGATGCGCAGCAGGTGGTGGACAGCTGCGATATGGTTTTCCTGACGGTGAGCGACGATGCAATCCTGCCGGTGTGCCGCGATCTGCGCTGGCAGCCGCGTCATCGCGTGGTCCATTGCAGCGGCGCGACTGAGCTCGCGGCGCTCGATCATGCGAAATCCGCGGGCGCCGCAACCGGCGGATTTCATCCGATGCAGATGTTTGCAAATCCCGACGTCGCGCTCGAGGGGCTGCGCGGATGCACCGTCGGCATCGAGGCCGAAGGCGACTTCAGGCGCGATCTGGAATGGCTTGCGATCCGCATCGGCTGCGAGCCGCTGGCGCTGCCGGCCGGCGTGCGGGCGCTCTATCATGCCTCGGCCTACTATGTCGGTCCGTTCCTGATCGCGCTGCTCAAGGAAGGCGTCGAGCTCTGGAAGAGCTTTGGTGCCAGCGAGACCGACGCGCTGCGTGCGATGACGCCGCTGCTGCGGGGAACCGTTGCAGCCGTTCTCGACGGCGGCCTGGCCAACGGCATGGGCGGCTGCGTGGCGCGCGGCGACGTTGGAACGATCCTCAAGCACCTCCGGGCGCTCGACGAGCGCTTTCCATCTTCAGGTGCGTTGTATCGCGAGCTGGCGCTGCGCAATGTCCCGCTCGGGATCGAGCGTGGCACACTCAGCGCGTCCCGCGCGGCAGAGATCGAGAGGCTGCTGCTGCGGACGAGATTGGAAGAGCAGGCGGCATCTTGATCCAGCAAAAAAGCCCCGGTTCGCTGAACCGGGGCTTTCATGTCTCTGCATTGGCTCACTCGAGCTTCAGGCAGCCGTGGAAGCCTTCTGCTGCAGCTTGGCAGCGGCGGCCGCAGCTTCGTCGCGGCGGATGTCCGAGAGCTTCTTCTCGACCTGCTCGGCGAAGATGTACTGAGCCGGACGCTGCTTGGACATGTCGATCTCCGGCGCCATCGGACCTGTGGTCTTGATGCCGCGCAGCGCGACCCACATCGCCTTCAGCGGGTTGTTGATCGCAGCGGTGGCCGCGGTCGGCTCGTAGCCGCAATGGGCCATACAGTCGGCGCACTTCTCGTACTTGCCGGTGCCGTAGGTGTCCCAATCGGTGGTGTCCATCAGCTCCTTGAAGGTCTTGGCGTAGCCTTCACCGAGCAGATAACAGGGCTTCTGCCAGCCGAAGATGTTGCGCGCCGGCATGCCCCAGGGCGTGCACTCGTATTCCTGGTTGCCGGCGAGGAAGTCGAGGAACAGGCCGGAGTGCATGAAATTCCACTTCTTGCCCTTGCCGAGCGCGAAGACGTCGCGGAACAGCTTCTTGGTCTTGGTGCGGTTGAGGAAGTGCTCCTGGTCCGGCGCACGCTCATAGGCGTAACCCGGCGACATCGAGACGCCGACGCCGAGCTCGGTGGTGAAGTCGAGGAATTTTGCGATCTCCTCGGCCGGATGGCCGTCGAAAATCGTAGCGTTGACGTTGACCGTGAAGCCGCGCGCCTTGGCCGCCTTGATCGCGGAGACGGCGCGATCGAACACGCCCTTCTGCGACACCGCCTTGTCGTGATGATCCTTCAGGCCGTCGAGATGCACCGAGAAGAACAGATAGGGCGACGGCTCGAACAGATCGAGCTTCTTTTCGAGCAGCAGCGCGTTGGTGCACAGCGAGACGAACTTCTTGCGCGCCACGAGGCCCCGCACGATCTCGCCGATCTCCTTGTGGATCAGCGGCTCGCCGCCGGGGATCGCCACCATCGGCGCGCCGCACTCATCGGCAGCGTCCCAGCATTCCTGCGCAGTCATGCGGCGATTGAGGATCGCATCGGGATAGTCGATCTTGCCGCAGCCGACGCAGGCGAGGTTGCAACGGAACAGGGGTTCGAGCATCAGCACGAGCGGATAGCGTTTGCGGCCAAGCAGCTTCTGCTTGATCAGATAACCGCCGATACGCATTTCCTTGAAGAACGGTATTGCCATTAGAGGATTTTCTTTCTGCACTTATTCAAAGGGAAGTGGGTTCAGATCAGCCCGTAGTCAGTTCGGCCGGCAGCCGGAATTCGATATTCTCTTCTCGGCCCGGAACGACCGAGACCGATACCGGTCCGATCCGCCGCAGAGCCTCGATGACATCGTCGACCAGAACTTCAGGTGCCGATGCACCCGCGGTGATGCCGACGGCCTTCGCATCCTTCAGCCAATCCGGGTTGAGCTCGCTCCCATCGGCAATGAGATAACTCGCGACGCCGACCTCGGTGCCGATCTCACGAAGCCTGTTCGAGTTGGAACTGTTGGCGGCCCCCACCACCAAAATGACGTCCACCAGCTTACTTAGGTCCCTTACCGCAGATTGGCGGTTCTGTGTCGCATAGCAGATATCCCTGATGTCCGGGCCTTGAATATCTGTAAATTTTGCCTGAAGGGACGCGATAATGTCCCTGGTGTCGTCCACCGACAGGGTGGTCTGGGTGATATAGGCGACCGGCGTGTTGGTCGGCAGCCTCAGTTCCGCCACATCCTGGACGCTCTGGACCAGGAAAACCGGCCCCGGAACCTGACCCATGGTTCCCTCGACCTCGGGGTGGCCGGCATGCCCGATCAGGATCAGGGCGCGGCCTTTCGAGATATAGCGCTTGCCCTGGTTGTGGACCTTGGTGACGAGTGGGCAGGTGGCGTTGAGCACGGGCAGGTCGCGCGCTTCCGCCTCCTCCTCGACGCTCCTGGCCACGCCATGGGCACTGAACACGGTCACGGCCCTGGCCGGCACTTCCGACAGGTCCTCGACGAAGATCGCGCCCTTCTTCTTCAGGCTTTCGACCACGTATTTGTTGTGCACGATCTCATGGCGCACATAGACCGGCGGGCCATACTTCGCGAGCGCGCGTTCGACGATCTCAATCGCGCGCACAACGCCCGCGCAAAAGCCGCGCGGCTGGGCAAGAAACACTTCCATCGGACGTCCGTTACGCAAATTGCACCAATCTCATTCCATGCCTGCGGCCTTTTCGGCAACGCACTCCGCGAGGTCGGACGCTGCAACCTCAGTTGCAATGTCCGCGCCATCTCAGGTCCTGCACGTGATCCGCGCCCTCAAGGGCATGGAAATACAGGCTTTTGTGGCAAAAAGGTAGCATTTCGAAAGATTGCGGGGCAGGTGGGGTAGGGACGTGTGAGGTAATATAGTGTGGGATTAGGGTCCCTGCGACCCTCGGTCCCCTCACTTGTTCGTCACTTTATCGCCCACTCCTGCGGTTTATACCGGCCACTCGTGGCCGTTTCCTGTCGTTTGGAACCTCCTCGCCATCCCGTCGAGGAAGATAACCAAAACAACATTAGATCGGTCCCGGGAACTCCGCTACAGAGCGGGCGTTTTCGGCCATGCTTCCCCGAGATTAGAAAGAAACGAAGTGCTGACAAATATTGTCGTCTCCGTTGTTAGGACCTGTACGCGCTTTGCCCTTCCGGTTGTCATTATCTCTGTGCTGCTGTCGATCGGCGCCGGCTTCTACACGGCCCGCAATTTTTCGATCAACACCGACATCAACAAGCTGATCTCGCCGGATCTGGATTGGCGCAAGCGCGACAACCAGTTCGAGGAAGCCTTTGACCGCGAGCGGCTGATCCTGGCCGTCGTCGAGGGAGCGACGCCCGAGCTGACCAGCTCGGCCGCGAAGGCGCTCACCGCGAAGTTGCAAGCCGACAAGAAGAACTTCGAGGCGATCACCGCGCTCGGGTCAGGCGAATTCTTCGAGAAGAACGGCCTCTTGTTCCTGCCGACCGAAGAGGTCGGCAAGGTCACCGGCCAGCTCGAATCGGCCGCGCCGCTGATCGAGATCATGGCCGGCGATCCCTCGATTCGCGGACTGACCGGTGCGCTCGAGACCGGCCTTGCCGGCGTCAAGCGCGGGCAGGTCAAGCTCGACAATGCCGTGCCGCCCTTCAACCTGATCTCCGGGACCGTCGAGACCATCCTCGCCAAGGGCAACGCGACCTTCTCCTGGCGCGAGCTCACCAGCGACAAGCCGCTGACCGATTCGGACAGGCGCGCCTTCATCGAGATCAAGCCGATCATCGACTATTCGGCGCTGGAGCCGGGTAAGGCCGCGACCGACGCGATCCGGCAGGCGGCCGCCGATCTGAAATTCCCGACCGAATATCACGCGCGCGTTCGCCTGACCGGACCGGTGCCGATCGCCAACGAGGAATACGCCACCGTGCAGGATGGCGCGATCACCAACGGCATCGGCACGGTGGTGATCGTGCTGATCATCCTCTGGCTGGCGCTGCATTCCGGCAAGATCATCTTCGCCGTGTTCGTCAACCTGTTCATCGGCCTTGCGCTCACCACAGCGGTCGGCCTGATGATGGTCGGTTCGCTGAACCTGCTTTCGATCGCCTTCGCCGTGCTGTTCGTTGGACTCGGCGTCGACTTCGGCATCCAGTTCAGCGTGCGCTACCGCTCCGAGCGCTACAAGAACGACAATCTGACGCTGGCGCTGGAAAACGCAGCGCGCCGCTCGGCGGTGCCGCTGTCGCTCGCGGCGATGGCGACCGCCGCCGGCTTCCTGTGCTTCCTGCCGACCGACTACAAGGGTATCTCCGAGCTCGGCAAGATCGCCGGCGCCGGCATGCTGGTGGCCTTCACCACCAGCATCACGGTGCTGCCGGCGCTGCTCGACCTGCTCAATCCGCCCGGCGAGAAGGAGCCGGTCGGCTACGCCTTCCTGGCGCCGCTCGACCACTTCCTCGAGAAGCATCGCGTTCCGATCATCGTCGGCACGCTGCTGATCACGGTCGCGGGCCTGCCGCTGCTGCACTGGATGAAGTTCGACTTCAACCCGATCAATCTGCGCAACAAGCAGGCGGAATCGATCGCGACCTTCCTCGACCTGCGGAAGGATCCGAACACCGGTGCCAACGCCATCAATGTGATGACGCGCTCGGAGGCCGACGCCAAGAAGATCGAGGCCAAGCTCGAGAAGCTGCCGGAAGTGTCGCGGGTGATGTCGCTCGACAGCTTCGTGCCGGACGACCAGCCGGCCAAGCTCAAGCTGATCGCGCAGGCCGCCAAGACGCTCGGCCCCGCACTCAATCCTGACTCGGTCGATCCGGCTCCGTCGGATCAGGAGAATGTCGAGTCGCTGAAGAGCTCGGTCGACAGCCTGCGCAAGACCGCAGGCGACAGCAAGGGGCCGGGTGCGGTTGCCGCGCGCCGGCTCGCCGACGCCCTGCAGAAGCTTGCCGATTCGAACCAGGCCATGCGTGACAAGGCGCAGGACGTCTTCGTCGCGCCGATGAAGATCGTGTTCGATCAGCTCCGCAATACGTTGCAGGCCCAGACCGTCACGCTGCAGAACCTGCCGCCCGAACTGATCGCGAGCTGGAAGACCAAGGACGGCCTGATGCGTGTCGAGGTCGAGCCGAAGGGCGATCCCAACGACAACGACAATCTGCGCCACTTTGCCGACGCCGTGCTTGCGGCCGAGCCGACCGCGATCGGCGGACCGGTCTCGATCCTGAAGTCGGGCGATGTCATCGTGAATGCATTCATCCACGCCGGCATCCTGGCGCTGGTGACGATCGGCCTGCTGCTGTGGCTGACGCTGCGCCGTGTCGTCGACGTGCTGATGACGCTGGTGCCGCTGCTGGTTGCCGGAATCGTCACGCTGGAGATCTGCGTGCTGATCGGGCTGCCGCTCAACTTCGCCAACATCGTCGCGCTGCCGCTGCTGCTCGGCGTCGGCGTGGCGTTCAAGATCTACTATGTCACGGCATGGCGGCAGGGCAGGACGAACCTGCTGCAATCAAGCCTGACGCGGGCGATCTTTTTCAGCGCGCTGACCACGGCGACCGCGTTCGGCAGCCTGTGGCTATCCAGCCATCCCGGCACCGCGAGCATGGGCAAGCTGCTCGCGCTGTCGCTGGTCACCACGCTTGCGGCGGTGTTGCTGTTCCAGCCGGCGCTGATGGGCAAGCCGCGCGAGGCCCTCAAGGAGGAGGATATCGCCAACGACGTCACCTGAAGCGTCGGCGATCCGATTCCGATCCGGCTTGGCGGCAGGTGCCGCCGAGCCGCGATTGCGGTGTTGCCCCGCCGGCCCGCGCTTTAATGCGTCGGTCGCGCGATGTCCGGGAGCAGGCAGATATCGCCCACGGTGTCGGCCGACGCATTGGCGTTGCCTGGTGGATTTGCCGCCTGCTTTTGACCGGGCTTGGTGGCAGGGGCCACGGCGCCGGTGGTCTTCTGGTTCTGCGGCGATGCTGATTTGGGCAGGGCGCCCTTCGCTGCCGCGCTGCCCGCTGCAGCCGGATTGCCGGCGGCACTCACCGGGATCGGCGGACCGACACGGGTCCAGGTCTCGCCGCCGCACAGGAAACCAAGCACGCAGCCCTGGATCTCGAGCTGGTCGGTGCCGACCGGCTTGATGGTCGAGCTGTAGAGCTGGCCGTCCTTCGCGTTGTAGACTTGGCCTTCCCACGCGTCGGCGCCGGCCTTCTTCTTCATGTCGATCAGGATCGGCATGCCGAGCGTAGGCCTGCTCTGCTTCGCAGGATCAGGATTGTTCTTATCCCTGCCGCCGGGGGTTTTTTCCCAGGACACCGCACCCCACATGTTGCCATTACACTGGGCGACGCGGATGATGGCGACACCGTCTGCCACCTTCCAGTCACCGGTCGGGTCCGCTGCAAGGGCCGGTGATAACACGGTGGCCAAAAATAAACCTGAAAAGCCTATTGTACGCGCGAAAGTTCTTGGGCAGTGCAACATGGTCCAAACCTGTGCTTGACTAGACGATCCGAGCGGGGGTCAAAACGCCGCTAGTGAGCGTTTTAAGTTGACGAGATGGCCATCAACCGACGTATGTAACGAATGGTAAGTTCCAATTTAGACGTTTCCGAGATTTTTGTGGAGCGCGAGGGGCAGCGCGGTGCCATGCACACGCGTCACCTCAACGAGCAGCTCGTTCGCGTTCTCAAAACCATCGGCTACGACGTCGGCTTCCAAAAGGGGCAAGGCCAATACCTCTTCGATCGTCAGGGGGCTCGATACCTCGATCTATTGAGCGGATTTGGCGTTTTTGCGATTGGCCGCAATCATCCGGCCCTGCGCACCGCGCTGAAGAGCGTGCTCGACGCCGATCTGCCCAATCTGGTGCAGCTCGATGTCTCGACGCTCGCCGGCGTGCTCGCGGAACGGCTTCTGGACCATGTTCCATATCTGGACAAGGTGTTTTTTGCCAATTCCGGCGCCGAAACCGTCGAGGCTGCGATCAAGTTCGCGCGCGGCGCCACCGGCCGGCCGGGCATCGTCTATTGCGGGCATTCGTTCCACGGCCTGTCCTACGGCGCGCTCTCGCTGACCGATGATTCGAATTTCCGCGGCGGCTTCGAGCCGCTGCTGCCGGGCTGCACCCCGATACCCTACAACGATCTCGAGGCGCTGGAGAAGGCGCTGTCGTCGCGCCAGGTCGGCGCCTTCATCGTCGAGCCGATCCAGGGCAAGGGCGTCAACATGCCCACCGACGAGTTCCTGCCCGGCGCGCTGGCGCTGTGCCGCAAATACGGCACGCTGTTCATCGCCGACGAGATCCAGACCGGGATCGGCCGCACCGGCAAGTTCCTCGCGATCGAGCACTGGGGCATCGAGCCCGACATGGTGCTGCTCGCAAAGGCGCTCTCCGGCGGTCACGTGCCGATCGGCGCGTTGCTGACGCGCAAGCACATCTTCGACAAGATCTTCAACCAGATGGACCGCGCGGTCGTGCACGGCTCGACCTTCGCCAAGAACGATCTGGCGATGGCCGCCGGCATCGCCACGCTCGATGTCATCAAGCACGAGAAGCTGGTCGAGAACGCGGCCAAGCGCGGCGCCGAGCTCCGCCTTGCGCTGACCCGCATGGTGCCCGGCTACGAGCTGATGAAGGAAGTCCGCGGCAAGGGCCTGATGATCGGTGTCGAGTTCGGACCGCCGAAATCGCTGCGGCTGAAGGCCTCGTGGAATCTGCTGGAGACCGCCAACAAGGGCCTGTTCTGCCAGCTCATCACGGTGCCGCTGTTCAAGGATCACAAGATCCTGACCCAGGTCGCCGGCCACGGCCTCCACACCATCAAGCTGCTGCCGCCGCTCACGATCACCGAAGAGGACTGCAGCTGGATCGAGAAGTCGTTCGACGACGTGATCGCCGGCAGCCACAAGGTGCCCGGCGCAATCTGGTCGCTCGGCAAGACGCTGGTCGACAACGCAGTGCGCAAGTCGGCGTAAGCTCGAAGAACCGTAGCTGAGGTAGCCCGGATGGAGCGAAGCGAAATCCGGGGTTCTTGATCCTTGCGACGGCACTCCCGGATTACGAAGCAGCCTTATCTGTCATTGCGAGCGAAGCGAAGCAATCCATCGCGCGGCAAGCGGAGATATGGATTGCTTCGTCGCTTCAGCGCAAAATTGCTTTGCAACTTTGTCGCGAGCTCCTCGCGATGACGATGATGAGCAGAGTTTTCGCTGCTCACCCCTCCTTGTTCGCGCGCATCGCGCTCTCGAACTTGTCGCCGAACTCGGAGAGCTCGTCGGCGCCGAGATCGCTGACCGCCCAGTAGTTCAGGCCGCGGTCGCTCCAGCGGCGGATGTTGAAGCCCTGCAAGGTCGAGGTCTGCGCCGTCTTCCGTTCAGTGCTCGCGGTCTGCGCCACGAACAGATTGATCACGTGCTGACGCCGCTTGTAGACCACGGCGCCGATCTCGCGGGCGTTGACGTAGTCGAGCCGGCCGCCGATCAGGGTAAAGCCCTGCGCGGTGAGGTCGATCACCGGCGGCGAGACGTCGAGCTTGCCGTTGAACCACGGCTTGACCGTATGCTGATCGGTCGAGACCACGTCGATCAGGTGGCCGGCCTGCAGCGAGCGCAGATGCGCCGACACCACCTCGTTTTCGATGCGCTGCTCGTCATCGTTGCGCAGCACGATCGCGACCAGCCCCGTCGCAGCTATCGCCGACACCGCCGAGCCCATCGCAAAGCCGCGCAGCACCGAGCGCCTGGTTGGCGCAGCTTGGGGCTGCGGCAGCGCCTTCTCGATCTTGCGGCGCAGCTCGAGCGGCGCCTTGTAGCGCACGTCGCTCTCGGCGATCGCCTGGCGGATCTCCTGATACTCCTTCATGAGAGCGGCACAATGCGCGCACCCCTCGACATGGGCTTCCACTTCGCGCGCATGGCCGGCATCGAGTTCGCCGTCGATCAGCGCGTGGATCAGCACTTTGGCTTCCTCGCAGGTCATTTCACTTGCTCCTGTTCCGCAAGCCAGGCTGATCGCAGCATGGCGCGGGCGCGCGCGAGACGCGACATCACGGTGCCGACCGGCACGGCTGCGACATCGGCGATCTCGCGGTATGACAGATTCTGGATTTCCCTGAGCACGAAGGTCTCGCGGAACGGCTCGGCGAGCGCCGCGACCAGCTTGCGTACGGTGTCGCCGTCGAAACGGCGCAGCAGCTGCTTTTCGGGTGTCTCCGGAGCTTCATTCCACAGCGGGGTCTGCTCGCCGCCTTCGGGCAGCTCCTCGACCGCGGTGGGGGCGGTCTTGCGCCGGGCGTATTCGGCGCGGCAGACATTGCGCAGGATCGCAAACAGCCACGGCTTCATGGCAGGTCCGCGGTAGCTGTCGAAATGCTTGTAGGCGCGCAGATAGCATTCCTGCACCGCATCCTCGGCGTCGGCGGCATCGCGCAGCAAATAGCGGGCCAGCGTATAGGCGTCGTCGAGGTACGGCAGCGCGGCCTCGCGGAAGCGCCGCGTCTTCTCAGGATCGTCTTGCGACGCTTTGACAACCATCGTGTCCTGCCCGGCATGTCGAGAGACGGCTTGTGTCCGGCCGGGGGCTGAGGGCCACCGGCCGGGCATGGCTGTGATCGTATGGGTGGTCACGTTACCCAACCTTGATACTGCCTGTCATGTGCGGATGCAGCGAGCAGAAATACTTGTACTCACCGGGCTCCGTGAACGTGAACGAGAAGGTGCCGTCGGTATCCATGGTCTTGGAGCGGAACTTGCCCGCGCACACCACGGTGTGCGGGATGTCGTCGCGGTTGGTCCAGGTCACGGTGGTGCCCACCTTCACGTCGAGCGGGTTCGGCGCGAACGAAAAGTTGTCGATATGGATCGCGGTATCTTCGGCGCGGGCCGCCGTGACCGGCAGCAACATGGTCGCGACCACGGCAATACCGAAGTCGCGTCGATTGATCGTACTCATCGGTTCTCTTCCTCAGCCCTGTCCGTTAGCCTTGCAGCGGCGTGTCGATGATGGCCAGCGGCTGGCTGTTCTGCTTGAAGTTGATGCTGGCGACGCCGAGCATGCTGCGCAGCTTGGCATCCTCGACCTTCATCGGGCCGGGTGAGGGGGCGGCACCCGGCGCCGGCTGCGGGAACGCAGTCGAACGCGCGGTGTGGAAGGTGACGTTGCCCTCGACCTTCTGCATCACCTGGTGGATGTGGCCGTTGAGCACGGTGACCGAGCCGAAGCCCTTGACGTATTCCAGCGCGCGGGCGCCGTCCTCGGTGCCCCAGCCCCATTGCGGATAGACCGTCCACAGCGGGATGTGGGCGAACAGCACGATCGGCGTCGACTTGGAGCGGCCCTTGAGGTCGTTCTCCAGCCATTCGAGCTGCTCGTTGCCGAGATTGCCGAGGCCGCCGCCCTTGAGGTCGACGACGTTGACGAGACCGACGAAGTGCACGCCGCCGGCGTCGAAGGAATAGTAGCCCGGACCCTTGGTGCCCTTGCCGTAACGCTCCTTGTAGAGCTTGACCTCCTCGTCGATGAAGTCGTGCTCGCCCGGCACGTAGTGCATGTCGAGCTTGGCCTGCGAGATGATGCGATCGGCGTCGTCGAATTCGGACGCCTTCGACAGATGCGTGATGTCGCCGGTATGGATCATGAAGGACGGCTTGACCTGCATCGCCCGCACCTTGTTGATGGCCTCCTCCAGCGTGCCGATGGCATTCGGGTTGGCCGGCTTGTCGAAGCCGACATGGCTGTCGCTGATCTGCATGAAGGTCATGCCGGGCGCCGCTTCCGCCGCCGCGGCCGAGCCGACGATGCCGAGCGAGTGCGGTATGCCGCCGGTAACGGTCCACAGTACGCCGGTGCCGGCCCAGGTCATGCATTCCAGCACCTTGCGTCGGCTGACGCCTTTTTCCTCGTCGTGGTGGTCGTGATCGTGTCCGCTCATGGCAAGTCTCCCGTGGGCCCAGGGATTGGGTTTCCGGGGAGTTGATCGGCGGGGCCGGGGCTTTATTCCCGGGGTTTTGGAGGGGGGGTGAGGGCTTGGATGACGATTTTGTGAGGCCCGAAAGCCCGGATGTATTGCGTCGCAACATGGCAACGTTCCGCAAGATAGGTGAATGGCCGCAACACAGCTGTCTTGCAGCCGTCAGCATAATGTCAGCGCTGCTACGTAAGAATGATGGACTTCATCCAGACCGGGAGAGCCCTATGAGCGACCACGCAGGCGTTGAGCATCATCACAAGGCAGCTGAGCACCACGAGCACGCGGCTCGTCATCACCGCGAAGCCGCCAAGCACCACGAGGCCGGTGATCACCACAAGGCGGCGCATCACGCCCATAGCGCCCATGGTCACGCCAGCCATGCCCAGCATCACCACACCGAGGCGAGCCGGCACCACGCCGAGCACCACGGCAACCACTAACAAGAGCTCCAGTACTGCGTGAGTGGCTTACGCCGTCCTCGCAACGGGACGGCGTTTTTCTTTTGGCTGGCGGAGCGTGATGGCGCTCGCATTCGTCAAGCGTTTGATCATCCGTGGGCAAACCGGCACGGGGCCCTCCGCCTGTGGAGAGTCCACTGCGCCCATGTGAAGACATCACGGTCCATCCCTATTCGTCCTCGTCTTCCGGACCACCGCGCTGCTCGATCGCATTGCGCACGCTGCGCATGACGGCAAACGATACGAAGGCCATCCTTCGCTTCTGGTCATCGCTCAACGTCTTGTAGAGCGGATCCCAGGCATCTGCGAGCTTCTTGAGGTCGGTCCCGCGCTGAATGAGTCGGTCCGCCCTGCGCTGCATGAATTCGACCGGATTGCCCTCATGCATTCCGTCCATCGCGCTGTTCTCGTGCAATTCGGCAATCCGCTCCAACCGGGCCTGCCGGTTCTTCGCTCTGGTGCGGATCGCATCCTCGATGGCCGGCCAGTACTTCTCCTGATCGGGGGTGAGTTGCAAGGCGGCTTTGACGATGCCGACGCGCATGTCGGTCAGGCTCTTCAGGTCGGCGGCACTGGGTGCCGCCACGCCGACAGTCGGGGATGTCTCTGCTCCAAAGGCAAGAGACGAGGTTGTCATCAAAAGTGCAATCGCTGCGGCGGCTGCGTTCCTCGTCATTGCGAGCTCCCTGAATTACACTTCGTGGACGTCCCGAGAAGAAGACACAGCTGCATCCGTTGCCGGTTGATCTAGGTCAAAGGGCAGCGAGCCGGAGATAGGAATGCGCTCCTGACCGTTCGCAAAATGCCGCGGGACCTTGGTGCCGCCGGGTTGAGCTAGATCAAGCTCGAGCGGCCCATGGGGTTCAGAGATTGCCGTCAGGCTTCCTTCAACCGGGCGGTCCCATGCAACTCTTGCTCAAGGAAATTCGTCACAATCCATTACTCTGGATGCTCGTTTTCGTGCCGATTGTGCTGGTGCTCGAACATGTGGCCCCAACCGCCCACACAGCACTGTTTGTCCTCGCCGTCCTGAGCATCGTACCGCTGGCTGCCCTTCTCAGCCACGCAACGGAGAGCGTCGCCGAGAAAACCGGCGATGCGATCGGAGGCTTGCTCAACGCAACCCTGGGAAATCTGACGGAACTCATCATCGCGATCGCCGCGCTTCATGCCGGAGAATACATGCTCGTCAAGGCATCGATCGCCGGTGCCATCGTCACCAACTCACTTTTCATGCTCGGCGCATCATTCCTGCTCGGCGGCCTCCGCCATCACGTTCAGGAGTACAATAGAGCCGGCGGAAGGATGTACGCCGCGCTGCTGCTGATGGCGACGATTGCGCTGCTTGCACCCGCAGCCGTTGCCGACCTCGATCCGGCGCGGGGCCAGGTCATGGCGCAGACGCTCAGTACCGGCCTCGCGGTGCTGCTGATATGTGCTTATGGACTAGGCTTGCTGTTCTCGCTCAAGACACACAAGGAGTTGTTCGAAAGCGGGGACCATGGCGAGACAGGCGGTGCCGGTTGGCCGATCGGACTGGCCGTAAGCACGCTTCTCGTGGTTACGGTGCTGGTTGCGCTGGTAAGCGAGATATTCGTGAGTTCGGTGCAGAAGGCGGGAGAGACGCTGGGATTGAGCTCGGCCTTCGTCGGCTTCATCATCGTCGCACTGGTCGGCGCTGCGGCGGAAATGGCGGTCGCGTTCTCCGCGGCGCGCAAGAACCGGTTGGACATGAGCGTCAGCATCGCGCTCGGAAGCGCGTCGCAGATCGCCTTATTTGTCGCGCCGGCACTGGTTCTGCTCAGCTACGTCATCGGTCCGAAGCCAATGGACTTGCAGTTCTGGCCGGGGGCCGTGACGATGGTCATGATCGCCTCCGTGACGTCCTGCTTCGTCACCAACAGCGGAAGGTCGGCATGGTTCATCGGCGCCTTGCTGGTGTTCATCTATGCGATTTTCGCCATGACGCTGTATATGGTGCCGCCGGGATCGCACGGTCCGGTCTGACCAGCAACGCGCCTGCCTGGTCGCGCATGCCTCTCGGGCAATGGGGAGCAAGACGTTATCGTCTTGCCCCCTTGGCATTGGCTTACTGGCAGAGGTGCTGTCGGCCGTCCTCGCCACGAAAATACGTGCCCGGCTGACAGACGAAGCCCTGACCGTTGGAAGGATAGTGATAATAGCCATAGGCGCCGGCAGCCGCGGCTCCTACGGCAGCGGTGCCGTACACGGCTCTGCGTGTCTGGCGGCGGGCAACGCCCGCGACACTCACGGGAGTCAAGGGGCGGCCGACCCGCGCTTGCGCGCTCTCGACGGAAATCAAGACGCCGCCCTGTTCCGATCGACCGACGGAGAGTAACGTGGCACACGCGATGATGGTCGCAGTCAACGCGGATGTCCCTGGTTTCGCCTTCATGGGTCTCCTCCAATCCTGCGGTCCTACCCAGCCTGGTTTGAAAACCATGAGCTCGGGAAGCCGTTGATCTGGATCAAGCCTTTCAGATGCGTCAGGCGGGGAAGGGCGAGGACATTTGCGCTATACGGAGCCCGCGTCACCGCTGCGCATGCGACGACTTCAAAGCGCATACTCTCCCTGCCTGCTCGTCCAGTCGATGACGTCGACCTGAAGTCCTCGCCTCAACATCTCGTCCTCGAGATTGCCGGCGTGACGCTTCCATTCGGCTGTCGTCCGCACCCGAAACACCGGCGCGTCTCCGCGACCCTCAAATTCATCGTCGGCCTGGAGCGCGCCGCGAACCGCCTCGTGCATCATCTTCAGGCTCGCATCGCTGAATGCGCTGTACTCCATCGGTTCATCTCCCTTGATACGCAAACGGAGGAGGTCACCACAGCTCTCGCGACCTTGCCGCGCGACGAACGAGCAACCGATCGCAGCTCAATCGAACTGCCATCAATACTGCGGGCAAACCATTTGATTGTATTCATTGTAGTAGCAGTTCTGGTTCCCGTAGTAGCCATAGCTGCCGTAATACGCGCCGGCCGCAGCCGCAGCGCCGGCTGCTGCAGCACCATAACCCCAGCCAGGTCGATAGTAGCCTCCACCATAACCGGGATAGCCTGCGACTGGTCGGCCAGGACGACCTGCAACCGGTCGACCGGGATAGCCTGGACGGCCTGCAATCG
>NZ_JACMYK010000068.1 GCF_020889785.1 Bradyrhizobium acaciae
CGCGCCCGCCGGCCGCGCCGCCCCCGCGGCGGCGTCGATGGGCACGCTGAGCGCGGAGACCATCGCGCTGGTCAATCCGCAGAAGAACTACGCCCAATTCCTGCTGCGCGCGCTGCTGCCGACCATCATCCACGTGGTGATCACGCTGGCCGCCGGCTATTCGGTCGGCTCCGAATTCCGCCGCCGCAACGCGCGGGAGTGGCTCGACTGCGCCGGCGGCGATCCGATCGCCGCGCTCGCCGGCAAGCTGGCGCCACTGTTCGTTCTCTTCATCCTGATCATGCTGGCCCAGCCGCTGTTCCTCGAGGGCGTGTTGCAGATTCCCTTCAAGGGCGACGCGCTGCTGATGATCGCCGCGGCCCTGCTGCTGATCATTGCCTATCTGTCGCTCGGAGCCCTGTTGCAGCTCCTGGTCGGCGACCTCGCGACGGGGCTCGGACTGGCAGGCCTGATCGCCTCCCCCGCCTTCGGCTATGCCGGTGTCGGCTTTCCCACCATCGGCATGAATACGTTTGCGCAAGTGTGGAGCGCGATCCTGCCGCTGCGCTGGTACATGGCGGTGCTGATGGGACAGGCGGCGCGCGGATTGCCGGCCTCTGAATCGGCGGTCCCGTTCGCCGCGCTCGCGGGCCTCGCGCTGCTGTTTGCCGCGCTGGCATTGCTGCGCATGGCGAGCCTGACGCGCAGGGGCTGGTTCACGACGGCGCGCCCGACTGAGCCGATCGTCAACGAAGAGATGCCACGCGGCGTCGGCGGCGCTTTCCTGGCGGAGTGGCGGCGCGTGCTCGGAACACGCAGCGCCTTCAGCCTGCTGTTCCTGGCTCCGCTGGTCTACGGCATCTATTATCCGCAACCCTATTTGAACCAGATCCTCCGCAAGCTGCCCATCGCGGTCGTCGACAATGATCTCAGCGATCTCTCTCGGCAAATCGTCGAGACGCTGGATGCCAGCGGCACGTTGAGCGTGACGGTTCGCGCCCGCACGCTCGCGGAGGCGCGCACCGCCATCGACCGCGGCCGGGCCTTTGCCGCCGTGCAGATCCCGCCCGGCACCGAACGCGACGTGCTCAAGGGCCTGACGGCGCACATCCCGGTCTATGCCGACGCGACCTATCTGTTCATCTTCAGGTCGACGGCAGGCGCGGTCGCGACCGCGGTCGGCACGCTGACATCCGAGCTGGTGTCGCGGGGCGCCCGCGCCGACGGCAGTCTGGTCAAGGCCAAGCTCGCGAGCATCAGCCCGGCCAACGTCCTGCTGCAACCGATCTTCAACCCGGTCGGCGGCTACGCCAGCTACATCGTCCCGGCGGCGTTCATCCTGATCCTGCAACAGACGCTGCTGATCGGCGCGGCGATGCTGACCGGCACGGCGCTGGCAAACTCCCGCAGCACGGTCGCGGGCGTGTTCGGGCGTGGCGTCGCCCATCTGACCATCTATCTGCCGGCGCTCGCGCTCTATCTGATCGTGCTGCCGCGGATCTATGGCTTTTCCACGCTTGGACATCTGCCGCAGATCTTCGCGCTGGCGACCGTCTTCCTGCTGGCGACGAGCTTCATGGGACAGGCGATCGGCGCCTGGTTCACGCGGCCGGAAAACGCCACCATCCTGCTGCTGGCGACCAGCCTGCCGCAATTCTTCACCGCCGGCTTCGCATGGCCGCGCGAGGCCATTCCCCCTGCGGCCACCGCACTCGGCCGGCTGTTTCCGGCCGACTCTGCGATCGACGGCCTGGTGCGCATCAACCAGCTCGGCGCAAGCATCTGGGAGGTCTCGCATGACTGGTTCAGGCTGTGGTGTCTGGCACTTGGCTATTTCGTGCTCGCGGTGATTTCCGCGCTGGTGTTCAAGAGAGGAGCGCAAGATGCCCCACGCTAAGCGCGTCGCCACCATCGCGATCCCGCTTGTGCTCATTGCGGGCGCGCTGATCTATGCCGCAAACCATGCGACGCCGGCGCCCGCGATCGTCGGTGTCGTCCGCTCGACAGAGGTCAGGATCGAGCCGGAAGTCAAAGGCCAGCTGGTGTCCATCGCGGTCGAAAAAGGCGCGCAGGTGCACGCGGGTGATGTTCTGGCGCGGCTCTCCGCCGTCGAACTGACCGCACAGGCGGACCAGGCGCGGGCCGCGCTCGCCGCTGCGGCGGCGAGCCGCAACAATGTCTATGCCGGCGTCCGCCGCGAGCAGATCGACTCGCTGAAGGCTGCGATCTCAAAAGCCAATTCGCGCCTCGACTATGTCGAGACCCAGCTCAAGCGGATCAGCACATTGGCGAGCCAGAGCTTCGAGACGCAGCAGGCGCTCGACCAGGCCGAGAACGATGTTGGCGCAGCGCGCGCCGGTGTGGCGGCAGCCCAGGCCAATTACGACGCGGCGGCGGCGGGGCCGACCAAGGAGGAGCGCGCCATCGCCGACGCCCAGGTGCAGGCCGCAGCTGCCGCCGTCGCGGTGCTGGAGCGCCGTCTCGACAAGATGGTGCTGCGCGCGCCGGCCGACGGCGTGGTCAGCGTCATCGCCGCGGAAGTCGGCGAGAACGTTCGCGCCGGCCAGCCGATCCTGATGGTCGCAGCAGCCGGCAAGCAATGGCTCTCGTTCAACGTGCGGGAGGATCATCTCGGCGGTCTTGCGATCGGAAAGACCGTGAACGTGATACGGAGCGCTGCCGGCAGCGCGACCAAGGCGCTCATCACCGAGTTGCAGCCGCTTGGGATCTTCGCCACCTGGCAGGCCGAGCGGGTCATCGGCGATCATGACCGCAATACGCTGCGCCTGCGTCTCGACCCCACGGGCACCGCGGATGGCCTCGAACCCGGCATGGCCGTCCGGATCGAGCGTTGAAACGCCCGGTGCCCGGACGCGAACGGCGATGACGTACGTGTCGCCGTCCGCACCTCTCCAAGGCTTTGTCTGTCCGCCCGCCTCACGGTCATCGGACTGTCAGAAGATTGAGACAAGAAGGCAACCGCGTCGGCCCTGTTCGGCTCGGCCGTCTGGCATCGCCCCGATGCCACACAAGAGATGGAGGCTTGGCCGTGAAGCACATTCGTTCGGGACAGAACCTACATGTTGCAGCGATGTTGCTCGGCGCGGCGGTCCTGCTGCCGACGCTGGCATCGGCCCAAACCGGCTCGGCGCCGGCCGGCGCAAAACCCTTCCTGACCGTCGACGGTAAGCTGCCGCTGGTGATCGGGCATCGCGGCGTGCCGGGCCTGGTGCCCGAGGAGACCGAGGCTTCGTACGAGCTGGCCGCCGACCTCGGCACGGACTCGCTCGAAGAAGACCTGCATCTGACCAAGGATTGCGTGCTGGTGGCGCGTCACAATCCATGGCTCGGCGACAACACCAACGTTGCCGAAGTGGCGAAGACCAATGCGGAAGTCGCCAAGCGCAAGCGCACGGTGCCCGGCGTTCCCGTCAAGGTGAAATGGGCGCAAACAGCCGCCGGCGGGCCGGGTGAATATCCGACAGATCTCGTCGATCCAGCCGATCCGAAGTCGGTGCTGAAGGCGCTGATCGTCGACGGCGACGACCATACCAACGACTGGTCGATCACCGACTTCACCATGACCGAGCTGAGGACCTGGATCGCCGGCACCACCTATGATGCGGCCAACGAACGGCCGAAACTGTTCAACGGCAAGTTTCCGATCATCAGCTTCCAGGACATCATCGACATCGCCAAGGCCAAGAGCAAGGCGACGGGACGTTCGATCTCCGTCTATCCGGAAACCAAGAACCCGACCTGGAACAATGCGCAGGCGATCGCCAATGGCTGCGGCGCGCCCGGCAGCCGCCCGCTCGAGGATGCCCTGATCAAGATCATCAAGGAGAACGGCCTCAATGCGAAGGACGCTCCGATCATCGTTCAGAGCTTCGAGCCCGGCAGCCTGAAATACATGCGCAGCCAAGGACTGGAAGCGCGGCAGGTCCAGCTGATCGACGGCAACGGCGTCGACTTCAAGACCGGCAAGGTCTTGCTCAACAACATCGCCAATTCGCGTCCATACGACTGGACGGTCGCGGGTGACAGCCGCACCTTCGATGCGATGCTGACGCCCGATGGCCTCGCGGAGATCAAGACCTATGCCGACGGCATCGGTCCGTGGAAGGCCTACATCGTCCCCTACAAGATCTCGCCGTGGAAGGACAGCACCGCCGACGGCAAGCCTTACAAGGGATCGACGGCCGAGGCCTCGACGCAGGACGCCACCAGCGTCATTGCCGACGCGCACAAGCTCGGCCTGTTCGTGCACGTCTTCACCTTCCGGAACGAGAAGAAATATCTGGCGGCCGACTATCGCGGCGATCCCGCTCTCGAATATCTGAAGTTCTTCCGTCTCGGCGTCGATGGGGTGTTCACCGATTTCACTCACACCGGCGTCGCCGCCCGCGCCGCCTACCTGCGTGAACTGGGCTGGTGATCTCGCAACACGGCGCACCCGGCATCACCGGGCGCGCCTGTATCACTGCTGAAAAACCCGCAGCGTTGCGATCTGGAACGGACGCAACGACAGACGACAGCGCCGGGCTTCGGTCGGAGCGGCGGCGATGCGATCTTCCAGCGTGTTGCTGATCCACACCGACGATATGTCGACGCCGAAATCGAGCGTCGCGGCGGCGCGAACGCCCGCACTCTCATAGAGCCGCACCACCCAGCCTTCGCCATCCTCGGCGGGCTTGATCGTGTCGATGATCACGTTGGCCGGGGTCGCTGTCAGGAACGATTGCCGCAGCGGCGCGCGCGGCTGCCCTTTGGCCCAGAGCATCGGACGCTCAAAGCACAAAGCGCGCCCAACCGTGTCGGCCGCGCGCCAATCACCCTGATGGGGATAGATCGCGTAGCGCATCCGGTGCCGCCCGATATCGGCCTGTGGATCAGGCACCTCGGAGCCGCGGAGCAGCGTCAGCGCGAGCTGGTTGCCGAACGCCGAATAGCCATGACGGCAATCGCTGAACAACGACACGCCGAAATCCGGCTCGGCGAGATCGGCCCAGCGATGCCCCGGCACCTCGTACTTGGCCGCATCGGCATCGGTGCTGGCATGGGTAGGCCGCTCGGTTGCGCCTAACATGGTCTCATAGGTTGCGTTCGATGCGCGGCAGGCCACGGGGAACATGACCTTCAGCGCCGTCTTGCGCTCCTGCCAATCGACCGTCGTCTCGAATTCGAGATGATCCGCGCCGGCATCGAGGCGGATCACCTGAGACAGCCGGCTCACGCGTCCGAGCCCGCGCTCGAAACGGATCTCGCCGCGCAGCCCGCCATCCGACAGCACTTCGCAACTCACCTCGCCGGTCACGTCGCGCGCGGTCTCCAGCGCGAATGGATCGATATCCCACGCCTCGAAATCGAGCGGCCTGTCGTCGAGCAGCAGCATGCGCGCCGCCGGCGATGCGAACGTCTCGCGGCCGCTCGCGATATGCAGCAGGGACCGGACAAGTCCAGTGCGGTCGATACGTGCGGTGAGTCGCGCATTCGACAGCACGAAGCCGTCCGTATCGGCGGCAACGGTGACGCGGTCATCGATCGGCTTCACTTCTCCCGCCGCAAAAGGCGCGGCGACGACATGGCGAAGCACCCCGTCGGGATCGGAAGCGACTTCGGCGCGCGGTCGGCCCAGCGTGTTGACCGGCGTCCAACCTTCACCTTCGCAGAGCGTGCCCAACAGCACCTGCGTGCGGCGGCCGGCCTCCTCCGCCACCCCGGCGAGCTCGACCTCCGCCCGCTCGTAGACCTCGCGGATGCTGCTGCCGGGGATGATGTCGTGAAACTGGTTGACCAGCAGCGTCCGCCACAGACCTTCGATTTCCTGCGCGGACGGCGCCGGTTGCTGCCAGGCCGTCGCGACCGCGGCCACGAATTCGAGCGCCTGAAGGCCCGCCTCGCAGGCGCGGTTGAGCCGCTTGGTCTCCGACTGCGTGGTGTAGGTGCCGCGATGATATTCGAGATAGAGCTCGCCTTCGATCGTCGCCAGATTCGGCGCCGACATCGCCAGGCGGTCGAAGAAATCGTCGACGGTGCGGATTTCAATCCGCGGCAGTCCCTGCAGATCCTTCATCCGTTGCAACGCCTCGAGCATCGTCTCATCGGCGCCGCCACCGCCGTCGCCATACCCGAACAGATAGAGCGCGTCGGGCGATCGGTCGGCATCCTTGTAATTGGCCGCGTGATAGCGGAGCTCGGCAAGCTGCACCGATCCGTTGTAGGTGTCCGCCGGCGGGAAATGTGCCAGCACCGTGCTGCCGTCCAGTCCACGCCAGTGGAAGCTGTGATGCGGCGGCGAAGTGAACCTGTTCCACGACAGCTTCTGGGTCAGGAAGCGCGACATCCCCGCCGACTGCATCAGTTGCGGCAGCTGGGCGTCGTAGCCGAACACGTCGGGATTCCAGAACACCGTGGAGCGTGCGCCAAACACGCGCTCGAAGTAGCGTTGGCCATAGAGAAACTGCCGGCAGATCGACTCGCCCCATGGCAGGTTGCAGTCCGGTTCGATCCAGCTGCCGCCGACCGGAATCCATTGCCCGGCCGCTGCCTTGGCACGGATCCGTGCGAACAGGTCAGGGTCGCTCTGCTCGACGACGGCATACTGATAGGCCTGCGAGCAGGCGAACTTGAAATCGGGATAGCGGTCCATCAGTGCGACGGCCGTGGAGAAGCTGCGTTGCGCCTTGCGGCGTGTTTCTGCCAGCGGCCACAGCCACGCGGTGTCGAGATGGGCATGGCCGATCGCCGACATCTCGTGGGCAATGGTGCCGTTGCGCGCCGCCAGCAAGCCGTTGAGGGTCTCCCGCGCCGCCGGCCAGGTTGCGCGATCGTCGGGATCGGCGATGTTGCAAACGCGATTGAGATCGTGCAGCAGGCGCCCCGCCCAGGTCCGGTCCAGCGCCGGCTGTGCGGTCTCGCCGACGGCGCCGTAGGCCCTGCTCTTCGTCGCGGGATCCCGATCGGCCTCGAGCTGGCGAAGCACCTCGTAGTCGAAATAGAACGCGGAGGCCTCGGCATCGAAGCGGCGCAGGTCGCACGCGACCAGCGCGTAGGCTTGCGGATCGCTCCAGAACGCACCGAACAGGCCGTTGCAGGCAATCTCCACATGGAAGCTGACGGTCTCGCCACCACGTGCCGGCTGAACAAGCGGGGCGGTGTGACGGCCGGGATTGAGACCTTGCGACGAGCGTCCGTCGAGCCAAAGCAGCGCTTCCGAACGGCTGTCCCAATAGAGATCGACGCGCGAGCCGGCCCAGGCCTCCGGCACCTCCGCCACGACCCGTACCCAATAGGTCGCCCATAGCGGCCCCAGCGTCTCGCCCAATGCGACCGGCCGATAATCCAGCTCGAGGGCTTCCGCAAAGCTGATCCGCTCGGTGGGACCGGCGATTTCGAGCGAGGTGACCGGCACGCTGTCGGCATGAATCTTCTGCTGCAGCCGCCCTGCGAAGCTCTCCAGCCTGCGCCGCGTGTATTGCGGGTAGCGACCGCGGATCCGCGCTACCGCGGGATTGCCGCTCTCTCGATCGGTTTCATTCATCGGATTCTTCAGCCAGTTGACGAAAGAGGACCCATGCGCAATTCAATGATCGATCGTAGCAGCGGCGCCTCGCGGACATCACCTTACCAAAGGTGCAGCGGCGCGATATCCAAAACTGTCTTTTGCCTAACTCGTTTGTTTTGCCCTTACGACCGGGGATTTTATCTCCCGGCCAACAAAAAGCGCGCCCGGCAGTACCGGGCGCGTTGGTCTCTTGCATTGCGACGATACGCGTCAGTCGGTCGCGTACTTGAACTCGGGCATCGCCTTCAGCTCATCCTTGGTCGCATTGAAGACCGCGTGATCCGGATACCAGGGATTCGGCTTCGACGTCGCCGCAACAGGCGCCGCGCCCGTGGTGGTCGTGGACTTGGTCGTGCTGTCGGTATTTGACGCGCCGGTATAGGCGATCGGCTCGTTGACGAATTTCACCTTGTCGATCGGGACGGCGACCAGATGCTCGCCGACGCCGAGGAAGCCGCCCACGCCGATCACCACGGCCTTGATGGTACCGCCCTTCTCCATCAAGAGATCATTGATCGAGCCGACGCTCTCGTTCTTGTCGTTGTACACGCTCAGTCCAACGACCTTCGACGCGCGCCAGTTGCCCTTGAATTCGGTCGGCGACGTGGCTGACGTTGATGCAGCCGGAGCCGGCGACGTGGTTGACGCCGCAGGAGCCATCTTGTCGTTCTTGTCGGTGGGCGCCTGCGCAAACGCGACGGTAGCAAGCAACGCGGAGCCGGCAACGCCGGCAAAGATGGATTTGATCAGCATTATGCGCTCTCCTCAGTTCGCAAAATCGATGCTGGGAGAACCCGGGATATCGGCGACGGTTCCTATCGAACCTGCGCTCAAGAGCCGCTGCGGCGCGTGGGAACACCAATGCTTGGGAACGCCATGGAGGCGGTGCGGCAAGCCCGCACAGATAGACTTCCCCAACGCATGGAACGTTGCGGCGCTTGACGAAAGCGATCGTCACCTCTCAACTGGGTTGCGGTTGAGCCTCACGACTGCGCCGGACGCGCAGTCCCTGATGTGACGATGTTTGGCTCACTAAGTCGTCCCGGCGAACCGCGCTGCACAAGCGCCCGCCTCATCGATCGACCTTGTCGACCGACATCTGTCGATCACGCGCGCTGATCACCGCGCGATCAGAAGCCGCCCCAGTAAGGCGGCACGCCGTAGAAGCGATGCAGCTCGACTTCCTGCGAGCGATCGCCCCAGTCGAAATCCTTGTCGGCGCGGAACGACGGCGCGCGCTTCAGCTCGTCGTCCTCGATGTCGAGCTCGTAGGCCTCGAATTTCGGACTGTAGTGCAGCCGACCCCACGGCAGCGGAATCAGATTGGTTCCGATGCCGAGGAAACCGCCGAAGCTCAACACTGCGTACGACACCTTGCCCGAGATCTTGTCGATCATCAGCCGTTCGATGTGGCCGATCATGTCGCCATTGGCCCGGCGCACTGCCGTCCCCTCGACCCGGTCGCTTGCAATGAGTTGATGCGGCCTGGTCCTGACCTCGACAGCCATCTCACCCTCCCTGACCTGAAAGAGAAACAACGCGTCGCCGGGGAAACCGGTTCCGCGCCCGATACGACAGCGAACCTTCCCTTTTTCCGACGGCCCCGCTGGCGGGCCCCGGGCATGGAGCGGAGAAGTTCGGCCAAATTTTCAATGCGTTAGCTTGATAACAGAACGCTAACTTTTCTCCCCGCCGGGGACCTGTTTAACTCGACCGGCCGCGCAAGACTTCAGACATGCACTGAAACAAAATTCCTGAGCCGCTTCCCCCGAATCACGGACAAAAGATCGGTATGACCCAGGCTGCGCCCAATATCCTTGTCGTCGAGGACGACCGCGAAACGCGGTCCCTGATCGCCAAATACCTCCGAACCAATTCCTGCCATGTCACGACCGCCTCCGACGGCCGCGAGATGGCGAAGGCCATGACCGACCACCGCGTCGATCTGCTGGTGCTCGACGTCATGCTGCCCGGCGAGGACGGGCTCAGCCTGTGCCGCAAGGTCCGCGCGGAGTCGCAGACGCCGATCATCATGCTGACCGCGCGCGGCGAGGACGTCGACCGCATCCTCGGCCTCGAGATGGGCGCCGACGATTACCTGGCGAAGCCGTTCAACCCGCGCGAGCTCTTGGCGCGGATCAACGCGGTACTGCGCCGGCAGGCCGCCGCGCGCAACGCCAGCGCGATCGAGGGCGCGACCACGCTGAGCTTCCTCGGCTGGCGCATCGACATCCGCCTGCGCGAGCTGCGCAACCCCGAAGGCGCGCGCGTCGCCATGACCAGCGCCGAATTCGACCTGCTCCGCACCTTCTGCGAGCGGCCCGGCCGCGTGCTGTCGCGCGACAGCCTGCTCGACCTGACGCAGGGCCGCAGCGCCGGCTCGTTCGAGCGTTCGATCGACGTGCTGGTCAGCCGCATCCGCCGCAAGATCGAGCCCGATCCGCAGGAGGCCACCATGATCAAGACGGTGCGTTCCGGCGGCTATGTGTTCACTCCGAGGGTGGAGGCGGTTGCCGCCACGAGCAACTGACCATGAAGCTGCCGCGCGTGCTGAGTCTGCGAGGGATCGGCGCCCAGATGGCGGCGCTGGTCGTTGTCTCGATCGTCGCGCTGCATCTGATCATCACGGCCACCTTCCTGATCCATCGCCCGGACCGGCCGGAGCCTTCGGATCGCTGGCACAGCCAGCTCGCCGCCGTCGCACAACTCCTGGGGCATGCCGCGGCATCGGAGCGACCGCGGCTCCAGGCCGATGTCATCAGAGCCTTCCCGCAGCTTGCGGTCGGCGACCTGCCGGCCGACACCGGCGCGCTCGCCGAGATCGACGCGCCGAGCCTGCACGCGCTGCGCCGGCTCGGCGCCGGCTATCGCGTCTTCTCGCTGCCGCGCGAGGCAGGCTCTACGCCGCACGACACCGAGATTCGCCGCGTCGCCATCCGCCTGCCCGACGGCACGATGTTCGCCGCGAACCTGATGCCGGACCAGCACATGCGCCCCTTCTGGGGCGGGCCGTGGATGATGACGGTGCTGTTCGCCGTGATCAGCGTCACCCTGCTTGGCCTGTGGGCGGCATGGGCGCTGACGGCGCCGCTGTCGTCCTTCGTCAAGGCCGCCGAGACCTTCAGCCTGAACGGCGCGGCGGCGCCGCTGCCCGAGCGCGGTCCCGAGGAGATCCGCTCGCTGGCCAAGGCGCTGAACCGGATGCGCGAGCGCATCACCGCATTGATCGACGACCGCACCAAGATGCTGGCCGCGATCAGCCATGACCTGCGCACGCCGATCACGCGGATGCGGCTGCGCGCCGAATTCATCGAGGACGAGACCAATCGCCACCGCATGCTGCGCGACCTCGACCAGATGCGCTCGATGCTGGAGTCGGTGCTGTCGTTCCTGCGCAACGACCGCAAGCTCGAGGAGATGACGCTGGTCGACATCGCCAGCACGCTGCACCTCGTCACCGATCAGTTCGTCGACATGGGACACAAGGTCAACTACGAGGGCCCGCAGCACGCGATGGCGACCGCGCGGCCCGCCGACCTGCATCGCTGCATCACCAATCTGGTCGACAATGCCGCGCGCTTCGGCGGTGAGGTCATCGTGCGCCTCGACGCCAGGCCCGATCGCCTCGTCATCGACATCGAGGACGATGGTCCCGGCATTTCGGACGCACACAAGGCGACCGTGCTGGAGCCCTTCGTGCGCGGCGACCAGGCGCGCAACATGGACGAGGCCGAAGGCTTCGGCCTTGGCCTGTCGATCGCCAACGCCATCGTGCTCGCGCATGGCGGCACGCTGTCGCTGCACGATCGCAAGCCGCACGGGCTGGTGGTCCGGATCGAATTGCCGGCGTGTCAGCAGCCGTTGCAGAAGTCCGCGGCCTGATCCGGCGAAGCAGATCGGCGACCGAGCAGATCGACGACGATCAGGCGGCGAGCGGCGTGAGCTGCGTGTGGTCGTAGATCGCGACCGCCTCGAAGCGGTAATTGCAGGCGCGGCAATTCCACAGATAGAACGTGCGCCCTTCGCTGTGCTCCACCCAATCAGGGCGGGCAATCGGCTTGCCGCATTGCGCGCAGGGATTTTCGCGAGGCATATAGCCGGTGTCCTGACGGACTGAATCTTGACGATTCATGGCGCATCTCCCGAATGTTGTTTCTCGCGTGCTTTGGACGGACAGACGTGCTGACCAACACGCTGTCGTTCGAGAAGTGTAGACCTTCATCGAGTCAATTGCACGACAATCCGTTGTGGATAGCGTGCGGCAAAACGCGATCGAGAAATCGGAGAAGAAAATCGGACGTCAAAAAGCTCGGCGACAATTTTTAGCTGAAGCGATTGAAGCGAACAATTTGAAGCATCTATGTTCGCTATCGCATCGTTCGCCGCACCGGCGCGCGGACAATCACGGACGCAGAACGTTCGCTGATGCGAAGGTTTTGCCACATTCCTGCCTGCTCGCCGTACCAATGAGACCGCAGAACCGACGCGCGTTTGATCACCCCGAGCGACCCGAGATGAAGACCGTACAAGTCCTTGGCTACCTGGCCGCTATTGCGTGGCTTGCGTCCTGCACCGGCGCGAGTGCGCAATCGCGGGCGCAATATGAGGCGATGGTGGCGGCCGAGGCGCAGGCGAACCTGGTGCCGGAAGAGCTGGTGCATCGCGTCATCGTCCGCGAGAGCAAATACCAGCCGCATTTGATCGGGCGCGGCGGCGCCATCGGCATGATGCAGATCAAGCTCGCGACCGCCCGCGGGGTCGGCTACACCGGTACCGCCGAAGGTCTGCGCGACGCCGCGACCAACCTCAAATACGGCGTCAAATACCTCGCCGGCGCCTATCGCGCCGCCAATGGCGATCACGACCGAGCCGTGCGTTATTTCGCGGGCGGGTATTACTACGTCGCAAAGCGGCAGCGCGGCGGTCACCTCAAGGAGGCGAAGCACGGCGGCGCCGGTGCACCGCCGAAGGAGCTCGCCAGGCAGGACCAAATGTCGGACCAGTTGACGGTCGATCCCGCCGAGCCGAAGCCGGAACAGGTCGCAAAATAAAGCCGATCGCGTCCGCACCGCGCCGGCCGCGCCTGGCGTAGCCGGCCGTCCTCAGCGCGCGGCCTCACCGCAAATCACGCAATCGTTCCACCGGCAATCTCGTGTGATGAGGTGCGGCGCCGCAGCGTGCCGTGCCTGGCATACAAGTTGACACGCCCGCCCATCCGCCTACATTAGGGGCGTTCCGAGGGGTGCTCCGAAGGAGGAGCTGAGATACCGCAAGCTTGGACTTCGCCGATTGGCGATCAGTTCGGGACCGCGGTGACCCTTTGAACCTGATCCGGGTCATGCCGGCGAAGGGACAGGGATGTATCAGACGTCAAGACTGCGGGGGGATTCCCCCGTCTCCATCATCGGCGCAGGCATAACCGGCGCCTGGCATGCGTTGTTGCTCGCAGAGGCCGGACGTGCCGTCACCCTGCATGAGCGCAGTGACGCCGGGATGACGGAATCCACAAGCCACTGGGCCGGCGGGATGCTCGCGCCCTGGTGCGAAGAGGAGGCCGCCGAGCCGGTGATCACCCGCCTCGGCATCCGCTCGCTCGACCTGTGGCGGCGGCATCTTCCGGAAACCCCGTTCAACGGTTCGCTGGTGGTGGCGCATCCGCGCGACCGCGCCGATTTCGAGCGCTTCGCCCGCCTCACCACCGGCCATCGCCGGCTCGACGCCGAGGGCGTCCGCGAACTGGAGCCGGCGCTCGAGGGCCGTTTCGGCGCCGGCCTGTTCTATCCCGAGGAGGGCCATGTCGAGCCGCGCCGCGTGCTGCCGCGGCTGCATGCCGCGATCACCAAGGCCGGCGGCGCCATCAAGTTCGGCAGCGACGCCGAGGCTGATGATCTCGACGGCCTCGTGATCGACTGCCGAGGACTAGCCGCGCGCGACCGCGAGCCGACGCTGCGCGGCGTCAAGGGCGAGATGATCGTCATCGAGACCGCGGAGGTCGAGCTGTTGCGTCCGGTGCGGCTGATCCACCCGCGCTGGCCGCTCTACGTGATCCCGCGCGGCGACGGCCGCTTCATGCTGGGTGCGACCTCGATCGAGGCCGAGGACAACGGCGTCAGCGTGCGCTCGGCGCTGGAACTGCTCGGCGCCGCCTATGTCGTGCATCCGGCCTTCGGCGAGGCGCGCATCGTCGAATTCGGCGCCGGGCTCCGTCCGGCCTTTCCCGACAATCTGCCGAAAATCAGGATCGAGCAGGAACGCATCACGGTGAATGGACTCTACCGTCACGGCTTCCTGCTGGCGCCGGCGCTGGCCGAGCTGACGCTCGCCTATCTCGCACGCGGCGAAATCGACAATGAGGTGATGCAATGCGCGTGATCGTCAACGGTGAGCAGCGGGAGATCAGCGCCGTCAGCGTCGATGCGCTGCTGGCCGAGCTCGACTACGAGGGCACGCATTTTGCGATCGCGCTGAATTACGACGTGGTGCCGAAGAGCCGCTGGGCCGAGACCGCGCTGAAAGCCGGCGACGAGATCGAGATCATCACGCCGCGGCAGGGAGGGTGACGTGAGCTTACAGGCACACTCCTTCCCCACGTCGTCCCTGCGAAAGCAGGGACCCATAACCACGACCGGCAATTGTCGGCAAGAACGTCGCCCCGCGCGCCTCACTGATGGGCCGCGGCGTATGGGTCCCTGCTTTCGCAGGGACGACGGCACGGTTTGAGGAGACACCACAGACCATGGTCACCTTCTACGGCAAATCCTTCCCCTCCCGCCTGCTGATCGGCACCGCGCTCTACGCGTCGCCTGCGATCATGCAGAACGCGATCCGCGCTTCCGGCGCCAGCATCGTCACGGTGTCGTTGCGGCGCGAGGCCGCCGGCGGCAAGACCGGCGATGCGTTCTGGTCGCTGATCCGCGAGCTCGGCGTCACCGTACTGCCGAACACCGCCGGCTGCCGCAGCGTGCGCGAGGCCGTTACCACCGCCAAGCTCGCGCGCGAATTGTTCGGCACACCCTGGATCAAGCTCGAGGTGATCGGCGACAACGACACGCTGCAGCCCGACGTGGTCGGCCTGGTCGAGGCCGCCACCATCCTGATCAAGGACGGTTTCGAGGTGTTCCCCTATTGCACCGAGGATCTCTCGGTCGCCTCGCGGCTGGTCGAGGCCGGCTGCAAGGTGGTGATGCCGTGGGCCGCGCCGATAGGAAGTGCAAAAGGCATCATCAACCGCGATGCGCTCAAGCTGCTGCGCGATCGCCTGCCCGACATCACGCTGGTGGTCGATGCCGGCCTCGGCGCGCCGTCGCATGCCGCGGAGGCGCTCGAGCTCGGCTATGACGCCGTGCTGCTCAACACCGCCGTGGCAAAGGCCGCCGATCCAGTTGCGATGGCCAATGCCTTCCGCCTCGGCGTCGAGGCCGGCCGCACCGCTTATGAAGCCGGGCTGATGGAAGCCCGCGACTTCGCCTCCCCCTCCACCCCTGTCGTTGGGACCCCGTTCTGGCATGCCGTATCCTGATCCGTTCTATCCCGTCGTCGACAGCATCAAATGGGTCGAGCGACTGACAAAACTCGGCGTCGGCACCATCCAGCTGCGCGCGAAGGAGCTCGACGATTCCGGGGCGTTGCAGATCGTCACCGACGCGCTCGCCGTCACCAAGGGCACGCCGACCAAGCTGGTGGTCAACGACTACTGGCGCGCCGCGATCGTCGCCGGCGCCGAGCATCTGCATCTCGGTCAGGAAGACCTCGCCGACGCAGACCTTGCCGAGATCCGCAAGGCCAAGCTGACGCTCGGCGTCTCCACCCATGACGATGCTGAGCTCGCCACCGCGCTCGCCGCCAAGCCCGACTATGTCGCGCTCGGCCCGATCTTCTTCACCACGCTGAAGTCGATGCGGTTCGAGCCGCAGGGCATTGCCAAGATCACCGAGTGGAAGAAGCGCATCGGCGCCATTCCCCTTGTCGCGATCGGCGGCATCAAGTTCGAGCACGCCGCCGAGATCTTCGCCGCCGGCGCCGACTCGATCGCCGTCGTCTCCGACGTCACCCAGAACGCCGACCCCGACGCGCGGGTGCGGCAATGGCTCGGCCTCCGCGCGGAGGCCGCGTGATGCAGACTCTCGTTCCAAACACTCTGCCGTCATCGCCCGGCTTGACCGGGCGATCCAGTACGCCGCGGCGTCTCCGTATCCCAGCGCGGCCTCTGGAATACTGGATCCCCGCTTTCGCGGGGATGACAGCGGTAATTATCTCGCGCCCAGCGCTGCTAACGAACTAAACGGAGGATCCCTCATGAACATCCGCTCCAACCCCGACACCACCCGTCCCGCCGTCACCACCGGCGCGCTGCCCGCCTCGCGCAAGATCTTCGCGACACCGGAGGCCGCACCCGATCTCCGCGTGCCGCTGCGCGAGATCATCCTGTCGGAAGGCGCCGGCGAGCCGAACCTGCCGGTCTATGACACCTCCGGCCCCTACACCGATCCCGACGTCACGATCGACGTCAACGCCGGCCTGCCGCGCAATCGTCTCGCCTGGGTCAAGGAGCGCGGCGGCGTCGAGGAATATCAGGGCCGCACCATCAAGCCGGAGGACAACGGCAATGTCGGCGCAGCGCACGCCGCCAAGGCGTTCACCGCGCATCACACGCCGCTGCGCGGCCTCGACGGCCACAAGATCACCCAGCTCGAATTCGCCCGCGCCGGCATCATCACCAAGGAGATGATCTACGTCGCCGAGCGCGAGAATCTCGGCCGCAAGCAGCAGCTCGAACGCGCAGAAGCCGCGCTTGCCGACGGCGAGAGCTTCGGCGCCGCGGTGCCGGCCTTCATCACCCCGGAATTCGTGCGCTCGGAGATCGCGCGCGGCCGCGCCATCATCCCCTCCAACATCAACCATGCTGAATTGGAGCCGATGATCATCGGCCGCAACTTCCTGACCAAGATCAACGCCAATATCGGCAACTCGGCGGTGACCTCGTCGGTCGAGGAAGAGGTCGACAAGATGGTGTGGGCGATCCGCTGGGGCGCCGACACCGTGATGGACCTCTCCACCGGCCGCAACATCCACACCACCCGCGAATGGATTTTGCGCAACTCGCCGGTGCCGATCGGCACCGTGCCGATCTACCAGGCGCTGGAGAAGTGCGACGGCGATCCCGTCAAGCTGACCTGGGAGCTCTACAAGGACACGCTGATCGAGCAGTGCGAGCAGGGCGTCGACTATTTCACGATCCACGCCGGCGTGCGGCTGCCCTACATCCACCTCACCGCCAACCGCGTCACCGGCATCGTGTCGCGCGGCGGCTCGATCATGGCGAAGTGGTGCCTCGCGCATCACAAGGAGAGCTTCCTCTACACGCACTTCGACGAGATCTGCGACCTCATGCGCAAGTATGACGTCTCGTTCTCGCTCGGCGACGGCCTGCGCCCCGGCTCGATCGCGGATGCCAACGACCGCGCGCAATTTGCCGAACTGGAGACGCTCGGCGAGCTGACGAAGATCGCGTGGGACAAGGGCTGCCAGGTCATGATCGAGGGCCCCGGCCACGTGCCGATGCACAAGATCAAGATCAACATGGACAAGCAGCTCAAGGAATGCGGCGAGGCGCCCTTCTATACGTTGGGACCGCTGACGACAGACATCGCGCCGGGCTACGACCACATCACCTCGGGCATTGGTGCGGCCATGATCGGCTGGTTCGGCTGCGCGATGCTCTGCTACGTCACGCCGAAGGAGCATCTCGGCCTGCCCGACCGCAACGACGTCAAGGTCGGCGTCATCACCTACAAGATCGCCGCCCACGCGTCGGATCTGGCCAAGGGTCATCCCGCAGCCCAGCTCCGCGACGATGCGCTGTCCCGCGCCCGGTTCGACTTCCGCTGGCAGGACCAGTTCAACCTCGGCCTCGACCCCGAGACCGCGAAGAACTTCCACGACGAGACCCTGCCGAAGGAAGCCCACAAGGTCGCCCATTTCTGCTCGATGTGCGGCCCGAAATTCTGCTCGATGAAGATCACCCAGGACGTCCGCGACTACGCCGCGACGCTCAACGACCCGACCGGCGTCGGGGCGTCGATCTCGGGCACCATCGAGGACGGCATGGCGACGATGAGCGCCAAGTTCAAGGAGATGGGCGAGAACCTGTATCTCGACGCGGACAAGGTGAAGGAGAGCAATCGGGTGTTGTGAGCGTCGCCGCTCGTCATGCCCGGACCTGACCGGGCATCCGTCAGAACCAAAAGAGGCCGGGCGAAAGCCCGGCCTCTTTTGGTTCGAAGGCACGCTCTCCCGCGGAGTGGCGCAATATTTGATCTGGATCAACGAAAGGTCCGCGATCTCATCGCTTTCTTTGATGCTCAAAGTGGAGGCCTCCGTCGGAGGCGTCATCCCCGTTGCCTCGCAGACGACGATAATTCCCACGTCCGGTTCGCAGAGAGAACTGCTGTCCATATGCCTCTTTAACTGGAGAGTTTCATGAAAACTTACCTTGCGGCGCTATCCGTCCTTCTCATTGCGCAATCGGCACCGACCCAAGCCGGGAGTTTGGACGGTGCCTGGGCGATGGACGCCTCGGCCTGCAACGACATATTCACCAAGGTGAACAACAAGCTCGCGTTCAAGCCGAATGCCGATCTCCATGCAGGCGGCTTGATCGTGCAGGGCAAGCAAATCACCGGCACGTTTCAAAAATGCACGGTCAAATCGATGCACGATGACGGGCAGAATGTACGAATGGTCGCGGCCTGCTCGGACGGCATCGCGATTTCGGACGTGACATTCGACGTGAAACTCTCCGGAGAGAACACGATCACGCTCAGCTCCAAGGTGCCGGTGCCAGTGGAGACGCCGTATGTTCGCTGCTCGATGTGATGGGGTGGCGACGACTAGGTCGGGTTAGCCGAAGGCATAACCCACCGATGCCGATTCGCCTTCCGCTGGCAGGACCAGTTCAACCTCGGCCTCGATCCCGAGACCGCCGAATGAGCGGAGCGACATCCGGGGTTAGCATCGATCCCGCATATCGCTCCGCTCATGCAGGCTACGGGCTTGCTGCTATGTCCGCTTCGGATTCCACGCCTTGTGCACGAACTCAAGACGGTTGCCGTCGAAGTCGGCGACGTTCGCGGCGTAGTAGCCGGGGGCGAAGTAGGTGCGATCTGCCGGTTTCCCCTCGTCGGTGCCGCCGGCCTTGATTGCAGCTGCGTAGGCGGCGTCGACGAGCTCATTGCTGGAGCAGACGATCCCGAGGTACAGGCCGGTCTCGCCGGGCTTGCGTTGACGTAGCCAGATGCTTGACCCGACCGCCTTGCCGCTGCCGTAGGCGTCGTCAACGATGCCGTAGAGATCAGGGACATCCTCCGGGCCCGAACGGGAGTCGTAATTGCCAAAGACCTTCCAGCCGAGCTGCTTCAGGGCTTCGGCGTAGAAGGCCAGTGACTTCTCGATGTTATTGACGGAAATGTAAACGTGATCGATCATTGGGCCGCCTTCCTGATGGACGGTTTGCTTGTATTTTGCGTTAGCGAGCCCGACAAGTCAGCGGCTGCCGCATGCACACCGCTTCGCGCCACCGCCCCAAACTCAATCTCCTGGTAGCCGCCCGCCGCCACGCCGTTGATGATCCCCAAGAACTTCGGCGTGCCGCCGTTATAGACGAAGTAGCGCACGGTGCCCTCCTCGTGGCCGGGGACGTTGGAGTTGTAGCCGGTGAACCAGCCCTTGGCTTTGCGCATCAGCATGATCTCGTACATCTTGACCACATGCGCGGTCCAGCGCTGCTGCGCCTCCAGCGTGGCGTCGGCGCGGGTCAGGTTGCGGTCCCACATGTATTGCAGCAGGTTGGTGCACCAGTTGACGCCGTTCTCGATGCCGCGCGGGAAGTTCGTCGAGGCTGACGCGCTTTGCGGGCCGGTGGGCATCAACAGGTTCGGGAAGCCATGGACCATCATGCCGAGGAAGGTCGACGGCGCGTGCTTCCATTTGTCGGCGAGCTTTTCGCCGCCGATGCCTTCGATGTCGATCAAATCGTAGGCGCCGGTGATGGCGTCGAAGCCGGTGGCGTAGACGATGATGTCGAACTCGTAGTCGCGCGCCGTGGTGCGCAGGCCAGTCTCGGTGACGCGCACCAGCGGCGTCTCGGAGAGATCGACGAGATGCACGTTGTCGCGGTTGTATGCCTCGAAATACCTTGTCTCCAGCGGCAGCCGCTGCACGCCAAAACCGTGATCGCGCGGGATCAGCTTTTCGGCAACCTTGGGATCGTTGACGCGGCCGCGAATGCGATCGGCGATGTATTCCGACAGCTCCGCATTGGCGGCTTCGTCCATGAAGATCTCGCGGAAGTTCGCGAGCCAGATGCCGAAGCCGGGCTCGTCGTAGAGCTTGTCCCACAGCTTAAGCCGTTCCTCGCGGCTCACCTCGTAGAAGCCGCGCTTGTCGGGGCCATGGACGAAACTGCCCGGCGTCAGCGCGCAGGCGGCGAAGATCTCGTCATAGCGGGCGCGGATGTCAGCCATTTCCTCGGCTGATATCGCAGAGTTGTTGAGCGGCGCGCTCCAGTTCGGCCGGCGCTGGAACACCGTGAGTTGGCCTACCTTGTCGGCGATCTCGCCGATCACCTGGATGCCGGTCGCGCCGGTGCCGATCACCGCGACCTTCTTGCCCCTGAGATCGACCGGCTCGTGCGGCCAGTAATAGGTATGGAACGAGCGGCCCTTGAAATCCTCGATCCCGGGCACGCGCGGCATGGTCGGCGCCGACAGCAGCCCGATCGCGAGCACCACGAAGCGACAGGTCAGTCCGCGGCCGTCACTGAGCTTGAGCTGCCAGAGATCACGCGCCTCGTCGAACTGCATGGTCTCGACCTTGCAATTGAACTGCATGTGCCTGCGCAGATCGAACTTGTCGGCGACGTAGTTGAGATAGCGCAGATTTTCGGGCTGGCCGGAGAAGCGCTCCTTCCAGTGCCACTCGTCGAGCAGCTCGCGCGAGAACGAGAAGCCGTAGGTGTAGCTCTCCGAGTCGAAACGACAGCCGGGATAGCGGTTCCAGTACCAGGTGCCGCCGAGATCGGGCGCGGCTTCCAGCACGGTGGCGTCGATGCCGAGATCGGCCAGCCGCTTGATCTGGTAGATGCCCGCGACGCCGGCGCCGACCACGATCACCTCGTAATGGGTTTTCGCCTCTCCCGTCATGGCTTGCTCCAAAATTCTTCTTGATCTGTTGGATGGGATTACAGACCGTTTTGCCGGATCAGGCAACCGCGCACACAACAATCGCATTCGTCATGGCCGGGCTTGTCCCGGCCATCCACGTCTTCCTTGGGCGGAAATCAAGACGTGGATACCCGGGACAAGCCCGGGCATGACGAGTTGTGGGAGAAAAATCGCCACGCCCGTCACGCGACTTGCGTTGAGACGCTGCAAGCGCCACATCGATCACGGCCATTCACCACGCGCAATCCGGACGACCACCATGACCGACAATCTCACCGGCGTCTGGGACGGCAGCTACGTTCAGCCGAGCGGCATGGTCACGTTCCTGGCGACGCTGATCGACGCCGGCGGCGCGCTCGGCGGCAGCGTGACCGAGCCCTGCATGGCGCCCGGCTGCCCGCTCAGCACGCACAACGCGTCGCTGGCGGGTCATCGCTCCGGCAGCGCGGTGTCGTTCGTCAAGCGCTACGAGCCGGCCGGCTACGGCTATGACACGGTCCACTACGAAGGCGCGGTCAATGCGGACGCCACCGAGATCGACGGCCGCTGGAGCATCAGAGGGACAGCGTTCTCAGGACGGTTCTTGATGGTGCGCGCGACCGGGCCGGCGCAAGCGGTCGCGGCCGACGACGAGATCAAGGAGCCGGCGCGTTAGCGCCTGACGAGGTGAGGGGAATCGGGCCGCGGACTCCGCTTCACCTTGCCCCGCGTGCGGCAAGGCAAGCGCATATGGCTACGGCCACGTCCGATAGCGTAGCGTGAGGCGCGCCTGCGCAACTTCGGAATAATAGAATTATGCGACTGAGTTGCCCGACTTGTCAAGTTGCCGTGTCGAGTGCCGGCACGCCATCGGCCACTGTGCATGGGGTTGTTTTCGATATTTTGGCACTGCGCCCCTGCGGAGGCAGGCCATGTGCGGTGAGAGCCGCTCATCCCAGCCCTCAGCCCAGCGCCGCCAGCTCACGCGTGAGATTGTCGCGGGCGCGGCGATCGTAGGTCGCCGCAAAGCCGGCATCGGGGAAGATCACCGGACGCTCGGCAAAGTGGCGAAGCACCTTGCCGCGGCCGGCGCGATAGTCGGCGTCGCCGACATGAATGAACTCCTGCCGGATCGCAGCCGCATAGGCATCGTAGCGCGCGGGCTCGGCACCGAGGATGCTGAGGTCGATCGAGATCAGGATCGCGCCGAGGCGGTCGCCGGCCTGGACGTCGTGCGTCTTCGTCAAACGGATCAGGCGGCCGACCTCATGAGCGATGTCGGCTCGGACATGCTGCTCGGCGAGCTGCGCGCTGCGCTCTTCGTTGTCCGGCCGGGTCGCGTCATAGACCACATCGTGCCACCAGATCGCTTCCGACAGGATCTCGCGCTCGGCCGCGGAAAGGCCCTCGACACGCGCAAGTGCCGCGAGGCAGTCCTCGATATGCGCGAGGTTATGATAGTGCCGGCCGGGCGCCGTGTAGGCGGCGGCTAATTCGTCGTGGTTCATCGCCGAACGATAGAACGAGCGCGGCGGAAATGGTAGGGAAGAGCCCGGATGAGCGACCTGCGCGACACCAACTTCTACCGCCTCCCCGACCAGCTCCGCGCCGATCTGCGCCTGGTGTTCGTCGGCACTGCGGCGAGCGCGCGCTCGGCCGCAGTCGGGCATTATTACGCGCATCCCGGCAACCGCTTCTGGCGCGCGCTGCATGAGGCCGGCATCACGCCGCGGCGCTATCGGCCGGATGAGTTCGCAGCGCTGCTCGAACTCGGCATCGGCTTCACCGATCTCTCCAAGACCGGCGCCGGGATGGATCATGAGATTGCGCGACGATCGTTCGATGTCGCGGGCTTCATGGCGAAGATCGCAACGGTTCGGCCGAAGACGATCGCCTTCACCAGCAAGAAGGCGGCGAGCCTGTTTTACGACAGACCGACCAGCGCGCTTGCGCTCGGCCGGCAGTCGTCGATGAGCGGATTTCCTGCCGTGTTCGTACTGCCGTCGCCGTCGGGCGCAGCATCCGGGCATTGGGCCTTGCAGCCGTGGCGCGAGCTGGCCGAGTGGATAACGGACCCGTAGGATGGGTAGAGCGAAGCGAAACCCATCAACTTCGGCGCCGCGGGAGAGATGATGGGTCTCGCTTCGCTCTACCCATCCTACAAAGCGGCGCCCGCTACTCCTTCAGCGTGATCGCCAATCCGCTGAGGTCGACATTGGCCATCAGCCCGACCTGCTTGCCGCTCAGCTCGAGCACGGCGCCGTTCTGGTTGGTCAGAAGGATGCCGCGCACGCCGGCGCCGAGCGCAACGCCCATGCCCGCCGCGGCGTAGACGCCGGCGATGTCCTGGGCGCGGCGGATATTGCGCACCCGGCCCTGCAACGTGGTCTGGGAGCCGCCGAACACCAGGCCGTAATCCAGCCCGCCGGCGGTGAGCCCGTAGGTCTGGCCCTTGAAGGTCAACACGCCCTTGCCAGCGGAGCCGCCGAAGATCCAGCCGCCCTTGAAGATGACCAGCGTCACCGCGCCCTCGTCAGCCAGCGCGGCGGACGATCCGGTGAGCAGCGCCAGCGCGAACAGCACGGCGCGGGCGGCGGATGAAAATCTCATGGGGAGTTCTCCGGACGACGTGAGGCGAGAAACAGATCGCGGCAATCCAGCCGATGGGCGGCACCGTTGCGGTGCCCGCAGGCCATGCGGGATTGCGCTTGTTCCTGATCTCACGAAGTCTATCATCGCCCGTGCAGCCGCGCGACCGCTGGCGCATGCGCGCCCACCGCTTTGCCGGATCGCTGAGGAGTTTGCGCAACAGGGACCTGCAGCAATGCACGATTTCACACCAATTTCCGGCCTCGCCGGCGGCGCACTGATCGGCCTCGCCGCGGCGCTCTTGATGCTGCTGACCGGTCGAATCGCCGGGGTCACCGGCATCGTCGGCGGGCTGCTCCAGCCCGATACCGCCGACCGCGGATGGCGCATTGCGTTCATCGCGGGGCTGATCGCGGCGCCCCTGGTTGCGGCGCTGTTCGGCGCGCCGCTGCCGCGGCCGACCATGAATGCAAGCCTCGTGGTGGTCGCAATCGCGGGCGTGCTGGTCGGGTTCGGCACCCGCATGGGCAATGGCTGCACCTCGGGCCACGGCGTCTGCGGCTTCGCGCGGCTGTCCGGCCGCTCGATCGTGGCGACGTTCATCTTCATGACGGCGGCGATCGTAACGGTTGCCATCGTCAGACACGTGATCGGAGGCTAGCCATGCCCGTGCTTGCAAGTTTCGTCTGCGGCCTCGTCTTCGGCGCGGGCCTTCTGATCTCCGGCATGACCGATCCGCAAAAGGTGCTCGGCTTCCTCGATCTGTTCGGCGCCTGGGATGCGACGCTTGCCTTCGTGATGGCCGGCGCCGTCGCGGTCGCAGCAACGGGCTTTGCGATCGCGCGGCGGCGCGCCGCACCTGCGTTTTCGGCACGCTTCCTCTGGCCCGATCGCAACGATATCGATACGCCGCTCGTCGGCGGCGCACTCCTGTTCGGCATCGGCTGGGGCCTGGTCGGCATCTGCCCCGGCCCAGCATTGGTCAATCTCGCCGGGCTCTCACTGCCGATCGTGGTGTTCGTCGTCGCGATGCTGGCAGGCATGATCGGCCAGAATCTCTTCGACAGGAATCTCTGGCGCCGGCGCGCGGCAGCACCACGCGCCATCGAAACCTCTCCACTTCCATCTCGCGCAGACGGGTGATCCCATGACCACAATCAAGCACTTCCCTCCTCCGCCCGGCATCCAGGCACCGCCACTCTCGTTCGGCGCCCGCGTCGGCGATTTGCTGTTCATCTCGGGCATTCCCGGCTTCGATGCCAACCGCGAGCTGCCCGACGGCTTCGAGGCGCAGTTCGCCAATGTCGTGACCAACTTCAAGCGCGTGCTGAACGAGGCGGGCGCGACGATGCGCGATCTCGTCAAGGTCAACGTGCTGCTGACCCGCGCCAGCGACGTCGCCACCATGAACGCGCTCTATGCCGGCGCGTTCGGGCCCGCCCCCTATCCCGCGCGCACCACCTGCGTCGTGGTGGCGCTGCCCAATCCGAAGATGCTGATCGAGATCGAGGGCGTGGCGTCGGTGAAGGGGTGATCCCACACTTTCATCGTCGTCCTGGCGAAAGCCAGGACCCATTACCCCAGATCGCAATTGTTGCGCGACGCTGGGCCACGATCCCGTTCACAATCAAAATGCGGTGGTTATGGGTCCTGGCTTTCGCCAGGACGACGATGTGGAGATGCCTGCGCTTATCCGCAGCGCGCGGCTTCAATCAGTCCCTCAAAACAACGACCCCTGCCCGTCGTCCTCCCGCACCGGCGTCTTGCGCGGCGCGGCTTTCTTCGCCACCGGCGCGTCCTCCGCCGCGATCTGTTCCGCACTCATCGGCAGCAGCAATTGTTCATCGTCGTTGGCGACGGCATTGACGCGCATCGTCACCTGGTGCCAGGCGAACTCGCCGACATCGGGCCCTTTCAGCATCGGCATCACGTCGTCGACGTCGTTGGGCAGGCAGTCGAGCCAGCGCGCGAATTGCTCGGGCCTGATCGTGACCGGAACGCGGTGATGCAGTTGCGCGAGATCGGGGCTCGCGGGTGCGGTGACGATCGCCACCGTGTCCTGCTCCTCGCCGTTCGGTCCCATCCAGGTCTCGGCAAGTGCTGCGAAGGCGAGCGGGTGGCCGTCGCGGCGATGGATGAAGAACGGCCGCTTGCGGCCGCCGGCATCCTGCCATTCGTAATAGCCGTCGGCCGGGATCAGCGCGCGGCGCCGCTTGATCGCGTTCTTGAAGGCGGGCTTCTCCCGCACGGTCTCGGAGCGCGCGTTGATGAGAAGCGAGAAGGTTCGGGGGTCCTTGACCCAAGACGGGATCAGGCCCCAGCGCATCAATTGAAAATGCCGGCCGCCATTCTGCAGCAGCACCACCGGGATCGGCTGGGTCGGCGCAACATTATACCGTGGCGGAAAGTTCGGCTGCTCGATATAGCCGAACATCTCCCGCAAGGCCGCCGGCGGCGAGGTAATGACAAAGCGTCCGCACATTTGCCGTCCAGACTGGTATCCGTTTATTCTGCCTTAACTTGGACCGTTAAAGACTGCGATCAATGACCTCAACGGCCGCCATAGCGGGTTCTTCCCCGCGACCGACGTATCCCGACGAGGCGCGGGCGGCGCTGTTGCGCGCCGCCAACATCAATCCCCGCACCGGGCTTGCCACCGACTACCTCAATCACTTCAACGAAGCCATCATGCTGCTGGAGATGGTGCCGGACCTGCCGGAATGCGCCGACGATTTCCTGGAATGGCAGCCGCTGTCCTATGCCGAGCATTTCACCGCGTCCAACTTTAAGGCACGCGACCTCGCGATCGAGGCCTATGAGATGGCGAACGCCGGTATCCGGGCCGAATTCGACCAGCTCACCGACAGCATGACCCGGATCCTGACCGAGGTCGGCGCCGCGATGCGGCAGTTGCAGCAGGACAAGAGCCGGGTCGCGCTCGCCGAGCAGGCCATCGTCTGGGTCAAGCCGCTGGTGATGCAGACCGCCGGCATCATCAACGGCGCCGCGGAGGCCGATGTCGACCGCATCATGGCGGGCGCCTGAGATATCGGGCATGGTTGTCTGCGAAACTGGTGCTGCGCTTTGACCTCTCCCGAACCTCCGATCCGCCCGCAGCTCGCCGTGTCAGGCGTGATTTTCCGTGACGGCAAGGTGCTGCTGGTCCGGCGCGCCCGCTCGCCGGGCAAGGGCTTCTATTCGCTGCCCGGCGGCCGGGTCGAATTCGGCGAGACGCTGCACACCGCGCTGCACCGGGAGATCGACGAGGAGACCGGCCTGCGGGTCGATATCCTCGGCCTCGCCGGCTGGCGCGAGGTGCTGCCGACCGGTCCCGGCACCGGGCATTACCTGATCATGACTTTCGCGGCGCGCTGGGCCTCCCGCGAGCCCGTGTTGAACGACGAGCACGACGACTTCAAATGGCTGGCCCCGGAGGAGATCGGCGACCTCAAGGTCACCGGCGGTCTCCACGAGGTGATTGAGGCCGCGCGGCGGCTGGTTTGAGGCCCCTTTTGGGGGCTTTGGAGCGCCCTGCCGCCTTGCCTCGGGCACATTGAGGGGGCATACCACGGCCATTCCGGAACCCCTGATGATCAAAGCCTTTCTCGCCGTTGTGATCCTGATGTCGGCATGCCTTGCGACGCCCGCCCGGGCGCAGGACGCGGCTGCGCCGTTCGACGGCGACCTGCAGCGGCTGGCCGAGATCCTCGGCGCCCTGCACTATCTGCGCGGCATCTGCGGCTCCAACGAGGGCGCCAAATGGCGCAACGAGATGCAGGCGCTGATCGATGCCGAGACCCCCTCCGGGGACCGCCGCGCCCGCATGATCGCCGGCTTCAACCGCGGCTACAACGGCTTCCAGCAGACCTACCGGACCTGCACACCGGCAGCCACGGTGGCGATCCGCCGTTACATCGAGGAAGGCTCGAAGATCTCGCGCGACCTGACGGCCCGCTATGCCAACTGAGCGCGTGATCTTCTTCGACCTCGACGGCACCCTCACCGACCCGAAGCCCGGCATCACCGGCTCGATCCAGTATGCGCTGGCAAAGCTCGGCCGACCCGTTCCCACGCAGGACGAATTGACCTGGTGCATCGGGCCGCCCTTGCGGGCGAGCTTTGCGATGCTGCTCGACGGCGAGGAGCTCGCCGACCGCGGGGTTGAGCTCTACCGTGAGCGGTTCGGCGATGTCGGGCTGTTCGAGAACCGCGTCTATCCCGACATCGTGCAGGTGCTGGCGGCGTTGCGGCAGCGGCCGGGCCGGATGTTCGTGGCAACCTCGAAGCCGCACGTGTTCGCGACCCGGATCGTCGCGCATTTCGGGCTCAGCGGTTATTTCGACCACGTGTTCGGCTCGGAGCTCGACGGAACCCGCGTCAACAAGGTCGAGCTGCTGGCCTATGCGCTGGAGCAGACCGGGGCCGATCCGGGCACCGCCCTGATGATCGGCGACCGCAGCCACGATGTCATCGGCGCGAATCGTAACGGCATCCGCGCCGTCGGCGTCACCTATGGCTACGGCACGCCCGAGGAGTTGGTGGAGGCCGGCGCCAGCCATCTCTGCGCCTCGCCGCGCGCGGTGCTGGACCATATCCACAGCTCATTTGGTTGATCGAGGCCGGGATATCCGGAATTCCCCTTTAAATGCCGTCGCGCGCGTTAACCTTTTCGAAAGAAGTGGGCTAGGCGGTACCCGCATGCGTGATACATCTCGCGCGTCGCAGTGGTTCGCTCCTCGAACCGCGCGCATCCATTTTGCAGAGTTTCATGCGCCATCCAGCGTCCTTTCCCCCTCACCAAGAAGACCCGCGACCCGACCACGAGCAGAAGCAAGCTGCGCTGAGCTATCTGAACGAGGCGTGGGCGGAAGCGCTTCATGATGGCGTCGACGGCGACTGCCTCGCGCAGGCGAGCCTGTTTGCGGCGCTCGCCGAGCTCGTCAACACCTATGGCGAGGATGCGGTGGCGAAGTTCGCCGAGGGTCTCGGCGCGCGCGTGCGCAACGGCGAGTTCTCGCTGGCGCTCGCCAGACAGTAATCCCGTAAAACGTTTTCGAGCGAAGTGGGCACCTGTTCGCGTGCAGAAAGCGCGTTCAAGGAATTTAGCGCATTTGATGCGCTAGGCCTTTAGCGTCTCGAGGAACCGGACGGGCTCCCCCGACGACGGCGTCGTGACCTCGCCCTGCCACATCACCCGCCTGCCGCGCACGAAGGTGCCGACCGGCCAGCCCTGCACCCGCACGCCGTCATAGGGCGTCCAGGCCGCGCGCGAGGCAATCCATTTGTTGGTGATGGTCTCGCTGCGCTTGAGATCGACGATGGTGAAGTCGGCATCATAACCCGCCGCGATGCGGCCCTTGCAGGCGATGTTGAACAGCCGCGCCGGCCCCGCGCTGGTGAGGTCGACGAACCGTGCCAGCGACAGCCGCCCGGCGTTGACGTGATCGAGCATCAGCGGCACCAGCGTCTGCACCCCGGTCATGCCTGAGGGCGAGGCCGGATAGGTCTTCGACTTCTCCTCCAGCGTATGCGGCGCGTGATCCGAGCCCAGTACGTCGATGATGCCCTGCTCGATGCCGTACCAGATGCCGGCGCGGTGATCGGCCGAACGCACCGGCGGGTTCATTTGCGCCAGCGTGCCGAGCCGCTCATAGCACTCGGGCGCGGCCATCGTCAGGTGATGCGGCGTCGCCTCGCAGGAGGCGACATCCTTGTGGTCGCGGAGATACAGAATCTCTTCCTTGGTCGAGATGTGCAGCACGTGGATGCGCTTGCCGGTCTCGCGCGCGAGATTGACCAGCCGCTCGGTCGCCATTAGCGCGGCGGTCTCGTCGCGCCATACCGGATGCGAGCGCGGATCGCCCTCGATGCGCAGCGGCTTGCGCTCGTTGAGGCGGTATTCGTCCTCGGCGTGAAACGCGGCGCGGCGCCGGATCACCTGAAAGATCCGCCGCAGGCTCTCGTCGTCCTCGACCAGCAGCGCGCCGGTGGAGGAGCCGATGAACACCTTGACGCCGGCACAGCCCGGCGCGCGCTCGAGCTCCGGCAGATCCTGCACGTTCTCGCGGGTGCCGCCGATGAAGAACGCGAAATCGCAGTGCATGCGATGATGCGCGCGCTTGATCTTGTCGGTGAATGCCGTTTCGGTAACCGTCAGCGGGTTGGTGTTCGGCATCTCGAACACCGCGGTCACCCCGCCCATCACGGCGCTGCGCGAGCCGGTCTCGAGATCTTCCTTCTGCGTCAAGCCGGGCTCGCGGAAATGAACCTGGGTATCCATCACGCCGGGCAGGATGTGCAGGCCCTTGCAGTCGATCACCTCGCCGGCCGAGGCCTGGCCGAGCGAGCCGATCGCGGCGATACGGCCATTCGTGACGCCGATATCGCGCACGCCCTCGCCGTCCTGATTGACCACGGTGCCGGATTTTAGAATGGTGTCAAAATGCTGATTCATCGGTCCTCGGCGCCCGCTTTCCGCTGTCGCGCGGGCCTTGTTCGGCGCACTCTAGCGCCTTAGCTTGGCAGGGGATATCCGCGAGGACCGCGTTTCCCAAGGAACTTGGAAAAAGAGCCAATTTTGCGAATGAAAGCAGCGTTTCTTCCAGATCGGGGCGTGATCAAGGTTTCTGGCGAGGACGCCCGCAACTTCCTCAATGGCCTCATTACGACCGACGTCGAACAGTTGCGGCCGGGACAGGCCCGGTTCGGCGCGCTGCTGACGCCGCAGGGCAAGATCATCGTCGATTTCCTGATCACCGAGATACCCACAGGGCACGGCGGCGGCTTCCTGATCGACGCGCCGCGCGCGCTCGCCAAGGGGCTCGCCGACAAGCTCGGCTTCTACAAGCTGCGCGCCAAGGTCGTGGTGGAGAACCTCTCCGACAGCCTCGGTGTGCTGGCGGCCTGGGATGGTGAGCCGGCGGCGACACCCGATCTCGCCTTCGCCGATCCGCGCAACCCGGCGCTCGGCTGGCGCATCCTGATCCCGGAAGATCTGAAGCAGAAGCTCGCCGAGCTGATCGGCGCCGACCTCGTCGACTCCAACGCCTATGAAGCGCATCGGATCGCGACCGGCGTGCCGCGCGGCGGGCTCGACTTCATGTATGGCGACGCCTTCCCGCACGAGACCAACATGGACCACCTGCACGGCGTCGACTTCGACAAGGGATGCTATGTCGGCCAGGAGGTGGTGTCGCGCATGCAGCATCGCGGCACGGCGCGGACCCGCACGGTGAAGGTCATTCTCGATGGTCCCGCCCCCGAAGCGGGCGCAACGATCCTCGCCGGCGACAAGCAGGTCGGCACCATCGGCTCGACCGCGGGACAAAACGGCCTTGCGCTGGTGCGCATCGACCGGCTCGCCGATGCGCTCGATGCCGGCCTCGCGCTGACCGCAGGCGGCCTGTCGCTTCACCTCGCCGACCCCAGCGTTGTCCGCCCCGCACCCAAGCAGACCGTCGCATGAGCCGTACCGCGAAACTGCATCCCGACGGCAAGACGCGATGCCCCTGGCCGGGCGAAGATGCGTTCTACGTCGCCTATCACGACAATGAATGGGGCGTGCCGGAGTATGACGACCGCGCGCTCTACGAAAAGCTGATCCTAGACGGCTTCCAGGCCGGCCTGTCCTGGATCACGATTCTGCGCAAGCGCGAGAATTTCCGCAAAGCCTTCGACGATTTCCAGCCCGAGAAGATCGCGCGCTACACCGACAAGAAGGTGCATGCGCTGATGAACGACGCCGGCATCGTCCGCAACCGCGCCAAGATCGAAGGCACGGTGGCGAGTGCCAAGAGCTATCTCGAGATCATGGAGAAAGGCCCCGGCTTCTCGAAATTCCTGTGGGACTTCGTCGACGGCAAGCCGAAGGTCAATCAGTTCAAGAGCACCGCGAGCGTTCCCGCCTCGACACCGGTCTCGATCAAGGTCTCCAAGGAGCTCGGCGCACGCGGTTTCAAGTTCGTCGGCCCCACCATCGTCTACGCCTTCATGCAGGCGACCGGCATGGTCAACGACCACCTCGTCACCTGCTTCTGCCACGAGTCTTGCAGCGGCAAGCTCCGCAGCCCGCGGCTCAAGAAGAAATGACTTCGCGTAAATCGACGGAGACCACCCGCGCCTGGCAGCGGATGCTATCCGGACGCCGGCTGGACCTGCTCGACCCCTCGCCGCTCGATATCGAGATCGTCGACATCGCGCATGGACTGGCGCGGGTCGCGCGCTGGAACGGGCAGACCTCGGGCGCGCACATCTTCTCGGTGGCGCAGCACACGCTGCTGGTTGAGGCCGTGATGCGCCAGCAGACGCCGCGCGTCGACACCAGTCATCGTCTCGCCGCGCTGCTGCACGACGCACCGGAATATGTCATCGGCGACATGATCTCACCGTTCAAGGCGGTGCTGTCAGGCGAATACAAGGTGGTGGAGAAGCGGCTGCTGTCGGCGATCCATATCCGCTTCGGTCTATCTGCGGTGCTGGCGGACGAGATCACCCAGCAGATCAAGGCCGCCGACCGCGGCGCTGCCTATCTCGAGGCGACGCATCTGGCGGGATTTTCGCAAGCCGAAGCCAAGCGCCTGTTCGGCCGCGATCCGCAATTGCCCGAAGCGACCGAGCGCGACTATCTGACGCCATGGACCGCAGCGCGGGCCGAAAAGCAGCTTCTCGAACGCTTCAAGGCGCTGGGCGCGTCATAGGCGCGGCTGCGCGAAGTCTGTGGCCGGTTGCGCCGCAAAACGAGGGGCAGGCATGGCGGCACCCGGCTTTGCCCACCGGGACCAGCCCGTTATAATCGGACCCACCCGATAGCCAAGGACCATCATGCTTCACGTCTGCTCGCTTGCCGCGCTCTCCGACACGGTTCGTGCCACCGGCGCCAGCCATGTGCTGACCGTGATGGCCAATGTCGACCAGGTGCAGCGCCCGCCCTCGGTGCTTCCGGCCAACCACCTCAAAGTGTCGATGGACGACATCGTCGAACAGATGGACGGGTTCGTTGCGCCGAACGAGACGCATATCGAGCGCGTGCTGACGTTCGTGCGCGGCTGGGATCGCCGCGCACCGATGGTGGTTCATTGCTACGCCGGCATCAGCCGCTCGACAGCAAGCGCATTCGCCACCGTCTGCGCGCTCAATCCGCACCGCGACGAAATGTCCATCGCCCGGCTGATCCGCGAAGCCTCGCCGATCGCGGCACCCAACCGGCTGATCGTCGGCCTCGCCGACAAGGCGCTGGGGCGCGACGGCCGGATGCTGCGCGCGCTCGATGCGATGGGCCCCGGCAGCATGAGCGTCGAAGGCCGACCTTTCCACATTGATCTGGAATAGCGCGGGGGCTCACTAGCGCGGTGTTAATCGGTCCTTCTCAAGAGTGAAGGTCCGTTGTCTTTGCTTCACGGTCGTTGCAGAAGATCGAACACGGCCGCTACTCGTCTTGGAGAGGCGGCCGTGTTGAACCGTCAGAACTTGTAGTTCACGCCGAACCGCAACAAGTTAAGCTGATCCTTGCTGACGCCTGTGCCTGCGGCGGCGATGTAGAGGTATTCGCCCTTCAGGCTCCAGTTCGGCATGAAAGCCCGCTCTGCACCGGGCCGCGCCCTCACGCACAAATCTTCGATCCCACATTCGGCAACTTCCCACCGCCGCAAGGGCGCCACTTGGCTCATGCCGGCGTATTGATCGCGCTCATGGACGTCGGGCTGTTACGTTGACATGTGGAGAGATGCCCCCTGGTGTTTGATCTACGTCAACGCCATGCGACGTGTCGTGACCGACGATGCCTCGATTTTCAGGAGGCATTGCCATGAAGGTTATTCGGTCCCTTGGTGCCACGTGCGTGTTGCTCGTTGCGGTCTCCTCGGCAGCGCTTGCCCAGCAGGTGCGAGGTGCTCCGGGCTCGCCTAGCGCGGTCATGACACTGCCGGGTCTGCAATTGCCGGCGCCCACTGCGCCGTTCTCAGGAGCCATCCAGCCCAATGCTGTAGACAGCACGCCGGCATGGCCGCCGCAGGTCATGCCGCCTGCCAACGCGCCGAACGTCCTCCTGATCCTGACTGACGACGTCGGCTTCGGCGCGCCATCGACCTTCGGCGGCGTGATCCCCACACCGGCCCTTGACCGGGTCGCGGCCGCGGGCCTGCGCTACACGACGTTTCATACCACCGCACTCTGCTCGCCGACCCGTTCGGCGCTGCTGACCGGCCGCAACCACCACAATGTGGGCTTCGGCAACATCAGCGAACTGTCGACCGGCTACCCCGGATACAACTCGATTATCCCGCGCGAAACGGCGACGCTCGCTGCGGTCCTGCACGAGAACGGCTATTCCACCGCCTGGTTCGGCAAGGACCATAACGTTCCGCCGTGGGAAGCAAGCGCGGCCGGACCGTTCACGAACTGGCCGATCGGCCAGGGCTTCGATTATTTCTACGGCTTTGTCGGCGGCGACACGAGCCAGTGGCAGCCGGGAAATCTCTTCCGCAATACGACGCCCATCCATCCCTATATCGGCAAACCCGGCTGGAATCTGATCACGGCGATGGCGGACGATGCCATCGACCACATCCGTCAGCACGTCGAGATCGCGCCCGGCCGGCCCTGGTTCATCCACTACGCACCGGGCGGGACCCATGCGCCGCACCACCCGACCAAGGAATGGGCCGATAGAATCGAGCAGATGCACCTCTTCGACGACGGTTGGGAAAAGCTGCGCGAACGCATCTTCGACAACCAGAAGCGTCTTGGCGTCGTTCCGGGCAACGCCGTGCTGCCGGCCTGGCCTGCCGACATGCTCAAGCGCTGGACCGATCTCAACGACGTCGAGAAGAAGCTCTTCGTCCGCCAAGCCAACGTCTATGCCGCCTATCTCGCCTATACCGACCATGAGATCGGACGGGTGATCGATGAGGTCGCGCGGCTGGGCCAACTCGACAACACGCTGATCATCTACATCAGCGGCGACAACGGCAGCAGCGCCGAAGGCTCGGTCAACGGCACGCCGAACGAAGTGATGTATTTCAACGGCGTCGCGCTCGACGCAGAGAAGCAGATGCCGTGGTACAACGTCTGGGGCACCGATCAGACCTATAATCATATGGCAGTCGGCTGGACCTGGGCGTTCGGCACGCCCTATCGCTGGACCAAGCAGGTTGCCTCGCATTTCGGCGGCACACGCAACGGCATGGCGATCTCATGGCCCGCCAAAATCAAGGACCGCGGTGGCATCCGCTCCCAGTTCCACCACGTCATCGACATCGCTCCGACCATTCTAAGCGTGGTGGGGATTCCCCAGCCGGACATCGTGGACGGCATCGCGCAGCGTCCGATGGACGGCGTCTCGATGGCTTACACCTTCCCGGCCGAGAACAAGGACCTGCCTTCGACTCACAGGACCCAGTATTTCGAGATCCTGGGCAATCGCGCCCTTTATCACGACGGCTGGATCGCGAGCACGACGCCGCCGGTTCCGCCGTGGGCCAGCGTTTCGGCGCCGCGTCCCTCCGATGTGATGAACGGCTATTCCTGGGAGCTCTACAATCTCAAGGACGACCCGACGCAGAACAAGGACCTCGCCAAGGTCGAGCCGGCCAAGCTGCAGGAATTGAAAGAGATGTTCATCATGGAAGGTGAGCGCAATCACGTCTTCCCGCTGAACAACTCGATCACTGCAATGGTCGCGGCGAGGCCGGGTCCCGCAGCCGGACGGAGGCAGTTCGTCTACACCGGCCCATCGTGCTGCACCCAGGCCAATGCCGCTCCCTCGATCCTCAACCGCTCGTTCCGCATCACCGCCGAATTCACCATCCCTGAAGGCGGCGCGGACGGCATGCTCGTGACGCAGGGCGGCCGGTTCGCCGGGTGGGGACTGTACGTGAAGGATGAAAAGCCGACCTTCACGATGAACCTGCTCAACGTCGAGCGGCCGAAATGGCAAGCTCGTGAGGCGTTGAAGCCGGGCCGGCACACGGTTGTCTTCGACTTTGCACTGGAGCAGCAGGGCGAGATACCGTTCGGGCACGGCGGCACAGGCGTGATGACCGTCGACGGTCAGGAAGCGGTGCGCGTCGCGCTCCCGCACACGACGCCTTTCACCTTTGCGTGGGACGAGACTTTCGACGTCGGCATGGACACCGGCACTCCCGTCGACGACAAGGATTACCAGGTGCCGTTCGCCTTCTCGGGAAAGATCGAGAAAATTACGGTTGATCTTGGCGAAGGCCCGGTCTCCGAAGCGTCGATGGTCGCGTGGATGAAGGCCATCTCGACCCGGGACGTGGAACGCCCAGCTTCGGGCGTTGCGCCGTCAAAGTGACAAAACAGACGGAGGGCGCTTCCAGCAGGCGGCGCCCTCCGACGTGAGCGGACCCACTCCGATCGCGCAGCAAGTCGCCAGCGCGGACTCCAAGCGATTAGCGATGGCGCGACCATCCAGGTGGGCATGTGGCGAAAGCTTCCGGAAAGAACCGCAGGCGTAACAGGAACCGGCCGGCCACGCCGGCGGCTCCGCCTGAACCTTCACGGGATGCCGGGCGCTCCTTCAGCCTGAGCATTGCCCTGCTCCTCGCAATCGCCGGCGGGGCGCTATTCCTGCTCGTCTCAGTCGGGCTGTCCTGGCTCAAAACTCCGCATGCTTCAACCCAGGCGGTTCACAGGGCCAAAACCGCCGAGCCAACCTTCGTCGGCAGCCAAATCTGCAACGGTTGCCACGCAACAGAGGCAAAGCTCTGGCAGGCATCGCAGCACCGGCACGCCATGGAGCATGCCACCGAGGGCACCGTACGCGGCAATTTCGACGACGCGACCTTTGACTATGCCGGCATTCGTTCGCGTTTCTTTCGCAATGATCGAAAGTACTTCGTCGAGACCGACGGGCCGGACGGCAAGCTCGCGACCTTTGAAATCAAGTACACTTTCGGCGTTGAGCCGCTGCAGCAATATCTGATCGAGTTTCCCGACGGCCGCATCCAGGCGCTGTCGATCGCCTGGGATACCCGGCCGCAAGCGCAAGGCGGTCAGCGCTGGTTTCATCTCTATCCCGACGCCGCAGTCACTCATAACGATCCGCTGCACTGGACGAAGCTGAACCAGAACTGGAATTTCATGTGCGCGGAATGTCACTCGACCGGCGTACACAAGAACTACGATGCGACCGGCGATCGTTTTGCCACGACATCGGCGGAAATCAGCGTCGGCTGCGAAGCCTGTCATGGCCCGGGATCGCACCATGTCGAGTGGGCGGGGACAGCGAGGAAGGCCGATAACCCGGACAAGGGCCTCGTTGTGCGCTTCGATGAACGGCTTGACGTTTCATGGGCCGAGGACGCTGTCACGCATCTGCCGAGGCGCAGCGCTAGTGCGGCACTGCTGCGCAAGGAAGTCGAGACCTGCGGGCTATGCCATGCGCGCCGCGGCCAATTGTCCGAGGACCGGAAGCCGGGCCGGTGGCTGTCCGAGACGCACAGGATAGCACTGCTCGACCGGCACTGGTTCGAGGCAGACGGCCAGATCCGCGACGGGGAGGAAACGTACAACTATGCGCCATTCCGGCTGAGCAAGATGTACGCAGCCGGCGTCACCTGCAGTGACTGCCACGATCCGCACAGCGCCAGACTGAAGCTGCCGGGCGATGCGGTCTGCGGGCAATGCCACGCGCCCGACCGCTACGCGACCGCGGCCCATCACCATCATGCGGATGTGACCCCGGCGCTCGGCTGTGCCTCCTGCCATATGCCCGTACGCAGCTATATGGTGGTCGACCGGCGCCACGATCACGGCTTCCGCGTTCCGCGGCCGGATTTGTCGCTGCAAACGGGCACGCCCAATGCCTGCAACGACTGCCATCGCGACAAGTCGGCGAGTTGGGCGGCCGAAAGAAGCGCCGGGTGGTTTGGTCCTCATCCAAGGGGATATCAGACCTGGGCCGGGGCATTTCAGGCCGCCTCGACCGAGCAGCCGGACGCGCTGGCCTTGCTGAAGGCAGTGGCGGCGACGCCGGAGCTGCCGGCTCTCGTACGCGCAAGTGCGCTAGCCGAGTTGCCGGAGCCGGACGCCGAACTGGCGCGTCGCGCCCTCGCCGATCCAGATCCGGTGGTCCGGCTCGGCGCGCTGGAGATGCTCGAAGGGCTGCCCGCCACGCAGCTCTGGGCACTGGCGTCGAAAAATCTGTCCGATCCGGTCCGCGGCGTGCGAATCCGCGCCGCGGAGCTTCTCGCTTCGGTACCGGTCGCGGGTCGACGCGAGTCCGATCGCGACGCATTCGCGCGCGCCGCAGCGGAATTCGAGGCGAGCCAGCGGCTGAACGCCGACCGACCGGATGCCAATACCGCTCTCGGAAATTTCTTCGCCCGCCAGGGGGACGCTGCGGCGGCCGAAAGGGAATATCGCGCCGCGATGCGGCTCGATCCCACCTTTGCCGCCGCGTCGATCAACCTGTCCGATCTCTATCGGCAGCTCGGCCGCGATACCGATGCCGAGCACGTGCTACGCGCCGCACTCGCGTCGTCCGGCCAGGATGCCTCGCTGCATCACGCGCTCGGGCTGACGCTGGTACGGCTCAAACGCCCGGATGCGGCGCTTGAGGAATTGCGGCGCGCAGCCGAGCTAGACCCGGCGCGATCGCAATATTCCTACGTCTATGCGATCGGTCTCAACTCCGCCGGACGACGCGACGATGCGCTGGCGGTGTTGAAGGAGAATCTGCAGCGCCACCCTGCCGACCGCGACACGTTGGCTGTGCTAATCAGTTACGAACGGCAATCCGGGGATATCGCAAGCGCGCTTGGTTATGCGCTGCGTTTACAGCAATTACAGCCATCAGATAGAGGTCTCGCGGCGCTGATCGATGGGCTAGGTCGAAAAAAATAGCGAATTGCCGGGATTGGATCGGATCTGATGCAGGGACCATGCGAGTGACGCCTCTGGCCCTTCGCGCGGTCGCGTAATGTCCAATTCTCCGTCACTGTCGGAGGGTAAGCGGACATCACCGGCCCAGTTGCTTAATGAGGAATACGCCGTTAGCACATCGTGCCGTGTCGGTAGCTTGAACTTCCAGCCCTCTCAACTGCACTACTAGGTTGCGACGGGCCGCTGGCTGGCCAAAAGTCCGGCGCGTCCTGCCGGAGGCCCAATGTTCGATTCGCCGTTCGATTTCCTCACGCTCGTCATCGCCATCGTTGCCATCATCTTCGCGCGCAAGGCGCTGGGCCAGATTTCGGTGCTGCAGCGCCGGCTGGATGCGATCGAGGCCGCAGGCGTAGCCGCCGCGCGGACGGCCGTGCCGCCTCCGCTGGCGCCGCTCGAGGCGTTCGAG
>NZ_JACMYK010000069.1 GCF_020889785.1 Bradyrhizobium acaciae
CTGGCACAGGCTCGCCGGCCGGACGCGCTCGCACCACGCCCGGTCCCTTCAACTCGCCGGGACGCGCGGTTGCGCCGACGGCAGGCACGCCGTTGTTGGCGCGCTTGAACAGGCTCGGATCCTGGCTTGCGGCCTCGACCTGCTTGCGTTGCAACGGCGTCGCCGCGAAATGCTGCTCCTTGGCGACCGCGCGATCGGCAGCGGTGGGCCGCGCCTCGATACCGCCGGTGCCGCCATTGTAGCTGACGTTGTTGACGGTGGTCTGGCTGATCGTGACGTTCTTCTCGTAGACGTTGTTGATCTGCGCGCCCTGCAGATTGTTCACGGTGCGATTGTAGAAGAAGTTGCCGTGATCCCAGCGACCGCCTTCATAGCCCGCACCGCCGTAGCCGAAGCCGTAATTGATGCCGCCGTAGAAGCCGACGCGATCACCCCAATAGCCCTGATGGAAAATGAAGCCGCCGCCGAACGCGCCCCAGTAACCGGGCGTCCACAGCAGCCCGACTCGCGGCGGCTGCACCCAGGTGCCGGGCACCCAGTAATAATCACCGCGATCCTCGTCCCACGACCAATTGCCCGGCGACCACATGTAGCCCGGCCCAGGCACCGGCGGCTGATCGTACGTCGGCAGCGGCGGCGGCGCAGTATCGACAGCGCTGACCGGCGCGCATGCCGCGTCCTGCGCGTTTGCCGGCACGGCAGTCGCATAGAGCAGCGCCGTGGCAATCGCTGCACACGACACGGTCGATAGAAGACGAGTGGTCATTGGGAGCCTCTTCGATGAGCACGTCTGTTTCAACGTGAGAACCGGAACAAAAGTTCCGTGCATCGGCAACGGACCGACACACTGCATCGCTAGACCCTTCACCTTACACCAGCCTGAAACACGTCGATGCAAACGGTAACGCAATCACGTTGCCATTCATCGACAGTTCAGAGTGTGCGGTGACGTCGTGCTGCGCGATTCAGTGGAACATCGCGCAACAGATACTCGCATCATCGATGCGCGCGACACAATGCGGTCACGTTTCCGAAAGCGCGAAGATGACTTACGGGCTTTCACGCAACTGTAACGATCCGGACTCATCGAACCGCATGTCTTCGGCGAGCACGGCGATCGGCCAGGCCGCCGTCGGCATGACACGTGCGCCCGGTCTGACGAAACGTCCGCAGCAGTGCATCCGGACGAGTGCCGGGGACGAACATCTGCCGTCGCAAGGGCTTAGGCGCAGCACGCCAACGGTCCGGCGTGGCGATTGACACACCCCTGAAACGACCACACGATGCGAGCTGCGGCAGCCTCAGGCCCGCGGTTTTTCCGCCGGCGCAATTACAACTCGGCTGCCGCATGATGGATGTCATCGTTCCGCCATCTGTCACCGGCCGGAATGCATGGCATGATTTGATCTCGACGAGCCTGCGTTGCCTTGAGGTGCCACAATGAACATTGAAAAATATACCGATCGCGTTCGCGGCTTCATTCAGTCGGCACAGTCGCTCGCGACGCGCGAGGGACACCAGCAGTTCTCGACGCTCCACATCCTGAAGGTGCTGCTCGATGACCCTGAAGGCCTCGCGGCCGGCCTGATCGACCGGGCCGGCGGCAACTCGCGCGCGATCCTCAAGGCCACCGAAGACGCGTTGGCGAAGGTGCCGAAGGTCAGCGGCGCCGGCTCCGGGCAAATTTATCTGGCGCCCGATACCGCGCGCGCCTTCGCCGCGGCGGAACAGGCCGCCGACAAGGCCGGCGACAGCTTCGTCTCGGTCGAGCGCCTGCTGCAGGCCCTCGCAGCCGACAAGGACAGCGACGCCGGCAAGCTGCTCGCCAAGGGCGGCGTCAATCCGCAGAACCTGAATGCGGCGATCAACGCGCTGCGCAAGGGCCGCACCGCCGACAGTGCATCGGCCGAGAATGCCTATGACGCGCTGAAGAAATACGCCCGCGACCTGACCCAGGCCGCGCGCGACGGCAAGCTCGATCCGGTGATCGGCCGCGACGAGGAAATCCGTCGCACCATTCAGGTGCTGTCACGCCGCACCAAGAACAATCCCGTCCTGATCGGCGAGCCCGGCGTCGGCAAGACCGCGATCGTCGAGGGCCTGGCGCTTCGCATCGTCAATGGCGACGTTCCGGAGAGCCTGCAGGACAAGGCGCTGCTCGCGCTCGATCTCGGCGCGCTGATTGCGGGCGCGAAATATCGCGGCGAGTTCGAGGAACGGCTCAAGGCCGTGCTGCAGGAAGTAACGTCCGCCGAGGGCGGCATCATCCTGTTCATCGACGAAATGCACACGCTGATCGGCGCCGGCAAGGGCGACGGCGCGATGGACGCATCGAACCTGTTGAAGCCCGCGCTCGCGCGCGGCGAACTGCATTGCATCGGCGCCACCACGCTCGACGAGTACCGCAAGCATGTCGAGAAGGACCCGGCGCTGGCGCGGCGGTTCCAGCCGGTGTTCGTCTCCGAGCCGACGGTCGAGGACACCATCTCGATCCTGCGCGGGCTGAAGGACAAATACGAGCAGCATCATGGCGTGCGCATTTCGGATTCGGCGCTGGTTGCCGCCACCACGCTCTCGAACCGCTACATCACCGATCGCTTCCTGCCCGACAAGGCCATCGACCTGATGGACGAGGCGGCGGCACGACTGAAGATGCAGGTCGATTCCAAGCCCGAAGAGCTCGACTCGCTCGACCGCGAGATCATCCGTCTCAAGATCGAGCAGGAAGCGCTCAAGAAGGAGACCGACCTCGGCTCCAGGAGCCGCTTGCAGACGCTCGAGAGGGACCTCGTCGAGCTGGAGAAGAAGTCGGCGGACATGACATCGAGATGGCGCTCCGAGAAGAGCAAGCTCTCCGATGCGCAGAAGATGAAGGGCGAACTCGAGCAGTTGCGCACCGAGCTTGCCAATGCGCAGCGCAAGGGCGAATTCCAGAAGGCGGGCGAGCTGGCCTACGGCCGCATTCCGGAACTTGAGAAGAAGCTCGCGACGGTCGAAGCCAGCGAGACCTCGTCAGCCAGCGAGACCGTGACCGCCGATAATATCGCGCAGGTGGTTTCGCGCTGGACCGGCGTCCCCGTCGACAAGATGCTGGAGGGTGAGAAGGACAAGCTGCTGCGCATGGAGGAGATGCTCGGCAAGCGCGTCGTCGGGCAGGCCGAGGCCGTCCGTGCGGTGTCGACTGCGGTGCGCCGCGCCCGCGCCGGCTTGCAGGATCCGAACCGGCCGATCGGCTCGTTCATGTTCTTGGGGCCGACCGGCGTCGGCAAGACCGAGCTGGCAAAGGCGCTCGCCGAATATCTGTTCGACGACGAGACCGCGATGATCCGCCTCGACATGTCCGAATACATGGAGAAGCACTCGGTCTCGCGGCTGATCGGCGCGCCGCCCGGCTATGTCGGTTACGATGAGGGCGGCGCGCTGACGGAAGCGGTGCGGCGCCGGCCCTATCAGGTGGTTCTGTTCGACGAGATCGAGAAAGCGCATCCCGACGTCTTCAACGTGCTGCTGCAAGTTCTCGACGACGGCCGTCTCACCGACGGCCAGGGCCGCACGGTCGATTTCCGCAACACGCTGATCATCATGACCTCGAACATCGGCGCGGAATATCTCGTCAACCAGCCGGAGGGCCAGAGCACGAGCGCGGTGCGCGAGCAGGTGATGAACATGGTGCGGGCGCACTTCCGCCCCGAGTTCCTCAACCGGATCGACGAGATCATCCTGTTCCACCGGCTGCAGAAGAGCGACATGGGCCGCATCGTCGAGATCCAGTTTTCGCGCCTGCGCAAGCTGCTCGAGGATCGCAAGATCGATCTGGAGCTCGACCCGAAGGCGCGCGACTGGCTGGCGGAGAAGGGCTGGGATCCCGCCTACGGCGCCCGCCCGCTGAAGCGGGTGATCCAGCGCAGCGTGCAGGATCCGCTCGCCGAAATGATCCTCGCCGGCGATGTCCGCGATGGCTCGCAGGTGAAACTATCAGCCACCAAGGCCGGCCTCACCTTCAATGGCAAAAAGCCGGAGAACGCGGCAGCGGACGAATTCGAACCGGTGTGAGGCAGGCCCGGACCACCAGCGACGCGCCGTCATCGCCGCGTCGTCTGGGCGCATCATATGCAAGCCGAATGTACAAGCTGAACATACAAGCTGACCTGCAACCAGGGAGAGCATCATGACACAGCAGAACATCAAGGACAACATGGAGGTCATCGGCGCCGATGGCGTGCATGTCGGCACCGTCGATCGCGTCGAAGGCAACCGCATCAAGCTCAAGAAGAGCGACAGCGATGGCTTCCACAAGGGCCATCACCACTTTATCGAGCTCGGCTTCGTGGCGGGCGTCGAAGGCTCCAAGGTTCGGCTCTCCGCCAACGCCGCTATCGCGGTGACTCTCGAGGAGGAGAAGTCCGGCAAGCCGGTTGGTCCGTCCGCGGAAGCGTAGTTATCCGGGCTCTTGTAAAGGTCTCGGTGGCATGCTCCTCTTCCCCCGAATCTGGACGTCGATCCGGCGTCCGGCCTGCCCTCCGTCGTCGCGGACTAGCCGATTTAGTTAAGGAGAGATGTGTGCCATCAGCCGTTCCGCAACCGGTCGCTGCGAAGCTGACGCGCGCGGCCATCTTCCTTGCGGTCACGGTCAAGCCCAATCCGGAATATGACACCGTGGTGCGATCGCTGTGCGCCGATCTGGCCGCGCTGGTGCGCGCCGTGGGCTTCCGCGATCTCGAGGGCCGGCTGTCTTGCGTCATGGGCATCGGCTCCGATGCATGGGACCGGCTGTTCGGTGCACCGAAGCCGCAAGGCCTGCATCCGTTCGGCGAGATCAACGGCGTCCACCATGCGGTCTCGACGCCGGGCGACCTGCTGTTTCACATCCGCGCCGTGCCGATGGACCTCTGCTTCGAGCTCGCCTCGCAGATCATGTCACGGCTCGGCGATGCGGTCGCAACCTCTGACGAGGTGCACGGCTTCAAATATTTCGACGAGCGAGACCTGCTCGGCTTTGTCGACGGCACCGAGAATCCCGTCGATCAGGCAGCGCTAGAGGCCACCATCATCGGCGACGAAGATGCCGCCTTCGCCGGCGGCAGCTACGTGATCGTGCAGAAATACCTGCACGACCTCACGAAGTGGAACGAGCTGCCGGTCGAGATGCAGGAGAAGATCATCGGCCGCACCAAACTGTCCGACATCGAGCTCGACGATGCGGTGAAGCCGAGCTACGCGCACAACGCCCTGACCACGATCGTCGAGAACGGCGAGGAGCTCGATATCGTCCGCGACAACATGCCGTTCGGCAACGTCAGCAAGGGCGAGTTCGGCACCTATTTCATCGGCTATGCCAAATCCCCGCACCGGATCGAGCAGATGCTGGAGAACATGTTCATCGGCAAGCCGCCGGGCAACTACGACCGCCTGCTCGACTTCAGCCGCCCCGTGACCGGCATACTGTTCTTCATCCCGTCGGCGACTTTCCTGGAGGATGCCGCGAATGCGGCGCCGGCGGCCTCGCCCGCCGAGCCGATATCGGGTGACGCAGGAGATGACGACACACCGGCACCAAGAATACCGCCGTCCGATGGCTCGCTCGGTATCGGCTCGCTGAAAGGAGACGCTGGACATGAATAATCTTTATCGGGGGTTGGCCCCCATCTCGGACGCGGCATGGGCCCAGATCGAAGAGGAAGCCTCGCGCACGTTGAAGCGCCATCTGGCGGCGCGCCGTGTCGTCGACGTCGATGGCCCGAAGGGAACGGACTTCTCCGCTGTCGGCACCGGTCATCTCAAGAAAATTCCGACGCCCGGCGACGGGGTCGAGGCGACGCAGCGCGACGTCCGCGCACTGGTCGAGCTGCGCGTACCGTTCGAACTTTCGCGCCAGGCAATCGACGATGTCGAGCGCGGCTCCAATGATTCCGACTGGGATCCGCTGAAGGACGCCGCGCGCAAGATCGCCTTCGCCGAGGACCGGGCGGTGTTCGACGGCTACACGGCCGCGGGCATTCAGGGCATCCGTCAGGGCACCAGCAACCCGGTGCTGACGCTGCCAGCGAGCGTCAAGAACTACCCCGGCGTGGTCGCGCAGGCGGTCAGCCAGCTGCGGCTCGCCGGCGTCAACGGCCCCTATACGCTGCTGCTCGGCACCGAACCCTATACCGCGATCGGCGGTGCGACCGACGACGGCTACCCGGTGCTGCAGCACATCCAGCGCCTGATCGACGGCAAGATCATCTGGGCACCCGCGATCGCAGGCGGCGTACTGCTGACCACCCGCGGCGGCGACTTCCAGCTCTCGATCGGTCAGGATCTTTCGATCGGCTATCTCAGCCATTCGGCGACTTCGGTTCAGCTCTACTTCCAGGAGACCATGACTTTCCTGATGCTCACGAGCGAGGCATCGGTGGTGCTTGCGCCGGAGGCGAAGAAACCCGCCTGATCTTTCCGGCGTTCACTCTTCCTGGAAGTCTCCGGCCGCGGCCGAAGCTTCCGCCAAACTGCAACGGAGAGGAGGCGCGCAATGGACTACGATCTCTACATCAATCCGAAGAAGGCCTCGGTCGGTCTCTATGTCCGCAGGGGCGCCGGCCTTCCCGATCTTGCCGACGCCACGGACTGGGTGTTCGACGGTACCTTCGGGCAGGCCAATCTGCCGCCGCAGCTCGTGAAGGAGATCGAGGCCAACGGCCACGCCTTCCGCGACATGGATTGAGCGCCGCGCTATTTCTCTCCTGTCTTCACCGGCGCGGTCTCCGGCATCAAGCTCATCGCCACGATGCCGACCGCGGCCGCGAGCAGGAGATACCAGGACGGCGCCAGCGGATCGCCCGTCACGTGCAGCAGCCATGTGACCACGAGCTGCGCGGTGCCGCCGAAGGTCGCGATTGCCACCGCGTAGATCGTGGCAAACACGCCGCCGCGAATGTTCTGCGGCAGCGCTTCCGTGAAGGCGGCATAGAACGCCGTGAACGGCAGCGATCCGATGAACGACAGGACGCCGAAGCCGAACAGCAGCGACCACGCGCCGGGATCCCGGACGATCCACAGGAAGGCCGGATAGGTCAGCACCAGCACGACCAGCTGCGGCCAGACCATGATCGGCTTGCGGCCGAGCCGGTCGGCAAGCCAGCCGCCCAGCACGGCGCCGATGATCTGCAATCCGTTGCTGACCAGCGAGACGGTGAAGGCGAGCGACGGCGACACATGTAACGTGTTCTTGGCGTAGGTCGTCATGTATTGCGTCACATAGGTCGAGATCGTGCCGCTGGCCAGGATCATCACTGCCAGCACGATCACGCGAAGATGCCGGCGCGCCAACGCGACATGGCTCGAACTTTCGACCTGCCCGGCGACGTGCTCGCCGTGCGAAACCGTTTCCGGCAGCGTGCGGCGCATCCAGATGCCGAACGGCAGGCAGACGGCGCCGAGCAGGAATGCGACGCGCCATCCATAGGCCTGCAGCATATCGGGCGCCATCGTGCTGCTCAGGACGACCCCGACAAGCGCGCCGATCGTCGCCGCGATCTCCTGGCTGGCGGGCTGCCATGCCACCACCAGGCCGCGATTCCGAGGTGCCGCGATCTCGATGAGGTACGCCGTGGTCGGCCCGACCTCGCCGCCGAGCGCAAATCCCTGCACCATCCGCGCCAGGATCACGATAACAGGTGCCACGATGCCGATCGCGGCATAGGATGGCGTCAGCGCGATGGTCAGGATCGCCCCGCCCATCAACGCGAAACTCAGCAACATCGCCGGCCGCCGGCCGACGCGATCGGAGAAAATGCCGAGCACGATGCCGCCGATCGGCCGCGTCAGGAAGCCGGCGCCGAAGGTCGCAAGCGACAGCATCAGGCTGCCGTATTCGCTATGCGCGGGGAAGAAGGTGCGCCCGATCTCGGTCGCAAAGAAGCTGTAGGTGATGAAGTCGTAGAACTCCAGCATGTTGCCGATGGTCGCGGCAAACGCTGCGCGCTTGACATCGAATTCCCTGCTCGCAATCTCCGGCAACACTCTCGGTTCCTTGTCTGGTGGTTCGAAGCGAGTATTATTCCTCGAGGCATGCAAGGCAAGACAAGGCGTACCGCGCGATCAGACGCCGCGCCCGGACCGCCAGGTTCATCGAACCGGAGGAATGATCGCGCGGAGGATGTCCATGTTCCAGCGCTGCCGGGCGCCGTCGAACGCCGCGAAATCATGATCGAACTGCCAATAGGCCCACGCCCAGCCGAATTTTTCAGCGCTTCGTGTCATGAACGACAGGTACTTCGCCCGGCTCTCCGCCGGCGCGCGCTCATAGACGCCGAACTCGCCAAGATAGATCGGGCGCGTTTCCTTCTCCGACCAGGACCGGACCTTGTCCAAATCGGCAGCAGCCCTCGCTTCGTCCTCCGCCGAGCCCCAGCTCAACGGACCGATGGTCGAGAAGGTCGCCGACCACGGTGCACCCTGATGGGTGAATTGCAGCGGCAGGTAATAGTGGAACGTGACGATGAGGTTTCGGTCGCCGGCCGGCAGCGCCAGCTGGTCGATCGGCAGTTCCTCGGTGTTCAGGATGGCGACCACGACATTCCGCTTCGGATTCGTCTCCCGGATGATCGCAAGACAATCGGCGAGCAGACCGTTCCACTCGGCCGAGGTCATGTTCCCGCCAGGCTCGTTCAGGATCTCGAACAGCAGCGCCGGATATTTCCCCGCATAGCGCGCCGCGATCTGGCGCCAGAACGCCTTGAGCTTCACCGTGCATTCCGGCACGTCGCGCTGGCAAAGGTCGGTGTCGTGCTCGTCGAGGATCGGGATCAGCTTGCTCGCGAAGACCTGTTCGATCACGGCATCGAGGCGCCGCAACACAGCATCATCCAGAACGTTGCCGGAATCCATGTGCCTGAAGCCGAAGAAGTTGATCCGCACATGCGAAAAGCCGGCTTTGCGGATGGCGGCGAGGTTTTCATGGCGGAACGGTGCGTTCCGGTAGCCTTCCCAGATGCCGTCATAGCCGAGAATGTTGATGCCTCGCCCCAACGCTGCGACCGCCGGAGACGCACCCTGCCCGGCTCCATTCACCGGCGAGATCAGCACGGCAGCGAGCGCCGCCGCCAGCAGCACGCCGACGGCTCCTTGCAAATACGACCGGAGCGCTGTCATGGCTGCTCCTGCTCGCGGAGCCGCGCGCGCGGCGACGACATCGGCCGGCAAGCCGCGAGGAAGAATGCGATCAGCAGCACCGACGTGAACATGGTCGAGCGAAGGAAGACCGTCTCGGTGAAATTGGTCTGGCAGTTGAGGAACACAAACCCGACGACCAGCGCGCAGTGCAGACGGTCGATTGCCCGTCCTGCGATCAGGCAGAGCATTTTGTAGGAGAACAGGAAGACGCTCGCCGCGAACAGGAAATAGCCGAAGAAACCGGTCTCGACGAGAATGGCAATGTAGCCATTGTGGTAGTTGTCGAGCACCCAGCCGTGGTTCTGGTTGAAATAATCGTAGATTGCCGGATTGGTCCAGAACCCGTTGATGCCGAATCCGAACAGCGGCGCGTCATCGAAATGGCTGATGGCATACTGCCAGATGAACGTTCGCTCCGTGAAGTTGATCGTCGTATCGAAGACATGGATCGAATCGTATCCGGTCGCGTAGAAATACAGGATCAGCAACACGGCCGCGACGCACATGATGCAGGGCAGCACCGCATAGACCTGCATGCACCTGATCGACCACAGCGAGGTCAGCAGCAGCGCGCAGGCCACCAGCGACAGGGCACCGGCGCCACGGGACTCCGAGAGGATGACGCAGGCTGAGGCCAGCGCGAATGTCACGAGGAACGGCAGCCAGCCCTGTCCGGTCATCTTTCGATAACAGGCAAAGAACATGAGATACGCCGCGGCGAAGCCCAGGGTTTGCTTCGATTCGAAGACGCCTTGCCATTGCCCGTTGTGCATCCAGGTCTGATCGATCCCGATGTCCGGAAGCACGATCGCACAGAACGCCGAGGCTGCGATCAGCACGAACAGGCCGCGGGTCGTCGATATCACGATGTCGTCTATGTCGACGCGGGTGATCATGCAGAACGCGCCAAGCGTCGTGATCACGAGCGCCGCGGCCTTCATGAGGGCTGCGGCGTCCAGATTGGTCCAGAACACGGAAATCGTGGCGAACGCATAGAATGCGATGATCACAAGCGTGTCGAGATTGAAGGCAAGTCGAAGGCAGGGACCGATGAACAAGCTCGCGTAGATCAGCACACCCCACATCGCGAGTGCGACGGCCTGCTGCACCAGGGTTATTTCGGTCGGCAGCAACGCAGCGTGAAAGGTCCCCATCGACATGATCACGTTGATCGTGATCGACCAATTGACGACGGTCCGTGCGAAATTTTCCGCCTCGACGCCTGGCACCTGCCAGATCGAGCTATCGAGCGCGCGACCATCCATTCGATTGTACTCCGCTCATTGAAAATGAGCTTGCTGCTCCGGTGGCTCGGAGCAGCACATTGCACTCGGAAGACTTCAGTCTTTGGTCGACGAGGATCGAGTCCGGTTGAAGAGCAGATAGAGAGCGTGCGGGTTGGTTGTCAAGTAGCGCCAAAACAACCGACGTGGCTCGAGCCAAAGCCGCCAGGCCCATTCGAGGCCGACGACCTGCATCCATCTCGGGGCGCGCGGCCGCGATCCGGACAGGAAGTTGAACAATCCGCCCGACGTCTTGATGACGCCGACATTGCCAAGCAGCGGCATGAATTCGTCGACGAAGCTCTGCTCGTAGGGCACGCCGAGCGCGACCCAGAGAAAGTCCGGCGCCAGGGCATTGATCTCGTCGACCTTGGCCCGCAGCGCGTCGCCGCGCAGATAGCCGTGCGAATGACCGACGATCTTGAGTGCCGGATACGCCCGGCGGACATTGGCGATGGCCGCCTTGTTTTCGGCGTCATCGGCTCCGAACAGATAGAAGGTCAGCCCGAGTTTCTCCGCCTTGCAGGCAACGTCATGAAACAAATCTGTGGTCGCGACGCGCTCGGGCAGCGGCTTCGACGACCGCAGCCTGGACACCATGACCAGCGGTTGCCCGTCGGCATTGATCAGGTCGGCAGCGCGGAACAGCCGATCGGTCATCGGCTCGGTCGAGCAGCGCGACAGCACCTCGCCGTTGGCCGAGGTCAGATACAGCGGACGATTGACACGCCGGTTCGGATACACCGCCTCGACCATGAAGTCGGCGGTCTGCTCGCGATCGAGCACGGCGAGCCGCAGCCCGCCGATGGTTTCCCGCGGGACGCCGGCAGTCAGGGCCCTGCCAACAGGATTGATCCGACGCTCCCGCATGCCGTTCGGCAGGGACGGCCGGTTCGGCGAAGTGTCGCAAATTCGGACAGACGGAACAGCCATATCTGAATCGAGACGCTGGGTCCCCTCGCGATCGACGCGCGCAGGCGAAATAGCATCGGAAATGCGGGCGTTTTGGCTATGACTCAACATTTCAGCAAGGGCTCCAGTGCTTATGTGCCCTTAACTGCAATATCCGGTCCAGGCAACGCGTGTCTCGTCGCAGCCTCGATGAACCGAGACCGCAAAGAGATCATTAACCATGTTTGTCGCACGGCACGACATCCTGCGCCGACGGCAAGCAGCGGTCGTTTCAGGCGCGGGGCCGCCCGACCAGCAACAATATGCAAAGTTCGAGGCTCGACATTAATACAAATCGTATTCTACCGGTGCGCGCCGTCATCGGCCTTTGCTATAAGGATGACAGGCCGGCTTGATCGGCGTTTAGAACCCGTTTGTTTTTGGTTTCACATGAATAAGAACGATGACGCGTTCGATGTCAGCGTCGACGACGCATTCGACTTCTTATCGGAAGAATACGCGACATTGTTTGAGGGCTCGGACGCGACCGCCTTCCAACATCCGCTCTGGCTCGACAACATCTATCGCAAGCTCGCTCCAGCCGCTGCAGCGAAGCCATTGATTGTCGTCGTCCGTCACCGCACGAACAGCGCGCTTGCAGCCGTGTTTCCGATGCTCCGCGTGCGGCGCGGACCGATGCGCGTGATTGAATTCGCCGATCTTCGCGTGTCCGATTATCTGTCGCCGGTCTGCAGCATCGCGACGTTCGCTCACCTCCTTCAGGATCAGCGCGCTTGCACGACGCTCCGACAGCTACTGCGGCCGTTCGACCTGCTGCGGATACCCAAGCTGCTCGATGCCAGGATGCCGGTCGAGAATCTTCTCGGCGCGCCTCACCGCAGCCTGATGGATATGAATGCCTATGCGACGGTGCTGACCGCGCCGTTCGAGCAGTGGCAGATCAACGCGTTGGGAAAGTCCTATCAGAAGGAATTGGCAAAGAAATGGCGCCAGATCCACAAGAAAGGCACGCTCACCTTCTCATGCTGTGACAACGGCGCCTCGATCGGCGAAGCCATGGAGACGATGCGGAAGTTTCGCGGTCCGCGGTTTCACGAACAGGGTGACGGCGACCTGTTGCAGCGTCCGGAGTATTTCGATTTCTACTCAAGCGTGGCACTTCGCGGCCTCGGCTCCTTCACGCGGCTCTATGCCATGAAGATGGATGGCGAAGTCATCGCGGCTGCTCTCGGGCTGGTCCACCGTGACACCCTCCTCGTTGTCATGACGGCGTTCAACGTCGAGGGCTACAAGAGCCAGTCGATCGGCGCGCTGACATTCGAGAGCGTCGCCAAGGATTGCATCGAGCGCGGCTGCCGAGCGCTGGATTTCACCATCGGCGACGAGCCATACAAGATGCAGTTCGGGGGTCAGCCGACTCCGATGTCGGCCGTGACGCAGGCCGGCAGTGCAACCGGCTCCCTTGCACTGTTTGCCCTGAAGCAGGCGCCCTGGATCAAGCAGGCTGCCAAGCGGCTGACGGATCTCAGGCCGATCCGCACCTCGACGGGCACCCGCTGAGGCGCGGCGTTTCAGCAAATTCCTTGTGAATGATCTGTGCGTAGGCGCTGCGCGGTTGTCGGGAGGGACAACCGCCTCCGGCTTTTCCGGATCATGCCTTGGAGTCGCCGAGAATCGGCTTTCGTTTAACGGAGCGCGCTGCGGACGCGCATGACCCATCCCGGATGAATCCGGTCCACCTGATGCGCGATCACGCGGCGCAGGAAGTGCAGCTTGCGCTGCACGGTCCAGCGTACATCGGTGTTCGCGGTCAAGGCCTCCCGGTAACGCGCCAGCTCCAGCGAGTGGCGGTCGGCGGCGAGCTTGTCCTGATCGGAATAGAACTGCGCGATCTTCTCCGCGCCCATGCCGTCGGTCTCGAGCCAGCGCGGCACATATTCGGTGCAGAGACGCTCGACATCCACCAGCAGACGGCTCACGCCAGTGCCGGCGGCCGGACAATTGGTCTGAAACGCATCGCCGATCAGCACGACGCCCGGCTGCAGATGGCCTTCGGTCACGGACAAATCCATGACCCAGTTCTGCACCTGGTCGACGATCTCGAAATCGCCGAGATAGGGCTGCAGACCCGGCATCAGGCAAAGCAACGTCCGCCTGGTATCGCGGCGCAGCTCGCGCATGATCGGATCGGTCGGATCCCGGAACATGAACAGGTTCGCCCGCATGCCGCCCGACATCGGAAACAGGCTGAGATAGTCGACGCCGTCAGCCGCCTCCTTACCGTAGCAGGTCAGCGCATCGAATCCGAACGGCGCGTTATCCGGCCGCGCGATCGTGAAGCCGAACGTCACCGAGTGGCGAGCGGCTATCACCCGCCGGCGCATTCCGAGATTATAGCCGAGCGCACTCGCCATGCCCGTCGCCAGAATGACGAGCCGTGCGGCGACGCGCTTTCCGGAGGCCAGCGTCAGCTGCTGACGATTCTCGCTGCAGTCGACATTGGTCACCTGGTCGAGCAGGAAGGTCGATGTTTCCGGCGTCAGGCCGCGGGCCATGTTGACGAGGTCGGCATAGGAGACCCCATAGGACCGGCCGACACCGATATCGACCAGTCTGCCGCCGCGGATGTTGAGCACCCGGTCGTAGGCCGACGCGACGGCCTCGACGTCGTCGATGAAGCCTAGGCGGCGGAAGATATCGATCTGCCGTCCCGCGACCTTTTCGACGCGGAATTCATCCGGTGGGATCGACCGCTTGTCGATCAGGACGACCCGGTACCCGGCTCGGGAGAGAACAGCTCGCGCAAGCGAGCCGGCCAAGCCGGCGCCGACAATGGCGACATCAGCTTCGATCGTTTCAGCCTCGCAACTTGCGATCGGCTGGGTGGTGCTTTCCTCGGCAATCATCATGTCCGCTCCGACGGCTAATGGTCGCAGAACTGCAATTTCCTTGCCTGCCTTGCTGCCGAGCGGGCCGAAACGCGAGGCGTTTCGGCGTTGAGGTTAATGGCGGCCTGTCGACCGCGGTGAGCAAGCTCTCGGCACATGGCTTGCACCAAGAACGGCCATGAAACCGATCGTTTGGAGCCTCCGCAGCAGAATGGCGGGGCAATTGCCGGGCCGTGGAGCTTCAGAAATGCCTTCGACGCGCAAACGAGGCTTCGACCGGCGCGATGCATGCCGTTGGCCGGAGCGCCGGAGAGACATCCAATCTGCGCCGTTTGGAGACAGCGCGGACGGCAGCGTTCCAGAATGGGGCAGCCGCGCGACATATTGGCCAGCTCTGCAATCACGCGGAACCAGAAAGCCAGTCGGAAGGAACGGAATCTTAGCAAGAGAACATTAACACTCCTGACCTCACCGATTGCTAAGTCAACAGCCTGACTGGATATTGAGACGCCTCTGGTGATTGCTTCTGTTCTTCAAATGCTACGGCGCGATGTCACGCGCGGCGTTGCCGGGACCATCCTGCTCAAGGTCGGCAGCGGCGGGCTCGCGTTCGCGTTGTTCTCGCTCGCCGCGCGGGCCATGACGCCCGACGCGTTTGGAGATTTTGCGACCTTGCTTTCCATCGCCCAGATCGCCTCGGTCGTGGGCCTGGCCGGCCAGGAGCTTCTGCTGGTTCGCTTCCTCAATGAGTACGAGGTGCGCGGCCAGGCGGAGCTCACCAAGGGCGTGCTGCTGTCGAGCCTGAAGAACTCCGCGATCGGGATGCTGATTTCGATCGCCGCGATCGCGGCGGTCGCAAGCATTCGCGGCGAGTGGTGGCTCTTGATCCTCTCGGTCTCGGCGTTCACCGCCGTCAATGCCGGCCTGATGCTCGGCAGCCAGATCGCACGATCCCTCGTCAGCATCCTGATGGGCGAAGGCAATCGCGAGTTCTTCTGGCGGGTTGCCGTTGTCCTGGTTCTGATCGCCGTTCTGTTCGGTCACCGGCAGCTCACTCCTGCCGAACTGTTCACTGCGATGAGCGTTGCGATGGCCCTCGGGCTGGTGGTGCAGATCGTGTCGATCATGCGTGTGCTGCCGAACCAGCGTTCGGTCACGGCGCGCTTCGAGACCTCGCGCTGGAACCGGAGCGCGTTCCGCTTCTGGCTCGCATCCATTCTTGAAGCGGCCAATCAGTATTTCGACGTCATCCTGGTCTACTGGATGCTGGATCCGGCCACCGCGGGCGTCTATTTCGCCGCCTCACGTCTGGCCAACATCTTCGCCATGCTCTCGGCAGCGCTCTACACGTTCGGAGCCCGCCGGCTTCCCTCGCTGTATTTCAGCAAGAATCACCGCGAGCTCGAACATACGCTGAAGCTGATGGCCGAGGTGACCGCGCTCTGTGTGCTGAGCGGGCTCGTGATCGTCTGGGTGGGTGCTCCCCACCTGCTCGGCCTGTTCGGGCCGCACTTCGCCGCGCAGCAATGGGTGCTGATCGTGCTCGCAATCGGAACGGCCTTCCAGGCGGCGGGCGGACCTTCGGCCGCCGTGCTGCAGCTGACGGGACATGAGCGCGACTATGTTCCGGTCGTCGCCGCCAACGTGGCATTGCGACTGGTCGGATTTGTCGTGCTGATCCCCTGGCTCGGCGTGCTCGGCGCGGCGATCTCGGCGACGGCCTCCCTGGTGATCGCCACCATCGCGCTCAATGTGCTGTGCCGCCGGCGCACCGGCGTCGACCCATCAATTATGGTGCTTTCGCATCTCTCGTCGTGGAAGCGCAACACCTACGCGGTCCGCGTTGCCGACAGCAACGACTAGACCGAGTTGGATGGCCGTCAGCTCGCCAATCCCAGAGCCTTGCCCTGAGCACTGCCCACGGCGGCATCGACCGCCACGCGGTTGACGACCAGCGCGGTCGGGACCGAGCCGAAGCCGGACAGATCGGCCCGCGCCTTGGTGATCGCAGTCGCATTGGCCGCGCCCTCGCGAACCACCAGGATCACCAGATCGGCATGGGCGGCCAGCGCCACCGCGGCCGGCTGCAGGGCAAGCGACGATGCGTCGACGATGATCAGGCCGAAATCGGCGCGGATATCGTCCGGCGGATAGGGCGGCGCCTTGCTGCTGGCACCCAGCAGCTCCACGACCGACGCCAGATCAGCCTTGATGATCCCCGAGCCTTGCGGCGGCGCAGCCTCGGTGCGCCTGGTATCCATCTCGATCAGGACGCTGAGCATGCCGTTCTTCACGGCGGACCGGTTGAGCGACCGCGCAACGGTGCTGCCGCCCACGCCGGCCTCGACCGACAGCAGCAGCGCCACCTTGCCGTGGTCCCCTGGAAGCTGTTCGATGTTCTCTATCAGCAACTGAAGATGCGGGCTGAGATCGGGCTCGGCCGCCGTTGAAATCGGGGTCTGCCAGACGCTCCTGACGGCATCCGGCGACACCATGTCGGGAATGCGCGCCAGCACAGGCAATCCCGGCGGCAGCGCGGGTTGCAGCGGAGATTGCGGCACGGGCTGCAGTGCGGGCGCCTCGGCACGACGCAGTGGCGGAACGGTCTTGATCGGGAGCTGCGGCAGATTGAGACCGGGAACGGCGACGATCGCCGTCGACGTCAGCAGCGAGACGATCGCGAGGGCGGCGAGCAAAAGCGGAAGCGGCGGGAGCGTCGAACGCACCGGCGGCGTCGCAGGCGATGCGACCTTGGTCTGCGAGGCCTGCAGCAGCCGCTGCTCGTCGGTGGTCTTGTAGCGCGACAGGAACTGCTCGTAGATATTCTTGTTGGCGTCGGCATCGCGCTGCAATTCCTGCAGCTTCACGAGCGCCTGACCGTCGACCAGGATCTGCTGTTCGGCCGCTTTCAGCTGATCTTCGACGGCCTTCTGCTGGTCGCGCTGCGCCTCGTATTCCGACTTAGCGGTGTCGATGTTCTTCTTGCGCTCGATCTCGATCTGCCGGTTAAGGTCGCTGAGCTGGCTGAGCGCCATCACGAGGTCGGGATGACGATCGCCGAGCACCCCGCGCTTCTGCGCAATCTGGTCGTTGAGCGTGGAGCGCTGGGCGCGCAGAGCGCTCAGCAGGTCCTGCTTGACGGGCCCGTCGACATTTGCCTTCAGGTCGCGTTGCAACTGCTCGTAGCGCGCCTTGGCTTCTTCGGTACGGGCGCGCGCCGCGGAAACCTGCTGCGTCAGGTCGGTGACGCGCAATTGCTGCGTGGTCGATTCCTTGCCGGCGTTGACGATCCGGTGTTCGAGCTTGAACTTGGCGACGGCATCTTCCGAAGACCGCAACCGGTCGTTCAGCGTCTTGAGCCGGCCCTTCAGCCAGTCGGCAGCCTCGTCGGTCGCCACGGTGCGGGTCCCGCGCTGGCTGGCAACGAACGCCTCCGCCACCGCATTGGCGTAATACGCCGCGCGCTGCGGATCGTTGGACGTGAACTTGATGGCGATAACGTAGGTCAATCCGCGCCGGGAAATGTCGAGCCGGCTGCGAAACCGGTCGAGCAGGCGCGTGGGATCGGTCCTGCCGCCGGAGATATCGTCATCCTGGGCGATCTTGAGCTGCTCGATCAGCGGCCCGAGGAATCCATCGGATTTGGCGATCTCAACGGCGCTCTGCAGCGCTGCGGCATCCTGGCCGATCCCCGGCAGGACGTCCTGATCGGTGGTGACGCGCTGCTCGCGCGGGTCGACGACGACGAGCGCGGTCGCGGCGTAACGCGCCGGGATCAACATCAGCAAGATGATACCGACCGCGAAGATAACCGCGGCGAGCATCAGGATGCGTTGACCTTTCTCGCGGAAAAAGGCCAGCACACCGGGGAGGCTTAGCACGCCCTTGGTCGTTTCAGCGGAGGATTGGCCGGTCGGCACGCTGGAAGCTTCCCACGACGCTGCGGGTCCCGTGGCTTCGGAACGTCTCGGGCCGACGCGGCTACCGAACTTCATGGGTTTTGACTCGAATTCAACTGACAGCACCGCTCAGTGCCGCCCAACGTAAATATCTATGGTTAATCGCCGGTTACCCCCTCTCTGCGCTGCCGTAACCAATTGGTTAACGAGCCCGCTGTACTATCTGTGAGATAATGGCTCTCGATTGCTGACAATGTCTGATTGCTAAATGAGCAGTAACCTCACCACGCGCAACTCGGTGCACGAGCACGCCTTGCGTGATAAGCACGCGCGCAAAAGTGAGGGAGACGATTCCACTCCCTCGACGGGTGAGGAATCCGTGCTCCATTACGCGCCAAGTCCAGAACTGAGCACAGAACTGCGCGAGGCATCGACCGCGTCACGCGATCTAGCGAACGCGCGCAGGCCAAAGCTGCGCGTTGTCCTGGTGCAGACCCAGGCCGAGAACGCCGGCGCGCAGGAGATATCGCGGCTGCTCGGCGCCGGCCTCACCGCGCGCGGCTATGACGTCGCCAACCTGTTCTTCTTCCGCAAATCGGATTCCTTCGACGAGCCGCCCAATACGTTCTATTGCGCGCCGAGCCGTCCAGGAAATCCGGTGGCACTGCTGCGGATGCTATGGACGCTCGCCGGCCATCTCAGGACCATCAGACCCGACGCCGTCCTGACCTTCCAGCACTTCGGCAATGTGATCGGCGGAGGCGTGTCGCGCCTGGTCAGCCGCGCGCCAGTCATCGCCAATCAAGTGTCTTCGGCGCTGTCGATGAGCATGCCGGTGCGCGCCGCCGACATCATCATGGGCTCTACCGGCTTCTTCCAGTGCATCACGCTGAACTCGCGCGACATGGAGCGGGAATACGCACGCTATCCCGCGCCCTATCGATCACGCATGAAGCACGTCCCGCACGGCTTCGACGACAAGTCGCACAGCCTGCCAAAGGACATTGCGCGGCAGCAGTTCAAGCTGCCGCCGGACCGTACCCTGCTCGGCTGCGCCGCGAGGCTGCATCCGCACAAGCGGCTCGATGCGGCAATTCGCCTGCTGGCTGCCGATCCATCGTGGCACCTTGCGCTGGCCGGCCAGGGTGCTGACGAGGAGCGGCTGCGAGCCCTGGCGAACGAGCTTGACGTCTCGGACCGGCTGCACTTCATCGGCGAGATTCCACCGCGCCAGATGGCCGATTTTCTGGCCTGCCTCGATGTCTTCGTCTTCCCCACGCAGGCCGAGACTTTCGGTCTTGCGGCGGTTGAAGCCGCGAGCGCCGGCATTCCCTGTGTCGTCAACGATCTTCCTGTGCTGCGCGAGGTGCTGTCCTACCAGGGACAGCCTGCGGCGGTGTTCGTCGACGCCTCGAACGAGGCCGCGTTCTCGGCCGCCGTATCGAAAGTCCTGACAGATCGTTTGTTGAGCGACCAGCTGCGGCAAAGAGCCGTGGGCCTGAAATCGCGTTATTCGTTGGATGCCATGATAGAGGAATACGTCCGCATTCTCGGCAATGCCGTGGGAGCGGACGCGCACTAGGAAGTCGGGCTGGACATGATTATCGAGTTTCGCTGCGATCGCGAGCAGCCGCGGCTCTGGATGCGTCGTGAGACGCTGCGCGTCAACGATCAGGATATCCCCGTTCAATTTGCCTGGACCACGACCCCGGGGTCCCACCCCGCGGGCCTCGAGGCCCTGTTCGAACTCGAACGCATCGTCCTGCGCAAGGGCAAGGCCGGCGGCGCCGACAGGCTGAAGACGATCCCGGAGCGGCCGCGCGCAGGCAGCCCCGACGTGGTGGTCGACTTCACCAGTGCCGCGCGGGATCCGAACTGCTCCGCCAGGCTCTACCTTCGTCCGCGATTCAACGGATGCGCGGGAGAAAATGCCGCACTCGCGGCCGTTCTCGCCGGTGACCTGCCGGTGATCGAAATCGTCAATGAACTCGATGGCACGATCATGGACCGAGGCCATCCTTCCGCGGAAATCGCAGCCGGCCTGAGTGGCGGGCTCGAAGCAGTCATGGCGCGCACGCTCTCCATGCTGACGCCAATTCTGTCAGGGGCGCCACGGCTGGTGCCGCAATTGGCTGCTCCGGCGAACAGCGGCGCAGCGCCAAATCCCACGCCCTTTGTCGTGCGTGGCGTGGCGACGTCGATCGCGAAGGAAATCTATCGCCTGTGCTGCTACGCGCCGCATTGGCATGTCGGCTGGCGCTACGCCGAAAACGCGGATGTCTGGCGCACCGGTGACCTGTCCGGACCGGCCTGGAACGTGCTCGGCGATCCCGGCAACCGCTTCTATGCCGATCCCTTCCCGGTGACATGGCAAGGCAGGACGTTCGTCTTCTTCGAAGACCTCGACCACCGGATCGGCAAGGGCATCATCTCCGCGATCGAATTCGACGGCAACGGGCCGGTCGGCAAGGTGCTGCCCGTGCTGGAAGAGCCCTGGCACCTGTCCTACCCGTTCCTGATCGAGAACGATGGCGAACTCTGGATGATCCCGGAAAGCACCGCGCATCGGGACGTTCCGCTCTACAAATGCATCCGCTTTCCGGACAAATGGGAGCGGTACGCAACGCTGCTGTCCGGGCTCGAACTTGCCGACGTGACGATCACGCAGCACAACGGCCTCTATTACATGTTCGGCGCCTGGCGTGACGGCACCGGCGGGTATTCCGACACCCTGGCGATCTATTACGCCCAGCGACTGCTTGGCCCCTGGCAGCCGCATGCCAGCAATCCGGTCCTGATGGATCGCGCAACGGCGCGACCGGCGGGAAATTTCGTGACCGTCAACGGAAGACTGTGGCGACCGGTGCAGGATTGCACCAACGGGTACGGCGCGGCGCTCGGACTTGCGGAAGTGCTCGAACTGTCGCCGACGACGTACCGGCAGGCGGTTCGACACCTGCTCAAACCCGGACCGCTGTGGACCGGACGCAAGCTGCACACGCTCAATCGGTGCGGCCAACTCGAGGTGATCGACGGCTCGCGAGTTCAGCCCAAGACCGCGGCCTTGCTGGCGAGCCTCCGGTCGAGCGACCGCCCGTCGCAATCGGATTGGCATAGCGCGCTGGCGAAGCCGATCGCGCGACGGCTCCGCTAGCGCGCTTCGTCACCCTCGACCTCGCGGCTCAGTTCGCCTCGGCGCCCAGCACGCCACCGAACTGCTCCCAGGAGCTTCCGGTCCAGCGTTGCAGCTGGAGCTGCGTGTACGCCATGCTGTTGTCGGGACCAGTGTTGATGGTGATGCCCGGCATCAGGGTCGGCAGCACCAGCCCCTTGATGTTACGTGCCTGCTTGACGATGTTCTCACGCGACAGGTCGTCGCCGCATTGTTTCAGCACCTGCTCCAGGATCTGGCCCTGCTGGGTCCCGAACAGATAGTTGTTGTCGCCGATATCGGCGCCGGGGAGATACTTCTCGAAGTGGGCGCGATACCATTTCATGCCGGCGTCCTCGGCCCATTTCTTGTCGTTGGGATCCTTGGTGATGGTCGCCACGACGACGCCCACCGCCTTGTCCGCGCCGGCCGGCACGATCGTCGCCGAGACCGAGCTCGACACGTAGTTGACGATGGTGAGCGGGGTCCAGCCGATCTCGTTCGCCTTCTTGATCGCCTGTGCCGCAAATTTCGGCGTGCCGGCGATCAGGAATGCCTGGGCGCCCGACGCCTTCAGCGTGACCACGCGGGATTCGATGGTGGGCTCGGTGACCTCATAGGGAGACGTCACCACCTTCTTGTCGAAATCGGCCTTCAGCGTTTCCCTGAACGCGGCGACGAAATCGCGGCCGAGATCGTCGTTCTGGTAGAGGATCGCGATCTTCGCATCGGGGGCCGCTTGGGTGATGTACCTGGCGTAGATTTTTCCCTCGATGTTGTAGCTCGGCAATCCCGTGGTGGTCAGCGGAAACTCGGAGAAGTTGGCAAACTTGGTCGCCCCGCTCACGATGAACAGATGCGGCACCTTCTTCGCGGTCACGTATTTGATGGTCGCGCCGATGCCGGGCGTGCCGAGCGGACTGAACAGGAACGCCACCTCGTCGCTCTCGATCAGCTTGCGGGTCTGCTCCACGGCTTTCGGCGGTGTATAGGCATCGTCATAGGTGATGAGGTTGACCTTGCGGCCGTTGATGCCGCCGCGATCATTGACGGAATGCACGTAGGCGATCAGGCCCTTGCCGGTGTTGCTGAGCGGGGATGCCGGACCACTGAACGGGAAGGTCGCACCGACCTTGATTTCCGACTCCGTCACGCCCGGTGTTTCGGCACGGATTGGAGTGGCGGCAAGGGCCGCAAGCACGGCAATGGACACGGCAAACGTCTTCAAGAACATGAAACTCCCCTGAACTCTTTTGAATTGAATTTGCTCTCGCGAATGCCGTGCCGCTTACCAGGCCTCGCCGAACGGCCTGATCTCGACGTTGAACGACCACGCGCTGCGGTCCTGATGGGCGACGTGCCAGACCTCGTCCGCGATCGCCCGCGGCTTGATGAAGAAGTCGTCCGGCCGCTCCGGCCAGCGCTTCCGGGTCCATTCCAGGTCAATCACCGCGTCGATCACGAGATAGGCGACGTGAACACCCTGAGGTCCCAAATCGCGTGCCATCGCTTCGGCCAAAATCCGCTGCGCCGCCTTGGTCGGCGCGAACCCCGCAAAACCGGCCTTGCCGCGCAATGCCGAGGTGTTGCCGGTCGCAACGATGGCGCCCTTGCCCGCAGCGACCATCGCGGGCGCAAACCGCCGCGCCAGGTACAACAGGCCCATCGTGTTGACCTGGAAGTTGCGATTGAGAATCTCCGGATCGATCTCGCGGAAGGTGCCGAACGCGCCGCCGACGGCGTTGTGGATCACGACGCCGGGGTTACCGAGATCGCGCTCCACGGCCGAGGCAACCGCCTCAACCTGCGTGGGATCGGACACGTCGCATCGATAGGCCCTGGCGCCCGGTAGCTGCTTCTCGAGCGCGGCGAGACGCTCTTCGTTCCTGGCGAGAAGTGCCACCCGATAGCCGCCTTCCGCGAACCTCCTGGCGAGCGCCGAGCCGGTGCCAGGGCCGACGCCGGATATCAGACAGACGCGTGCGGTCATGCGATCACTCCTCCGCGTTGCGGTCAGCGCTCTTCAGGCGGCCGCCTTTGACAGCAGCTTCTCGACGTATGGTTTGAGGTCCGGCGCAAAATGCTCGTGCTCGACCAGCCGGGCGAAATGAGCAAACATCAGTGGATATTCGTCCCTTACGGCCTCATGCAGGATTTTCTCCAACCCCTGCTTGCCCAGTTGCTCGGTCCGCGCGTGCTCATTCATGAACAGCGCGAGCTCGGCGGCAAGGCAGATGTCGGCAATCGAGATGCCGTTGCCGACCAACGTCTCCCGCCGCGGCGACAGTGCCTGCTCGATCCCGGAGGCATATATCGCGAACGCGTCCTTGGCGCGGGCATGGATGGCTGCGTCGACCGTGCCGCCCGACAGCGCAAGCAGATAGATCTGCGAGTCCCGCGCAAACACCAGGCTGACGTCGAGAAAGCTGTCGATCCTCGACGCCTCGTAGGCGTCGCGCCCATAGAGCGGAAACTTCGCCTCGCGGAGCCGCGCCACTGCCCGCATGATGCTATTGGATTCGAATATCCCGACCTTGCCGTCGGCACCGAACGCGGCCGGCACATTGCCGAATGGCTGCGCCGCCATGAACGCATCGGTCTTGAACAGCTGCGCGCCGGTCAGCCCGACCCGGCCGGTTCGCGCCAGCGACGACAGCGCGGTGCGTTCGTTCTCCGCGAGCGGACGGGCATCGTAATCCCACAACCAGTCGCGCAATTCCTTGCCGGAGGCGCCTCGGACCTCGACGTCGACGCCGCAGAACCGCGCCGCGATGGTCGCCTTCCACACACGCGGGTTCGGCAGATAGGAGAATATACGCAAGGCGGCCATTGTGGCTGCTCCGGGTGCTGTTGCGTCAGGCCGCCAGCTTCAAGATCTTGACGACATCGCCGGGTTCGCGGATCGGCTGCGGGTTGGCGCGCGTGAAGATCGACAGCATCGCGTTCTTGCCGATCAGTTCGAAACGGTCCTCGCCGACACCGACATCGGCAAGCCGCCGCGGCAGGCCGAGCTCCGCGATGAACGCCGCAAACGCCTCGCCGGCGTCGCGGCCCGGCGCGCCGAGCGCGGCCGCGATCGATTGCTGGGCGGTTTCCGTCGCGGGGCGGTTGTAGCGCAGCACGCTCGGCATCATCACCGCCGTGCAGAAATAATGCGGGACGTCGCAGGTGCCGCCGAGCACATGGCCGATGGCGTGGCTTGCGCCCATCGGCACCCGCGACTGCAATCCGAAGGCCGACAGCCAGGAACCGAGCTGGCAGCTCAGCCGCGCCGCCTCGTCGTCGGGATTATTCCTGGTGCGCAGCAGGCCGTCGTGCAGATAGCGCAGCCCCTGTTGGCACACCGCGTCGACCAGCACGTTGGGCCGGCTGGAGCAGATCGCCTCGATGCCATGATCCATCGCGCGCGTGCCCGAGCCGAGCCAGAGCTTCTCGGGCGTGTATTTGGTGATCGCAGGATCGAGGATGATGCTGCGCGGCATCATCATCGGGTGGTTGAATATCTGCTTCAGCTTGCGGCCGGTGTCAGTGACCAGCGCGCCGGAATTGTACTCGCCGCCCGAAAGGGTGCTGGGGATCGCGATCATCCGGACTTTTGGGTTGCGGAACGGACCGAAGCGACGGTCCGGCGTGGTCTCGAAACCATCGAGCCCCGCCGGCTCGAATATCGCGTGCTCGATGCACATCAATACGATCTTCGCCGCATCGACCACCGAGCCGCCGCCGATGGCGACGACGAGGTCGGCCTTGGCCTCCATCGCATGCCGCGCGATCTGTGTCACCGCGTCCCTGGTCGTGTGCTGCGGCACGCCGTCGAAGGTCGCGGCATGGCGATCGCCGAGCGCTTTGCGGATCTTCTCGATCTCGTCGGTCGTGGTGTTCAGCGTCCGGCTTGCGATCAGATAGACGCGTTTCGCGCCGAGCCGTTCGGCCTCCTCGCGCAGCGCTTCGGCCGCGGGCTTGCCGTAGATCACGGATTCCATGGCGGGGTATTGATGGCTGCCGACGACGTGCATGCTTCACTCCCTTGCTGTTTCCGCGAACTCCTGGCGGCTTCAGGCCGACAGCTTGGTGAAATCAGGCGGACGCCGTTCGGCGAAGGCGGCGAAGGCCTCGCGCGCCTCGGGCGTCGTCAGCCGCTCCTTGAACAGCACACCCTCCGCGGCGATCTGCGCCGCGATCCGCTGCTGCTCGCGCATCAGCTGCTTGGTCAGGCCGAGCGAGCCCGCCGGCCGCTTGGTCAGCGCGATCGCCGCGTCATGCGCCTTCTTGCGGAGATCCACTTGCGGCACCACGGAATTGGCAAGACCGGATGCCAGCGCGCCCGGCGCATCCATCGGCTCACCGAGCGCAAACATCGCATAGGCGCGGGCATGCCCGATCCTTAAGGGCAGCAGCCAGCTCGACGCTGCCTCGGGCACCAGCGCGAGATTGACGAACGGCGTGATCAGCCGGGCGTTCTCGGCAAGATAGACCAAATCGCAATGCAGCAGCATGGTGGTGCCGACGCCGACCGCATTACCCTGCACGGCCGCGACCAGCGGCTTGCCGGCCTTGCTGATGGTCTCGATGAAGCGATGGGCGGGACTGTCGACCGCACTCTCGCCGCGCGCCTGGCTGGCGAAATCGGCCAGATCGTTACCCGCGGTGAAGCTGTCGCCATCGCCCTGGAACAGGATCACCCGGACGGACGGATCCGCCTCGGCCTGCTTCAGCGCGTTCGACATCGCGTCATACATAGCGCCGGTGAGCGCGTTCTTCTTCTCCGGCCGCTGCAAGGTCAGCGTCATGACGCCGGCGTCGATTTCGACTTTGACATGCTCGGTCATGGCAATCTCCTAAGCGACCGCGCGGGTCGGCCTGGTTTCAAACTTGCCGTCGAGGAAGCCGGTCAGCCGCTGCCGGATGATCTGCTCGGCCTCGGCCATGATGCGGTCGATCAGCTCCTTGACGGTCGGGATATCGTTGATCAGGCCGACCACCATGCCGCAGCTCCAGGCACCGGCATCCATCTCGCCGTCGATCATCACCTTCGGGTAGACGCCCGCGACCTGCTCGTGGATGTCCTCGATCTTCAGCTTACCGCCCTTCTCGCGCTCGATCTCGAGCAGCTCATCGACGCCCTTGTTCTTCAGCACCCGCTCGGTGTTGCGCAATGCGCGCATCACGAGACGGGTATCGAGTTCGTCGGCGTCGAGCAGTGCCTGCTTCACATTGGGATGAACCGGCGCTTCCTTGGTCGCGATGAATCGCGTGCCCATGTTCATGCCGGCCGCGCCCATCGACAGCGCCGCGACGAGGCTGCGCGCATCCGCCATGCCACCCGAGGCGACGAACGGGATCTTCAGCTCGTCCGCCGCACGCGGCAGCAGGATCATGTTGGGGATGTCGTCCTCGCCCGGATGACCGCCGCACTCGAAGCCGTCGACGCTGACCGCGTCGCAGCCGATCTTCTCGGCCTTCAGCGAATGCCGCACCGAGGTGCATTTGTGGATCACCTTGATGCCGGCCGCCTTCAGCGCCGGCATGTACTGCTCCGGGCTGCGGCCCGCTGTCTCCACCGCCTTGACGCCGCCTTCGCGGATCGCCGCGATGTATTCGGGATAGGGCGGCGCGGTGAAGCTCGGCAGGAAGGTGAGGTTCACGCCGATCGGCTTGTCGGTCATGTCGCGGCAGCGCGCGATTTCCTTCGCCAGCAGCTCCGGCGTCCGCTGGGTCAGGCCGGTGATGATGCCGAGGCCGCCGGCATTGGACACCGCGGCCGCCATCTCGGCAAAACCGACATAATGCATGCCGCCCTGGATGATCGGATGCTGGATACCGAACAATTCAGTGATTGCTGTCTTCACAAGTCTCTCCCGCGTTGCCGATCAGTTGATGATTTCGAACAGGCCCGCCGCACCCATGCCGCCGCCGATGCACATCGTCACCACGCCGTATTTGGCCTTGCGCCGCCGGCCCTCGATCAGCAGGTGGCCGGTGAGCCGCGCGCCGGTCATGCCGTAGGGATGGCCGATCGCGATCGAGCCGCCGTTGACATTCAGCTTGTCCGGGTCGATGCCGAGCTTGTCGCGGCAATAGATCACCTGCACCGCATAGGCTTCGTTGAGCTCCCAGAGATCGATGTCGTCGATCTTCAGATTATGCCGCTTCAGCAGCCGCGGGATCGCGGCGACCGGGCCGACGCCCATCTCGTCGGGTTCGACGCCGGCGGCAACGAAGCCGCGGAAGATGCCGAGCGGCTTCAGCCCCTTCTGCGCGGCGATCTTGTCGCTCATGATCACGCAGGCCGAGGCGCCGTCCGAGAGCTGGCTGGCATTACCGGCGCTGATGGTCTTGCCTTCGAACACCGGCTTGATCTTGGCCAGTCCATCCGCCGTGGTGTCCGGCCGCGGGCCTTCATCCTTGGCCAAGGTCACCTGCTGAAAGCTGACTTCCTTGGTGTCCTTGTTGACCACGGCCATCCTGGTCGCGATCGGAATGATCTCGTCGTTGAAGCGGCCGCCCTGCAACGCAGCGCCGACCCGGCGCTGGCATTCGAGGCTGTATTCGTCCTGCTTGTCACGGCCGATCCCGTATCGCTCGGCGACGACCTCGGCCGTCTCCAGCATCGACATGTACATCTCGGGCTTCATCGCCATCAGTTCGTCGTCGACGGCATGGAACCGGTTCATGTGCTCGTTCTGCACCAGGCTGATCGACTCGATACCGCCGCCGATCGCGATCTCGACGCCATCTGATATCACCGAGCGTGCCGCGACCGCGATCGCCTGCAGCCCGGAAGCACATTGCCGGTCGATGGTGGTGCCGGCGACGGTGACCGGCAATCCGGCACGGATCGCGCCCTTGCGCGCGACGTTCATCACCATGGTGCCCTGCTGCATCGCGCAGCCCATCACCACGTCCTCGACCTCGCCGGGTGCGATGCCGGCGCGCTTCACCGCTTCGGCCATGACTTGGCCGGCCAAGGTCGGGCCGTCGGTGTTGTTGAGCGCGCCGCGATAGGCCTTGCCGACGCCGGTACGCGCGGTGGAAACGATGACTGCTTCGGGTGATGACATGCTTGCCTCTCTGAGCCTAGGCGACCGCATCGAGCTGCGCATAGCGCAGCACGTGGTAGGCGGGATCGCCGAACTGGATGTTGATGGAGGAAATCCGCTTGAAGTAGTGGCCGACATTGAGCTCGTCGGTCATGCCCATGCCGCCATGCAGTTGCACGGCCTGGTCCGCCACGAACTTGCCGGCATAGCCGATCTTGGATTTGGCGCCTGAAGCCAACCGGGAGACGCCGGCCTCATCGTCCCTGAGACTGAGGCTGAGATGCTGCATCAGGGACAGCGTCTCCTGATGCGCGATGAACATGTCGACCATCCGGTGCTGCAGCACCTGGAAGCTACCGATCGTGACGCCGAACTGCTTGCGCGTCTTGGAATAGTCCAGCGTCGCGGCGTTCAACTCGCCGATCGCGCCGACCGCCTCGGCGCAGAGCGCGCCGATCGCACGGTTGCGACAGGCTTCCAGCGCTTTGACGCCCTCGCCTTCCTTGCCGAGCAATTCCCCGCGCACGCCGCGCAGGCTGATCTCGGCCGCCCTTCGACCGTCGATGGTCTTGAAGCTCTGCAGATCGAGATTGGCAACGCGGCGATCGACCACGAACAGGCTGACGCCGCCGCGATCGTGGCGATGGCCCGAGGTGCGGGCGGAGACGATCAGGTAATCCGCCCACGGCGCGGCCATCACGGCCGTCTTCTCGCCGGTCAGCACATAGCCGTCGCCGTCCCGGCGCGCGGTCGTGGTCACCGTTGCGAGATCGAACCGCGAGCCCTTCTCGGTCCAGGCCAACGCCCAGAGCTTTGACCCTGCGATGATGTCGGCAATGAAAGCCTGCTTCTGCGCGTCAGACCCAACCTGCTCGACCAGGCCGCCGGCAACCACGACCGTCTCGACGAACGGCTCCACGACGAGATGCCGGCCGAACTCCTGCATGATGATCATGGTCGATAGCGGCCCACCGCCGAGCCCGCCAACAGCCTCGGAGAACGGCGCGGCCAGCAGGCCGAGCTCCGCAAAAGCGGCCCATTGCTCGTGGCCGATGCCGTCCTCGCTCGCAACGATCTTGCGACGGGCGTCGAAATCATATTGATCCCGCAGCAGCCGCTGTACGCTGGACCGCAACAATTCCTGCTCTTCCGTGAACTGGATATCCATCCGATCCTCGTTGCCTTGTAGCTAAAGACCAAGCACCGCTTTCGCGATGATGTTGCGCTGGATCTCGTTCGATCCGCCATAGATCGAGAGCTTGCGCGAGTTCAGATACTTCTCCGTCGCCGTGTGGCCGTAGTCCGGGCCCGGCATGAAGTGGTTGGCGCTGATCGGATGCTCGCGGATCGCAAGCCCGCAATTGCCGATCGCCCGATGCGTCAGCTCGGTAATGTTCTGGAATATCTCGGTGCCGCGAATCTTGAACAATGACGCCGCAGGTCCAGGGTCGATGCCGCGCGCCATCTGGGCGACGACGCGCAACTCCGTTGCCTCCAGCGCCAGCACGTCGAGCTCGACACGGGCGATGTCCCTGATGAATTCGAGATGCGCCGGATCGTCTTCCGGAATCTCGGCCTTCACGATCTTTTTCAACCGGCTGATGTAGCGCGTGGAGCGGCCGATGCCGGCCATGCTGGTGCGTTCATTGCCGAGCAGGAACTTGGCGTAGGTCCAGCCCTTGTTCTCCTCGCCGATCAGGTTCGCGGCAGGGACGCGGACATCCTCCAGGAAGACGTCGTTGACCTCGTGCGAACCGTCGATGGTGATGATCGGGCGCACGGTGACGCCCGGCGACTTCATATCGATCAAGAGAAACGAGATGCCGGACTGCGGCTTGGCCGTGGGATCGGTGCGGACCAGGCAGAAGATCCAGTCGGCATGCTGCGCCAGCGTGGTCCACGTCTTGTGACCGTTGACGATGTAGTGGTCGCCGTCGCGCACCGCCTTGGTGCGAACGGTGGCGAGGTCGGAGCCGGAGCCCGGCTCCGAATAGCCCTGGCACCACCAGTCCTCGCCGGAGAGGATACGCGGCAAGAACTTCTGCTTCTGCGCGTCGTTGCCGAACGTGTAGATCACCGGCCCGACCATGGTGACGCTGAACGCCAATGGCGGCATCGTGCCGGCGCGCGTCGTTTCCTGCTCGAAGATGAAGCGGCGGGTGATCGACCAGCCGGGCCCGCCATATTGCTTCGGCCAGAGCGGCGCGATCCAGCCCTTGTTGTGCAGGATGCGATGCCACAGCAGCATCTGCTCCTTGGAGAGATCGGTCTCCGGATTGGCGACGCGCATCTCCTCCGGGTAGTTGTCCTTGATGAACGCGCGAACCTCGTCGCGAAACGCCGCATCGTCAGGGGATAGCGCGAGCTCCATTTCCGATGCTCCCTACCACTTCTCGCCGAAGGGCCGGATTTCCAGCTCGAAGGTCCAGGCGCTCTTCGGCTGCTGGTAGAGTTGCCAGTATGACGCAGCGACCGAGGCCGGCGGCATCAGCAGATCTGGATTGTCGAGCGCGTTCGGGCCGAGCGCCTCGATGCGGCGTTGCCGCACCCATTCGGTGTCGACACCGGAGTCGATAATCAGGTGCGCGACATGGATGTTCTTCGGCCCGAGCTCGCGCGCCATCGCCTGCGCCACCGCGCGCAGGCCGAACTTGGCGCTGGCAAAGGCGGCATAGCCGCTGCCGCCGCGCAACGAGGCGGTTGCGCCGGTGAAGAAGATGTTGCCCTCGCCGCGTGCCGTCATCAACCGCGCTGCTTCGCGTCCGGCCAGGAAGCCGGAGTAGCAGGCCATCTCCCAGACCTTGCGGAACACGCGCTCGGTGGTCTCGAGAATCGGGAAATTGACGTTGGCGCCGATATTGAAGATGCAGACCTCCAGCGGCGCATGCTTGTCGGCGTCGTTGAGGAAGGCAGTGATCTCCTCCTCCTTGCGCGCATCGAGCGAGCGCGCATGGATTTCGCCGCCGGCGGCCTCGATCTCCTTGACCAGCGGCGCGAGCTTATCGCCGTTGCGGCGGCCGGCAAAGATCGTAAAGCCCTCGGAGGCGAACTTCTTGGCGATCTCGCCGCCGATGAAATCACCGGCACCGATGACGGCCACCGTCTTGTTTCTCTTCTGCATGGTGTACTCCGGTCTTGTTTGAGTGAACCGGCTTGCGGCCGCGGCTCAGCCTCAGCTGCGCAGCGACTCCGCAAGCTTGTGCTTCAGAAGCTTGCCCGTCGATGTCGCGGGCAGCGCATCCATGAGGATAATCTCCGACGGACGCTTGTACGAGGTCAGTTGCGGAGCAACATGGGCCATCAGATCCTGCACCGTCGCCGTCGAGCCCTTGATCAGCTGCACGAAGGCGACGACCTCCTCATTGCCCTCGACCGACCGACCGACCACGGCGCACTGCACCACGGCGTCATGCGTGCTCAGCACGGCCTCGATCTCGGCCGGGTAGACATTGAACCCGGAGCGGATGATCATCTCCTTGGTGCGCCCAACAATGTAGAGGGCGTCATTCTCGAAGCGGGCCAGATCGCCGGTATTGAACCAGCCGTCGGGATCGATCGCCTTGGCCGTCAGATCCGGCGCGCGGTAATAGCCGCGCATCACGTTGGGGCCGCGGACGTGGAGCTCACCGACTTCGCCTGATGCAACCGGCTTGAGGTCGCGGCCGACCAGTCGCGCCTCGATGCCCGCCATGACGGTGCCGACCGCGTGGTCGGCCCGCGGATTGTCGGGCCGCACGCCCGAGATTCCCGGCGAGCATTCGGTGATGCCGTAGCCGTTGAGCAGCGGCAGGCCGAGTTCCTGCTCCACCCGGGATTTGAGCTCGAGATCGAGCGGCGCGCCGGCCACCGAGATCACGCGCAACCGGCCGCGATCGAGCTTCGGCAGGCCGGCGTTGCGGCGGTATTCGAGTAGGCGCTGGTAGGTGGCGGGCACGCCGTTGAGGATCGTGATGCCTTCCTCGGCCATCGCCTTGACCAGCGCGGCCGGATCGTATTTGGCGACCAGGCGCACGGTGGCACCGACCATCAGGGTCATCGTCAGCAGCGAGATGCCGACGATGTGCGAGATCGGCAGCACGCAGTACTGCACGTCATCGGCCGACATCTTGCGGAAGCCCGCGGTGCCCCGGGCGCTGAACAGCAGATTGCGATGGGTCAGCATCACACCCTTCGGCGTGCCCGTGGTGCCGGACGTGTAGATCAGAACCGCGACCTGATTGGCGCCGTCGGCCTCGACCGGCTCGGCCACGGTTGCCAGGTTCAGGCCGGTGACGGCGATGCCGAGAAGCGGGCCGGCATCCTGCACGGCAGCCTCGTAGCGCGCAGCATGGGTGGCCGCCTCCTGCGAGACGTCAGCGGTGAGCAACACGCGGCGGGCGCCGCTGTGATCCCTGATCTGATCCAGCTCGCGCGGCGACAGCCGCGGATTGACCACGATCGACCAGACATCGAGCCTGCTCGCCGCCAGCAGTAGGCAGGCCAGCGGAATCGAATTCTCGCTCACGATCATCATGCGGTCGCCGGCGCGGATGCCCAGCGCCTGCAACGCCTCGGCGACGCGACCGACAGTCTCATCGAGCTCGCGATAGCTCAGCCGCATCTTGTCGTCGACCAGCGCCGGATGATCCGGCGTCGCCACCACGTGGTGATCGATCACCTCATGGATGCGGTTCGGCAAGCCTTCCACACTTCCTTCAACAATCTGGGTCGACGCCTGCACTGAAACCTCCCTGTCGCAGCCCTTTGGGCTTGTTGTGTTGAGGAATTTCCCGCTCAGGCGGTCTTGCGCCGCCCCGCGGCCAATTGCGCGACGATCTCTTCCTCGACCTCGCGCACCTTGTCCTTGCCGAAGAAGATATCGCTGCCGACGTAGAAGGTCGGCGATCCGAACGAGCCGCGCGCGACCGCGTCGCTGGTGTTCTCGATCAGCTTCTTCTTGACGTCATCCTGCCGGGCGCGGGCGATGATGCGGTCGATATCGAGGCCGGAGGACAGGAACGCCTCGCGGAACACCTGCGGATCGTCCATCTTCTTGGGCTCGGACCACATGTGGTGATAGGCAGCGCGGAAATAGGGCTCGAACAACCCCTCGAAATCGGCCGCGATGACGCCGCGCATCAGCATCAGCGTATTGACCGGAAAGAACGGGTTCGTCTTGAACGTCGTGATGTTGTGGCGGCGCAGGAAGCGCTCGGTTTCGAGCGCGTTGTATTCCGGCTTGTTCTTGATCCCGCGTAGCGACTCGCCGGGCGACATGTTGCCGGTCGCCTTGTAGACGCCGCCGAGCAGCACCGGGATGTAGTCGAACTTCACGCCGGTGCGCTTCTCGATATCCGGCAGTGCGAGCTCGGCGAGATAGGCGTTCGGACTTCCGAAATCGAAATGGAATTCGACCTTGAGCGGAGCAGCCATGGAACGCCCTTCCCTTCAATTGGCAACGGCCGTCAGCCTGGCCGCGTTGATCGTGGCGCGACCATAAGTTCTATTTTAGAACTGTCAATATGATATTTGTCATCCAATGGCCGGCCTGCAGCCGATTTGCAGGCATCCTGTTGAAATGACGTAAGTTCTGTTTTAGAATTTGATTTGCGTGACTGCAGGAGACGCTGATGAAATGGGATACCCTCGAGGAGGAGCCGTGCTCGCTGGCCCGCACGGTCGCGGTGATCGGCGACCGCTGGAGCCTTTTGATCCTGCGCGAGTGCTTCTTGCGCATCCGCAGGTTCGATGACTTCCAGGCATCGCTCGGCATCACACGGCATCTGCTCGCCGACCGGCTGAAGAAGCTGGTGCGCTTCGGCGTGCTGCGCAAGATTCCCTATCAGGAGGCGCCGAAGCGCTACGAATACATCCTGACCCAGAAGGGCCTCGATCTCTATCCGATCATCATGTCGATCGTGCACTGGGGCAACATCCACATGGTCGACGCGCGCGCCGGCCGTTGCTGCACGAACACAAGACCTGCGGGAAGATGTTCGACCCTGTCATGGTGTGCTCGGAATGCGGCGAGCCGTTGAGCGCGAAGCACGTCCACGTGCATCCGGGTCCCGGCGCCCGGCGATCGTCGCCGGTGCACGCCAGCGCGCGGGAGCGCACCAAGAGAAGCGTGGAGTCGGCCTAGACTGTCCTTGCAGGACCGGCGCCTCGAGCGGCGGGTTCACAGCCGCTGATTTCAGTGTGACGGCGCAGCCATCATCTCGACATTGCCGCCGAGCAGGCAACCGACAGCACGACCGCCGGCGAAGCCGATGCGGACGCGGATTTCCGAGAGGCGCCCCATCGCCCTGCCCTGCAGGATTCGAATCTCCTCGTCATCGGGAGCGACCAGGCCGTTGTCGAGCAAGCCGAATGCCAGCGCCGCGGCCGCAATGCCGGTTGCGGCGTCTTCCCGATAGCCGGACGAGCGCGGGAATTGCCGCGCCTCGAACAGACGAGCGTCACGGTCGACCACCGCGAAGGGATAGAGGCCGGTCGATCCGATCCGGCCGCAGACAGCTTCGACATCCTCGGCTGAGGGATCGAGCGCGTTCAGCGCTCCGGGCGAGCGCATCGGAACGAGAGTCTTGATCCGCGACGTGACGGCGTTGCAGGCCCTCCCAACGCCGATCGCGTCAGGCCCGACCGCAAGTGCCCGCAGCACATCGTCGCGTTGCACATCGGTGAGCGGAACGGTCTTGCCGGCCGGCTGGGTGATCTGGACACTCGGCTCGCCGTTGCGATCACGGCTGATGAAGCCGGTGACGGGACCGCTGCGCGTCGAAATCCGGATCGTGTCGCCCGGCAACTTCCGCTGACGCGCAAGCAGCCATAGTGCACCGATGGTGGCGTGGCCGCACATTTCCATTTCGTGGTTCGGCACGAAGAAGCGGAACGTGGCGTCGAAATCGTCACTCTGCGCCGGCAACACGAAGCCGGACTCGTGACCGTGGCGGCGGGCAACGTCCTGCATCTCGGACGCACTCATGCCGCTTGCATCGACCACGATCGGACAGGGATTGCCACCCTGCCCATCCACCGTGAACACGCTGACCAGTTCGGCAGTCGTCATGATGTCATGGGTCCCTATTTGACCAGCATCGCGCCGGTCTCCGGATGCTGCAGCCAGCCGAGCAGCGCCTGGTGGAAGCGCGCCGGCGCCTGGATCTGCGGCGAGTGGCCGAGGTCGGGGAATTCGATCAGCTGGATATGCGGGATTCGCTTGGCGGCCTCCTTGCCCAGCACCGGATAATTGCCGAGCGTCTTGCGGATCTCGGGCGGCGCGGTGTCCTTGGCGATCGCGGTGGTGTCCTTGTCGCCGACGAACAGCAAGGTCGGCGGCTTGATTTGCTCGAATTCGTAGAACACCGGCTGGGTCGCGATCATGTCGTAGAGCCGCGCCGAGCTCGATGCCACGGCGACGCGGCCCTCGCCGCGATACATGCCGGCCAGCATCTGCACCCAAATCTCGTAGGACGGATCCCAGGTGTCGGCATAGTAGGTGGCGCGCTCATAGGCGCGGATGCTGTCGGCGGTGACGCGGGTCTCGCGCTGCATCCAGCCGTCGAGGCTGAGCCACGGCACGCCCTTGGCCTTCCAGTCCTCGAGCCCGATCGGATCGACCAGCACCAGGCGATCGGTGGCGTCCGGATACATCAGGGCGTAGCGCATCGCCAGCATCCCGCCTGTCGAGTGGCCGACCATGATCGAGCGCTCAATCCCGAGCGAAGCCAGCAGCGCGCGGCTGTTGCCGGCGAGCTGCTGGAAGGTGAACTGATAGCGTTCCGGCTTAGAGGATTTGCAGAAGCCGATCTGGTCCAGCGCGATCACGCGATAACCGGCGCCGCTGAGCGCCTTGATGGTGCCGTCCCAGGTCGCAGCACAGAAATTCTTGCCGTGCAGCAGCACCGCGGTCTGGCCGTTCGGCGTCGCCGGCTTGACGTCGAGATAGGCCATGTCGAGCTCCTGCCCCTGCGAGCTGAAGCGATAATGCTCGACCGGATAGGGATAGTCGAAGCCCTGCAATTCCGGCCCATAAGCGGGCTCGGCGGCCGATTGCGCCAAGGCGGCGGACGAACCGAGCGCGACGGTCGCGGCGACGGCGAAAAACAGGGTTTTCAGGTGCATCTCGACGGGTCCGAACATTCAGGAATGATCTCGTGATGCCGTAGCCGAACGAATGAGCGCCATCCAGCACCCACCGATGATTTGTTCGTGATCGACAATAAAAACTACGCCGGATCGAACGCCCGGATCGGCGGCAGATTGCCGTTGAAACGCTCGACCTCGACCGTCGTGAGCTGGCCGGTGCAGCCCTGCGCGAAGGATGACGTGCCGATATCGCGCGTCAGCACGTTCGGATTGCCGTGCACGCAGAGCGGCGCTTCTTCCTCGGGGTCCATCGGGTCGTACCAGGCGCCGGTCGGCAGCTGCACCACGCCGGGCGCGATGCCGTCGGTGACATGCACTGCGGCAAGGCAGGCGCCGCGCGCGTTGAAGATGCGGATGATGTCGCCGTGGGCGATGCCGCGCGCCGCAGCATCGCGCGGGTTCATGCGTGCGACCTCGCGGCCGCGATGCTTGGCCTCGAGCGAGTGCCCTCCGAAATCGAGCTGGCTGTGCAGGCGCGTCACCGGCTGGTTGGCGACCAGGAAGCACGGCGAGCCTGGTGTGGGCGTGTCTGATTTCGCGAGCCAGACCGGATGGCCCGGACAATCGGCATCGCCGTGAGCTGCGATCTTCTGCGAGAAGATCTCGATGCGGCCGCTCGGCGTCGGCAACGGCCGCGCGTCCGGGTCCTCGCGGAAGCGGCGCAGCGAGCCGCCGTCGTCGAGATGCTGCGGCACCACCAGGCTGCCGCGCGCCCAGAACTCATCGAAATCAGGCGCCTCGAGCCCGCGCGCGGCGAGCGCCTTGCGGGTGGGTTCATAGAGATGTTCCAGCCACTGCCGCGACGTGCGTCCCTCGGTGAAGGGCTCGCGGGCCCCTAACCGCTCGGCGAGATCGGCGAAGATTTCGTAGTCGTCGCGGGCGAGGCCGAACGGCTCGGCGATCCGGTGCATCGCGACCATCAAGGGATCGTTGCCGGAATAGCCGATGTCCTCGCGCTCCAGCGTCATGGTCGAGGGCAGCACGATGTCGGCGTGGCGCGCGGTGGCGGTCCAGGCGAGTTCATGCACCACAAGCGTGTCGAGCTTCGCAAAGGCCTTGCGCAGGCGGTTGAGATCCTGGTGATGGTGGAACGGATTGCCGCCGGCCCAATAGACGAGGCGGATATCCGGATAGGTCCGTGTCTCGCCGTTGTAGCGATAGGTCGTGCCGGGATTGAGCAGCATGTCGGCGATGCGCGCCACCGGAATGAAATCGGCGACGCCGTTGCGGCCCTGCCCGAGCGTCGGTCCCGGCACGGCGTTGACGCGGCGCCCGTAATAGCCGATCGCGCCGAGCGAATAGGCGTAGCCGCCGCCGGGCAGGCCGATCTGGCCGAGCGCTGCTGCCAGCACCATGCCCATCCACACCGGCTGCTCGCCATGCTCGGCGCGCTGCAGCGAATGCGACACGGTGATCAGCGCGCGACGGCCGGCGAGACGGCGCGCCAGTGCCTTGATGGTGCCGGCATCGATGCCGCAGATCGCGGCGGCCCATTCGGCGCTCTTGGGCACGCCATCGGCCTCGCCGGTGAGATAGCGCAGGAACACCGGCCAGCCCTCGGTATAGCGATCGAGGAAGGCCTGATCGTGCAGACCCTCGCTGACCAGGGTGTGGACGATGCCGAGCATCAGCGCGGTGTCGGTGCCGGGCACAGCCGTCAGCCATTCGGCGCCGGCCTCGACGGGGAGATCGTCGCGCAGCGGACTGACGAGCACGAACTGGCAGCCGCGGCGGTGCGCCGCCTCCATGGCGCCGCGCTCGACATGCTTGCTGATCGAGCCGCCGGCCACCATCGAGTTCTTCAGCGCCATGCCGCCGAACGCCAGCACGATGTCGGTCTCGGCTGCGATCTGCTCCCAGGTGACGTTGCGCTTGGTGATGTCCTCATAGCCGGCGAGGATCTGCGGCAGCAGCACCGAGGAGGCGCCCGAGGAATAGCTGTTCACCGACCGGACGTAGCCGCCCATCGCCACGTTGAGGAAGCGATGCACCTGGCTCTGCGCGTGATGGAAGCGGCCCGCGCTCGACCAGCCATAGGAGCCGCCGAACACAGCACCTGGGCCGATCGTGTCGCGGATCCGCGTCAATTCGCCGCCGAGCAGATCGATCGCCTTCTCCCAGCTGACCGAGACGAACTCGTCGCGGCCGCGGCGATCGTCGGGGCCCGGCCCGCGC
>NZ_JACMYK010000070.1 GCF_020889785.1 Bradyrhizobium acaciae
CCGCGAGCGCGGCGAGCGGTGCGGCCATGAAACGCGCCGCCTCGCGCAACCGATCCGCCTCGGCCGGCGTGAAGGGTTGTGTCCCGATCCATCCGAGGGTCGGGCCGTCCGGTCGCGTTCCGATCGTGTCCTCGTGGATCGGACCGGATGCGAGGCCGTTGAGCCAGCGCCGGCCGGCATCGCCGGACCCCACCATAGCGGGCATTGCAAAGGGTTGTTCCGGCGCGAAACCGAGCGCTTCGATGACCTCGCCATTCTCGGCACGCCACAGCCATGTGCGCCGCGCGATCAGCGGGTGCGGAACTTCGAGCGTCAGGGCGCCGCCGGCAAGCGGCAGGCCATCCGTGATAAGATGTGTGCCGAGGTCCGCCAGCAACCGGTTGGCGCTGGCGGTCTCTGCCGCCGCGTCGACCAGCCAGCTCAGTGTCGAGGACAATTGCATCACCCCATCATGGAGTTGATGCGCCGCCCTTGTCACGCTTTATCCCTGAAGATCCGCCGTCTATGGAGGATGGATCGATGACTGAAGCCTTCATCGTTCAACGCGAGATCCAGATCGCAGCGCCGCCCGCAACCGTGTTCGCCTTCCTGACCGATCCGCAGAAGATCGTGAGTTGGATGGGGCTGGAGGCCGAGACCGAGTTGCATCCCGGCGGGCTCTATTTGCTCAAGGGTCTCGGTGACGACCGCGGCCGCGCCGCGCGCGGGGCGTTCCGCGAGGTCGTGCCTGTGCATCGTCTCGCCTATAGCTTCGGCTGGGAGGACGGCCCCGAAGTGCCACCAGGATCGAGCCTGATCGAGATCGACCTGATCGACAAGGACGCCGGCACGCTGTTGCGGATGACCCACAGCGGCCTGCCGAACGCGGAGCAGTGCGCGGCCCATGACAAGGGTTGGGCACACTACATGGGCCGCCTCTCGCGCGTGGCCGCCGGCCAGGATCCCGGCCCCGACCGCGGTCCGCATGCCTGAGGTCGCTGACCTCATGTCGGCCATTTCGAGCCGAGGATGATCGAGCAGAAGTTCAACCTTGTGTAGTTGATGTCCTTGAGCGCCAGCACGTCGGCCTTGACGTTGCCGAAGGTGGTCAGCGGCTTCTTGATGGTGCCGCCGGCGAAATGGTCGATGATGTTTTCCTTGAAGTTGGCCTCGCGCGGATGATGCGCACAGACGTGGTCGCGGTGCCCGTGCGAGAAATCGTCATAGGCGATGCCGAGCACGTCCATCTCGACGCCGGCGGTGACGAGCGCAATGGTCGGACGCATATGCTCGGGAATGCCGGGCGTGGTGTGCAGCGCGATTGACGCCCAGACGTCCTCGATGTCGCGTTCCGCGACGCCATAGCTGTTCAGGAAGTCGCGTGCGGCGTTGGCACCGTCGACCTCGAAGCGCAGATTCGGGCTCGCATGCGCAGCGGTCAGGCCCATGTCGTGGAACATGGCGCCGATATAGAGTAGCTCGGGATCGAATTTCATCTTGCGGCGGTTGCCGGTCAGCGCGCCCCAGAAGAACACGCGGCGGCTGTGATTGTAGAGCAGATCGTCCTCGGTGTCGCGCACCAACTGGGTCGCGGCGCGGGCCATGGCGCTGTCGGGTACGCGGATGCCGGCGATTGTTTCGGTCATTTCAAGACGCTCCTCGATATGGCAAGACGAAGCCGTGGCGTGCGAACACGCAGCCGCCGACGCCCGTCCTTGCGGTGTGTCTGGATCGCCTGGTGGCGTGATCCGCGGTGCTCTTGTCGCCTGGCTTGACGGGCGCTCGCAATCGACGCGCGCCGCCGGATCGGGCCAACGAGACATCGTTTCGCGCCAGCGGGCAGGGAGAAGGTATGGCGGTTCAGAAGGTCGCGATCGCGATTCACGAAGGGGTTCAGGCGCTCGATGTCGCCGGTCCCGTCGACGTGTTCGCGGAAACCAACAGTTTCGTCGCTGATGACGACGGCTATGAGACGGTGCTGGTCGGCGCCAGCCGCGAGCCGCTGCGTGCTTCGAACGGCATGAAGATTTCGGCCGACCTCCGCTTCGACGAGGCAACGGAGAAATTCGATATCCTGCTGGTTGCGGGCGGGCCGGGCCTGCCCGACGCCGCGCCGGATCCCGAACTGACGCAGTGGCTGCGCGGGGCGCCGGAGCGCGCGGAATTGTACGGTTCGATCTGCACCGGCGCCTTCGCGCTCGGCCATGCCGGGCTGCTCGACGGCCACAAGGTGACGACGCATTGGCAGAATGCGCAACGGCTGGCGGCATGTTTTCCGGCCGCCGAGGTGATCTTCGACCGGATCTATATTCGCGACGGCAAATTGATGACATCGGCTGGTGTCACTGCCGGGATAGATCTCGGACTCGCACTCGTGGCCGAACGTCATGGGCCTGAGGTTGCGGTTGCGGTCGCAAAGCGGCTGGTCGTGGTGGCGCAGCGCCAGGGCGGGCAGTCCCAGTTCAGTCCCTATCTCACCGCGCCGGTCGATGAGGATTCGCCGATTGCCCGCGCGCAGGCCCATGTCATGCAGCATGTCGGCGAGCGCCACACCCTGCAAACGCTGGCCGACGCCGTCGGCATGAGCGTGCGCAATTTCGGCCGCGCCTTCGCGCAGGAGACCGGCATCACGCCGCACGAATTCGTCGAGCGGGCACGGGTCGACGCCGTGCGCCGGTTGCTCGAGGGCTCAGACCGGGCGCTGAAAGCGGTCGCCTTCGACTGCGGCTTCGGCTCGGCGGACCGGATGCGCATCGTGTTCACCGAGCGGCTCGGCGTGTCGCCCGCGCAGTACCGGTCGAGCTTTCGCAAATTGTGACGCCGTTTATGGAGTGCAGCATGCCGCCGGCGTAGGATCGAAATTGCCGTGCCAGCAACACAGCTTCTCCCGCGAGGACGCCATGGACGCACTCACACTCTTCATCATCCGTCATGCCGAAAAGCCTGATGACGGCTGGCCGGGCCCCGGCTTCACCGCGGACGGTGTGTCCGATACCGAGTCGCTCGTTCTCCGCGGCTGGCAACGCGCCGGCGCCTGGGCAGCATTGTTCGGCACCGACCTTGCCAAGGGCGACTATGCGAGGCCTGACGCGATCTATGCCGCGACGCCCGGTACCACGCCCAACCGCGGCCCGAGCAGCCGTCCCGCTGAAACGATCTCAGCGCTGGCGGCGCGTCTTGGTGCGACGCCCAACGAAGATTTTGGCAAAGGACATGAGCCGGCGCTGATCACGGCGCTGCTGGCGCTGAACGGCGTCGTGCTGCTTTGCTGGGAGCACAAGGCGATCATTGCCGACGTCCTTCCGTTGCTACCAGTCAGCAAGGGCAAGCCGCCCACCAAATGGGACGCCAGCCGGTTCGACGTCGTACTGCGCTTCCACCGCGCCAAGGGCGAAGACAAGTTCGCCTTCAAGGAGCTGTTTCCAAAATTGCTGTCAGGCGATTCCGACCGGCCGCTGGGCGGCTGAGCCCAGGCCGGTCAATCGAGCCCGAGCGCCTTGCGCGATTTCCGCGTCAGCTTCGCGGCGATGAGCGCATGCGCCTGATCGAGATAGGCCTTGAGCTCGGCGTCGGGAAGGGCATCGTTGCCGATCAATTGCACCCATCTGGCACGCGCCAGATACGGCGCCGGCCGCGCGAGCTGCTGCTCGATCAGGAGCTGATAGGCCATGTTCGAGGTCTTGAACATGAAGCCGCCGGAGCGCTCGATGAAGCCGCCGGCCAGCGCGAACATCTTGCCGCCGACCTTGAACACCGACGTGCCCTCCCATTGCACCACCTTGGTGGCGGCGGGCAGGCGCAGGCAATGAGCTTCGAAGGTTTTTGGGCGCATGGATCACGGGATTGAGTGGAATGTTCACCGTCAACGTCGCATATTTGCGATATGGGCAGTACCCTTCCAAATTGGCTTGGGGGCGTCACCACCGCGCGCGTCGCGACGTATTGCGTCGCGCTTCTGATGGCGGCGCTCTTCCTCTATGGCCTCGCCAGGTTCCCGGATGCTCCACTGCACATTTGCGCCAGCGGATATTGTGGAAAGCAGGGCCAACCTCACACGCTTTCCGAGTACACCGACTTCAAGGTCTGGGAGCGGGCGCTCTTCATCTGTTGGCCCGTCGGCATGATCACGCTGTTTCTGCTCCAACGTTGGACGAGCAGGCGCAAATGACCCCCCAAGATTCCTGAAGCCCCAAAGCATCTCCTGGAGCTACCGCCCGGCAAAGGGCGCGGTCACTCACGGAAACGTGGGTTGGCGTTATTCGATCGGCGAGCAGCCGGCGCACGGCTACGAGTTGATCAAGAAGATCGAGGACCGGTCGGACGGCTTCTACAGCCCGAGCCCGGGGGTGATCTATCCGGCGTTGACCTTCCTCGAGGAGATCGGCCACGCCAGCGTCACCCAGGACGCGGCGCGCAAGCTCTACAGCATCACCGAGCAGGGCAAGGCGCATCTCGCCGAGAACCGCGCCACTGCGGACATCATTCTCGAAGCGCTGTCGCGGATCGGCCGTCGCATGGAGGAGGTGCGCGAAGCCTTCGCCGGCGTCAGCGATCTCGACGGCGAAGCGTCCGACGACGTGCACCGCGCGCGTCACGCGCTGAAGAGCGCGCTGCGGCAGAAGCGCGGCTGCGACGCCGCCGAGGCGCGGCGCATCGCGAAGATCCTCGACCGCGCCGCCGCCGAAATCCTGCAGCAATGACGCAGCCGCAAGTTCGTGTGCGATCAGAAATGGCTTCGTGCCGCTCAAGGGTGGCACCGAGCGCTGTCTGAGCCATCAGGCGCGAAGACTGCACATCCTGCTGGCGTGATTGTGAGCTGCAACGGCATCACGCTACGCTGGATTTTGTCGGCGCTTCTTGCTCTGCTCCAAGAAAATCAGGAGCGAAGCGCCGCATGTCCGAAGTCCCGCCCATTCATCCGCTTGATCGCCCGATCTGGAGCGCGCTGACCACACGGCAACGCGACCTGGCGCAAGGCGGCGCCGATGCGCGGCGCTTTCCGCTCGCGATCGCCCCCTTCGCCGACATGGTCGACATGTCGCCAGGGAGTTTTGCCGCGCTCGGCGCGCTGTTGTCGGGACAGGAATTCGCGGTGCTGTTCACGCCCGATCCTGTTGCCGTACCGCCGGAGTTCAAGGTGCTGCTGGCCGAGACCGGCGAGCAGATGATCGGCACGCCTGCCGACTATTCTGCGCCCGGCGTCGAGATCGTCAGGCTCGGCGCCGCCGACGTTCCCGCGATGATGGCGTTGACGGAACTGACGAAGCCCGGACCGTTCAGCGCGCGGACCCATGAGCTCGGCAACTTTTTCGGCATCCGCGTTGGCGGCGAGCTGGTCGCGATGACCGGGGAGCGGATGAAGCCGGGGAACTATACCGAGATGACCGCAGTCTGCGTGCATCCGGACCACCGCGGCCGCGGCTATGCGCAGGCGCTATTGTCGGCGGTCGCCCGCCAGATCGTGGCGCGCGGCGAAATTCCGTTCCTGCACGTCTTCACCAACAATGTCTCGGCGATTGCGCTCTACCGCCGTCAGGGCATGGAAATCCGGCGTCGTCTGCACATCACGGTGTTGCAGAAGCAGGGCCAATAAGAGAGGCTCAGGCCAGCCGGTTGCCGGCGAGATGCACCGTGCGCTTGTCGCAGCTGGGATCGATCGCGACGGGGATCGTCGCGATCTTGCCGCGTGCGGCGACGTTGTTGCTGATCTCGATGTTCCGGGCGCGGCCGACGAAGATCGCGCTGTTGGGCTTGATGTGGAAGAAATCGCCTGCCCCGAACGCGTTGCCGCGTACAAACGTCTGGCCGATCACATTGCCGGCGATCTTGGCGCCGTCGGCATTGCTGACGAAGATCGCGTAGATGTAGGAATCGTCGATGTGATTGCCTTCGATGATGACGTGCCGGTTCTGGAAATTGTCCTGAAATCCCTTGGCCCCTTCCGGCGGCACCATGCCGACGTAGATCGCGCTGAGTGTTCCGCTGCCGCTGGTCAGCTCGTTGGCGCCGTTGACGCAGTGGCTGAATCGGTTGTTGCGGAACACGAGGTTGTCGGCAAATCCGGACTCCGACCAGAAGCCGATGTCACTGCCGGCTTGCAGCGCGACACCGGTCGAGAAGGTGAATTGGCAGTTCTCGACGATGGCGTTCGGTGCCTTCATCAGCACGCGGCCGCAGGCGTGGAAACTGCAACGCAGCAGGGTGGCGCCGGATCCGATATGCGTCAGCGAGGTGATGGCATCGCCGGTCTTGAGCGGCAGGTCCTGTTGCAGGACGACGTCGTAGATCAAATCCGGTTGGGTGGTCGGGCTCCTGTTCTTCCAGAGCTGGGCGATCTTCGCCTTCAGCTCCGGCGCGTGGCGCTTGGTCAACTGCGCGACCTTGCTGCGTCCGAGCGAGCGAAACGTCGCGTGATCACTGCTCTCGACGTCGTCGCCGGCCGCCAGGCCAATGTCCCATTTCGGGCTGAGCAGAAACCGCCGCGGCGCGGTCTTCGCCACGATGTAGTAGTAGAAGCCGTGCACATTGATGGCATCGTCGGAGGTGTTGGCGAAACTGCAGTCCTCCATGGTCGGACCGCGCGCGACCGCGGTGAAGTGCGAGCCGTCGGAGTTGGTCGAGATCAGCCGGTCGGTCGCAGCGCCCTTCGGCCGGGGTCCCGGAACGACCGAGACCTTTTGCAGCATCATCGAGCCGTCGCCGCCATTCTCGACGATGCCCATGCCCGGCGAGGCCAGGAGCTTCAGGTCGATCAGGCTGGTTGCGACGCTGGCGTCCACGGCGATGGCGTGCGCGCCGCTGTTTGCGATGGTGACGACATCACCGACCGCGATCGGCAGCTGGCTCGGGAAACGATCGTTGGCGCTCCATCGCAGATGCACCTTGATCAAGCCGTCGCCGAGGCGCGTGGCATGGACCGGTGAGAGGAAATCCCTGGCGCCGGTCTTCAGTGCCCGATTGTGACGGTCCATCACCTTGAAGAAGCCATCCGTAAAGGTGGCCAGCAGCGCGGCATCGTCGGGATAGCCGGGGTCGACCTTCACCGTGATATCGACCGCCTGCTTGTCGAAGGCCGTGATCATCCCTTGCGTGAAGGGCAGCGGGTCGTAGTCGACGGTGAGATCGCGGAGGGTGAGGCGGTTGCAGCCGGAGATCGCGAAGGTCCCGCTGCGCGTCGTGTTGATCAGCTGCGCGCCATTGCCGTTGAGCTCGAAGCCGTGCAGCTGCCGGAATGCGAGCGGCCGCTTGATCCGGTAGCTGGCGTTTCTCTCGAGGTTGAGGGCGATGTGAACTGGCCCGGCTCTGCTTGCATCCGCCGCTGCCTTGGCGACGGCAGTCAGCGCTTTGGCGAAGGCCGCGTCGGCATCGCCGCCGGAGGTGGCGGTGAAGGTCGCCATGTCGAAGCTGGCCGCGCCGGGGACCGACACTTGTTCGGCGCGGCTTTCGCTGCCGAGCAGCGGGCTTGCCACGAAAAGCGAGGCAAGCGTCAGCGCTCGCCGGCGGCTGATCGGCATGGTGCACGGCTCCTTGCGAGACCGGGATCGTTGCGCGCACTATCCGGCCGCGGAGATGAATTGGAGCGAAACGACGGGACGCTGGCGCGCGGGCTCGCGACGTTGTGAAGGACATCGCTGCCGGGCGGAGGAGCCGCGGGAATGCCCCCCCGCGACATTGCTTGCGACCACTCCTGCGGCGGCGCGTTCCGCGGCGATGGTGCCGGTCATGATGGGGCTCTTGATGACGGGCAGCAATTTCGGCCAGGTGACCGGGCCGATTGCGGTCGGCATGGTGGTCTCGGCGTGGGGTTGGGGCGCGGCCTCCGTCATGGTGGTTGCGGCGGCGATCCCTGCCGGCCTCGCGGCGTGGATGCTCGCACGCGGCGATCACAACCGCGTGGGTGAGACAAGCGGCCAGGCTTGACGGCGCGGGCGCGGCGGTCGAAGGAGTGATCAGTCTCTCATGCCAACGACAACAGGAAAGTTTCATGACACGCGTGCGCTGTATCACCGAAATGGGCATGGGCGTCGACGTTCACGGCCGCGACGCCACCAAGGCCGCCAAGCGGGCGGTCTCGGACGCGATCCGCCATTCCAGCCTCGGCTTCTTCCGCATGCTCGGCAAGACCGCCAACGACATGTTCGTCGATGTCACGATCGCCGTGCCGAATCCCGAAGATGTCGATATCGAAGCGGTCGCCAGGGAACTGCCCTATGGCACCAAGACGGTGAAGGCGATCGCGGGCGGGCTCGAGATTCCGTCCGATCTCGGCAACGATCCGATCCTGATCGCGAACGCCGCCGTCATCGTCAGCTTCGACGACGGGAAGTGACGAACGGACGGCACGCGACGTATGAGTGCGTTATTCGCCGCCCCTGAAATAGTCGGGCTTGCCGGTGGTCCAGGTCTCGCCCCAATGCTGGCCGCCGCCGTCGACGGTCAGCATCTCGCCGGTGATGAATTTGCCCGACGGCGCGGCGAGGTAGACGGCGGCTTCCGCGATGTCCCACGGGGTGCCCGGGCGCATCATCGGATTGGAGCGCGGATAGGCGGCGCGCGCGGCCTCGCTGTAGACGTTCCAGCCCTCGGTCTCGATCGCGCCGGGCGCGATGCAGTTGATGCGGATGTGCAGCGGCGCCCATTCGACCGCGAGCGCGCGCGACAGCCCGATCACGGCGGAGCGCGCCGCGATCGAGTGGGCGATGCCGTAGAGCCCGTGGGTCGTGACCACGACGATATTGACGATGCTGCCGGGATGCGCGCGGTCGCGCCAGCGCTGCGCCGCGGCCTGCATCATGTACCAGGTACCGTTGAGGTTGGTGTTGATGACCGCATTCCAGCCCTTGATCGAGACATCGATCGCGGCTTGCGGGAACTGGCCGCCGGCGCTGTTGACGAGGTGATCGATGCGGCCATGCTCGGTCCACAGCGTATCGAACATCGCGTTGACCGCGTCGGCATCCCGGATGTCGGCGACATGCGCGGAGGCCTTGAGGCCACGATGGCCGAGATGATCGACCAGCGCGTCGAGCTTGTCGGCATTGCGGCCGACCACGACGACATGGGCGCCGAGCCGGGCGAACAGCCATGCGATGGCACGGCCGATGCCGCCGGCGCCGCCGGACACGACGACCACCTGACCGGCCAGCGCATCGGCTGCGAACACGGTCGGATGTGCTGCGAGCTCGTCGTCGGAGAGGCCGAGCTTTGTGCCTGTCGCTTGATCGTTCCCTTGATCGTTCATGGCCGGTTGCAGACCTTGCGGCTTTCACTTGGCTCCGTACATTAGCCACCCAACAACAACCGTGCAAAGAATGTCTGATATGACCGACCTCTCGGCTTTCCCCATCACAAAGCGCTGGCCCGCCCAGCATCCGGACCGCCTGCAGCTCTATTCGCTGCCGACGCCGAACGGCGTGAAGGTCTCGATCATGCTCGAGGAGATCGGGCTGCCCTACGAGGTGCATCTGGTCGACTTCAACAAGGACGACCAGAAGACGCCGGAGTTCCTGTCGCTGAACCCGAACGGCAAGATCCCGGCGATCCTCGATCCCAGCGGTCCCGGCGGCAAGCCGCTGCCGTTGTTCGAATCCGGCGCCATCCTGCAATATCTCGCCGAGAAGACCGGCAAGCTGCTGCCTCAGGATGCGGCGCGTCGCTACCAGGCGATCCAGTGGGTGCATTTCCAGATCGGCGGCATCGGGCCGATGTTCGGCCAGGTCGGCTTCTTCCACAAATTCGCCGGCAAGGACTATGAGGACAAGCGGCCGTTGCAGCGCTACGTCGCGGAGTCCGCGCGCCTGCTCGGCGTGATGGAGACGCATCTCGCCGGACGGCAATGGTTCATGGACGATGAATACTCCATCGCCGACATCTCGATGCTCGGCTGGGTGCGCAATCTGATCGGCTTCTACGGCGCGCGCGAGCTGGTCGAATTCGACCGGTTCGCCCACGTCGCGGCCTGGCTCGAGCGCGGTCTCAAGCGGCCGGCCGTGGAGCGCGGGCTGAATATCCCGAAGCGCGCCTAACCCCGCTTCAGCAGCTCATACACGACCGGATTGTCGGCGCAGGCGCCGAAGCCGCATTCGAGCAAGGTCGAGAGCACGTTCAGTGCCGTCAGCCCGACCACCAGCCACGCCGCACCTTGCGCGAACTTGCCGGGCGCGGTGACTTGTGCTGTGCGGTGATCGAACTGGCGGTCGAACAGCAGCATCGCGGCGAGCAGGATGATCGCTGCGATGAACCCGATCAGCGCCCACGTATAATAATGATAGCCGAGCAGCGGCGACCCGTACCCGGCGTCACCGGGCAGGATGTGCAGCAGCACCTGCCTTGTCGAGACCGCGGCACCGAGGACCGCCGTCAGCAGCGACAAGGCATAATGGCTCGGCCGCGGTCCGAAGCGGATGTTCAGGATCGGTCCGATCGCCAGCAGCGCAAACAGGGTGCGCTGCAACAAGCACAGCGGGCAGGGCAGCTCGTGCAGCAGCAGTTGCGCCGCAAAGGCTGCGGCCAGCAGCAGCGCCAGGCCGTAAAGCGCGAGGGCATTGAGGGTCACCGCCTGGGTATCGGTCATGGCCGGCCTCAGAACGACAAAGTGAGACGGTCGGTGGCGTGGTGCAGCAAGGTTGCGACGCAGGCGACCAGGATCACCGCGAACAGTCCGATCGCGAGCGGACGCGGGCCGCGCCAGGCCACCAGCATGGCGATGGTGATGGCGAGAAACAGTGCGGTGAATTCCATCTCAGCCTCCGGATACAAGCCGGATGTAGTCTATGACAGATTCGTGTGCGCGCGCGGCGGCGCGAAGGACCATTGTCGCTTGCGTGCGGCTCCGCCAAGATGGCATCACCAGTTGAGTTCATTTCCAGCCCGGGGCACCTCATGGCCACAGACGCGATCAAGCCCGCCGTCCATCACAAACATCAGCCCTGGTACAAGATCCTCTACGTCCAGGTGTTGATCGCGATTTTCGCGGGCGTCCTGATCGGGTACTTCTATCCCGGCCTCGGCAAGCAGTTGAAGCCGCTCGGCGACGGCTTCATCGCGCTGATCAAGATGATGATCGCGCCGGTGATCTTCTGCACCGTGGTGCACGGCATCTCCTCGATGGGCGACCTCAAGCGGGTCGGCCGGGTCGGCCTGAAGGCGCTGATCTATTTCGAGGCGGTGTCGACGGTCGCGCTCGCGGTCGGCCTCTTGATCGGCGAGCTGCTGCAGCCCGGCCGCGGCTTCAACATCGATCCCGCCACGATCGATCCGAAGTCGGTCTCCACCTACGTGACCCAGGCGAAGGAGCAGGGCATCGTCGCCCATCTGATGGCGATCATCCCCGACAGCTTCTTCGGCGCCCTGGCGCGCGGCGACCTGCTGCAGGTGCTGCTGATCTCGATCCTCTCGGGGTTTGCCATTGCCCTGATGGGCAAGCCCGGCGAGCCGATCGCCGAGGCGATCGACAAGGCCTCCAAGATGTTCTTCGGCATCATCCGGATGATCGTCCGCGTCGCACCGCTCGGCGCGTTCGGCGCGATGGCCTTCACGGTCGGCGCCTACGGCCTCGGCTCGCTGGTCAACCTGGCGGCGCTGATCGCGACCTTCTATCTCACCAGCATCCTGTTCGTGCTGATCGTGCTCGGTGCGATCGCGCGGCTGGCGGGTTTTTCCATCATCCGCTTCATCGCCTATATCAAGGACGAGCTCCTGATCGTGCTCGGCACCTCGTCGTCGGAGACGGTGCTGCCGCAGATGATCCAGAAGATGGAGCATCTCGGCGCCTCGCGCTCGGTGGTCGGCCTCGTGGTGCCGACCGGCTACAGCTTCAATCTCGACGGCACCAACATCTACATGACGCTGGCGACGCTGTTCCTGGCGCAGGCCACCAATACCCACCTGACGATCTGGCAGGAACTCGGCATTCTCGGCGTCGCCATGATCACCTCGAAGGGCGCCTCCGGCGTCACCGGCGCCGGCTTCATCACGCTGGCCGCGACGCTGTCGATCGTGCCTGACATTCCGATCCAGTCGATCGCGATCCTGGTCGGCATCGACAAGTTCATGAGCGAGTGCCGCGCGCTGACCAATCTGATCGGCAACGGCGTCGCCTGCGTCGTGATCAGCCTCTCCGAGGGCGAGCTCGACAAGGACGCGCTGCACGAGACGATGGCGCATCCGCTTCAACTCGGCGAGGCGCTGGAGCCGGGCGGGAGCGGCTAGGGCAATGTGAAGTTATCGGGCCGTCGGAGGAGGCGCTGCAAAAATATCGAAAACAACCCCATGCAAAGGAGCCGGTGGCGTCCGGAGGCCCACCAAACAGCTTGACACGTCGGGCAACTCAGCAATATTCTTCTAATATTCCGAAATTGCGCAGGCGTCCGCTCGCCCCAACGCGGGTCGCATGTATGCGCCAAGCCTTGCGTGCATGATGCGCCATCGGCCGTCCGTTGCGCGACAGGCTCACCTCTGCGAGTTAGGTCACCCAGCTCAATCCAGGAACGCTCAACTATGCTCACCGTCTATGGCGAAGGTCGCGGCTTCCGTGTTGTTTGGCTGCTCGAGGAACTGGGATTGGCCTATCGGCTGCGCCCGGTCGATCTGCTCGCAGTCGAGAATGATCACGATTTCCTCGCGATCAACCCGGCCGGCTTCATTCCCGTATTGCAGGACGGCGAGACGATCATGGTCGAATCGATTGCGATTCTTCAGTACCTGCTTGCCCGCCACGGCTCAGCTTCGCTCGCCGTCGCCCCTGATGATCCCGCCTTCGCGTCCTACCTGCAATTTCTCCATATGGGCGAGGCCGGTCTCGCCGGGCCGATGAACGCCGTTATTGTCGGTCGCCAGCTGGCGCCGGAAGCCGAGCGAGATGCCCGGGTGACCCGCTGGGCGCTCGAGACCTTCGAGAGCCGGCTGGGGTTCGTGATCCGTCGCCTCGCGGTTTGCCCCTATCTCGCCGGCAACCGATTCACTGCTGCCGACATCTCGGTGAGCTACGCCCTGCTGCTCGGCCTGCGAACCGGCAATTACGTTCCTGGTTCGATTGAGCGGGACTATCTCGCCCGCACGACGGCACGGCCTGCCTACATCAGGGCGATGGACAACTGCCAGGCCACCAAGGCCTGGGCGGCGAGATCACCGGGATTGTAGTGCTGGCTTCAATCCGGCTGTGGCTCCGCGCTTGCAAATCTACTGCGTAGGCCGTGTACTCGTTGAGCGGCTGGCGTCCGATGTCCGCTAACAGCTGCGCAAATGCGGACGTCTCCCGAGATCCGCCGACAGCGGAATTGCCCGAGTCGATCACTTTGCTCGTTTCCAAGTGACGTCGACCACATCGCTACCCGGAGGACGGACGGTCAGCGTTAGTTGGTCCTCCACAATCGTCACAAGGCGCTTCTGATCGGTGCCATTCCAGTTTGGGAAGGAACTCCCCTCGATGTGAATTGTGATGCTACGATCTGCCTCGCTCGTCGAATATGTTCCGAAATAGGTTATCGTTCCGGTATCCTTGTTTTCTTCTGGCGTACCTTGCCACAAGGCGTTGCTCGCATACTTCGCGCGCTCTGACTTCATCACCGTGATGATGTAGTGTCCATCCGCATCGAAGAACGCAATACCCTTCGGGCCAGTCCCGTAACGCCTGACGATCGTGTCGTCAGCCTTCTTCTGCTCCCAAGCGATCAGGGTCCACGTACCGATTAGCTGCTGCTTGACTGACTGCATCTGACCGATCGCGCCGGATGTCATGGTGAACACTCCAAGAGCCGTGATCGAGCACGCGGCGAGAATCGCCCGCAACCTCATCGGTCTCTCCCCTAAGCGAGTTCGCAATCTTGTGATGTTAGCATGGGTGCAGCCAATCGAGGTAGGCAGACGTTCGGGTCGGTGCGTCCGCATTGGGTCAAAGCCGACAAAGATGGCGGACCGCCGCGACGTCCTCTAAGGGGACCCAAAGGCGACATTTACGACCTCGGTCGTTCACATCGATGAACGCTGAGCTTTGATCCAGGTCAAGGGTACGATGCCCCGGTGCGCGAGGCTTCGGACGACCCGCGGTTAACGCGATGTGCCGGTGTCCGCGGCTTTCTCTATCGAAAAAGGAGTCCGCCAATGTTGCGTCGAACTCTCATCGCTTCGGCAGCCGCAGCCATGCTGTTGGTCACCTTCGCTCCCGACGACGCGTTTGCCCGCGGCGGCGGCATGCGCGCTGGAGGTTTTCACGGCGGCGCTGTGCGAGCGGGCGGCTACCGCGGCGGCGCGGTCGCGGCTCGGGGATACCGGGGCGGTGCTGTCGCTGTGCGCGGCGGGCGCTACGGCTATCGGGGCGCGTACGCTGCAGGGGGGTATCGCGGCTACGGCTACCGCTACGGGGCCGGAGCGGCGGCAGTGGGCGCGGCTGCAGTCGGCGCGGCTGCGGCGGGGGCTTACTACCGCGGTGGCTGCGGCTACGACGCTTACGGCAACTGGGTTTGCCCGGGCGGGTATTATGGCTACTGAGCGGCGCGACGCCGCTGGTCCATGGTGCTCAAATCCGATGCTGAGATCATCGGCATAGCGCACAATGATCATTTTGCCAGTAGCGGCCAAGTTGCCGTCGCCAGCGCCTGGCCGCTACTGCGGCTGTCTTGGGTTGAGGTAATAGGTCGCGTCCATGTACTGAGGCCGCTATTGGGCGACCTTTAGTGTGGATGTCGCCTGTTGGCGCCTTCGCGACATATTGCATCGCGGCACGACCTTTGTCGCTAACGGGGTATAGCGGAAATTGACAGGCCGCCGTCTATTGCGGAGGGCGATGCTCGTGACCCGAAGCAGAAATCCGTTGTCCAATAAATCTTGCCATTTTTGGCAACAGCGCCACACTTCTCTTGCATACTGCCACGGGAGGCAAAAATGCGGCGATCAATCGCGTTGTCGGCATCGTTAATAATTGTGTTCTTAGCTGGAAGCACTGGAACGGGAGGTGCCGTGGTGGTTTATTGCCAATACGCTGGTTATCCTGCTAATTGCGTAGTAAGACCCGGGGTCGTAGTCACACGAAGCCATGAACTTCGCAGAATTGAATCCGCAATTGATCCTCGCCCGAGCGGCCTTATTAGGCAGGACTTATTCGATCGGAATAACCCGAACAATCTGCGATCGGATTGGCCCAGCCCACCTGCCCAACCGGGCCAGTGAGCAGACCGCCTGTCTCCGAATCTTTTGTCTGAGTTTGGCCCTTCGCGACATATTGCACCGCCACGCGCCGTTGGTGGCTAACGGAGCATAGCGGAAATCGACAGGCCGACGTCTATTGCAGAGGGCGACGTTGGTGACCCGTTGCGGACATCGCAGCGAGTTGTCATTCTCTTGTAATGATCAATAACTGGCTTGCCTATATGCGCACATGGGCGGTTTCTATGGCTGCCTGTTGCCCCCTTTGCACCAGCGCATTTGCCTGTCTGGGGCCAAGCTTCGAACGCGGGATCGTATTCGAGCACGTCCCGACCGACATCGACGCACCGGTCGTCATAGAAGCGACGATCTATGACGAGACGCAAGTAGGCGACGCGCGTGGCAACCAGACGATCGTAATGAACGCGCGAGTTGATCGAGTGATTAGGGGATCGATCGATGCCAAGTACTTGAGGATATTTGTCCACATCGGAGGCTGTACCCGCGTTGGCGTCGGACAGGGTATCGTTCTCGGAACGCTTCGAGACGATCCTGTGCGCGGGATTATGTTGGAAGCAGTCGCGCAGACAGAAGATCCCGGCTAAGCATGCTCATTCAGGCAACCCGGCCTGCCGCAGGGCGCCGTTCATCTTCTCGATGTATTCGGGCGAGAAGCAATACATGCGGTAGAAGCTGTCCGCCTCGCGGATGGAAAAGTCCGGCCTCAGCTTTAGTAGCTTTGCTACTTCCGCTTTAGCTTCGTCGATCCGACCAAGAAACGGCAGGGTATACGCCTGATCGAGATGACTAAGCCAAAATCCCTCTAGCCGTGCCGAAAATCCTTGACCGATTGTTCGTATTCGCCTCTCCACCAATGGCGTTTGGCCGGCGCATACCACCACGCAAACGAAGCACTTGGGCCCGCTAGTCGAATGCCCTTTTCAGCCATCGCTGCGCCTTCATCCCAATCCCCCATAAACGCAAGCTGGTTGCCAAGGACTCCAAGCGAACGAGCATCGTTCGGATTGAGCGCGATAGCTTTCCGAGCCTCTTGCCTGTAGAGATCGAGCTGACACTTGGTACTAATTGCGAGGGCGTAGGCCCTTCGGACGTATGCGTCATCTGGCGCAAGCTCCACCGCGCGCGCAGCGGTACGCACAATCTCCTCGTTCAAATAAAGCCGCTTGTCAGCGTGGTTCACTTGGTCCATCGGCAAGCCAGCCCCGAGAAACCTCTGCACAAAAAGACCGACCGAACGTGCCGCTAGTGCAAGCGCATTGTTCGGCTGCTGATCCGTCAGTTGTTTCGAGCATTCCAAGCCCTTGAGAACCACCGCCGACGAGCCGGTCGCGCCCGCTGTTAGCGCGTAGACGATACATTCATAGGGGCTGAACTCAGCGACAGCCTTGTGTTGCAGGTTCGCGAAATCTGCGCTCATGATCGGCCCGGGATAGCCCCCAATCTGGGCGGCGGCAACATCTCCGATTTCGTAGGCATCGGTCTCCGTTTGCACCCCTTGGGCGCTCGCCTCGAAAGACCGCGACCATAGCTCCGAGCCGGTTTTCAAATCCGCAATCTGAATGTTGGCACGGGCGCCGTCGCCTGACGGGCGAACCTCTCCGGTCACAAGATAATCGATCCCGGCTTTCAGTGCTGCCTCGACTGTATTTCCGTCTTTCGAGATGTTTGCGGACAGTGCGCGGGGGACGACACGAAGTGTACTGAACTTCCCAAGCGAAGACGCAACCTGTTGCGTCATGATGTCGGCGAACGGATCTAGGGACGCTGCTTTGACGGGGTTCGTGAAGGGCAGTACCGCGACTGCGGGCCCCTTGGTGACAATCAACGACGGTGACTGCGCCGATTTGGTGGTGTCGCCGCGTGTGTGACTGTATAGGACATCCCACGCGCGCCAATAGCCTGCGAGCCCTCCGGCGATGGCGCCAATCGTAGCAATTGATGCAATGATCGTTCCGAACTTCTTGAAATAGTGGCGCGCGCGAGCAACTACTGAGATGGATGTGTCCGTGCTCAATTCCGGGGCATTTGCAGACTGATCTGCACCGTCCATCGTCCTCCCCCAAAGCCAAAAGTGTATCGACGGTGGGTTCAACTGTCCAGATAAGCGAAGATCATCTACCCGGTTGCGCTGCAGCACAGGATGACCCGTAGGTTAACGGGAAGGCCTTGAGATTTTATTCCGAGAGATCGGTCCACTAAAATCGCTTGAAGCGCGTAGGGTGGTGCCTGACCCACGCGCTCAAGCGAATCCGTTGGGCGTCAAAAGGCGAAAAAGGCAGCTGACCGACGTGACGTCCGCGAAGGGTCAAATTGCGACTTCAACCCTGTTTCAGGGCTGGTCCGGTCTACGCCGAATACCGGACGCTGCGGTCGTTCGCGTGGAGGTCAGTAGCGGGCCACAAGCCGACGTAAACCATGACGGGTCAATAAGCGACATGATAGACGCGGTGTAGGTTTGGTCCGAGAGGTCAGATGGTCGGGATTCTGAATGTAGTCGGCTTCATTATAGCCGCTTCCCTTTTTGCAAAGTTCTTCTCACGCAGCGTCGTGTCAGGGTGGGTATTGGCGGCCTTGGTCAATAGTCCTAGTCTCCTCATCTACATTTTACACGACGCTAGGCATGAGAATACGTTCGTTCTTTTTCTAGGAGTGGTTCTCCTCGCAGGTTTCGGCGGCTTCGGGATAGGTGCAGTCGTTGGAATGATAGTCGCGTCAGTCCGGCAACGCCGCGAGCCGACATAGGTCTGCTTCGGGTCAAAAGGCGACAGAGACTGCCGATCGCAGCGACTTTCGCTAAGGGGATCAGAAGCCGACAAAGGCCGCGCGCGATCTCGTTCATCGTTCCATCGACCTTCATCTTCCGTGAGCCAGAACATGGCGTCTTGGTAAGAGCTCGTTGTGTGACAGACAAACTTCTCGGCAGGGTCATAAATTTCAAATGATGACCCAGCTTTATCCGAAAGCAAGATCAGGACGTAAGGAGGACGGGCCGTATCATCAACCCAGACTTCATACCATGCATGCTCGTTCATTGACTGGGGCCTGCTCTGGGAATGACGTGACGGACGGAAATGCAGTCAGGCTAATGTAGCGTCAAAGTAGAACAGCGTCCGCTTCACTCCAATGTGCCAACATCGCGACCGCTCCCGTCGCCGCGGGTTCCTTGAGCCTGACTGCCGAAGCGAGTCGAATCCTGCGCTACAAACTCTGCGACGAGGAATGGACTGCCACCAGGCCGGTACTGCCGCGCATCGCACCGTGGGCGAACGATCATCGCGCTCCCCCGAGCGGCATCAGTCCGGGACACCTGCTGCCTTGAGCGTTTCGCGATAGGTCGCGGACATCGATTGCACCGGAAACGGAATCCGCGACAGGAAGCCGGAAATCGAAAGCTCCGGATCGACCTTGAGCAGTTCGCGCGCGATCTGGGTCGCGCGCTCGCGCTCGCCGGTCTTGACCAGCGCCACGATCAGGACGCGCAGGGCGACCGCGAAGCGGCGGTTCTGCGCCAGCGCCTTGTCGGCCCAAACAATCGCTTCGGCGAAGTTTCCGTCGAGCACCGCGCAGATCGCTAGCGCCGCGGCGGCGAACCAGCCGCGGGGGTCGCGCGGGTTGAGCCGCTGTGCGCGCTCGATCATGGCGCGGCCGGTCGTCTGGTTGCCGCGCATCGCTTCGATCCAGCCGCCGAGCACCAGCGCCATCGCCGAATTCGGGTTGATCGCAAGCGAGCGCTCGAACAATTCGCGCGCAGGTTCGATCTCGTCGGCCATGTTCCAGATCGCGAACGCTGCCATCCACAGCACCTGCGGATCGCCGGGCGTGAGCTCGACCGCACGCCAGGCCTGTGCGACCGCGCGCTCCCGGTAGGAGTCATCAGGCTTCAGCCAGCCCTGGACATGGCGCATCGCATGGCAATAGGCCGAGGCAGCAAGCGCCGGCGCGTAATTCGGATCGAGCGCCAGCGCCTGGTCGAGGCACTCAAGCGCGGCTTCCATGCTCTCGGGCGTGAACTCACGGCACCATCGAACCGGTCGGCCCACAGATGCGCGCCGGAGCTGGCGTCGATCAGCTGGCCGGTGATGCGCAACCTGTTGCCGCCACGGCGGACGCTGCCTTCGAGCACGTAGCCGACACCGAGCTCGCGGCCGACCTGGCGGATATCGACCGCTTTGCCCTTGTAGGTGAAGGCGGAGTTGCGCGCGATCACGGTGAGGCGGCTGCAACGGGCGAGCGCGGTGGTGATGTCCTCGGCGATTCCGTCGGCGAAATAGTCCTGCTCGGGATCGCCGCTCATATTGGTGAAGGGCAGCACCGCGATCGACGGGCCCTCGCTCGGCCTTGGCGGAGTGGCGTTACCAGCGACCGGATGAGCGGGTGCGCTGTCCTCCCTGACATCGCCGACAAAGCGGAGACCCTTGCGGGGCAGGGTGCGGATCAGCCGCTGCGCCTCGCCATTGTCGCCGATCGCGGTCCGCGCGGCGTTGACCCGGCTGCTCAGCGTCGCTTCCGAGACGATCCGGCCGTGCCAGACCGCGGCCAGCACCTCGTCGCGGCTGACCACCCGGTCGCGGGCACGGATCAGGAATTCCAGGAGGTCAAAGACCTGCGGCTCGACGGCCACCAGGGCATCGCCGCGGCGCAGCTCCCGGCGCTCGGAATCGAGGGTCAAGTCGTTGAAATGGTAGGTCAAATCGAAAAGTCCGGGGCCGGCGGCTGAATGCGTGGCGGAACCTAGCACAGCCGGCCCGGAGCCAAAATCACGACGGTCTGAAGGACAAATCCACGTCCTCTGAAAGCGGGCGGGGGCGGTCTCTGCAATATTGGATTCGACACCAGAGTTAAGGAGATCGCCATGTCTCAAGCCATCAATCAGCAACGCCGCCGCTTCCTCGGTATCGCCGGCGGGATCCTCGCCGCTTCCAGGCTCGGCCTGATCGGATCGGCCAGCGCGCAATCCAAGGCGGCACTGCCCGAGGCCAAGGCCGCCGGCCACACCTCGATCGGCCCGGTCAAGCAGATCAATGCCGGCGTGCTCGACACCGGTTATGTCGAGATGGGTCCGGCGTCGGGTCCCGCCGTCATCCTGCTGCACGGGTGGCCCTATGACATCCACAGCTATGCCGACGTCGCGCCGGCGCTGGCGGAAGTCGGCTATCGCGTGATCGTGCCGCATCTGCGCGGCTACGGTACTACGCGTTTCCTCTCCAGCGATACGATGCGCAGCGGCCAGCCGGTGGCGGTCGCCGCCGACATCATTGCCTTGATGGATGCGCTGAAGATCGAGAAGGCCGTGCTCGGCGGCTATGATTGGGGTGCGCGCACCGCCAACATCATGGCGGTGCTGTGGCCCGAGCGCTGCAAGGCCATGGTCTCGGTGAGCGGTTACCTGATCGGCAGCCAGGCCGCCGGCAAGATACCGCTGCCGCCGAAGGCCGAGCTGCAATGGTGGTACCAGTTCTATTTCGCGACCGAGCGCGGCCGTGAGGGCTATGCCCAGAACCGGCACGACTTCAACAGACTGATCTGGCAGCTCGCCTCGCCGCAGTGGAAGTTCGACGACGCCACCTATGACCGCAGCGCGGCCGCATTCGAGAATCCCGACCATGTCGATATCGTGATCCACAATTACCGCTGGCGGCTCGGTCTCGCCGAGGGCGAGGCGAAGTACGACGGTTTCGAGAAGACGCTGGCCCAGGCGCCCGTGATCGCGATCCCGACCATCACAATGGAAGGCGATGCCAACGGCGCGCCGCATCCGGAGCCATCAGCCTATGCCAAGAAGTTCTCCGGGCATTACGAGCATCGGCAGCTCGCCGGCGGCATCGGCCACAATCTGCCGCAGGAAGCGCCGCAGGCCTTCGTCCAGGCCATCATCGACGTCAGCAAGGCCTAGCGCGTTTTCGAGCGAAGTGGATACCGGTTCGCGTGAAGAAAGCGCGTCAAACAAGAATCGAGAGCGCGGGCAAGTATCATGAGACAGGTTGTGAAATGGGCAGCTGCCGCGATCGCGGCAGCCTGCATCAGCGCATCATTGCCGTTTGCCGTCGGGCATGCCGATGATGCGGCACTTGGGTCGCCGATCTTCGGCGTGAAAATTCCCGAGGGCTATCGCGACTGGAAGCTGATCGCGGTCGGCGAGGAAACCGGGCTCGACGAACTACGCAGCGTGCTCGGCAATGCCACCGCCGTGAAGGCCTATCAGGAGGGCGCTGCGCGTTTCCCCGACGGCACCGTGCTGGTCAAGCTCGCCTGGAAACGCAAGCCGGTTGCGGGCCTCAACGGCGCCTTCATCACGGGACCGGCGACCACCGTGCAGGTCATGGTCAAGGATACGGCCAAATATGCCGCGACCGGCGGCTGGGGCTTCGGCCGCTTCATCGACGGCAAGCCGGTCGATGCCGCGCAGCACGAGACGTGCTTCGCCTGCCACGAGGCCCATGCCAGCGATCACGATTTCGTCTTCACGCATGACGCGCACTGAGCACTACCAATATCGGTGTGGAGACCGGCGCTGTCCGATCTGGCGCTGTGATGGTTGCGGGGCTAGTTTCCCCGCAGCAATCGCATGCGGGGAACGGCTTTGACCATCACCATCTACGGCATCAAGAACTGCGACACCATGAAGAAGGCGCGCAGCTGGCTCGACGATCATGGCGTCACCTATGACTTCCACGACTACAAGACCGCTGGGATCGCCAAGGACAAGCTCAAGCAGTGGAGCGACGAGGTCGGCTGGGAGACGCTGCTCAACCGCGCCGGCACCACCTTCAAGAAGCTGCCCGATGCCGACAAGGAAGGGTTGAATGAGCGCAAGGCGCTGGCGCTGATGGCCGAGCAGCCGTCGATGATCAAGCGTCCGGTGCTCGACCTCGGAGCGAAGCGCGTCGTCGGCTTCAAGCCGGATATCTATGCCAAGGAAGTGCCGGCGAAGGCGCGCAGGAAGGGCTGATGCGTTTCGCGCGTCCCCAAGGTTTGGAGTAACCTGCCGACAATCCCCGACGAATCCGTCGAAAATGACCCAAAGCGGACGTGTTTGAGCGTCCGGAAGTTGCCATTTCCACGCGAACTCGCGTATGCACTATGTTTGGGATTGTTAGTCGTGAGAAATTCAAATGGCGATGGAACTGAGGGGCGCGAGAGGCGAGGGATTTGCGACGATTGCCGCTGATGGTCGCGTGCTGGATTCCTGGTTTCTTCGGCTGAGCCTGGTTGAGGATGCCGGCAAGACGGCAACGCTGCGGCTGACGGGCGACGAGATCAGCAGATCGTTGGGTGCCTCGGCCGACGGATATGCGCGACACGACGACGTCCGCAATGTCGACATCGTTGCCATTCGCACGGAAATTGACTCCCTTGCATCTGCGCCGGCCGATGTGCACGACGCATATCTTCGACTCCATCTCCTGAGCCACCGGCTGGTCCAGCCGAATTGCCAGAACCTTGACGGAATTTTCGGTCTGTTGCCGAACGTTGCCTGGACCACATTCGGTCCCTGCGAAAGCGCGCGTGTAGCGGAAGCGCGAATCGTGGCGCGCAAGCGTGGCCTGGGGTTCGAGGTGACAGGCGTGGACAAGTTTCCGCGCATGACTGACTACGTGACGCATGCGGACGTGAGAATTGCCGATGCGGACCGGGTCAGGCTCGGAGCCTATTTGGCTGCCGGCACGACCGTCATGCATGAAGGCTTTTGCAATTTTAATGCGGGTACGCTCGGTCCCTGCATGGTCGAAGGCCGGATCAGCGCCGGCGTGGTCGTGGCAAGCGGCAGCGACATCGGTGGCGGAGCGTCGATCATGGGCACGCTGTCCGGAGGCGGGAAAGAGCGGATCACAGTCGGTGAGCGCTGCCTGATCGGAGCCAACGCCGGTATCGGCATTTCATTGGGTGACGATTGTATCGTCGAAGCGGGCTGCTATGTCACGGCAGGCGCGCGCATCCTGCTGGAAGACGGCCGGGTACTGAAAGCCAAAGAACTCTCGGGCCAGAAGGGCTTGCTCTTCCGTCGCAACTCCCAGAGCGGCGCGCTCGAGGCGACCCGACGCATAACGAATTGGGACGGCCTCAACGCGCAGCTTCACGGCTAGGCAGGTCACGCGAAGATCTCGTCGGCGACAGTGGTGGCGGTCAGCCGCCTGAGTCCGCGTTCGAGACCTAGATCAATTCGACTGAATCCTGGCTCGCCGGACGATCTGCCGGCACGAACCTGCGGTCGATCACCGCGCGCACGGTGACCACCGGGACCGACTTCGCCTTCACGCCCATCAGATTGTGCAGCCGAAAGCCGCCCTCGATGCTGATCGCCTTGTACGAGCCGATGATGTGGTCGACGGCATCGCCACGTCCGAACGGCAGCAGCAACCGCTCATAGGAGACATCCTTGCCGTCGGCGTCGGTGACCTCCGCGACCGTGTAGGTCGGAAGTTTGCGCGCCACGCAGGCGCGATAGGAGAGGATGACGCCGGCATAGCGCTCCGGGCCGATCGCGTCATCGAGATAACGGTTGGTGCGCAGCCGCGGCTCGACATGCTCGTTGCCATAGGCGGTGGTCAGCCGCGCGCCTTCCTGCGTGATGATGAAACGGGCGGCGTCGCCGCTGCCCTCGACGTCAAAGCCCATCATGTCGGCCCGCTCGTCGGCGCTGCCCTCGGTGTGGAAGTCGCACAGCAACGGAAGCGCGTCGGGCTTGCGTACGGCGCGCAGCCAGGCATTCAGCAGCACCCGCTGCGTGATCGATTTGACCACCGATGGATCGGCGCTTCTGAATGGCATCGGCTAGCCGAACTCAGGCACATCCCCGAGCGGGATGCGGCCGGGGACAGATTGGTCGAAGCGCGGCATCGTCTGGCCACGGGCATAAAGCCGCAGCCACGTGTCGAGGAAATCACGCTGGCGGATCGACTTGATGACGGAGGAATTTTCGATCTCGAAATACAAGGTTGCAGCCGTTCATAAATCCAATGGCCGGAAGCTTCGGTGAGAGGCGGAAATATTCTGTGAAAAGGAAAGCCCGGAGCAAAACACGCTTAATGGCGGCTTTCCGAGGCGCAAAGCGTGCTCAAAAGCCATTCGACTAAGGATCAACTGGAACTGGTCGTGCCAATACTGCACTGCACAGCTTTCCACCTTGCGTAACTGCCGCAGATGACGGCATATTCCGGCCCGGAGGCGACGGGCCCCGGACGGTTTCCAAGACGTTGCGGACAACCTGTCGAACATGAAAAAAGCTGGCCACGCGGGCGAGGGGCTTCGCGGCGATGGCGTATGGGGGAATCTATTTGGCCGATGAGTTCATTCTCGAAACCAGCGGATTGACCAAGGAATTCGCGGGTTTCTTCGCCGTTCGCGACGTCGCGCTGAAGGTGCGTCGCGGCAGTATCCATGCGTTGATCGGGCCGAACGGCGCCGGCAAGACGACCTGTTTCAACCTGCTGACCAAATTCCTGAAGCCGACGGGCGGGCAGATTCGCTACAAGGGCCAGGACATCACCGCGATGCCGCCGGCCGACGTGGCGCGGCTCGGGCTGGTCCGCTCGTTCCAGATTTCGGCGGTATTTCCGCATCTGACCGCGCTGGAAAACGTGCGCGTGGCGCTGCAGCGCCAGCACGGCTCGTCGTTTGATTTCTGGCGCTCGAAGAGCGTGCTCGACCGCTTCAATCCGCGCGCACATGAACTGCTGAACGACGTCGGCTTGAGCGAATTCGCCAACACGCCGGCGGTCGAGATGCCGTACGGCCGCAAGCGCGCACTTGAAATTGCAACGACGCTCGCGCTCGACCCGGAGATGATGCTGCTCGACGAGCCGATGGCCGGCATGGGCCACGAGGACATCGACAAGATCGCAGCGCTGATCAAGCGGATCTCGGCCAAGTATACCATCCTGATGGTCGAGCATAACCTCTCGGTGGTGGCCAACCTCTCCGACATCATCACCGTGCTGACGCGCGGGCAGGTGCTCGCGGAGGGCAACTACGCCGACCTCTCCAAGGACGAGCGCGTGAAGGAAGCCTATCTGGGAGCGGGTCATGGCTGAGGCAAAACTGGCGGAAAAGCCTGTGGCTGCGACCGGCGCCGAGGTGCTGACGGTCAAGGATCTGCAGGCCTGGTACGGCGAATCCCACATCCTTCACGGCATCAATTTCAACGTGAAGGCGGGCGAGGTGGTGACGCTGCTCGGCCGCAACGGCGCCGGCAAGACCACCACGCTGAAGTCGATCATGGGCGTGATCGGCAAGCGCTCCGGCTCGATCCGCTTCGACAACAAGGAGATCATCCGCTCCACTTCGGACAAGATCGCGCGGCTCGGCATCGCGTTCTGCCCCGAAGAGCGCGGCATCTTCTCGAGCCTCGACGTGCGCGAGAATTTGCTGCTGCCGCCGGTGGTGCGGCCGGGCGGCCTGCCGCTCGACCAGATCTTCACGCTGTTTCCCAATCTGAAGGAGCGTCTCACCAGCCAGGGCACCAAGCTCTCGGGCGGCGAGCAGCAGATGCTGGCGATTGCGCGCATCCTGCGCACCGGCGCGCGCTTCCTGATGCTGGACGAGCCGACCGAAGGCTTGGCGCCGGTCATCATCCAGCAGATCGGGCACACCATTGCGCGCCTGAAGTCGCAGGGATTCACGATCCTGCTGGTCGAGCAGAATTTCCGTTTCGCCTCGACGGTTGCCGACCGCTACTACATCGTCGAGCACGGCAAGGTGATCGACGGCTTCGCCAATTCCGAGCTGTCGGCCAACATGGACAAGCTGCATACCTATCTCGGCGTCTGATTGCCGAGCCAGAAAATTTAAGGACTGAGGGAATCCCCATGAGAAACAAGATTTCTGCGCTTCTGCTCGGCTCCGCGATGGCGCTCAGCGTCGCGAGCATTGCCTCCGCCGACGACAAGGTCGTCAAGATCGGCGTCTTGTCGGATCAGTCCGGCCTCTATGCCGACCTCGCCGGTCCCGGCTCGACGCTGGCGGCGCAGATGGCGATCGAGGATTCCGGCCTCAAGGCCAAGGGCTGGACCATCGACCTGATCTCCGGCGATCACCAGAACAAGCCCGATATCGGCACCACGATCGCGCGCCAGTGGTTCGACGTCGACAAGGTCGACACCATCGTCGACGTGCCGAATTCCGGCGTCGCGCTCGCGGTGAACAACGTGGTCAAGGAAAAGAACGGCGTCTACATCAATTCGGGCGCCGCGACCTCGGACCTCACCAACGCGCAGTGCTCGCCGAACACGGTGCACTGGACCTACGACACCTACATGCTGGCGCACGCCACCGGCCAGGCGCTGGTGAAGGCGGGCGGGGACACCTGGTTCTTCCTGACCGCGGACTACGCCTTCGGCGCGGCGCTCGAGCGCGACACCACCGCGGTCGTCACCGCCAACGGCGGCAAGGTGGTCGGTGGCGTCAAGCATCCGCTCAACACCGCCGACTTCTCCTCGTTCCTGCTGCAGGCGCAGGCCTCCAAGGCCAAGATCATTGGTCTCGCCAACGCCGGCGGCGACACCACCAACTCGATCAAGCAGGCGGCCGAGTTCGGCATCGTCAAGGGCGGCCAGAAGCTCGCCGCGTTGCTGCTGTTCCTCACCGACGTCAAGGCGATCGGGCTCGAGACCGCGCAGGGCCTGAACTTCACCGAGACGTTCTACTGGGACCTCAACGACAACACCCGCGCCTTCTCCAAGCGCTTCTCGGAGAAGCTGAAGAGCGGCGCGCCCCCGACCATGGTGCAGGCCGGCGTCTATGCGGGCCTGCTGCATTACTTCAAGGCGCTGGAAGCCCTCGGCGGCAATCCGCATGACGGCGCCAAGGTGGTCGCGAAGATGAAGACGATCCCGACCGACGATCCGCTGTTCGGCAAGGGCGAGGTCGAGGCCAACGGCCGCGTCACCCACGATGCCTATCTGTTCGAGGTGAAGAAGCCCTCTGAATCCAAGGGGCCGTGGGACTTCTACAAGCTGGTCGGCACCGTGCCGGGCAACCAGGCCTTCACGCCGCTCGACAAGAGCACCTGTGCGCTTCTGAAGAAGTGACGATCATGCCCGCCGGCCATGGGCGTGGCCGGCGGGCTTCATCTATCTAGCGAAAGCTCATTCGATGCAGGCTCTCTACGCACAGCTTCTGGTCGGACTGATCAACGGCTCGTTCTACGCGCTGCTCAGTCTCGGGCTTGCCGTCATCTTCGGCATGCTCAACATCATCAATTTCGCGCATGGCGCGCTCTACATGATGGGCGCCTTCGTGGCGTATTTCCTGCTCAATCTGGGCGGCATCAACTACTGGTGGGCGCTGATCATCGCACCCGTGGTGGTCGGTGTCTTCGGCATGATCCTCGAGCGCACCATGCTGCAATGGCTCGCCGGGCTCGACCACCTCTACGGACTGCTGCTGACGTTCGGCATCGCGCTGATCGTGCAGGGCGTGTTCCAGAACTATTTCGGCTCCTCCGGTCTGCCGTATTCGATCCCGGATCAGCTCAAGGGCGGCGTTAATCTCGGCTTCATGTTCCTGCCGATCTATCGCGGCTGGGTCGTCATCTTCTCGCTGGTGGTCTGCCTTGCCACCTGGTTCCTGATCGAGAAGACGCAGCTCGGCGCGTATCTGCGCGCCGCCACCGAAAATCCGACGCTGGTGCGTGCCTTCGGCATCAACGTGCCGCGCATGATCACGCTGACCTACGGGCTCGGCGTCGGTCTTGCCGCGCTCGCCGGCGTGCTGTCGGCGCCGATCAACCAGGTCCGCCCGCTGATGGGCGCCGATCTGATCATCGTGGTGTTCGCGGTGGTCGTGATCGGCGGCATGGGTTCGATCATGGGTTCGATCATCACCGGCTTCGCGCTCGGCGTGATCGAGGGACTGACCAAGTATTTTTATCCCGAGGCCTCCAACACCGTGGTGTTTGTCCTGATGGTGGTGGTGTTGCTGGTGAAGCCAACGGGACTGACGGGACGGGCGGCCTGATATGTCAGCATTGACCGACGATACACTTCCGATGACGCCGCGCGCGATGCGCGACGAGATGATCGTATTCGCCGTGATGGCGACGCTGCTGGCGGCGGTGCCGTTTACGGGGATCTATCCGTTCTTCGTCATGCAGGCGCTGTGCTTTGCGCTGCTCGCCTGCGCCTTCAACCTCCTGATCGGCTATGGCGGCCTGCTGTCGTTCGGCCACGCCATGTTCCTCGGCACCGCCGGCTACGTCTCGGCGCATGCGCTGAAGGTGTGGGGGCTGCCGCCGGAGCTCGGCATCGTGGTCGGCGTCGCCGCTGCGGCCTTGCTCGGCCTCGTCACCGGCTACATCTCGATCAAGCGGCAGGGCATCTATTTCTCGATGATCACGCTGGCGCTGTCGCAGTTGCTCTACTTCCTCTATCTGCAGGCGCCGTTCACCCACGGTGAAGACGGCATCCAGGGCATCCCGCAGGGCCACCTGTTCGGGATCTTCGACCTCTCGAAGCCCTTGGTGCTGTACTACGTCGTGCTGGTCGGCTTCCTCGCCGGCTTCCTGCTGATCTACCGCACCATCAACTCGCCGTTCGGCGAGGTGCTGAAGTCGATCCGCGAGAACGAGCCGCGCGCGATCTCGCTCGGCTACAAGACCGACCAGTACAAGATGCTTGCCTACGTCCTGTCGGGCACGCTGGCGGGCTTTGCCGGCTCGCTGAAGGTGTTCGTGGCGCAGAACGCCTCGCTCACCGACGTGCACTGGTCGATGTCCGGTGAGATCGTGCTGATGACGCTGGTCGGCGGTCTCGGCACCATCTTCGGACCGGTGGTCGGCGCATTCGTGATCATCGCCATGCAGCAATATCTCGCCGGTTTCGGCCAGTGGGTGACGGTGATCCAGGGCGTGATCTTCGTGTCCTGCGTGCTGCTGTTCCGGCGCGGTCTGGTCGGTGAGCTTGCCCACCTGCTGCGGCGATCGCTGTAGGGCAGGGCGGGCGCACGCGCGCCCCGCGATCGGCCGACATAGCGGTGGACGACCGCCCGTTCGGGCGGTCGTTTCCGGTGTTTTCCCCGCCAGATGCTCTATGACAGTTCCGTGACAGTCGCTAAAAGGGCTGTCCCGGAATGATGGAACTGAGACATGCTGCGCTGGTTTCGCGCCTTCCTGCCCAAGGAAGAGCGATTTTTCGACCTGTTCGCCCGCCACGCCCAGACCTCCGTGCAGTGCGCGAAGGCTTTGCAGGACATGCTGAAGGGCGGGGAGGAGACCCCGGTCTTCTGCCAGCGCGTCAATCAGTTCGAGAACGACGCCGATAGCGTCACCCGGGAAGTCCTGACCGCGGTTCGCCGCACCTTCATCACTCCGTTCGACCGCGGCGACATCAAGAACCTGATCACCGCGATGGACGACGCGGTCGACCAAATGCAGGCGACCGCCAAGGCGGTGATGCTGTTCGAGGTGCGCGAGTTCGAGCCTCCGATGCGCGAAATGGGCACCCTGATCGTCGAATGCGCCAATTTGGTCGGCCGCGCGCTGCCGCTGTTGCAGGCGATCGGCCAGAACGTCTCGATGCTGACCCAGATCACCGAGGAGCTGACCAAGCTCGAGGGCCGGGTCGACGATCTCCAGGATATCGGGCTCAAGGAGCTGTTCCTGAAACACCGTGACGCCAATGCGATGGACTTCATCGTCGGCGCGGAGATCTACGATCACCTCGAGAAGGTAGCCGACCGCTTCGACGACGTGGCCAACGAGATCAACTCGATCGTGATCGAGCAAGTCTGAGCATGATCCGGAAAAGTGTGATGCGGTTTTCCGACAAGATCATGCTCAACAAAGCACAATAGAGCGGGGCATCACGTGGACGCCACGCTGGGTCTTCCGGTTCTGACCATCCTGATTGCGGTCGCGCTGCTGTTCGACTTCCTGAACGGCCTGCACGATGCCGCGAACTCGATCGCGACCATCGTCTCGACCCGCGTGCTGCGGCCGCAATATGCGGTGTTCTGGGCGGCCTTCTTCAACTTCGTCGCCTTCGCCGTGTTCGGCCTGCACGTTGCCAATACGATCGGCACCGGGATCATCGACCCGTCGGTGGTGGATGCAACCGTGATCTTCGCCGCGCTGGTCGGCGCGATCGCCTGGAACGTGATCACCTGGGCGCTGGGCATTCCCTCATCGAGCTCGCATGCGCTGATCGGCGGCCTGGTCGGCGCCGGCATGGCGAAGGCGGGCATTTCGGCGGCGGTGTGGAGCGGGCTCACCAAGACCTTGCTCGCGATCGTGCTGTCGCCGCTGGTCGGCTTCCTGCTGGCGCTGGTGCTGGTTGCGATCGTGTCCTGGCTCTCGGTGCGCTCGACGCCGTTCGCGGTCGATCGCGCCTTCCGGATCCTGCAATTCGCCTCGGCCTCGCTCTATTCGCTCGGTCATGGCGGCAACGATGCGCAGAAGACCATGGGCATCATCGCCGTGCTGCTCTACTCGCAGGGCCATCTCGGCGACACGTTCGAGATCCCGTTCTGGGTCGTGCTGGCCTGCCAGAGCGCGATGGCGCTGGGCACCTTGATGGGCGGCTGGCGGATCGTCCGCACCATGGGGCTGCGGATCACCAAGCTGACGCCGATGCAGGGTTTCTGCGCCGAGACCGGCGGCGCCGCGACGCTGTTCATCGCGACCTATCTCGGGGTTCCCGTGTCGACCACCCACACCATCACCGGCGCGATCGTCGGCGTCGGCGCCGCACGGCGGCTCTCCGCCGTGCGCTGGAACGTGGCAAGCTCGATCGTCTACGCGTGGGTGATCACGATCCCGGCGTCCGCGGCGGTCGCCGCCGCGACCTACTGGGTCGTGCAGATTTTGAAGTAATTACCCGACCAGCTTCAGCCCGACGATGCCGGAGACGATCAGCCCGATACTGGCAAGCCGCATCGCGGTCGCGGGTTCGCCGAGCAGGATGATGCCGAGCGCCGCGGTGCCGACCGCACCGATCCCGGTCCAGACCGCATAGGCGGTTCCAATCGGCAGCGTCTTCAGCGCAAGGCCGAGCAGCAGCACGCTGCCGGCCATCGCCGCGAGCGTCAGAACCGACGGCACCAGCCGCGAGAAACCATCGGTGTATTTCAGCCCGATCGCCCAGCCGATCTCGAGCAGGCCTGCGACGAGCAAAATGGCCCAAGCCATAACGAACCCTCCGGATAAGGCAGGGTCGTCCCCGCGGATGGTATGGTGGGAAGAAGGTCGTCCCTCTCATGCTTATATGGGGTGGTGCGGCCACGCCGCATTGCGACAAAACGCCCTTGATTGCGCCCGTTTTCCCTGCCAAACGCTGCCCCGCCATGTCCGACATCTCAGTTTCAGCCGAATCGCCGTCCCGCTCGCCGCTTTCCGAGGAAGTGGCGCGGCGCCGCACCTTTGCGATCATCTCGCACCCGGACGCCGGCAAGACCACGCTGACGGAAAAGCTGCTGCTGTTCGGCGGCGCCATCAACCTCGCGGGTCAGGTCAAGGCCAAGGGCGAGCGGCGCAACACGCGCTCGGACTGGATGAAGATCGAGCGCGAGCGCGGCATTTCGGTCGTCACCTCGGTGATGACTTTCGAGTTCAACGAGCTCGTGTTCAACCTGCTGGACACGCCGGGCCACGAGGACTTTTCGGAAGACACCTATCGCACGCTGACCGCGGTCGACTCCGCCGTCATGGTGATCGACGCCGCCAAGGGCATCGAGGCGCGCACGCGAAAGCTGTTCGAGGTGTGCCGCCTGCGCGACATCCCGATCATCACCTTCATCAACAAGATGGACCGCGAGAGCCGCGACACGTTCGAGCTTTTGGACGAGATCGAGAAGACGCTGGCGCTCGACACCACGCCGATGACCTGGCCGGTCGGCCGCGGCCGCGACTTCCTCGGCACCTATGACGTCGTCAATGGCGGCGTGCGGCTGCTCGAGGGCGGCGGCGCCAAGACCGGCGCCACCGAGCAGATCGACATCGCCGATCTCGGCAAGCGCAACCCCAACCTCGACGTCGCTGAGGTCAAGGACGAGCTGGCGCTGGCATCGGAGGCCTGCAAGCCGTTCGAGCTCGCGGCATTCCGCGAAGGCCATCTGACGCCGGTCTATTTCGGCAGCGCGCTGCGCAATTTCGGCGTCGGCGATCTGCTCGAAGGCCTCGGCAAATTCGCACCGGCGCCGCGCGCGCAGGATTCCGATCTGCGCAAGGTCGAAGCGGCCGAGCCGCGCATGAGCGCGTTCGTGTTCAAGATCCAGGCCAATATGGATCCGAACCACCGTGACCGCATCGCTTTCGCCCGGCTGTGCTCGGGCAAGCTCAGCCGCGGCATGAAGGCCAAGCTGGTGCGAACAGGTAAGAACATGAGCCTGTCGAGCCCGCAATTCTTCTTCGCCCAGGATCGCTCGGTGGCGGATGAGGCGTTCGCCGGCGACGTCGTCGGCATTCCCAACCACGGCACCTTGCGGATCGGCGATACCCTGACCGAGGGCGAGGATCTGACCTTCGTCGGCGTGCCGAGCTTCGCGCCTGAAATCGTCCGCCGCGTTCGCCTCACCGATGCGATGAAGGCCAAGAAGCTGAAGGAAGCCTTGCAGCAGATGTCGGAGGAGGGCGTCGTGCAGGTGTTCCGCCCGCGCGACGGTGCGCCGGCGCTGGTCGGCGTGGTCGGTCCGCTGCAACTCGACGTGCTGAAGGCGCGGCTCGACGCGGAGTACTCGCTACCGGTCGAGTTCGAGGTCTCGGAATTCTCGCTCGCACGCTGGATCTCGTCCGACGACCGCAAGAAGCTCGAAGCCTTCGTCGCCGCCAACAATTCCGGCATCGCCGACGACGTCGACGGTGATCCCGTGTTCATGGCCAAGAACGAGTTCTATCTCGGCTACACCCGCGAGCGCGCCGAGGGCATCACCTTCTCCAACGTCAAGGACGTGAAGAAGAAGGCGTAAGGCGCGCGCACTCGCCCCATACGCGGTGTCGTCCCTGCGAAAGCAGGGACCCATAACCACAATTGCTGATTGACGCGCATGTTGGAACGACGATTCCCGTTCACAACATCCGCTGCGGAGTATGGGTCCCTGCTTTCGCAGGGACGACGCGTGGGCGGGGTTGCATCCTCATCCTCGACTGTCATCGCCCGGTCGAGCCGGGCGACGAGAGCGGGGGTTGCCGTGCCGGGCGTGACGGTTACGCGCGCAAGGAATTGAACGCCGGCCCGCTTGATGCGGCTCGGCTGCGGTACCATGTTCCCCGGAGCGCAATCCGGGTCCGTCTGCATGCTCCGACGCGTCGCCATCTGTCTCGCTTTTGCCGTCCCGGCCTTTGCGCTCGCGAGCGCTGCCTTTGCGCAGCAGCGGCAACAGACCAACCCGGCGCCGTTTGCACACACGCCTTGCAGCGTGCTCGACGAGGGGCCTTGCATCCCGTCCTATTGCAGCCTGTTCAACAACGGGCCGTGCTTTCCCGAGATGGATTATCCGTACGGCGAAAATCTCCAGCTCACGATCCTGACCGTGCCGCCGCAAGATCAAGCCGAGAAGTACCGCAAGCCGGATCATGACCTCAATACCATCGGCGATCTCTTCGCCGCGCTGCGTTCCTGCTGGGCGCCGCCGCCACCGGATGACGCGCGCGCGGGCATGCAGATGTCGGTGCGCTTCAGCTTCAAACGGTCAGGCGAGATGATCGGTGCGCCACGCCTGACGTTTTCGACGCGGGGTATCCCGGCCGACACCCGCACGACCTACCTCAACGCGATCAACGCCTCGCTCGATGCCTGCCTGCCGCTGAAATTCACCGGCGGGCTCGGCGGCGCGCTGGCCGGCCGCCCGATCATGATCCGCTACGTCGACAATCGGGAGCTCGCCAAGCCCACCGGCAATCCGTGATCGGCGACCCGGCGTGGCGCATTGCCATGCGCCGGGCGAAGATGTTACGCGAAGGCATTCATCGATCAGGGGAGGAACATCGTGGGACTGCTCGTCATGATCCTGGGTCTCGTGCTGTTCCTCGGCATCCATGTGCTGAGCAGCCTGCGCGAACTGCGCGCCGGCATCGTCAAGGCGATGGGCGAGGGCGCCTACAAGGGCGTCTATTCGCTGGTGTCGTTCGCAGGGCTCGCGCTGATCATATGGGGTTTCGGCCACTATCGCGCGACCGGCTGGATCGATGTCTGGACGCCGCCGACCGCCTTCAAGCACATCACGGTGGCGCTGATGCTGCCGGCCACGATCCTCATCGTCGCCGCCTATATCCGCGGCCGCATCTACACCATTGTGAAGCATCCGATGCTGACGGCCGTGAAGCTGTGGGCGTTCGCGCATCTGCTCGCCAATGGCGACCTCGGCTCGATCATCCTGTTCGGCTCGTTTCTCGGTTGGGCGGTCTACGACCGCATCTCGCTGAAGCGCCGCAGCGATGCCGGTGGTCCGCCGATCCCGGTGGGCGGCCCGACCAACGACCTGATCGCGATCGCGGTCGGTGTCATCGTCTACCTGGCGCTGGCGTTTGCGTTCCACCCGGTCGTGATCGGCGTGCCTGTCATGGGAGCCTGACTATGTCTGTTCAATCCGCCATCAAGCGCAAGACCGCGCCTGACCTGCGTGCCCGCAAGAACGGCGAGCCGATCGTGATGCTGACGTCGTATCACGCGCACACCGCGGCGCTGGTCGACCGTCATTGCGACGCCATCCTGGTCGGCGACTCCCTCGGCAACGTCATGCACGGCTTCGAGACCACGGTGCCGGTCACCCTCGACATGATGATCCTGCAGGGCCGCGCGGTGATGCGCGGCTCGCAGGCCGCGCTCGTCGTGGTCGACATGCCGTTCGGCTCCTACGAGGGCTCGAAGGAGCAGGCGTTTCAATCCGCGGTGCGGATCATGAAGGAAACGCTGTGCGGCGCGGTCAAGCTCGAGGGCGGCGCGCGGATGGCGGAGACGGTGGCGTTCCTGTCGGAGCGCGGCATTCCGGTGATGGGCCATATCGGCCTGACGCCGCAGTCGATCAACACGCTGGGCTCGTTCCGCGCGCAGGGCCGCGAGGAGGAGAACTGGGCGCCGATCGAGAACGACGCCAGGGCGATCGCGGAGGCGGGCGCCTTCTCGATCGTGGTCGAGGCGGTCGCCGAGCCCTTGGCGCGCAAGATCACGCAGTCGATAGCCGTGCCCACGATCGGCATCGGTGCGAGCCCGGCCTGCGATGGCCAGGTGCTGGTGCTGGAGGACATGCTCGGCCTGTCGCCGCGCGCGCCGAAATTCGTCCGCCGCTACGGCAACCTCGGACCAATGATCGAGGAAGCGATCGCGGGATATGCGCGCGACGTGAAGAGCCGCGCCTTCCCGGGGCCGGAGCATGTCTACGGCATGAAGAAGAGCTGACGAGGCTGATATGGACTGGTCGCTACACGCACTGCCGCTGATGCGGCTCGAGCCGCGATTCGGCGACCGCGTCGTGCCGGCATTCGCGGAGCGGCCGACGAGCCTGTGGGCGATGGTCGCGGATGCGGTCGCGCAGAATGGCGACGGCGAAGCGCTGGTCTGCGGCACGGCGCGCTTGAGCTGGCGCGAGGTCGCCGAGCAGTCGGCCAAGGTTGCGGCGGGTTTTGCAAGACTCGGCCTTGTGCCCGGCGACCGCGTCGCGATCCTGCTCGGCAACCGCATCGAGTTCGTGCTGACGATGTTCGCCGCTGCGCATGCGGGGTTGGTCACCGTGCTGCTCTCGACGCGCCAGCAGAAGCCCGAGATCGCCTATGTGCTGAACGATTGCGGCGCCAAGTGCCTGGTGCACGAGGCCGCGCTTGCCGAGCGCATCCCTGACGCCGCCGATATTCCCGGCCTCGCGCATCGCGTATCAGTCAGCGACGACGGCACGTCGCAATTCGCTGCGCTACGCGACAACGCGCCGGCACAGGCGCCGGCGGAGGTGAGGGAAGAGGACACCGCGATGATCCTCTACACCTCGGGTACGACTGGCCGACCCAAGGGCGCGATGCTCGCGCATTGCAATATCATCCATTCCTCGATGATTTTTGCGTCCTGCCTGAAGCTGACCAAAGCCGATCGCTCGATCGCCGCGGTGCCGCTTGCGCATGTCACCGGCGCGGTCGCCAACGTCACCACCATGGCCCGCTGCGCCGGCGCGCTGATCATCATGCCGGAGTTCAAGGCGTCGGAATATCTCAAGGTCGCGGCGCGCGAGCGCGTCAGCTACACGGTGATGGTGCCGGCGATGTACAATCTCTGCCTCATGCAGCCGGATTTCGACAGCACCGATCTGTCGAGCTGGCGGATCGGCGGCTTCGGCGGCGCGCCGATGCCGGTCGCGACCATCGAAAAGCTCGACGCCAAAATTCCCGGTTTGAAGCTCGCCAATTGCTACGGCGCGACCGAGACCACATCGCCCTCGACCTTGATGCCGGGCGAACTCACCGCAGCCCATATCGACAGCGTCGGCCTGCCGTGTCCGGGAGCCGAGATCGTCGTGATGGGCGCCGACGGCCGCGAGGTGCCGCGCGGCGAGATCGGCGAGCTCTGGATCCGCAGCGCCTCCGTGATCAAGGGCTACTGGAACAATCCGAAGGCGACGGCGGAAAGCTTCACCGCCGGGTTCTGGCATTCCGGCGATCTCGGTTCGATCGACGCCGACAATTTCGTTCGCGTGTTCGATCGCCAGAAGGACATGATCAACCGCGGCGGCCTGAAGATCTATTCGGCCGAGGTGGAATCCGTGCTGGCCGGCCACCCGGCCGTGGTCGAGAGCGCGATCATCGCCAAGCCGTGTCCGGTGCTCGGCGAGCGCGTGCACGCCGTGATCGTGACCCGCGCCGAGGTCAATGCCGACAGCCTGCGCGCCTGGTGCGCCGAGCGTCTTTCCGACTACAAGGTGCCGGAGACCATGGCCCTGACCGCACAGCCGCTGCCGCGCAACGCCAACGGCAAGGTGATCAAGCGCCAGCTGCGCGAGACGCTGGCTGCAAACCGGTAGAGCACTTGAGAAGCCGCAAACTCGGTACACCTCGCCCGCTTGCGGGGGAGGTCGACGCGCGTAGCGCGGCGAGTGGGGCTCTCGCCACAATGGGGCCCTCTCCAACATTCGACTCACGGCGGCACCCCCAACCCTCCCGCGCAAGCGGGAGAGGGGCCCACGCAGTCCCGTCGTAGCTACGTCAAACTTCCCCGGTTAACGCTTTGATCCGCCTTGCTTTGCCTTGCCTCCGCCACACCGTTAGGGTAACGCCGCCGCGATGTGGGGATCAGGTAGGGGCTGTGCTCCACCGAGATTCGCGGTCCCGAGGGGATGGGATAGCCTTAAGTGTCTGAATTATTTGACGAAGTCGACGAGGAAGTCCGTCGCGATCAGCTCAAGAAGCTGTGGGACAAGTACTCGCTTTTCATCATCGCGCTGGCGATCGTCGTGGTCGCGGGCGTCGGTGGCTGGCGTGGCTATCAGTATCTCGAGGCCAAGAAGGCCGCCGAGGCCGGTGCGGCGTTCGACCGCGCCGTCGAGCTGTCGGACCAGAACAAGCACGCCGAGGCCGAGGCTGCGTTTGCCGACCTGGTCACGAAGGCGCCGTCCGGTTACCGCACGCTGGCGCGGCTGCGCATGGCCGCCGAGGTCGCGACCCGCGACCAGCCGGCCGCCGCGAAACTCTATGATGACATCGCAGCCGATCGCAGCGTGGGCGGTCCCGACCAGGACCTGGCGCGGATCCGCGCCGCGCAGATCGTGATGGAAACCACGACCTATCCGAACATGCTGCAGCGGCTTGAGGCTGTAGCGACGTCGAAGGACTCGACGTTCCGTCACTCCGCGCGCGAGCTTCTGGCGCTGTCGGCCTGGCGCGCCAACGATGCCACCGCCGCGCGGCAGTGGCTCGACCAGATTGCCAATGACGGCGAGACGCCGCCGAGCATGCGCTCGCGCGCCGAAGCGCTGCAGGCATTGTTGCCGCCGGTCGCTAAAAGCTGAGCTGGCGCGAAACCCGAGTTTGAGTGAGAGATCGACCATGCGCCGCTCGCAACGCCTGATCGCAGCCGCAGTTCTGACCGCGCTTTGCAGCGCGTTGGCAGGCTGCGGCGGTGGCGGCATGGCCAATTTCGATCCGAGCGACCTGCTCGACTTCCTCGACACCAAGAAGAAGCTGCAGGGCGACCGCAAGCCGGTATTCCCCGAAGGCGTGCCCGGCCTCGAGCAGGGCGTGCCGAAGGAATTGTACAAGGGCTCGCAGCAGGAACAGCTCGACCAGCAGAACGCTGCGGCGGCCGCTGCTGCTCAGCCGGCTCCGCCGCCCGAGCCGCCGAAGGGCGCCAAGAAGCACGCCAAGCGCGCCGCGCCGG
>NZ_JACMYK010000071.1 GCF_020889785.1 Bradyrhizobium acaciae
CGCACCGATGCGCCGCCGCCTGCCCCGCAGGGCCGCGACGCCCAGCAGCGCCCGCGTCCGCAACAGCAGCCGGCCGCCAATCCGCTGGAGTCGCTGTCGCTCGACATCGGCCGGCTGATGGACCGCACGCTTGCGGCCGAGATGTGGGATCGCTACCAGCGCGGCGAGAACAAGGCGTTCTCCAAGCGCCTCTACACGCCGGCCGGCCAGAAGGCCTTCGATGAGGTGGCTCGCAAGTACCGCGCCGACCGCGGCTTCAAGCAGACGGTCGACCGCTACATCGCGGAGTTCGAGCGCCTGCTCGATGAAGTCGCCCGCGACGGCCGCGGCCAGCAGGAGCTGGCTAGCCACCTGACCTCGGAGACCGGGCTGGTCTACACCCTGCTCGCGCACGCTGCGGGACGGCTGGGATAAGCTTGGCGAGCGGCGAGTAGCAATAGCAAACGAAAAAACGGAGACCGAAAGGTCTCCGTTTTGGTTTGGGCTAACTGATCCACGGCCTGCGCATCTGCGATAGCCTGCTGGCGCCAACCATCGTCATTGCGAGCGGAGCGAAGCAATCCATTTCGCCGCTTGCGGAGCAATGGATTGCTTCGTCGCTAGCGCTCCTCGCAATGACGATGCGGACAACGTTCGCCCTTCACCATTCGTCCGTCACGTCACTGCCGTCGCCGCGGGCCCGCCGGTGCAGCCGCGGGAGCCGGCGCCGGCTCGGGTGCGGCGTTGTTGCTGCCGCCGAAGATCACCCGGCTCGGGTTGCGGTCGAAATTGTTCACGGCGCGGCTGATGTCGGACAACGTGCGGCGACCGTCGTTGATCAGGAGATTGGACCGCTTGTCGACGTTATCGGCGAGCTCGCGGATCGACTTCACCATCAGGTTCAGCTCGCTGCCGTTGTTGCCGCCGGCGATCGCGTTGAGGCCCAGCATCAGATTGTCGGCCTTGGCCATCACGCCGTCGACCTTGACCATGACGTTGTCGATCTTCTCCGAATTGCGCGCCAGCGCCTGGGTGAAGACCTCGAGATTCTTCAGCGAGTTCTTCACCGACTGCTGATTGTCGGCGACGATGCGGTTGACGTTCTGCAGGGTGGCGCGGATCGCCTCGGTGACGTCCTGCAGCGCATTGGGATCGGCGGTCAGAACCGGGATGCCGTCCTCATCCAGCGGCACCGGCGGGGCGGCCTCCTCGCCGCCCTTGAGCGAGATCGCGGCGACGCCGGTGAGGCCTTGGAATTCGAGACCGACCAGGGTGTCCTTGCGGAGCGGTGCGTTGTTCTCGATCATCGCCAGCGCAACCACGCGTCGCGGGTTGTCGAGCTTGACCGAGACCACCTCCCCTATCCGGATACCGTTAAAATTGACATTGCCGCCGTTGCGCAGGCCCGATGCCGGCCCCTCGAAGATCACCCGCAGCGGGCTGCGCTGCTTGGTGGTGTGCAGGCTCTGGAACCACAGCACGAAGCCGAACGCAGCGGCGATCACCGCCAGCGTGAAAGCCCCGATCAAGACGTAGTTCGCCCGCGTTTCCATCAGTTACTCGCGTTCATCACTCTGGGCCCTCGCGCAGCCGGCCTGCGTTCGAGCCCATCGAATTTCCTGTTGGCGCATGATCTCGTCCGAAAACCGGTCTCCTCGTTTCGGGATCATGGGCTAGGCCACAACGGCACGGGCGCGCTTGCCGTTGAAATATTGCTGCAGCCAGGGATGCTGCGATGCCTTCATGTCGGCGATCGATCCTGCAGCAATGATCTTACCGTTCCCTAAAACGGCGATACGGTCGCACGCGGTGTAAAGACTGTCGAGATCGTGGGTTACCATGAAAACGGTCAGCCCCAAAGTGCGCTGCAGGGTGCGCACCAGCTCGTCGAAATCGCCGGCGCCGATCGGATCGAGGCCCGACGTGGGCTCATCGAGAAACACGAGCTCGGGATCGAGCGCGAGAGCGCGCGCCAGCGCGACGCGCTTGATCATGCCGCCGGACAATTCCGACGGATAGCGATCGGCGACTTCGGGCTTGAGGCCGACCATCACGAGCTTCGCCACCATGATCTCGTCGAGCAGCCGCTGCGAGACGCGCAGATATTCGCGCGCCGGAAACTGGATGTTCTGGCGCACCGTGAGCGAGGAGAACAGCGCGCCCTGCTGGAACAGGATGCCCCAGCGCCGCTCGACGGCGCGGCGCTGCGACGAGCTCGCGGCGTCGAGATCGACGCCGAACACTTCGATGCGGCCGGAAACTTTCGGCACCAGGCCGATGATGGTGCGCGTCAGCACCGACTTGCCGGCGCCCGAGGGGCCGACGAAGCCGAGAATCTCGCCGCGCTTGACGTCGAGGTCGAGGCTGTCGAGCACGCGCGTGTTGCCGAATTGAACGGTAACGTCGCGGACCCGGATGATGGCGTCGATGTCCTGCTCCGCCATGATCACATCCCGATCGAGGCGAAGAAGATCGCGAACACGCCGTCCATCACGATCACGAAGAAGATCCCCTTCACCACCGATGCGGTGGTGTGCTGTCCGAGCGATTCCGCCGAACCCTGTACCGCCAGCCCTTCGACGCAGGCGACGATGCCGATCACCGCCGCCATCACAGGCGCCTTGACCATGCCGACGATGAAATGGTCGATCGATATGGCATCACGAAGGCGAAGCAGGAAGGCCTCCGGATCGACGCCGCCATAGAGCCACGCCACCAGGCCGCCGCCATAGAGCGCGGCCATCGCGCCGAGGAAGGCCAGGATCGGCAGCGCCAGCACCAGCGCCAGCATGCGCGGCAGGATCAGGACCTCGATCGGATCGAACCCCATGGTGCGCAGCGCGTCGATCTCCTCGCGCATCTTCATGGAGCCGAGCTCGGCGGTATAGGCCGAACCGGAGCGGCCCGCGACCATGATCGCGACCAGGAGCACGCCGATCTCGCGCAGCACCAGCACGCCCAGCATGTCGACGACGAAGATGTCGGCGCCGAACCTGCGGAAGTGGAAGATGCCCTGCTGCGAGATGATGCAGCCGATCAGGAAGGTGATCAGCACCACGATCGGCACCGCCCGCAAGCAGACCTGCTCGAGGTGATGCACCGTCGAGGTGAAGCGGAAGCTGCGCGGATGGACCAGCACCTTGGCGGCCGCGGCCAGCACGGCGCCGAGCATATCCACGAGGCCGATGATGGTGCCGCTGATCCCGGCCACGGTGCGCCCGATCTGCTCGAGCATGACCGAGATCAACAGCGGTTCGCTCGCGGCCTTGGGCGCAGGGCCGACACGGCGGACCTCGTCGACCAGGCTGGAATAATTGGCTGAGAGGCCCGCGATCTCGGCTTCCGCGCTGGCATCGCTGAGGCTGCGGCGCAGCCGCTCGATCAGCCACGCGCCGAACGTGTCGAGGCTCGCGACCTGCGACACGTCGATGAAGATGTGGGGACGGCTGCCGCGCAGCTTCTCGGCGTCGGAGACGATCCGCTCGAGCGCGGGTGCAAAGCGGGCCGTCCAGTTGCCCGCCGCGCACAACGCCAGTCCTTCGCCTTGGGCTATCCGCTCCAGTGTCGGGTCGCCGCTCACCTTTTGCCTACCCCTCAAGCCGGCTGGCCGCCGCTCACGCAGATCTCCGGCGACGCCGGATCGGCTTGTCGAATCTGTCACTAACCAGCCATAGTTGGTTGCGCGTCGCAAGCTACGGTTCAGGAAATAGTAGACTTTAAAATGACTTCCACCCCTCCCGGAGCGATTTCCTTGACCGGTCGCATCGAGCACTGGCCGATCGCTGGGACCTTCACGATCAGCCGCGGTGCCAAGACCGAGGCCGTCGTCGTGGTCGCCGAGGTGAGCCAGGGCGGCCTCATTGGCCGCGGTGAATGCGTGCCCTACCCGCGCTACGGCGAAACGCCCGAGGCGACGCTGCGGGCGATCCAGGCAATGCAGGAGGCGCTCGCCGACGGCATGGACCGCATTGCCCTGCAGGCCCGGATGCCTGCCGGCGCCGCCCGCAATGCGCTGGATTGCGCGCTGGCGGATCTGGAGGCCAAACGCGCCGCCCAGCGGATCTGGAACCTGCTCGGCCGGCCCGCGCCGGAACCCCGCACCACCGCCTATACGATTTCGCTCGGGACATCAGAGGCGATGGCGGAGGCCACCGCCAAGGCTGCCCATCGCGCACTGCTCAAGATCAAGCTCGGCGGCGATGGCGACGGCGCGCGGATCGCCGCCGTGCGCAAAGCGGCGCCGGCCTCCGAGCTGATCGTCGACGCCAACGAGGCCTGGACCGAACACAATCTCGCCGCCAACCTCGCGGCCTGTGCCGATGCCGGCGTCACGCTGATCGAGCAGCCGCTGCCGGCGGGCAAGGACGAAGCGCTGGCGCGGATCAAGCGCCCGGTTGCGGTCTGCGCCGACGAGAGCGTGCATGACCGCGCCTCGCTCCAGGGCCTGCGTGGCCGCTATGACGCCGTCAACATCAAGCTCGACAAGACCGGCGGACTGACCGAAGCGCTCGCGATGGCGGATGCCGCCCGCGCGCTCGGCTTCGAGATCATGATCGGCTGCATGGTCGCGACCTCGCTTGCGATGGCGCCGGCGATGCTGATCGCGCAAGCCGCGCGCTTCGTCGATCTCGACGGCCCGCTGCTGCTGGCCAGGGATCGCGACAACGGCCTGCGCTATGACGGCAGCCTGGTCTATCCGCCCGACGCCGCGCTCTGGGGATAATGGACGCTTTTATTTGACGCGTTTTGCTAGAACGCGATGGGTATTGGTTCGGCTCGCCGCGGTTTCGGTTCACCTCTCCCCGTCGGGGAGAGGTCGGATTGCGAAGCAATCCGGGTGAGGGCTCTTGCTCTCTCGATAGACCATACCCCCTCACCCGACTTGCTGCGCAAGTCGACCTCTCCCCGTCGGGGAGAGGTGAACGTGCGACGCCGTTCGAGCTTAGCCCTGTCTCATCGCGCTAGCGCGAACCGGTGCCCACTTCGCTCGAAAACGCTATGAAGCGGCTCCGCGCCAACCACATCACGAGCCCGCCTGTCGCCGCCATCGCGGCCATCATGTCGTAGACGCCGAGGCCGAAGCGCGCATAGACCATGCCGCTGACGATCGCCGTGGTGCTCGCGACGATGCCGCCGCAGGCGGTGAGATAGCCCTGCGCGCGCGCCATCACATGAACCGGCACGTGATGCACCATCAGGCCCATGATCCCGACCTGCGTCAGGCCGAAGCTCAGCCCGTGTCCGAGCTGGACCGCGGCAAGCACCGCAAGCGGCGGATCCTGCGCGGTGATCGCCCAGCGCGCCGCGGCGCTGGCGGCCGCGATCATCACCAGCGTCGTCGACCGTAGCGTGAAGCGCGGCGACAGCGCAAACAGCACGATCTCGGCGATCACGCCGAGCACCCAGAGGCAAGCAATCGTCAGGCCGCTGAAACCGGCCTGCCGCCAGGCAATCGATGCAAAGATGTAGTAGGCGCCGTGGCTGCCCTGGATCAGTGCCGAGGACACGATGATGGCGAGGAAGGCGGGATCGCGCAGCAGCTTTCGTGCACCACCGGTCGATGCCGCGTTGCCCGCCGGACGGCCGAGCGGCCGCAGCATCAGCGCGACCACCGCACTCAGCACCGTCATGGTGGTGATGATCCAGATCAGATCGACCTCCGCGACATAACGGAGCGAGAACCCGCAGACGAGTGCGCAGACCGCGAACGCGGCCGAGCCCCAGAGCCGCAACGGTCCGTAGCTGAGGCCGTATTGCCTGACGCCGCGCAGCGCATAGGCGTCGGTGAGCGGGATCGTCGGCGTCCAGACGCAGCAGGTCAGCGCATAGACCGCAAGCACCAGGAACGGCTGGTGCTGGGTGCCGATCAGGACAAAGCCCAGCGCCGTGGCAAAGCTGGTGGCAACGATCGCGCCGCGCAGCATCTGTCGGTGTTCCGCCGCGGCGGTGACCAGCGGCAGCACGGTGAAGCGCGTCACCGGCGGCACCGCGGTGATGATGCCTATCCAGGTGGCATCGATGCCGATCGCCTTCAGCCACACCGTGAAGAACGGCAGGTGGACCCCGGTCACGCCGAACAGCGTGGCATAGAATGCCGCGAGGCTGCGCGCGAATCGCCGCGATGCAACTTTTGCTGCAATGGGGATTTGTGATTCGGAAGACATCAATTCAATTGCGATTCGCGCGATATCGTGGTGATCGTTAGCGTAACGCGCAGTGATTTGCGCGGAGAGATTGTGATGGCCGAAGAAGCATTCGCCCTGTCGCCGATATCCGCCCGCGCGGCCCTGCCGAGCGAGGAGGACTATGCTGCGATCAGCGCGGCTTTCATGGAAACCTCGCGCGGCCGCTGGTTCCTCGGCGAATACGCCAAGCGCAACCGCAACGCCGACACCCGCATGGTGCTCGACGCCGTGGCGCGGATCGAGGAGAGCCTCAGCGCGCAGCGGCAAGCCGCCGCAGCGGCCATCAGGGACGAGCAGCTGGCGCAGGCGCTGGCCGCCCTCCGTGGCGCGATCGAAGCGGCCCAGGCGTCCGCCATCGCCTCGCTCGACAACCTCAGCTTCGAGCACACCCTCGCGCCGGTGCGCAAGGGCGTGCGGGTGATTCGGGAAATCTCCTGGCGGCTGCGCGAGATCGGCAATGACGGCCGGATCTGCGACATCATCGATTCGCAGGCCAGCGCGATCGAGGCCGGCGCCGCGCAGGTCTCGTTGGACGATGCCAAGGCCGTGCTGGATGCCGGCTTCGCGGCGCTCTCCCGCCGGCTCAGCGAGTTCGATCCGGACAAGGCCACGCCCGTGGCCGCACCCGATGTGGCCGAGGCTCCGGTTGCGGAACCACCCGCAGCGGCCCCCTCGCCGCCACAGCCGGCTGCAAACGCTCCGGCCGAAAGCGCGACCCCCGATGCCACGATCGCGGCTGCGCCGTCAGCGCCGCCCAAGGAGGCCGCTGCGACGCCCACTGCTGAACCTGCTCCGGCCGCAATGCCGGAACCGAGCGAAGCATGGATCAAGGCTGAAGCCGCACTGGCCGAGGCCGAAGCCGCAGAGCTTGCCCGCGTCACCGACGAGGCAGCCGCCGACGCCCAGGACGAGGCAGTGCTCGACCTCATCGCGATGGAGATGGGCGCGCCCGACCCGATCGACGAAGAGGCGATCGCAGAAGAAATGCGCGCCGCCGAGGAGATGCGCGTTGCCGAGGCGATGGCTGCCGAACCCGAAATGGTTGCACCCGCAATTCAGCCCGAGCCTACGCCGGCGCCCGAGCTGAAGGTGGAGATCAAGGTCGAGCAGCCAATGCTCGCTGCGGCAGCGCCGATTGCCGAGACTACGGCGGTTGCCGAAGCGCCGGCCCCCGCACCGGCGCCTCTCCCGCCGGCCGTCGAGGCGGCCCCTGCTCCCGCAGCAGAAATCTCGCTCGGCTCGACCATCATCGCCAGCGGCCTCCTGAAGAAGCCGAGCGTCGCGGCCAACGATCCGCTCGCGCCGATCCGCCGCATGAGCCAGGCCGAGAAGATCGCGTTCTTCTCGTAAGGGCCGTCTTCAAGGCCCGCGCACGACAAGTGGTATGCGCCGAGCGCTCCGTGACCCAGCTCACGTACCGCGGCTGCATCTGCGCCTAGCCTCTCCGCGACCGGTCCTGCACCGGGTCAGCTCGGGAGCGCGCCATGATCCGCCTGAAATCCATGATGATATCGGCCGCATTGCTCGGCCTGTTGAGCCTCGGCGCGCCCGGCACTGGATTTGCCGAGACCGCTAACATCACCGTCGGCAACGCAGCGCAGACGTCGGCACAATCCGCCGATCAAGCCGCTTCGCCGGCGACGTCTGCTGCGGCGACACCAGGTACGCTGCGCGGCCCCGAGCAGCGCGTTGCGCTCGTGATCGGCAATGCGAACTATGAGAGCGCACCGAAGCTCGCCAATCCCGACAACGATGCGCAATCGATGGCCGAGCTGTTGAACTCGGCCGGCTTCGAGGTGATCTCCGCAACCGACCTCAGGCAGCGCGACATGATGAGAGTGCTGCAGGACTTTTCCGACAAGGTCGCCGCGCGCGGCCCCAACACCGTCGCGATGATCTATTACGCCGGCCACGGCGTGCAGCTCGCCGGCGAGAACTATCTGATTCCGGTCGACGCGAAGATCGCTGCGCCCTCCGACCTCGACGGCAATGCGGTGCGCCTCGTCGACGTGATGGGCACGCTCGAGAACATCCCGAGCCGGATGCGCATCGTGGTGCTCGACGCCTGCCGCAACAACCCGTTTCCGAACGTCAACGATGCCGGCCGCGGCCTTGCCGTCGTCGACGCGCCGAGCGGCTCGATCGTCGGCTATTCGACCGCGCCCGGCATGGAGGCGCAGGACGGCAACAACGGCCACAGCCCCTACACCAACGCCTTCCTCCGCCTGGCGCGCGAGCCCAATCTGCCGATCGAGCAGCTGTTCAAGCGTGTTCGCCTCGAGGTCAACTCGACGACCGACGGCCGCCAGACGCCGTGGGAAAGCTCGTCGCTGACCTCCGATTTCTACTTCTTCGGCGACACGGCCGTTGCCTCGGCCCGTGCGCCTGCGAACGGCCCGGTCGTGCAGATGGCCTCGAACCTGCCGAACCGCTCGGTGCGGCAGGCCTATGACTTCGTGCTGTCGGAAGGCCGGCCGGATTATTATGAGGAGTTCATCCGGCTCTACCCGCGCGATCCGCTCTGCGACCGCATCCGCTTCCTGCTGACCAACTGGCTGCAGGTCGCGGCCTGGCACAAGGCGGTGCTTGCCAACACGCCGTTCGCCTACAAGACCTTCCACGACAATTTCGCTGGCAGCCCCTACGCGCAGCAGGCCTTGAAGTTGCAGGCGCAGCCGAAAGTCGTGCCGTTGATGCAGTTCACGCGGCTATCAAATCATCAGGCATTCCAGCCGATCAATGCAGGCACGCAAAGCGCGATCAGCAAGATCGTGACCATGCCCGCGCCCGGAGCGAAGCTGGTCGGGATGACGAACTCAATCGGCAAAGGCAAGATCGCGAGCCTTCCCGCGGCGAATGCCGGCAAGATTACGTCGAACCCGATCATGAAGGGCAACGGCAGGCAGCATGTCCGCGCCGAGCGGCAGAGCACGCCAGTCAACCGGATGAGATCAGGCGGCGGCCAGACCGCCTTCCATTCCGGCTCATCAGGTTCGCGCGTCGGCGGAATGGGCGGCGGCCATGGTGGCGGCTTCAGGCACTGATCCGCAACGGAAAGAAACTGGGGCAGAGCGATGATCGCCCTGCCCCCGCTTCTTTTCAAAAAGTGCCGGCGTCAGGCGACGAGCTTCGCGAACAGGTCGGCGTCGACATTGCCGCCCGAAAGCACGATGACGACGTTCTTGCCCTTGGCGTCGATCCGTCCTGCCAGCAGCGCGGCGAGCCCGATCGCGCCGCCGGGCTCGACCACGAGCTTCAGCTCGCGATAGGCGAAGGCCACGGCAGCACCGACCTCGTCGTCGGAGGCGCTGACGCCATTCGCGAGCAGCTTGCTGTTGATGGCAAAGGTGAGCTCACCCGGCATCATCGCCATCAGCGCATCGCAGATGGTGCGCGCCGCGACCGGATGCGCCTCGCGATGGCCGACCTTGAGGGACAAGGCGTGATCGTCATAGCCCGCGGGCTCGGCGACGATCACCTGGGCCTGCGGATATTTCGCCTTCACCGCGGTGGCAACGCCGGCGATCAATCCGCCGCCTGAGGCCGGCGCCACGACGATGTCGGGCGTGAGCCCGAGCGCGGCCATGTCCTCGGCGATCTCGCGGCCGGCGGTGCCCTGGCCCGCGATCACCAAGGGATCATCATAGGGAGGCACCAAGGTCGCGCCGCGCTTGCTGGCGATGCCGCTGGCGATCGCCGCACGGTCGTCGCGATCGCGATCGTAGAGCACGACCTCGGCGCCATAGGATTTGGTCCGCTCACGCTTGGTGAGCGGCGAGTCCGCGGGCATCACGATGGTCGCCTGCATGTTCAGGATCTTGGCCGCTGCGGCAACGCCCTGGGCGTGATTGCCCGAGGAGAACGCGACGACGCCACCGCTCCGCTTGTCCTGCGGAATCGAGGCGAGCTTGTTGAAGGCGCCGCGGAACTTGAACGATCCGGTCCGCTGCAGCATCTCGGGCTTGAGAAAGACCTTGGTGCCGACACGTTCGTTGAGAACGGGGAAGGTCAGGAGCGGCGTGCGCACCGCGAACGGCGCGACCACCCTTGCGGCGGCATCGATGTCCGCGGCAGCGACGGGTGGATTTAAAGTGGTGTCCGTCATCCGCAGTTTGTATCGCGGCGGAGCGCAGCCCGGCAAGACGCTTTAGCGTGAGTTTGTCTAGTGCGAGGTCGGCTGGGTGGCCGGCAGGGCCGCAAAATGGTGCTCTTCGGCACCGAATTCGATCGCCTCCCCCTCGCCGTCGGGCGCCGCGGGACGAACATTCATGCAGCGGTCGATGAACACCCGGGCCGACGCCTGCCAGGTGTGGAGCGCGGCGAACTCGACGCAGGCCTGCCGCGGGATGCTGAGCGCCTCGAGGCAAGCGTGGTGCAGATCCTCGTCGAGAACCGCGACCGGCGCGGAGCCGATCACGTCGCGGGGACCGGTGACTGGAAAAGCGGCAACCGGGAGGCCGCTCGCCAATGCCTCGAGCAGCACGAGGCCGAAGGTGTCGGTCCGGCTCGGGAAAACGAACACATCGGCTGCGGCATAGATTTCAGCCAATTCTTCCCCATGACGAGCGCCGAGGAACACGGCTTCCGGATATTTCCGCTCCAGCGCCGCCCGCGCCGGTCCATCGCCGACCACGACCTTGGTGCCGGGCAGATCGAGATCGAGGAATGCCTCGAGATTCTTCTCCACCGCCACCCGGCCGACGCTGAGGTAGACCGGCTGCGGCAGGCAGAGGTCGACATCGCGCGGATGGAACAGCGCGGTATCGACGCCGCGCGACCACAGCACCACGTTGCGGAAGCCGCGCTGGCGCAGCTCGGCCGCCAACGCCGGAGTGGCGGCCATCACCGCCCGGCTCGGCCGATGGAACCAGCGCAGCGCCCGCCACACCCAGGCCTCGGGGACGGGCGTCCGTGCCGAGACGTATTCCGGAAAGCGGGTGTGGAAGCTCGTCGTGAACGGCAGGCCGTGTCGGCGACAATAACGCCGGACCGAAAGCCCGATCGGGCCTTCGGTCGCGATGTGGATGCTGTCGGGCTTGGCCGCCTCGATCAGGCTTGCGACCTTGGCCTGGTACGGCAGCGCCAGCCTGAGATCGCGATAGCTCGGCATCGCGAAGGTGCGGAACTCGTCCGGCGTCAGGAAGCTCACTTCGACGCCGAGTGATGTTGCCGCCTGCGCCATCATGGTCAGCGTGCGGACAACCCCGTTGACCTGGGGATGCCACGCATCGGTCGCGACCAGGATATGCGTCATGCAGCGCGTGCCGTCACTCGCGGAACTGGCGCAATCCGGCGCACCGGATCGGTCCAGGTGATGATCTCGAAGCTGCCGTCCTCATGCTCGGCGAGCGCGGTACAGCTCTCGACCCAGTCGCCGCAATTCATGTAGCGGATGCCGTGCTCGTCATGAATCGTCGCATAGTGGATGTGGCCGCAGATCACGCCGTCGCAGCCGTGACGCCGCGCCTCGCCGGCAAGCGTCGCCTCGAACGCGCCGATATAGTTCACCGCCTTCTTGACCTTCAGCTTGGCCCATTGCGACAGCGACCAGTAGGGAACGCCGAACATCTTGCGGAAGAAGTTGACGAACCTGTTCATCTGGATCGCGAAGTCGTAGGCCTTGTCGCCGAGATGGGCGAGCCAGCGCGCGTTCTGCACCACGAGATCGAAGATGTCGCCGTGGATCACGAGGTAGCGCTTGCCATCGGCGCCGGTGTGGACGGTGTTCTCCACCACATCGATGCCGCCGAAATGCGTACCGTAATATTTGCGCAGGAACTCGTCGTGGTTGCCCGGGACGTAGATCACCTTGGCGCCCTTGCGCGCCTTGCGAAGCATCTTCTGCACGAAATCGTTGTGAGTCTGCGGCCAGTACCAGTTCGACTTCAGCGCCCAGCCGTCGACGATATCACCAACCAGGTAGATCGTGTCGGCATCGTGAGAGCGGAGGAAGTCCAGCAGGCGGTCGGCTTGCGAACCGCGGGCTCCGAGATGGACATCGGAGATAAACAAAGTGCGAAAGTGCCGCTCGGGACTTTCTTCACTCAAGGAGTCGCTTCCCATGCCTGTGCACCTAACAGATTCCTGTGACAAGGCGATGACGATCCCCGCGACCCAAGGCCCCACAAACGTTAACGAGAATCAGCAGTACGCCCCTCCAATGCGGATAACAGCGGCGTGCGACAATCTGGCGACATGCGGCTGTCGCTTCTGTGTGGAACAGGCGTTATGTCGCACGCAGATCGCGGCAGAGCAGATCCGTCATTGCGAGGAGCGAAGCGACGAAGCAATCCATCTTTCCGCGTGTGAGGAGCAATGGATTGCTTCGCTCCGCTCGCAATGACGATCTTGGCGATGTCTGCGCGATCCGACGACTAATAATATTTGTGGAAGTGATGCACTGGGCCATGACCGTGGCCGACGGTGAAGCGATCGGCGGCGGCGATCGCAGCAGTGATCCACGCCTTGGCGTTGCGAACGGCGGTCTCCATCGCCTCGCCCTTCGCGAGCCCTGCCGCGATCGCCGACGACAGCGAGCAGCCGGTGCCATGGGTGTTTGATGTGGCGATGCGCGGTGCCGCGAGCGCGATGCTGCGCTCGCCATCGATCAGATAGTCGATGCTGTCCGCGCCGTGGCCGTGACCGCCCTTGACCAGCACCGCGCGACATCCCATCGCCAGCAATCGCCTGCCCTGTCGCGCGACGTCGGCCTCGTTCGAGGCGACCGGTTCGTTCAAGAGCGCCGCCGCTTCCGGCAGGTTCGGCATGATCAGCGACGCCAGCGGAAACAGTTTGGTCCTCAACGCATCGACGGCCTCGGCGGCAAGCAGCCGATCGCCTGACGTTGCAACCATCACCGGGTCGAGCACGATATGGCGCGGCACCCAGCGCTTCAGCCCATCGGCGATCGCAGCGATCGTCTCGGCCTGCGCCACCATGCCGATCTTGACCGCATCGACCTTGAGGTCGGAGAACACCGCATCCATCTGGGCAGTGACGAATGACGCCGGCACCGGATGGATGCCGCTGACCCCGGTGGTGTTCTGTGCGGTCAGCGCGGTGATGGCGGAGGCGCCATAGACCCCGAGCGCGGCAAAGCTCTTGAGGTCGGCCTGGATGCCCGCTCCTCCAGAGGAATCCGAGCCGGCAATGGTGAGCGCAACCGGCGTCATCTTGCAGCACCGGCGATCGGCAGGAATGAGACCGTCACGATTGAGACCATAGGCCTGTCCTAGCCCGGCCGCCCATCGGCGGCAAGTTCGCCTGACTTTACCGCGAGTTGGCCCCCTCTTGCCCCCTTGCGTCGGCTGCCGGTTTTTGGCCTATAGTCGCGGAAATCCCCGGGAGACGACTTTGATGGTTCCTTTCTTCGTCCAGATCAAATGCAAACTCGGCCAGTCCTACACCGTCGCCAACGCGCTGGCGGAAGCCGAGATTGCGTCCGAGATCTATTCCACCGCGGGCAATTACGATCTCCTGGTCAAGTTCTACGTCGACCACGACACCGACATCGGCCATTTCATCAACGAGAAGGTTCAGGTGATCCCGGGCATCCAGGACACCCTCACCATCATCACCTTCAAGGCGTTCGGCGCGAAATAGCGCATGATCCGGAAAAGCGCGAAGCGGTTTCGCTCGGGACAAACGCGAAACACGTTTGCGCGGAGATCATGCTCAAACAATGAGGCGCCCGCTAGGATTGCTTCTCCTTCTTCAGCGGTTTCGGTGGTCCCTCGACCGGCGGCAGCGACTTGATGTACTCGGCGATCGCGTCGCGATCGGTCGACGAGAGCTGCGAGGTGTTGCGGATCACGCCCACCATCGATCCGCCGGCGCTATCGCCGTCCGGCGTCTGTCCGCTCTCGAGGAAATAGGCGACATCCTTCACGCTCCAGTCCGAGAGCCCCCTCGGTGTGATGTTCGGCACCCAGCCCTCGCCCTCCGGATTCGAGCAGCCCGCGAAGCGCTGCGAGCTGACGATGCCGCCGAGGAAATTCCGCGGGCTGTGACACTCGGCGCAATGGCCGAGGCTGTTGACGAGATAGGCGCCGCGATACCAATGCGCCGAGCGGCTGGCATCGGCGACGAACGGCTTGCCGTCCATGAACAGGAATTTCCAGACGCCGACATTACGCCTGATGTCGAAGGGAAACGGCACGTCGTGGTCGCGCACCTTGCCGGCGACCGGCGGCAGGGTCTTCAGATAGGCGAACAGGTCGCGCACATCGTTGACCCTGGCGTGCTGATAGGAGGTATAGGGAAACGCCGGAAAATAGTGCGTCCCCGACGGCGAGGTGCCCTTCATGACCGCGGTGACGAAATCGGCCTCGCTCCAGCGGCCGATGCCGTCGTTCGGGTCGGGCGAGATGTTCGGCGCGTAGAAGGTGCCGAACGGCGACGGTATCGCGAGCCCGCCGCCGAGCCTGGTGCGGTCATCCTGCTTCGGCACGGCATGACAGGAGGAACATCCCCCGGCATTGAACGTTGTGAGCCCGTTGGCCAGATTGGGCTGGTAGGCCGGCAGCGCGCTCGCAGCAACGGTCGCGGGGATCGTCAGCCACCAGTACACGCCGAAGCCGATCAGGCCGCCGAGGCCGGCCAGGGGAAGAATTCGTCGCAACATTCACCGATCCGTCATTGGTCGCTTCAGCGTATCAACCAGTATGATGACAAGCACTCGTACAAGCTCTCATCAAATTTGCCGCACCTCACGATCATTTTGGGAATAAATCGCCGAAGCGGCTGTTGAAGACTGCAACCGTCCTGTGACGTAAAAGGGGAGAGAAACCATGCCAAACAAGACCTTGCTTGCCACGCTGACACTCGGCGCCGCCATCGCCCTCGCCGGTCCGGCCTTCGCCGAGAAGCTCCACGCCAAGCTGGACGGCAAGTCCGAAGTACCCGCAAACACCAGCGCCGGCACGGGCACTGCCGACATCGACTACGATGCCGCCAGCAAGAAGCTGACCTGGAAACTGACCTATTCCGGCCTCTCGGGCCCCGCCACTGCCGCGCATTTCCACGGCCCGGCCGAGGCAGGCAAGAATTCCGGTGTCGCAGTCGCGATCCCGAACGCGACCTCGAGCCCGGTCGAAGGCAGCGCAACGCTGACCGACGCGCAGGCCGCCGACCTGCTCGCCGGCAAGTACTATGTCAACGTCCACACCGCGGCCAACCCGGGTGGCGAGATCCGCGGCCAGGTGACCAAGTAAGCCACGAACGCAGGCCGACAAAAGACAGGGCGGATGCCGCGGCATCCGCCCTGTCTTCAACTTGCCGGGCTTTTCGCGTCTGCGGCCGCTGGCAAGGACGGCGCCCCGCGCGGTATCACTTCAGCTTGACGCGATACACCTCGTGACAGTCCGTGCAACGGTCGTTGATCGACTTGAAGGCAACCTTGAGGCCATCGAGATCCTTGATCTTGCCCTTGACGTCCGCGATGGCCTTGGACACCGGAGGCACCTTGGAGTCGAAATCAGCCTTGTTCTTCCAGATTTTCGGCGACGATCCGTAGGTCGCATCTTTGACATCTTCTTTGGGATTCGTCGCAAACACCGTCGGGATCTTCGGCACGCTCGCTTCAAGGTCGGCAATCGCCGCGTCGACCGCCGCCTGGTCGTAGGGGATATCGCCCTTCACCATCTTGCCGATCACATTGTACATGCTCTTCGCCTGCCCCCGCATCAGGTTGTCCTGCTCCACGGCAATCTTCTGATCGGCCATCACGGCACCGGCGCCGAGCAGCAGGCCTCCCACAACAGCAACAACGACAATCCGTTTCATCGGTGAATTCTCCGTCCTGCAAGCGTTTTGGAAACGACGCCGTGACTCGCGCGCGGGAGTCACGGCTTCTCGATAGGAACCCGAGTCCGAGGTTTTATTCCCGCGCGGATTCCCGTTACAGATTATGGCGGCGCTGCGCCTCGCGGATCGCGATCCAGACCCGCTCCGGCGTAGCCGGCATGTCGATGTGGTCGATCCCGTATTCGCGATGCAGTCCCTCGACGATCGCGTTGACGACCGCCGGGCACGAGCCGATCGCGCCGGCCTCGCCCGCGCCCTTGACGCCGAGCGGGTTGGTCGCGCACGGCACGTTGTGGGTCTCGAACACGAAGGACGGCCCGTCGGCGGCGCGCGGCATCGCATAGTCCATGAAGGTGCCGGTGACGAGCTGACCGTCGGTCGGGCTGTACACCGCCTGCTCCATCAGCGCCTGCCCGATGCCCTGCATCGCGCCGCCATGAACCTGGCCCGCGAGCATCAGCGGATTGAGCGTGACACCGAAATCGTCGACGATGACGTAGTTGACGATCTTGATGATGCCGGTGGCGGGATCGATCTCGACTTCGGCGAGATGCGTTCCGTTCGGATAGGTGCCGTCGGCGCTGGCGAAGGTCGCGCTCGCATTCATCTTCGAGGTATCGCCGCCGGGACGCTTGGCGAGATCGGCAAAGCTGACCGAGCGGTCGGTGCCGGCGATGCGGATGCGGCCGTCGGCGATCTCGAGGTCGCCGGCTCCGGCTTCCAGCGCCTGCGCGGCGAGCTCCTTCAGCTTGTTGCCGAGTTCATGCGTCGCCCGCTGCACGCTGACGCCGCCGGACGGGATCGATGCCGAGCCGCCGGTGCCGAGGCCGGTCGCGATCTTGTCGGTGTCGCCCTGCAGCACGTGGACGCGCTCGGGCGGCACGCCGAACTGCTCGGCGACGATCTGCGCATAAGCGGTCTGGTGGCCCTGCCCGCTCGACTGGGTGCCGATCAGGATCGAGATGTCGCCATTGGGATCGAGCGCCACATTGGCGGTCTCCTCGCCCATGGTGCCGCAGACCTCGACATAACTCGCCATGCCGATGCCCCGCACCAGGCCGTCCTTCTTGGCGGCCTTGGCGCGCTTCGGAAACTCCTTCCAGTTGGCGATCTCCATCGCGCGCTTCATGTGCGCGACGAAGTCGCCGGAGTCGTAGACCTTGCCGGTCGCGGTCGTGTAGGGCAGCGACTTCGGCGGGATGAAGTTCTTCCGCCGGATGGCGTCCGGCGTCATGCCGAGTTTTCGCGCGGCAGCATCCACAAGCCGTTCGATGACGTAGGCGGCCTCCGGGCGGCCGGCGCCGCGATAGGCATCGACCGGCACCGTGTTGGTGAACACGGTGCGGACGCGGCAATGGAAGGCCTGGATGTCATAGAGCCCCGGCAGCATGCCGGCGCCGCCATGCGGGATGTAGGGCGCGAAGGTCGAGAGATAGGCGCCCATGTCGCCCATCAGGTCGACATCCATGCCGAGGAATTTGCCGTCCTCGGCGAGCGCCATCTTCGCGGTGGTGAGATTGTCGCGGCCCTGCGCATCGCCCATGAAATGGTCGGAGCGCTCGGCGGTCCACCTGACGCTCTTCTTGAGCTTGCGCGCCGCAACCGAGATCAGCGCATATTCGCGATAGGGAAACAGCTTGGTGCCGAAGCCGCCGCCGACATCCGGGCAGATCACCCGCATGTTCTCCTTCGGCATCTTCAGGATCATGTCGCAGAGGATCTCGCGCAGGCGGTGGCTGCCCTGGCTGCCGATCGTCAGCGTCAGATGATCCTTCTTGGCGTCGTATTCGGCGACCGCGGCGCGTGTCTCCATGAAATTGGTGATGACGCGCGGATTGACGATGGTGATCTCAGCCACCGCATGCGCCTTGGCGAACGCGGCCTCTGCGGCGCCCTTGTCGCCGATCGAGACGTCGAACAGCAGATTGCCGGGCTTGTCCGGCCAAACCTGCGGCGCGTCCTTCTTCACCGCGTTGACGAGACCCGCCACCGCCGGCAGCGGCGTCCATTTGACATCGATCGCCTCGATCGCATCACGGGCGTGATCGACGGTATCGGCGACCACGAAGGCGACGGCGTCGCCGACATGGCGCACTTCATCCTTGGCGAGGATCGGATAAGGCGGCGCGATGAACGGATCGGTTTCGAGATTGAACAGGCACGGCAGGCCGCCGAGTTCGGCGACATCGGCCGCGGTCAGGATCAGCGCCACGCCGGGCATGCCGCGGGCCTTGCCGGCATCGATCGTGTAGGTCGCATGCGCATGCGGCGAGCGCAGCATCAGCGCGTGCAATGCGGGAGACGGTGCGACGTCGTCGGTATAGCGGCCCTTGCCGCGAATCAGAGCGTCATCCTCCTTGCGCCGCACACTTTGTCCGACGCCGAATTTGATGGGAGCTGCCATCGTCTCTCCAATTGCCTTGGTTGTTTGTACGCATATTGGCGTGGTTGTCAGCGAAGCGCAAACGCCTTTCTGGGGGCGTTTTGCCCCTTGCGGAGCGGGCCTCGATCACTATAGCGGGATCGGCCGGAACGGCCTTGGCTCGATCGTCTGCCGGTAAAGCTCAATCGCCCGGCTGGCCTCCTCCATCCGATCCGTTTCCATAAGCCCACCGGCGTAACCCATCCGCGTCACGAGGTGCGATGTCGCGAAGATCCAGTACTGAGACATCAGCGGGTTGATGAACAGATCGCTGCCGCTGGTGCGATTGGTGGCATGATAGTTTCCGAACTCACCGCGCACGGCGCTTGCGATCGAATTACAAACGATGCTCGGATGCGCGGGCTGGCGTTGGTTGGCATAGTCGACCAGATCGAGAAACGCCGCTCCTTCGGGCGTTCCAGACGATAGTGAAAGCGCACCGAGAAAACCCCCGTCCCGTGTCAATTGGGCGACGTTCTCAAGGAACGCATGGTGCGAGACGCCATGGAAATGATCAATCCCGAAGCCAATCGCGGCGAGAACCGCCCGCCCTTCGGTGGCGCTCTGCGCAGCGACAATCGATACGGCATCCTCAATGATGGTGCCAAGTCCAGGCTCGTCGCCGAAAATAATGCTGTCCGTGCCACCATCGACCAGCACCACCAGATCAATCTGATGTTGCTCGACGATCCAGCGGTAGGTGGCTGCAAGCGGCCGAACGCCGCTCTTGGCAAAAGCGTAGATCGGTACAGCGCGCCCGCGCGTCGCAAGCCACTCCGCCAGCCATTTTTCAGGAAAGTATGGAATCTCGGCAGAGCTCCGATCGACCCGCCACGTGGTCGGATTGATGCGCTCGCCACCGCAAAGCCAGAGATTGGTGAACGAAAAATTCCCGAAGACGACCTGCTTGCGCCGCGACCAGAGGTGTTCCGCGATCGGCACACCACCGAACAGGTCGAAGCCTCCGCCGCAGCCTGCGACGAGGACGTTGGTTGCCTGCTCCAGGCGATCGAGAAATGGGATCATGTGACGCAGCCGAAAGCTTCCGAGCATGCCTGCCGTTGCCGCATTCGGGCATCATTCCAAGCATTTGACAAGATTAAAGAAATCTATACGCGCCGCAGGGCGAACAGCCAGCCCCGGCCGAACAGCGTGAGGATCAACAGGGCGTAGACGAAGATGCCGACCGCAACCAGCAGCAGCAGGATCAGCTCGTCGCGCAAGATCTGCATCGGCGCGAACCACACATAGGCGAAATGCGACGTCAGCCACAGCGCGAGCGCAAGCAGCACGCCGCACAGTGCGAAGGTGCCGAACGAGCGGATCAGCGCGCGATCGAGCTCGAGATAGCCGCGGCGGATGGCGAACATCAGCACCAGCAGCAGATTGACCCAGGCCCCGACCGCGGTCGCGAGCGCGAGCCCGACCTGGGCCAGCGTGCCGACCAGCGCGATCTTCAGCGCGACGTTGATCGCGACCCCGGTCAGCGCCGCCTTGACCGGCGTTGCGGTATCCTTGCGAGCATAGAAGGTCGCAACCGCGCTTCGGATCATCACGAAGGGAATGAGGCCAACTGCATAGGCCGCGAGCGTGGCGCCGGCGCTTGCGGCATCGGCCTTCGAGAACGCGCCGCGGGCAAACATCGCGCGCATGATCGGATCGGCAACGGTCAGGAACGCCGCCACGAACGGCACCGAGAACAGCAGCGTGAAATCGAAGGCGCGGCGCTGCGCGGCCATGGCGCCGGCGTGATCGTCGGCGGTCAGGCGCCGCGACATCTCCGGCAGCAGCACGGTGCCGATCGCGATCCCGATCACGCCGATCGGCAATTGATTGAGACGGTCCGCATAATAGAGCGCCGACAGCGCGCCGGCCGGCAGGAAGGTCGCGATGATGGTGTCGGCGAACAGCGCAACCTGCGTGCCCATCGAGCCCAGCGTCGCCGGCCCCAGTGCGCGGAAGAAGGCGCGGACGTCCTCGTCGAGCCTCAAGGGCGCGAATCGCGGCAGGCCGCCGTGACGCGCGAGGTCGCCGGCGAGCAGGACAAATTGCAGGAAGCCCGAGATCAGCACGCCCCAGGCCGCGGCGTGGCCGGCGCTCGGGAAGAACGCCGCCAGCGCCAGCGTCATCATCATGGCGAGGTTGAGGAAGATCGGCGCTGCGGCTGCGCTGGCGAAGCGATGCATCACGTTGAGCATGCCGCCGTAGAGCGTCACCAGCGTGATCAGCAGCAGATAGGGAAAGGTGATCCGCGTCAGCTCGATCGCGAGCTTGCGCTGCGCGGCGTCTTCGGTGAAGCCCGGCGCAAGGAGGCTCATCGCCTGCGGCATGAACGCCATCGCCACGACAAGCAGAATCACCTGCGAGGCGAACAGCAGCGTGAAGATGCGGTCGGCGAACAGCCGCGCCGACGCTTCACCGCGCTCGCCATGGACATGCGCATAGGCCGGCACGAAGGCGGCGTTGAAGGCGCCTTCGGCAAAGATCGCGCGGAAATGATTGGGCAGCCGCAGCGCCACGAAGAACGCGTCGGCGACCGGTCCGGCACCGAGGATCGCCGCGAGCATGATGTCGCGCGCGAACCCGGTGACCCGCGATAGCAGGGTATAGCCGCCGACGGTGAAGATGCGCCCAAGCATGGCTGCTTCTAGCGCATCATCACCCTAGGTCAAAATGACGTATCAGGCTGTAAGCGCGCTGCGCACAGCCGCGATGACGCGGTCCTGCGCCGCCTCGTCGAGATAGGGGTGCATCGGCAGGGCGATGACGTCCTTCGACAGCCGCTCGCTGACCGGCAGGCCGCCGTCGGCAACCGGATAGTGGCTGTAGGCCGTCTGCTGATGGACCGACTTCGGATAGTAGATCATGGTCGGCACGCCCTGCGCCTTCAGCGCCGCCGCGAAGGCGTCACGATCGATGCCCTCGGACAGACGGATGGTGTACTGCGCCCATACCGAAGTGCAGCCCGGAGCAAGGCGCGGCACCGCGACGAGGTTGCCGAGCGCGCGCGAATAGCGTTCCGCCACCTTGTTGCGCGCCGCAATCTCGTCGTCGAAGATCTTCAGCTTCTCGAGCAGGATCGCCGCCTGCATGGTGTCGAGCCGCGCCGTGAGGCCGAGCCGCACGTTGTCGTACTTGTCCGAGCCCTGGCCGTGCACGCGGATGCTGCGCAGCGTGCGTGCGAGCTCCTCGTCATCGGTAAATATCGCGCCACCGTCGCCGAAGCAGCCGAGCGGCTTTGCCGGGAAGAAGCTGGTCCCGGTCGCGAGCCCGAACGTGCCCAGCTTGCGGTTCTTGTAGGTTGCGCCGAAGCCCTGCGCGGCATCATCGAGCACGAACAGGCCCTCGGCCTCGGCGACTGCGGCGATCGCATCGTGATCGGCGCTCTGGCCGAACAGATCGACCGGGATCACGGCCACCGGCTTCAGCCCGCGCGCCCGCGCCGTCGCAACGCCGCGCTTGAGCGAATTGATGTCGATGTTGAAGGTTTCTTCGTCGACATCGACGAAAACCGGCGTCGCGCCGGTCAGCGTCACGACTTCGCCGGTCGCACAGAAGGTGAAGGTCGGGCACAGCACCGCATCGCCCGGTCCGACATTCTTCGCCATCAGGACCATCAGAAGCGCGTCGGTGCCGCTGGCGCAGCTCACCACATGCTTGGCGCCGGTATAGTCCGCCAGCGCCTTCTCCAGCGCGGTGACTTCCGGACCGTTGATGAACTGGCAATGATCGAGCACGCGCGCGACCGCGTCATCGATCGACTTGCCGAGCCGCCGGCGCTGCGCGGCGATATCGATGAAGGGAATGGGCTCAAGCTGCATATGCTGGTTCATGGAAGCTCTTTGCACGTGTTGAATGGATGACAATCAGCCAGTGAAGGCAATCAGCCGGCGATGCGGCGCGGTCCCTTGCGGATCGTCGAGGCGGCCGGCCTGGCCGGCGTTTCCAGGCAGCGGATCGCGATCTCGAGGCTCGCCACGCCTTCGTCGCCAGACACCGCCGGCAGCTTGCCGCTACGCACGGCATCCAGGAAGGCGATCAGCTCGGCGCGAAGCGGCTCGTCGTGACCGACCGGCAGATGACGCATCGAATAGCTGCCGTCCGGCTTGAAGCCGAAGCATTCGGTGACCTGGCGCGTCAGCAGGTCGCCCATCACGTATTTGCCGCGGGTCGCGACCGTGACGTTGCGCGCCTTGAACGGCGTCAGCCAGTTGGTGTTGATGTGGGCGAGCACGCCGGACTCCGTGCGGAATTGGAGCAGCGCGATGTCCTCGCGCTCGGCGACCGCACTCGAGAGCTGCGGCTGCACCTCGACGATGTCGGACTCGGTAAACCAGCGGATCAGGTCGATGTCGTGCACGGCGAGATCGATCACCACGCCGACATTGGACATCCGCGGCGGGAACGGGCCGACCCGGGTGATGCCGATCGACAGGATGTCCTCGCCCGAGATCGCCTGCTTGATCGCGGCGACCGCCGGATTGAAACGCTCGACATGGCCGACCATCAGCGTGACGCCGGCCCGCTCGGCGGCAGCGACGATCTCGCGGCCTTCTTCAACCGTGGATGCGACCGGCTTCTCGACCAGGATATGGATGTTGCGTGCGATGCAGGCGAGCGCGATCTCGTGATGCAGATGGGTGGGAGCTGCGATCGTCACCGCATCGATACCCTCGGCAAACAGCTGATCGAGGGTTTCAAAGGCGCGACAGCCGACCAGGTCGATGGCGCGGGTCCGGTGCTCCGGGAGCGGATCGACGATGCCGATCAGCAGGACATCGGGCAGGCCGGCCAGCACACGGGCATGGTTGCTGCCCATCACGCCTGCGCCGATCACGCCGACGCGCAATGCGCGGCCGATATCGGCCTTCGCGCCGGCTGCGGACACTTTTGCATTCATATCGTAGACCCCAAGTAACGTTCTGGCGGTTGTCCCGGCTTCTCAGGGAGCCCCACCGGCTCCGAGGGAATCAGCACCCAGGCCCCTCTTCCCGACCTGCGCCTTTAGCGCAAATCACCCCGCTTCGTTGGCAGCCGCTATAGCACGGCGTCACAAATGTGGCGAATGCCAACAACGAAATCCGGACACGTTTTGATTCAAAGAGTTACATCGCCCGCGGCTCACTTCCGACCGCCGGAACCCAGTCGCCCTCAGGTCCGCTGATAGTCGTCCTCGATGCGGATGATGTCGTCCTCGCCGAGATAGCTGCCGGTCTGCACCTCGATCAGCTCGAGTTGAATCTTGCCGGGGTTCTCAAGCCGGTGCACCGCGCCGATCGGGATGTAGATCGATTCGTTCTCGTGCACGGTTTTGATCAGCTCGTTGACGGTGACCTGCGCGGTCCCGCGCACCACGATCCAGTGCTCGGAGCGGTGATGGTGCTTCTGCAAGGACAGCCGCCCGCCCGGCTTGACGATGATGCGCTTGACCTGGTGGCGGTCGCCGTTGTCGACCGACTGATAGGAGCCCCAGGGACGATGCACCTTGATGTGGTTCTCGGTCACCTCGGGCGCGGCGACCTTCAGTTTCGCGACCAGTCGCTTCAGCCCGTTGGCGTCCTTCTGGCGTGACACCAGCACGGCGTCCTGGGTCGCCACCACCACGAGATCGTCGACGCCTTCGAGCGCGACCAGCGCCCGGTCGGTCGAAACGTTGCAATTGCGGGAGTCCTCGAACACCGCCGCGCCGCGCGCTGCGTTGCCCAGGCTGTCCTTGTCGGAGAGCTCCCAGACCTGGCGCCACGAGCCGATGTCGGACCAGCCGCACGCCACCGGCACCACCGCGGCATGCGCCGTCTTCTCCATGACCGCGTAATCGATCGAGATCGCGTTTGTCGCGCCGAACGCCGCTGCATCGAGCTTGACGAAGCCGAGATCGCGCGTTGCCGACGCGACCGACTGCTCTACCGAGGCAACGCTGTCCGCATCGACATTGCGATACTCGTCGAGCAGCACGCCGGCACGGAACATGAAGTTGCCGCTGTTCCAGAGATAGCCGGCATCGATATAGCCTGCCGCCGTCGAGGCGTCCGGCTTCTCGACGAACTTCGCCACCGCGCGCACCTCTCCGGCGACCACCTCGCCCGGGTTGATATAGCCGTATTCGGTGGCGGGCCGTTCCGGCTTGACGCCGAACGTCACGATCCGGCCGGCTTCCGCAGCCACCAGTCCGCCGCGGCACGCGGCGACGAAGGCCGGCGTGTCGCGCACCAGATGGTCGGCGGCGAGCGCCAGCACGATTGCTTCACTGTCGCGGCTCTGCGCGAACGCCGCACCGGCCGCAATCGCGGGCCCCGAGTCGCGCCGCATCGGCTCCAGCAGCACATCGGCCTCGCGGCCGATCTCCGCCAGTTGCTCCAGCACCATGAAGCGATAGGCCTCGTTGGTGATCACGATCGGCCGTTCGAACAGGCCGGCGTCGGAGACCCGCAGCAGCGTCTCCTGGAAGGTCGAGCGCGCCCCGAACAGCGACAGGAACTGCTTCGGATGCACTTCGCGCGACGCCGGCCAAAGCCGCGTGCCTGCGCCGCCGCACATGATCAGGGGAATAATTCGTCGATCCATCGATGCCTCAAGTCCTGTCGTCCATCCGCGGACGGCACACCAAATGGGCGCGGCCGCTGCGGCCGGGAGCCCCGTTACCTCGGAAGCACGATCCGAGCAGTCACGCGCCCCAGGCGTCTGGTCGGATTTTACCGGTTTTGTAAATTCCCGGTGAGCGGCGGGGCGTCCCCGCTCCGGCCTGTTTAGCCGCCCCTTCGCGCCTGCCGCAATAGGGACCAGTACGGGTATTGCCAGATCGATGCGGAAACCATACCAAGGCGGCGAATTTGGGCGCGCGAAAGCGTTTTGCGCTGTTTTTGACACATCCTGAAACCTGGCAGCGCGAACCGAAATGCGCCGAATCCTGCTTTCGACCGTCAAGATCCTGATCTCGGCTGCGCTGCTGTACCTGTCGCTGCGCAAGGTCAATCTGTACGACCTGGCCTCCCGCATCCAGGTCGAGAGCCTGGGCTGGCTCGGCCTCGCGATCGCGGTCACCTTCCTGCAGATCTTCCTCGGGGTGCTGCGTTGGCGCGAGATCAGCGTCGAGTGCGGCGCTCCGCTGGAGGCCGCCCAGGCGATGCGCTTCAACGTCATCGGCACCTTCTTCAACCAGACCCTGCCGTCCTCGATCGGCGGCGACGCCGTGCGGCTTTGGCTGGTCGCGCGCGCCGGTGCAGGCTGGCGCGCGGCCACCTACTCGATCTTCGTCGACCGCGCGGTCGGACTGATCGCCCTGGCCGTCGTCATCGCCGCCACCCTGCCCTGGAGCTATCAGCTGATTTCCGATTCCCACGGCTGGCTGGCATTGCTGCTGCTCGACCTCGCCGCACTCGCGGCCGGCTTTGGTTTCCTGCTGATCGGCCTGTTGCCCTGGCCATGGCTGAAGCAATGGTGGGCAACGCATCACATCCACGCCTGCGCGGTCATCGCGAACCGGGTGTTGTTCAGCCGCGAGCATGGGTTCAGGGTCGCGACCCTTTCGATCGCCATTCACGTGGTGACCGTGGTGATCGGCTGGTGCGTCGTGAAGTCGATCACGGCCCCCGTCACCTTCGGGCAGATATTCCAGTTGTTGCCCCCGGTGATGCTGATCACGATGATGCCGATCTCGATCGCGGGCTGGGGCGTGCGCGAAGCCACCATGGCGCTGGCCTTCGGCTATGCCGGATTGATCGCGAATGAGGGCGTCAACATCTCGCTGCTGTTCGGCGCAGTGTCGTTCGTGGTCGGTGTGTTCGGCGGCCTGGTGTGGATCCTGAGCCCGGAAAAGGCCGCCAAGGGCGCCGAGCCGATCGAAGTCCCGGGATCACAATCGTGAGTCCCGGGATCGCAATCGCGAGTCCCGGGATCGCAATCGCGAGTCCCGGGATTGCAGTGACCGGACCAGAATGAGCGCTTTCGAGATCCTCCTGTCGTTGATCGCAGCGGTCCTGGCCGCATCGATCTCGGCCGTCCTGATCCGGGCGACGCGGCCTCTGCTGCTGCGTGTGGCGCTGGCAAAGCCGAATGCGCGCTCGTCGCACCGCATTCCAACGCCGCAGGGCGCCGGCATCGCGGTCATCACGGCCACGCTGCTGGCGGGCGGGCTCGTCATCGCTCTCGCCGGATCGCCAGACCTGACCGTACCATTCATCGTGTTCGCGGCCTGCCTGTTCATCGCGGTGGTGGGCTTTGCCGACGACATCCGTTCCCTGCCCGTCGTCCCCCGGCTGTTGCTGCAGGCAGCCGCCGTTGCGGCCGTGGTGTTCTCGGCGCCCGGCGATCTCAGGCTGGTTCCGGCCTGCCCAATCTGGCTCGAACGCGGCCTGCTGCTGTTTGCCGGCCTCTGGTTCGTCAACCTCGTCAACTTCATGGACGGGCTCGACCTGATGACGGCGGCCGAGGCCGTGCCGATCACGGTGGCGGTCGCCCTGCTCGGCAGCTTCGGTTACGTCCCCGCCGTGCCTGCGCTGGTCGCGGCCGCGCTGTGCGGCGCGCTACTCGGCTTCGCGCCGTTCAACCGGCCGGTGGCAAAGATATTCCTCGGCGATGTCGGCAGCCTGCCGATCGGCTTGCTGCTGGGCTGGTGCCTGCTCGAGCTTGCCTTGCATCGGCAGTTTGCCGCCGCGCTGCTGCTGCCGCTGTACTATCTGACGGATGCGACGATCACGCTGTTTCGTCGCATGGCACGGCGCGAGCCGTTCTGGGCCGCGCATCGCTCGCACTTCTATCAGCGCGCGACCGACAACGGATTCACGGTGTGGCGTGTCGTCGGCGAGGTCTTTGCGCTGAACGTGGTGTTGGCGCTGCTCGCATTCGCCTCGGTCGCCCTCAACTCCCTCACCGCAGACATCGCCCTGCTGCCGGCTGGACTGCTCGCCGTCAGCTGGCAACTGCGCCGGTTCTCGCGACCGCTCTGATCAGGGATCCGTTCGACGCAGCGCGCGCTTCAGCCCTTCATCGAGGCTGATCGGCTGCTGCCATCCGGTGCTTGCGACCTTGGACAGATCCAGTTCGAGGGACGCGAACAGGCTGTCATAGGCTTCCTTGCGGCCGCCCAGCGTGAGCGACACCCTCAGAAGCGACGCCGGCAGCCAGAACAGGCGCGGCGAGGTCTCTGCCGCGCGGGCGAGGCGCTCGACGAACTCACGTGTCGAGACCTGCTCGCGGTCGGCCACCAGAAACACGTCGTAGTCACTTCCCGGCTGCGACAGCCGGTGCAGGATGAACGACGCCAGGTTTTCCGCCGACAGGAACGCGCGGCGGTTCTTCACATAAGCCAGCGGCAGCGGCATGCGATTGATCACCGCACGCTTGAGCAAGGCGAAATTTCCCTTCGCACCGGCGCCGTAGATCAACGGCGGGCGGATGACGGTCACTCTCATGCCGCTGCCTGGCACGATGTCCTTCAAGCCAACCTCGGCTGCCGCCTTGGAATTTCCGTAGAGGCCGCGGGGTGTCAGCACATCGTCCTCGCGAAACGGAGGACGCCCGTAGTTGCTGCGCCCGTGCACCAGGATCGTGCTGACGAAAATGAAATCCCGAATGCCGGCAGCTGCGGCGGAACGCGCCAGATGCAGCGTGCCCTCGATATTGACGTTGCGGTAGAGCTCTATGGAGTGTTCGTCGGACTGTTGGTGAACGCGGGCCGCAAGATGAACGACGGCATCCACGCCATCGAGCGCGGCGCGCCAATCGGTGGCAGGACTGAGCGAGTCGATCGTCACATCGTTGGCATCTTGCGGCGGGGTTCGCATCGCGCGGCGCACGACCCAGCCATTCCGCTCCAGCACGGGCACCACATGGCGGCCGACAAAGCCGCTGGCACCCGTCACCAGAACCGTTCGGCGACCATCATTCATGCCGTCCGCTCCACATCACGATTGGTTAGCAGCTCCGCAACCAGCGCGGCATAGCTCGCCAGGGCCCGCTCGGGACTGAAGGTCCGCGCGGTGGCGACAGCGCGCTCGGCCATCGCGGTGTCCTGCGAACGCGACGCCAGCCTGATCGCATCGGCGAGCTGATCGGGCCTTCCCGGTGTGACGACCCAGCCCAGCCGGTTTTCGCTGACGGTCAGGGCCGCCTCGGCCTCGGGCTCGGAGACGAGGATGACGGGCCGGCCGGCTGCGAGCAGATTATAGAACCGGCTCGGCACCGACACACCGGCGACGTCCTTGCGATAGGGAATGAGCCAGACATCGGCACTGGAGAGCAGCGCGTCCAGCTCGCCGTCCGCGACGCGGTCGACCAGCGTGACGTTGGCGAGCTGCGCTTCGGCCTGCATGTCCTTCAACCGCGCGAAGCCCATGCCCCATCCCGAGAGCAGGAAATGGATGTCGCGTTCGTCGCGCAACAGCCGCGCTGCGTTGAAGACGATCTCCGGATCGTGGGTGAAGCCCAGATTGCCGGACAGGCCGACGACGAACCGGGCGGCGACGGCCTTGCGAAACGGATTGTCAGGGCTGACGGGACGGCTCCCGGGGGTGAGCGTCGCCCAGTTCGGGATGAACCTGATCTTGTCCTGGGTCATTCCGCCATATCGCAGCAGCAGCTTCTCGGCGTCGCGGCCGATGACGATGACGATGTTCAGCGCACGGAACATCAGCGCGTTGATCGCGCGCATCGCCCGGGCAACCAGCGAGGACGGCCGCAGCAGCCCGGCCATGACCAGCACGTCGGGAAACAGGTCGTGCAGGATCAGCGCCGACTTCGCCCCCTTCAACGTTGCCGCGGCGGCCACCGCATACGGGAGCGCAAAGGGCGCAGTCACCGTCAGCGCCACGTCGCCGCGCCGCAGTCGCGACAGCAGCGCAAAGAAGATCCGGCCGGTGAACAGCGCCTCGGCCAGCGCGCGCTTGATCAGCGCCGCCTTTCCCGGCAGCCAGTTCCTGATCTCGACGACGACGGGTCGCCCGGGCGCAGGCGCCCGCGCCGACCCCGGCATTCCGGAGACCACCATCACGTCCGCCTCCTGCGCGATCCGCTCGGCGATCGCGGACATGATCGCCGCAGTCGTGCTGTGGTCCGGCGGATAGTGCTGGCTGACGACCACGACTTTTCGAGAATGGGGCATCAATGGCTTTCGAAACGGACCTGTCTCATCGTCCGCAGGACGGCGCGGTCAGGCGGCATTCGATCCGAACTCGGGCACGGCGTCCTGAAGCACGGCGCGGATGGTCACGCGGTCATCTCTCTCGATTGCGTCCTCCAGCGCTGCAAGCCATTTGCGCAGCGTCGACATCGGCGGCTGGTTCGGCTTGGCCGCCATTACGCCGGCGACGCCGATTTCGAGCGTCGGCTCCTGGCTTGCGAACAGGATCTCGTTGAGCCGCTCGCCGGGACGGATGCCGCTGAATACGATCTCGACGTCGACGCCGGGTTGCAGGCCCGACAGACGGATCATCCGCTCGGCGAGATCGACGATCTTCACCGGCTGGCCCATGTTCAGCACATAGACCGAGACGTCGGGCCGCGCCGGCGTCACCGCGTGCGTCGCGGCGGTGATCACGAGATCGCAGGCCTCGCGGATCGTCATGAAGTAGCGAACCATGTCGGGATGGGTCACCGTGATCGGTCCGCCGGCCTCGATCTGGGCCTTGAATTTCGGCACCACGGAGCCGTTGGACGCCAGCACGTTGCCGAACCGCACCGAGATCAACCGCATATGCGGCCTGCCCCTTGCCTCGGTCATCAGGTCGTGGTCCAGCGCCTGGCAGTACATCTCGGCGAAACGCTTGGTCAGGCCGAGCATTGACACCGGCTCGATCGCCTTGTCGGTCGAGATCATCACCATCGCGCTGGCGCCTGCGGCACGCGCGGCGTCGGCCACGTTCACCGACCCGAAGATGTTGGTCTTGACCCCTTCGCTCCAGTCACGCTCCAGGATCGGCACATGCTTGAGCGCCGCGGCATGGAACACGATGTCGGGCTTGAACTCGCTCATCAGGCGCGTGATGCGCTCGCGATCCCTGATGTCGGCGATCCGGCCCTCGATCTCGGGGCCGGTGTCGCGCGCGGACAGCGCTTCGGTGACGGCATACAGCGCCGGCTCCGAGTTCTCCACGACCAAGAGGCGCGCCGCGCCGAAGGTCGCGACCCGCTCGCAGATTTCCGCGCCGATCGAGCCGCCGCCGCCGGTCACGATGACGGACTTGCCCTTCACCAGTGTCTCGAGCCGCGCGTAGTCGATCTTCTGGCTCGGGCGCAGCAGCAGGTCCTCGACCGCGACATTGGTGAGCCGCGGCGCATCGCCCCCCTCCAGCGACGGCAGGCGACTGACTATCAGACCAAGCCGCTTGGCGCGCATCAGCAGGCTTTCCGGATGCGCGTCCGGCTCGAAGGCCGAAGGTGTCATGACGACGCGCTTGATCGGCCGCTGCCGGCTCTCGAAATCGCGAATCACGGCCTCGATGTCATCGACGCCGCCGAGCACGGGAATGTTACGGATCATCTGGCCGCGGTCCGCAATCGATGGCGAGAGCACGCCGACCGGCCAGAGCCGCTTGATGGCGCCGTTCTCGATGCCGCGCAGCACAACCTCCGCGTCGGCCGTGCGTCCGACCAGCAGCGCCGGCGCGGCGTTGTCGGACCGGGCATGCAGGCGCGTGCGCGAATAGCGGAAGTAGCGATAGCCGAGGCGCAACGCGCTCAGCGCGAACACCTCCAGGAAGAAGAAAAGGATGATCGTGACCCGGCCGAGGAATACTGGGCTCGGCGAATTTGCCCCGGTGAAGAAGTAGACGTAGTCCAGCACGACCAGCGCCAGCGTCAGCACCGCCGCGACCCGCAGGATATTCACCGCGTCCGGCAGCGAGGTGAAGCGCCATTTCGCCGTGGTCAGATTGGAGAAGTAGCTGACTACGACGCTGAACAGCACGAACCAAGGCAGAATGCGCAGCAGATGCGGCAGTCGATCGGTGAGAAGGCTCCCCTCGAAACGCAGATAAAAGCTCGCCAGCAACGCAAACGTCGTCGCGAGCGCGTCATGCAGCAAGATCAGGAAGTTGCGCAGGGTGAATTGCGAAAGGCGCGTCATCTAACGGACGGGTTGCTGACAACTTGGGAGTTCGTAATGAGACATTGGCAGGCTGATAGCGTATCTGCGGAGCCCTTGCCAGCGATCATGGATGAACGGGAGGTTCGGGTTCCATATCGGTCCCCAATCGACCCTTCAGCACCATGCCGCCCGCGACCCCGACGCCCAGCACATACATCCAGCCTTCGTGAAAGTCGAAGATATGTGAATTAAACAACGAACTAGTAATATTCTGTACCACGACGAGAAGCCCGATCCAGTTAACGAGACCGTCGCCACGGAACAGCAAAAGGTGCAGGAGCCACATCGCGTACAGGATCGCTACACCCACGATGCCCCACTGCACGGCAACGTTCAACGTTTGATTGTGGGGGTTTCCGATCACCTCGCTGGAGGCCTGGGTCACCCCGCCGGTCGCAACGCGCTCGAACAGGCCCCGCGTCGAGCCGGTGCCATGGCCGACCACCGGGGCCTCGGCAAAGAAGCCGAGCGACTTGCGCCAGAATTCAAGCCGCAAGCCGAGCGACGTCGGCTCGTTGCGCTCCATATAGAGCTTGTAGTCGCGCTGGAACGACTCGGCCGTCCGGCGCAGCGGCGACGATCCATACCACGCCACCACGGATAACGCGGCGACGGCGCAAAGGATCAGCACGATGCTGCGCCAGCGCAGATGCAGCAGCGCAAATACCGCGAACATAATCGGAACCGTCACCAACGCGGTCCGTGACACCACCACCAGCGCCATGTTGGCGAACAGGCTGAGCGCAATCGCGATCAACAGGACGGCCGGCAGGACGCGCTTTGCCCGCAGCAGCATCACGATCGGATAGGCCAGCGCGACCGCGCACAAGGTGAACTCCTGGCTCTGGTCGATGTAGTTCTTGACGAACACGCCCTGCTCGCCAGGGCCGGGCGCCCGCAGCGCGAGGTGAGGATAGGCAAGCACCAACCACGACATCAGCATCAACAGCGTGCATGAGACGAGGAAGGCCACGAACACCCAGTTGCCGCGGGTCGAGCGCTGAAAATGATAGAGCAGGACCGGAAGCACCAGGAGCTTTGCGGTCGGCCCGACCGCGTACAATCTCGCGCCCCAAGCGGCGTCCGACCAGAGCGTGCCGACAAGCGCGAGGCAAAACAACGCAATCGGCGCCACGCAGATCGGCCGCTTCAGCAACGCCCAGAACGCCCGCAGATCGACCGTCGGCGCGATCGAGATCAGCAACAACACGCCGAAGATGCCGACCAGCGAGGTCGACCACGGCAGCGACAGCGCAATCAGGACCGCAACCACATCGGTCGTGATCTGCCAGCGCGCCGGATCGCGCCAGGCCGGACACGCCGCGGCGCCTGCCGGGGATGCCATGCTCGCGCTCACGCTTGACCCTCACGGGCCCGGGCAACCAGCGATGTCGTGCTGTGGCCGGGCAGGATCTCGACCAGCACCACCTCGCCGCCGGCAGCCTCGACGATCTCGTGGCCGACCACCTGCTCGCGGGTATAGTCGCCGCCCTTGACCAGCACGCTCGGCCGCACCTTCGTGATCAGCTCGATCGGCGTGTCCTCCTCGAAGATCGCGACGAGGTCGACGGCTTCCAACGCCGCCAGCACCTCGGCGCGCGCACGCTCGTTCTGCACCGGGCGCCCCTCGCCCTTCAACCGCTTCACCGAGGCGTCGCTGTTCAACCCGACGATCAGGCGATCACAGGTGCTGCGCGCGGCGGTCAGCACCTTGACGTGACCGGGATGCAGGATGTCGAAACAGCCGTTGGTGAAGCCGATCCGCAGATCCTGCCTGCGCCATTCCTCGAGGTATGCATCGATATCGCCGCCGGCCGCGACGATCTTCTCCTCGGCCGCCAGCGACGCATGCGGCAGGATCCTTCGCCGCAACTCGGCTGACCTGACGATCGCGGTGCCGGTCTTGCCGACCGCAACCGCCGCGGCGCGCTCGCGATCCGCAGCGCGCCTTCCCAGTCGGCACCACCCGCCAGCGCCAACGCCAGCGCCGCGGCAACGGTATCGCCGGCACCGGAGACGTCACGCACCTTGACCGGCAGCGCCGGCACATGGATCGAGCCGCCGTCCCGCGTCACCAGCGTCATGCCGCGCTCACCCTGCGTCACCAGCATCGCCTCGCAATCCGCGAGATACATCGCATCGGGTGCGGCCTGCGCAATGCTGTCCTGACTGTCGGCGCGGCTGCGGGTCGCTTCGGCGAATTCCTTGCGGTTCGGCGTCAACACGGTCGCGCCGCGATAGATCGCGAGATTGGCGCTCTTGGGATCGACGATCACGCGCTTGCCCGCCTGGCGCGCGGCGTCGATCACGTTGCGGATCACCCGCGCGGTGAGCACGCCCTTGGCGTAGTCCGACAGCAGCACGATGTCGGCGTGCGCAAGACGCGGCAGAATGGCATCGATCAGCTGCTGCTCGACGGCGGCCGCAGCCGGCGCGGCAAGCTCCCAATCGGAGCGCAGCATGTGGGTCGAGAACTGTTCGGAGACGAAGCGCACCTTACGCGTGGTCGGACGCGCGGCGTCGCGCACCAGCACGGTCTCGATGCCGGCCTCTTTCGCCAGCGCCTCGGTCAAAACAGTGCCGGCAGCATCCTCGCCGATCAAGCCGACGAAGATGCAGCGTCCGCCGAGCGAGGCGATATTGCGCGCGACGTTGCCGGCGCCGCCGATATTGATTTCGCTGCGCCTGACCGCGATCACGGGCGCCGGCGCCTCCGGCGAGATTCGCGACACCTCGCCATACACGAACTCGTCGAGCATGAGATCGCCGACGCAGAGCACGGTCTGGCCGGACATGGCACGCGAGATCGCTTCAAAATCGAACATCAGTCACCGTCATCCGCTCTAGCGATAGCGATCCGCGCGATCGAGGAAGCCCTTCACATAGGCCTCGACCGCGTCTTCCAGGCGGGTAAAGCCGCCATTGTATCCGGCGCGCGCGAGACGATCGACAACGCTCTCGGTGAAGTACTGGTAACTGCCGCGAATCTGCTCGGGCATGTCGACATACTGGATGTTCGGCTCCCGGCCGAGCGCACCATAAGCCGAGACGATCAGGTCCTTGAAGCTGCGCGCCTTGCCGGTGCCGACGTTGAACAGTCCGGAGACCTGCGGCGTCGCGATTAGCCAGATCATCACCCGCACGACGTCATCGACATAGATGAAGTCGCGACGCTGGTCGCCGTCGGCGATCCCCTCGCGATGCGACTTGAACAGCTGCACGACGCGGCCCGCTCTGATGTCGTCGAAGCGGCGCGCCAGCACGCTCATCATCGAGCCCTTGTGATATTCATTCGGGCCGAACACGTTGAAGAATTTCAGTCCCGCCCATTGCGGCGGCAGCCGCTCACCCCTCGCCGCACGCTCGGCGACGGCGAGATCGAACAGGTTCTTGCTCCAGCCGTACAGGTTCATCGGCCGTAGCCGCTTGAGTGCCTCGACCGACGCGTCGTCGTCAAAACCCTGTTCGCCGTTGCCATAAGTCGCGGCCGACGAAGCATAGATGAACGGCGTGGCGTTCGCGGTGCACCAGTCGAGCAGCCGCATCGAGAGACGGAAATTGGTCTCGATCACCAGATCGCCGTCGGTCGCGGTGGTCTCGGAGATCGCGCCGAGATGGACGATAGCGTCCAGCCGTCGCCCCTTCAGCCAGTCGCCGAGCTCGGCCGGGGGAACCACGTCGGCAAGCCGGCGCTTGGCCAGGTTCCGCCACTTGCCGTCCTGCCCAAGGCTATCGCAGACCGCAACGTCGCTGCGCCCGGCGTCATTCAACGCGGCCACGACGTTCGATCCGATAAAACCGGCGCCCCCGGTTACCAGAAACATGATGAAATCCCGCCAGATTCCTTTGCAGCCGCCAGCTTTGCCCCAGTCCCGCGCCACAGGCAACGACGGCTTTACCTCTTATCGCGAACCGGTTACCGACTTGGCGCGCCCGACCCGGCCTTGGCCCATTTAGAAATGAATATTGATTCAATATCTGATATCGAAACTGAGGATGCCGAGGATACCAGACCTATCCTCGTCGTGCCCTATGTTTGGATCGGCGATTTCGTGCGCGGCCACACCGTGGTCAGGGTGCTCCGCAAGCGATGGCCCAACCGGCCGGTCGACCTTCTGACCACCCGCCAATGCGCCCCGCTGGTCGACTACATGCCCGGGGTCCGGGCCGGGATCGTGTCCGACCTGCCGCGCAGCCGGCTGGCACTCGGCCGGCAGCGGGCGCTCGCGGCGGAGCTTCGGGCGAGGGCCTACGCCACCGCGCTGGTGCTGCCGCGCACCTGGAAGGCGGCCATCGCGCCGGCTTTGGCAGGGATCCCCGAGCGGGTCGGCTTCTTCGGCGAGGCCCGTTTCGGCCTGATCAATGCAATGCGGTGGCGCGAAAAGCAGCAGCCGCGCTTCATCGACAAGAACGCCATCCTGGCGCTGCCTGACGGCGCCCCTCGCCCACCGGAATGGCCTGTGCCGCAGCTCAGGGTTCCCGCAGACGAGATCGGCCGATGGCGGCAGGCCAACGGCCTCGGCACCGGTCCCGCCATCGCGCTCGGGCCCGGGTCGGTCGGCGCCTCCAAACGCTGGACCTATTATCCGGAGGCCGCGCGGCTGATCGCCGAACGCGGCTTCGACGTCTGGGTGGTCGGCGGTCCCGGCGAGAAGGCGCTGGCCCAGGAGATCACGGCAGCAGGCGGCCCGCGGGTCCGCGATCTCACCGGCACCGATCTGCGCAACGGCGTGTTGGCAATGGCCGCAGCCAGCGTCGCCATCACCAACGACTCCGGGCTGATGCACATCGCGGCCGCGATCGGCACCCCGACCATGGGCATTTTCGGCCCGACCGATCCCTATCTCTGGGCGCCTCTCAACGGCCTCGCCGCTACGGTGCAGCAGACCAAGGGCAAGCTGTCGTGCCAGCCGTGCCAACGTACGGTCTGCACCATGAACGACCATCGCTGCATGCGCGACATCGCCCCCGAAGAGGTCGTGGAGATCGCGCAGCGCGTGCTGGCTCAGATCAGCGTGCGATAGACCGAAGCGATCGCGCTTGCCTCGGCGTCGAGGCTGAACTTATCCACAACTCGTTGCCGCGCACGCGCCCCCATTAAGGAGGCCGACGCCGGATCGCGCATCAGCGGCTCGAGCGCGGCCACCAGCACGTCGGCGTCGCCGGGCGACGTCAGCACGCCGGTGACGCCATCCTCGACCACGAACTCGGCGGCGCCGGCGCGCGCCGCCACCAGTGCCGCGCCCGCCGACATCGCCTCGATCAGGGTCAGGCCAAAACCTTCGTTGCGCGAGGTGAAGGCGTAGATCGTCAGCCGCTGGTACCAGCGCACGACATCCTCGATTGGCAATTCGCCCGTGATGACGATGCGCGATTGCAGCCCGGCAGCCTCGATCTTGCGCTTCAGCTCGTTGGCAAAGGCCAGTTGCTCCGGCACCACGGCGCCGACGATGACGGCGCTGAAATCGGGATAGCGCGGCAGCAGCCTGCACATCGCCTCGACGAACACATCACTGCCCTTCTGCGCGCGCACCCGTCCGAAGCAGCCGATCGCATAGCGCCCCGGCAATCCGCTTTCGGCGAAAACGCTCGCGCGATCGGCCGGCGGCGCATAGCGGGCGGTGTCGACGCCATGCATCACGACCGTTGCCTCGCGCTTCAGATACGAGGCCGACAGCGGACTGGTCGCGATGATCGCATCCATGTTGCTGATCAGCCAGCGGGTCAGCCAGGTGTGATGGCGCTGCGCGGCTGAGGTGAAGAGCAGCTTCAACGGCCAGCCGAGCGCGCGCAGCAGAAGGCCTGCGATCATCTCGTCATTGCGACGCGCGTGCCAGATCACAGGCCGCGCGCGCCGCCACAGACGCATGAGGTCGGCAAATCCAAGCGCATCGATGCCGTCGGGCCGATGCGAGCCGAGCCAAGCCGCACGAAACATCCTAGCAAGCTTAGGCGCGACCATGCGGTTGGTCGCGGTGACACCCGAATAGCGTCGGTGCAGATTGGGCACGATGAGCTCGAGCTCGCCGGCAGGTGTGTTCTCGATCGGCACGCAAGTCTCCGTTTCGCGCCAGTTCCTATACGCAACATTAAGCATAGTGGCCAGTTCGGCCGCAGCGAAACCCCCTCTTCACCGCACTCCCGCTAGCATCGCCAGTTAAAGATATCGGGAGAGCTCTCACCATGACCGTGCTCGTGACCGGCGGTGCCGGCTATATCGGAAGTCACATGGTTCATGCGCTGGTCGACGCCGGCGAGAGCGTCGTCGTGATCGATAATCTCTCCACCGGCTTCTCCACGTTCCTGCCCGAAACTGTTCCGCTGTTCATCGGCGATGCCGGCGACGAGAACCTCGTCGAGGGCGTGATCGCACAGCACGGTATCGACAGCATCATCCATTTCGCGGGCTCCGTCGTGGTGCCGGACTCGATGCGCGATCCGCTCGGCTATTACCGCAACAACACCATGACGACGCGCAGCCTGCTCAATGCCGCGGTGAAGGGTGGCGTCAGCCGCTTCATCTTCTCCTCGACCGCGGCCGTCTACGGCAATCCGGACCAGGTGCCCGTGCCGGAGATCGCACCGACGCGTCCGCTGTCGCCCTACGGCTCGTCGAAGCTGATGACCGAGATCATGCTGCACGACGTCGCCTCCGCTCATGGCATGAGCTACGTCGTGCTGCGCTACTTCAACGTCGCCGGCGCCGACCCGAAAGGCCGTGTCGGCCTTTCCACCATCGGCGCCACCCATCTGCTCAAGATCGCGGTCGAGGCCGCGACCGGCCAGCGCGCCAAGATCGACGTGTTCGGCACCGACTATTCGACCCAGGACGGCAGCTGCGTGCGCGACTTCATCCATGTCAGCGACCTCGTCGAGGCGCATCGCTCGGCGCTGTCCTATCTGCGCGGCGGC
>NZ_JACMYK010000072.1 GCF_020889785.1 Bradyrhizobium acaciae
GCCGCGCGAAGAACTGCTCGTGCTGCGCTCGGCCTGCGGCGCCGATGTCCGCTCGATCTGCGGCGGCGTCCAACCGGGCGGCGGGCGGATCGTGCAATGCCTTGCGACCAATGCCGGCTCGCTCTCGCCGGGATGCCGCGACGTGCTGGCACCGTTCGCGGCACGGTAATTCCGTTGTCACGCGACTGACCAAAAGGAGAGCGAACAATGCTGCGCATTGCCCTGACCGCCGCGCTGCTCTGCCGCTCGACCGCCGTCTACGCCCAGGAGCTCACCAACGCACAACGCGACGCGTGCATGGGCGATTACCAGAAGTTCTGCAAAAGCGTGACGCCCGGCGGCGGGCGGATCATCGCCTGCCTCGCCAAGGAGAGCGACAAGCTGACGCCGGCCTGCAAGCAAGTGCTGGCGGAAGCGGAAAAGAAATAGAAGCGCGGGCAGCGAGACGACAGGTGCCCGGCGCTTTGCCGGGCACGGGGCCGTAGCACCTTGTTGTCACCGACAGGCCAATCATACCTCAGCCCGGGAGAGGGAATATCATGCGTTCAATTTTGCTGATCGCCGCGGTCCTGCTGTCCTTTGCCGCGACCATGACCTTCGAGTCCTCCGACGCCAATGCGGTGGTTTGCGCCCGCGGCGTCTATCGCGCCGGATGCGCCGGCTATCGCGGCGCGGTCGTCGTGCGAAGGCCGCCCGTCGCCGCCTGCCGCTGGGTCTGGGTCGGCGGGGTCAAGGTCCGCCGCTGCTACTGAGCTTTTCGGCGCCAGCAGGATAGTCGCCGCGCGCATTTTCCCTCTGGCGTTCCCGCCGGAGGGCTATTAGTCTGGACCCAAATTGTAAGTACACTGTCAATCTGGGAGGCGGACGTTGCGGATCGCCGTGATCGGCGGAGGGCCCGGCGGGCTCTATTTCGCCTATCTCTGGAAGAAGCGTCATCCTGACGCCGAGATCGACCTGTTCGAGCAGAACGCGGCCGGCGCCACCTGGGGCTTCGGCGTGGTGTTCTCCGAGCAGGCGCTGGACTTCCTGCGCGCCGACGACCCCGAGACGGTCGATGCCATCGCGCCCGGGATGGAGAGCTGGAAGAACATCACCCTCAATCTGCGCGGCGAGAGCGTCGAGATCGACGGTGTCGGGTTCTCCTCGATCGGCCGGCTCAAGCTGCTGACGATCCTGCAGGAGCGCGTGCGCAGCACCGGCGTCACGCCGCGCTTCGACACCGTGGTGCAATCCCTCGATCAACTCAGCGGTTACGACCTGATCGTCGCCGCCGACGGGCTGAACTCGATGGTCCGCCGTGGCTTCGAGGCTGCCTTCGGCGCGTCGGTCTCGCATTCCTCCAACAAATTCGCCTGGTACGGCACCACGAAACCCTTTGCGACACTGTCGCAGACCTTCGTGGCGACCGACGTGGGCTGCTTCAACGCCCACCACTATCGCTATGCGAAGGACATGAGCACCTTCCTGGTCGAATGCGACGCAGCGACCTGGGAGGCTTACGGCTTCGCCGACAAGAGCATCGAGCAATCGCAGGCGATCTGCGAACAGGTATTTGCCGCGACGCTGGATGGCCACCGGCTGATCTCGAACAAGTCGGTGTGGCGGAATTTCCCGTGGATCTGGAACGAGCGCTGGTCCCACGGCCACATGGTGCTGATCGGCGACGCCTTGCATTCCGCGCATTTCTCGATCGGCTCGGGCACGCGGCTGGCGATCGAGGACGCGATTGCGCTGACCAAGGCGCTGGAGAGCGAGGGCGGCATCGCCGCCGCGCTTCAACGTTATGAGGGCGAGCGCAAGCCGATCGTGAAGAAGCTCGTCACCGCGGCGCGGACCAGCGCCGACTGGTACGAGCATTTCCCTGCGCATATGAAGCTCGACCTGATGGACTTCGCCTACAGCTACATCACCCGCTCCGGCCGGATCGACGATGCGCGGCTGCGCGCGATGTCGCCGGCCTTCATGGCCCGCTACGAAGCCGCAAAGGGACGCTCATGACGGGGATCGCCGACCTGGTTCCGCTGGACAATCCCGGTGCGCGCGAGATCGGATTTGCGCTTCCCGAACGCTACAATGCGAGCCGCATCCTGTTCGACAATCTCGGCAACGGAAACGCCGAACGCCTGGCGCTGACCGGCCCGGCCGGCACGCGGACCTATCGCGAGCTCTGCGCTGACGCGGCGCGCTGGGGCCACGCCTTCCTGTCGCTCGGACTGAAACGCGGCGACCGCGTCCTGCTGTTCCTCGACGACACCCCGGCCTACCCCGCGGCATTCTTCGGCGCGGTGCGCGCCGGCTTCGTGCCGCTGCTAATCAACACGCTGACGACACCGGAGCTGCTGCAATTCTATCTGTCCGACGCCGGCGCGCAGGTCGCCGTCACCGATGCCGAATTCTGCACACGCTTCAATGCGGAGGCCTGCAGGGACACGCCGCTGCGCACGCTGATCGTGGTGAACGGCGTCGCAAGCGATCACGCAGTGGCCGAGACACGCAACGCCGGCGACTGGCTGGATGGGTTCTCGACCGAGCTCGACGCGGCCGACACAAACCGCAACGAGATGGCGTTCTGGATGTATTCGTCGGGCTCGACCGGCCGCCCCAAGGGCATCGTGCATTTGCAGCACGACATGGCCTATAGCGAACTCGCCTTTGCCCGCAGCGTGCTGAAGCTGAAGCCCGGCGATATCTGCTTCTCGGTGCCGAAGATCTTCTTCGCCTATGGCTTCGGCAATTCGATCACGTTTCCCTTCTCGGTCGGCGCCGCGACGCTACTGCTGCCGGGCCAGCCGAAGCCGGCCGCGATCTTCGACGCGATCGGGCAGTACCGGCCGACCGTGTTCTTCGGCCTGCCGACGCTCTACATCTCCCTGACCAAGGCCGAAGGTGCCGACGCTGCCGATTTCTCCTCGCTGCGGATGGCGGTCTCGGCCGCCGAGGTGCTGTCGGCCGAGGTCTTCAACGGCTGGAAGCAGCTCACCGGGCTCGAGATCATCGAGGGGCTCGGCTCGACCGAGGTGCTGCACGTCTATCTCAGCAACCGCGCGGAGCAGAAGAAGCTCGGCGCCGCCGGATTGCGCGTGCCCGGCTACGAGATCATGCTGCGCGACAGCGACGGCCGCGAGGTCGGCGACAACGAGGAAGGCATTTTGTGGGTGCGCGGCGATTCCGCGACGCCACTGTACTGGAACCGGCCGGACAAGACCGCCGAGACCGTGCGCGAGGACGGCTGGATCTACACCGGCGACCGCTTCATCCGCGACAGCGACGGCTTCCACTTCTTCCGCGGCCGCGCCGACGATCTGATCAAGATCTCCGGCCAGTGGGTCTATCCGCTCGAGGTTGAGCTCTGTCTCGCCGATCACCCCGACGTCCGCGAATGCGCCGTCTACGCCGCCGAATTGCCGGACCGGCGCATGACGCTGCGGGCCGTGGTGGTGATGAACAAGGCCGGCTTCGACAGCGACGAGGCGACGCGGCGGCTGCAGGACTACGTCAAGGCGAAACTGCTGCCGTACAAATATCCGCGCGAGGTGAAGTTCATCGACGAGCTGCCGAAGACCGGCACGGGGAAGATCGATCGCCAGGCGGTGATGCGGATGTAGGGCGCAGCACTACCAACACATACTCGGTGTCGTCCCGGCGAATGCCGGGACCATAACCACCAATCTCAACCGCTACGTCGCGCTGGGGCGCCAGCGTGGCGCCACAGATACGTTTGTGATTGAGTCCCGGGTGCCCGAGCTTGCCTGCCGCGGTCTTTGATAGGCGTCAATGACTCAAAGTTGGCCGCCATTTGCCTTCCGGCGCATCTGGTTGGCGGCGCCTTCGATGAACTTTGCGAGCCACTCGAAGCTGATGAACAGGCTTTCCGCTCGCCTCCGTGCCGGCGATCCAGGTTCGAGCGAGTCGGCTAACCGCCTTTGACGCTCTGTGCGCTCACGGCAAACCATGGCTCTATTTTCGGCGAACTCAAGTTGCTCGCGATCGTGGCCCAGCTTGCGCTCTTCCTCGATCAGTATTCGGGTGACCGTCGCTATGGTTTCGTCCGGTGTGTCAGGGGCCCTCAGGAGGTCCAGACAATGGTCGATGTTCGCACGCGCGATGAACTGATCCATGGACGCAATCCCCACTAGCTTTCGTCCAGGTTCCATCGTGCTCCGGCTTCATGACAGTCGCGAGTCAATTCCGCATGATACTGCACCGTCGAACTACGGCCATAAGCCCGATAACATGCAGATTGTGCCAGCAAGTTGGGTTGATCTCGCTCAACTTGTTCAGCCATCGACGGGGCTCAGCGAGCACGAGCGTAGTCCGCCAACTGCGCGAAAATGCCCCCAAAAAAGGCCGCTGCGCCAAGGCCAGCGGCCTTTTCCCTTCGGGGCGGCCGCGGTCACATATTGTACCAAGCCACTGGCGGTGAATATACGCCGTCGACCAGCTTGCCGCCGATTGCATACTCGCCACCCATGACCAACGTGTGGCCGTCAGGGGCGTGAGCTCTGCGGGCCGTGGTGGTGATGAACAAGGCCGGCTTCGACAGCGACGAGGCGACGCGGCGGCTGCAGGACTACATCAAGGCGAAACTGCTGCCGTACAAATATCCGCGCGAGGTGAAGTTCATCGACGAGCTGCCGAAGACCGGCACGGGGAAGATCGATCGCCAGGCGGTGATGCGGATGTGAGTGGTGCTGCGGAGATAGCGCGTCACGTTGCTGTCGCCTGATCTCAATCTCGACATCGAGCCCGGGGCTCACCCCTCTCCCCGACCCTCCCCCGCAAGGGGGGAGGGAGCCCGAGCAGCGTACTCACCTCACGTACACACTCATCTTGCTCTCTCGTCGTCGGGGAGATCGTAGGGATCACTGACGTGAGGAAGGCACTGGCGGAAGGGTTCCCTCCCCCCTTGCGGGGGAGGGTTAGGGAGAGGGGTGGCCACACGGCGTACTCTTTCAGTCAGCGTGCGGCAGCTAACCGCCCAGCCCCGTCCCGCCGTACAGCCACGCGATATCGTCGCACCATTCATCCTGCGACTTCGCGCTCATGATTGCGTTGCGGATGCGGGCGTGTTCGCCTGCGGGATGGTAGACGTGCTCGCCGATCGCGCGTGACATCAGCTGTACGCGCGCCGTGCGCGGGAAGCGCTGGGTACGATAGGCATCGAGCGCCGCTGCCTGATCATCGTGATGGGCCAGCATGTGCGACAGGCAGACCGCGTCCTCCATCGCCTGGCAGGCGCCTTGCGCGAAATATTGCAGCATCGGATGCGCAGCGTCGCCGAGCAGCACAACGCGGCCATCGATCCAGCGTTCGGTGGGGTCGCGGTCGCACAGCACCCAGAGCTTCCAGTCGGTGCCGTGACGGATGATGTTCTGCGCCCGCTCGTGGACGTGGGTGAAGCCCTTCATCACCTCGGCTTCGGAGACCGGCTTGCCCGCGACCGGCTCGGGCGCGTCGTTGTGATAGGTGACGACGAGGTTGAACACCTTCCAGCCCGACAGCGGGTAATGCACGATGTGGCATTTCGGGCCGGCCCATAACGTCGCCGCATTCCAGCGCAGGTCTTCCGGCATCTGCTCGGTGGGAATCACCGAGCGATAGGTGGTGTGGCCGGAGACGCGCGGCGGGCCGTCTGCCGTCACCTGCTTGCGGATGTTCGACCACAGACCGTCGGCTCCGATCAGGAGCCGCCCGGTGATGCGCTCACCGCTCGCGAGCTTTGCGGTCACGGCCGAGCCGTCCTGTTCGTAACCTGTCACCTCGCTGGACACGCGCAGCTCGATCAATTCATGGTTCTGGCAGGCGCGCAGGAACACGCCGTGCAGATCGCCGCGATGCACCACGGCATAGGGATTGCCGAACCGGGCGCGGAACGCATCGCCGAGATCGATATGGGTGATCTCATCGGCGGTCAGCGCATCCATCAGCCGCAGCTGGTCGATATAGACCGCCATGTTGCGCGCGGCCTCGCCGACGCCGAGATAGTCGAAGGCGTGGAACGCATTCGGCCCAAGCTGGATACCGGCGCCGATCTCGCCGAGTGCTGAAGCCTTCTCCAGCAGGATGGAGCGGATGCCTTTCTGCGCGAGGCCCAGCGCCACGGCGAGACCGCCGATGCCGCCACCCGCGATCAGGACTGGTCTCGTCTCCGCCATCAGCCCGACCTTCCGAGATGTTCGAGGGCATCCTCGGCGCGCAGCGGCACTCGCGACGCCTCGTTGTTGAGGTCGACAAGTTGGGTCAAGAGCGAGAGCAGCGTCTTGCGGTCGGCCGGCTTCAGCGGCTGCAGCATCCGCGTCTGCGCCTTCTCGACCGAGGGCATGATCTCGTTCAGTACGCCGGCTCCGGCCTTGGTGAGATAGAGCAGCTTCACCCGCTTGTCCTCGGGCGCCGGTTTGCGCACGATGAACTCCTTGGCCTGCAGCCGCTCGATCACGTTGCCGAGCGTGGAGCGGTCGAACGCGATCACCGCCGAGAGCCGGGTGGCGTCGATGCCGGGGTGGGTCGAGATCGTCACCAGCGCGGCGTATTGCACCGGCGTCAGATCGAACGACCTGCATTCCTCGATGAACAGCGCCACCGCGATCTGCTGCATGCGCCGGAACAGATAGCCGGGCGCGGTGTAGACCGCGTCCATGGTGACGGGCGTGGACTTGCTACTCGGCATCGGGCTGCCTGTCCGGGGCGGCGTCGGCAAACGCCTTGACCTGCTTTGCCGCAGCCTCTGCCTTGATCAGGCGCGGATAGGCCGAGACATCGACGCCGAAGCGCCGCGCATTGGCGAGCTGAGGCACCAGGCAGAGATCGGCAAGCGTCGGCGCATCGCCGAAGCAGAACGGCCCCGCCTCCTCCTTGATCAGGGTCTCGCAGGCCGACAGACCCTCGCGATTGGCCCAGGCCGCCCATTCCGTCACCTGCTCCTCGGGCAGGCCGAGCTTGCGCAGCCGCGCCAGCACCTTCAAGTTCTGCACCGGGTGGGTGTCGCAGGCGATCGCTTGCGCGAACGCCCGCACCTTGGCCCGCCGCAGCGGGTCCTTCGGCAGCAGCGGCGGATTGGGATTGGTCTCGTCGAGCCATTCGATGATCGCGAGCGACTGGGTGAGGATCGCGCCGGCATCGCTCTCCAGCGTCGGCACCAATCCCTGCGGATTGATCGCCAGATAGGCCGGCGCGCATTGCTCGCCCTTGCGCAGATGATGCGGCAGATGCTCCGGCGTCAGCCCCTTCAGATTGAGGGCGATCCGGACCCGGTAGGACGCGCTGCTCCGGAAATAGCCATGCAGCTTCATCGGAACCTCCCCTGCATTATTCTGGTTTTGACGCGTTTTCTTGACGCGAACCGGTACCCACTTCGCTCGAAAACGCTATGGCTTGTTTCATTGACGCTAGCCACATTGTCAGTATACTGTCAATTAAATTGAACCGACAAGAATGATGGGAGGCTTGCCATGGAAGCCGTGCAGAAGACCCCGGAGCGCGAAGCGTTCTACAAGAAGATCGACGGCGAAAACCTCTCGGCGCTGTGGAACGTGCTGGGCGATCTGGTCACGCCGGAGCCGCGGAGCGCATGCCGCCCGCATCTGTGGAAATTCGACCAGATCCGCGACTACATGAACGAGGCCGGCAGACTGATCACCGCCAAGGAAGCCGAGCGCCGCGTGCTGGTGCTGGAAAACCCCGGCCTGCGCGGTCAGTCCAGGATCACGACCTCGCTGTTTGCCGGCGTGCAGATGGTGGTGCCGGGCGACGTTGCGCCCGCCCATCGCCACACGCAGTCGGCGCTGCGCTTCGTGCTGGAGGGCAAGGGCGCCTACACCGCCGTCGATGGCGAGCGCACGGCGATGGCGCCGGGCGATTTCGTCATCACGCCGTCGATGACCTGGCACGACCATTCCAATGAAACCTCGGAGCCGATGTTCTGGCTCGACGGGCTCGACATCCCGATGGTGCAGTTCTTCGACTGCTCGTTCGCGGAAGGCGCCAAGGAGGATCAGCAGGCGATCTCCAAGCCGGCCGGTGACAGTTTCGCGCGCTACGGCCGCAACCTGTTGCCGATCGACCAGAAGCGGTCGTCCAAAACCTCGCCGATCTTCAACTATCCCTATGAGCACACCCGCGAGACGCTTGAAAAGGCCCGGGCCCGCGATGAGTGGGATGCCTGCCACGGCCTCAAGCTGAAATTCTCCAACCCTGAGACCGGCGATTTCGCGATGCCGACCATCGGCACCTTCATCCAGCTGCTGCCGAAGGGCTTCAAGACCGCGCGCTATCGCTCGACCGACGCCACCGTGTTCGCCGCGATCGAGGGCAAGGGCCGCACAAGGGTCGGCGACCAGACCTTCGAATGGGGTCCGCGCGATCTGTTCGTGGTGCCGAGCTGGCACTGGGTCACCCACGAGGCCGACACCGACTCCGTGCTGTTCTCGTTCTCGGATCGCCCGGTGCAGCAGAAGCTGGATCTGTTCCGCGAGGATCGCGGCAACGCGTAAGAGGCGCGGCAAAATGTAACGGTGTCGTCCCGGGCAAGCGAAGCGCGACCCGGGACCCATAACCACAGGGGCTTGTTGTTCGAGGCGCTGGGGCCCCAGCCTTTTCTAGCAACGACACCCTGTGGCAATGGGTCCCGGCCTTCGCCGGGACGACGGCGGGGGTTGCGGCGAACAGCGCGCCTTCACCGCCAGTGCAGCAACCGCACTTCCAGCAGGTTGATCAGCTTCCCCACCAGAAGCCCGAACAGCGACAGGATCACGACGCCGGCGAGCAGCTGATCGGTCTGCATCAGATTGCCGGCCTGCAGCACGAAGGCGCCGATACCGTATTGCGCGCCGATCATTTCGGCGCTGACCACGAGCAGCAGCGCAACCGACGAGGTGATGCGGAAGCCGGCGAGGATCGAGGGCAGCGCGCCCGGCCAGATCACGCGGCGGACGATGGCGTGGAACGGCACGTTGAAGCTCTGCGCCATCCGAATCAGATTGCGCGGCACCGCATCGACGCCGCTATAGACCGAGATCGCGGTCGAGAAGAACACCCCGAGCGCAATGGTCGCGATCTTCGGCTCCTCGCCGATCCCGAGCCACAGGATGAGCAGCGGCAGCAGCGCGATCTTCGGAATCGGGAACAGCGCCGAGATGAAGGTGATGCCGACACCGCGCGCCATGGTCGACAGCCCGATCGCGAAGCCGACGATAACGCCAGCTGTCGTGCCGATGATCCAGCCAGTGCCGATCCGCATGATCGACCAGGAGAGGTGCTGCCACAGCGCCCCCGACGTCGCGAGCTTGTAGATCGCGACCGCGATCGCCGACGGCGCCGGCAGGAACAGCGGATTGACCCACCCTGCGCTGCCGGCGAGTTGCCAGACCGCGATGACCAGCGCGAGCGCGATCCAGCCGGAATAGCGGCTGCCGCCAGGGGTGAAGCCGGCGCCGCGAAACGCGACCGGCCGCGTCGCCTCCGCCGATCGGTCCTTCGTCTCCTGCGGGGAGCGGTCAAGCATGCTGGACCTCGCGCTCGGCATCGATCGCTTCTTTGCGGATCAGCGACCACAATTCGCCCTGCAGCGCGGCCATCGGCCCGCGCGCCTCCATGGTGCCGCGCTCGGCGCGCGTCATCGGGAGGGTCACGATTTCCCTGATGCGACCGGGGCGGCGCGACAGCACCACGACGCGGTCGGCGAGCCGCACGGCCTCTTCGAGATTATGCGTGACATAGACCGCGCCCATCGTGCCATCGGCCAGCAAGCCCACGAAATCCTCCATCAGGAGTTCGCGGGTCTGCGAATCCAGTGCCGACAGCGGCTCGTCCATCAACAGGATCGCCGGACGAACCGCGAGCGCCCGCGCAATGCCGACACGCTGGCGCATGCCGCCGGACAGCTGCTTCGGGTATGCGGCGCGAAAATCCGTTAGGCCCGTGCGGCGCAACGCATCGTCGATCACGGCGCGACGCTCGCCGGCGCCGAGGGACGTGTGCAGCAGCGGAAACGCGACGTTCTCCTCGACCGTATTCCACGGCAGCAGGGCGAAGTCCTGAAACACGAAGGTCAACGGATTGAGGCTGCCCGACGGCGGCGCGCCGCGCAGTTCGGCGGCGCCCTCGCTCGGCCGCAGCAAGCCACCGAGGATCGACAGCAGCGTGCTCTTGCCGCAGCCGGACGGACCGACGATCGCGACGATCTCACCGGCGCGAACCGTGAAGGAGACATCGTCGAGCACGTCGAGCGCGCCGAAGCGATGGCTGATATGGTCGGCGATCAGGTCCATGGCGCGACGCCTTTCCAGCTTGAACCGTCATCCTGAGGAGCGCGAAGCGCGTCTCGAAGGATGCACGGCCCGGATGTAGCCGGGCCGCCGACCCTTCGAGACGCCGCTACGCGGCTCCTCAGGGTGACGGATTGAGAGGGGTAGGCGCGACTCATCATCAATCCGCCTTCACATAGTCCTTGGCGATGATCGCATCGGCATCAAAACCCTTGTCGACAAAACCCTGCCCCTGCAGCCATTTGATCTGGTTGTCGAGGTTCTTCACGTCGAGCTTGCCGTCGGGATCGATATAGGCGCAGTTGCCGACCACCTGCTCGACCGGCAGGTTGGTGTATTTGGCGATGATCTCGAGCAGTGGTTTGGTCTTGTCGTTGATCGGCGCCACACCGTCCTTGATCGCGGTCAGGATCACGTCGTGATATTCGTGGTCGGCGCGGGTGAGCGCGGTGAGAAGTCTCTTCACCAATTGCGGGTTGGTCAGCGTCTTCGGCGATGCGAAGATGGCGCCAAGCTGCCACGGCGTCTCGTCGCCGACCCAGCCGAGAAGCTTCGCACCGTTGGCATCCATCAGCGTCCGCGCGGTCGAGACCGGCAACAGTGCCGCGTCGACGGTTTCACCCTTGAGCGCCGCGACCGCGTTCGACAGCGACTGCAACGGCACGATCTTCACATCGGAGAGCTTGAAGCCGTATTTGTCGGCGAGCAGGCCGAGCGAGTAATGGAAACTGGAGCCGACCTGGGTCACTGCGACGCGCTTGCCCGCGAGATCCTTCGGCGTCTTGAGGCCGCTCGCATAGGCATTGTTGCTGGCGAAATAGCCGATCAAGGGATAGCCGGCCTTCTCGCGGCTCATGCCGCCGATCACCTTCAGCGTGCCCTTGCCGGCGAGATTGTAGAGCCCCGCGGTCACCGCGGTAACGCCGAAATCGACGTCGCCTGACGCGGTCGCCACCGCGATCGGCTGGGCCGCGTCGAAGAACTTCAGCTCGACATCGACACCCGCGTCGCGGAAATAGCCCTTGTCCTGCGCGATGAACACCGGCGCCGAGGACGACAGCCGCAGCACGCCGATCTTCGCCTTCAGCAGATCGTCGGCCCGCGCGATGCCGCTCGCGGCCCACACCAACACACCCGCGAGTGCGAGCCGCGCCCAAACCTTCATTACCGTCTCCACTCATAATCCTTCAGGCACGGCCTGATCGCGGCCGATGAACGCGCCCTGGTCTGCGAGCTGTTGTTGCAACTTTTCGACGGAAATGTCGCGCGGAATCGTATTGCCCGACAGTGCGAGCGCCGCGGCGGTTCCCGCCGCCTCGCCCATCACAAAACAGGCACCGGAGACGCGCGCCGCGGATTGCCCTTCATGGGTCATCGAGGCGCAGCGGCCGGCGACCAGCAGATTGTCGACGCCCTCGGGCACCAGCATGCGATACGGCAATTCATTGTAGCCGCGGCTTTCCGGGATCGGCGGAAACTCGAAGGTCACGTCGCCCGGCACGTGCTTTTCCATCGGCCAGCCATTGACGCCGATCGAATCCTCGAACGAGGCACAGCCCAGCACGTCCTCGCCGGACAGCATGTAGCCGCCGATCACGCGCCGCGTCTCGCGGATGCCGAGCTGCGGCGGCAGATCGACGATGTAGGAATTCTCGAAGCCCGGCACCGTGCGCAGGAACCTGAACGCCTCGACCGCCTGGCGGCGGCCCTCGATCTCGCCGCGCGTCATGTCATCGGGATCGATGCCGGAAACGGCGCCGCCGTCGCTGCGCGTCACCTGGGTGAAATTCACCCGCCATTCGATCTGCGATTTCTGCGGTCGCACGATCGCGGACTTGCGCGGGAATTTATAGGTGCCGGCGGCCTCGGCCTGCGCCATCCGCTCCGGAATCGTCCGCCACGCATCGCCCGCCTTCGCCGGATCTATGCCGTTCAGACGGAACATCATCGACGGATAGAGCATGCCGCCGGCATTGTCGCCGACCTCATGGGGCGCACCGGCCCAGACCGCGAGATCGCCGTCACCGGAGCAATCGATGAAGATGCCGGCCGGCACCGCCTGACGCCCGGCCTTGGTTTCCACCATCAGCGCGCGGATGTTCGCGCCGTCCATGACGACGCCGGCGCCGAGCGCATGGAACAGGATGTCGACCTTGTGATGCGCCAGGAGATCGTCCGCTGCGATCTTGTAGGCCGCGGTGTCGTAGGCCTGCGCCAGGATCTTGCCGAGGATCAGATGCGGCGCGTTCAGCCCACCGAGCCGGTCGATCCGCGCCAGCAGGTCGGAGGCAATGCCCTGCACCACGCGGTGCATCTCGCCGAAGATGTTGGCGTGCAGGCCGCAGAAATTCGTCACGCCCGCCGCGGTGCCCATGCCGCCGAGAAATCCGTAACGCTCGATCAAGAGCGTTCGCCGTCCGGCGCGCGCCGCGCCGACGGCCGCCGCGATGCCGGCGGGTCCGCCGCCAAGCACCACCACATCATATTCGCCATAGACCGGCACCTGCCGCGCAGGTTCTTCGATCGTGCTCGCTCGCATCATTTCCGCCCTGAACAAAGTTGATTGGGCGAACTATGAATTGATGCGGATTGCGGTACAATCCACCAAATTATGTGATCAGCTTTCGCGAATCGAGAAAGGTGAGAGCAAAGGGAACGGCAGATGGATACGCTGGTGAATCTTGAAGCCTTCCTCGCCACCGCAGATGCCGGTGGCTTCTCCGCCGCGGCCCGCAGGCTCAACGTCGCGACGTCGGTCGTCGCCAAACGCGTCACCCAGCTCGAGGAGCGGATCGGCACCGCGTTGTTTCATCGCTCGACCCGCCAATTGCGGCTGACCGAGGCCGGGCAGCGATACGTGCATCGTGCCCGCGGCGTCGTTGCCGATGTCGGCGACCTCCTGTCGCGAATGGGCGAGAAGCAGCGCGACCTCTCCGATCATCTGCGCGTCAAGGCGCCGACCTCGCTGACGGTGGCACGTCTCGCCGATGCCTTCACGATTTTCCAGAAGCAGAACAGCAGCGTGAAGCTCGAGATCGTGATGATCGATCGCCCGGTCGATCCGGTGACCGAAGGCTTTGACATTGCGATCGGCGCCTTCCCGCATTCCTTCGGCGGCGTCGTCGACGAGCCGCTGTGCCGGCTGCCGCGGCTGTTGTGCGCCTCACCGGCGTATCTCAGGAAACATGGAACGCCGAAGCATCCGCGCGATCTGGTCGATCATCGCTGCCTCAGCTTTCTGCCGACAGGACCGGAATGGCCGTTCGAGGGGCCACGCGGCCGCATCAACATCCAGGTGCGGCCGATTCTCAGTTCAAACGAGGGCCGCGTGCTGACGCAAAGCGCGATCGCCGGCAACGGCATCGCGCTGCTCTCGCATTATCTGGTCGCGGAGGCGCTGCGCGCGGGCACATTGCAGCCGGTCCTCCCTGAGTTTCCGATCCCGGAACTGTGGGTGAAGGCCGCCGTTCCCGAACGCCGCATCGATGCCGCCGCGGTCCAGGCGCTGCTGAAGACTTTGAAAAAGTCGCTGTCGCAATCGCTGTGATGCGACAGCGGCCTTGCCCCTCGCATGCGGACCTGAGACAAGGGCGCGAAAGGATCGCCCGCTTGAAACTCCTGACATCAGCCTTGCTCGGCCTCATGATCGTCGCGACGCCCGCGGCGGCGATCGAGACCTGCCGCTTCATCGAGGCCAAGGCGGAACGCGAGGCCTGCTACCATCGGCAAGAGCAGGAGCTGGCGACGAAGCGCAAGCCCGAGCCGCCGATCACGCCGTCAAGCGAAGCGAAGACGTTCGACTCCCTGCAGCAGATGCGGCGCGACGACGAAGAGGTCTATCGCAGCATGCGCGGCATCTGCCGCGGCTGCTGAGCCGTACGCTTGCAAATATGTAGGGCGGATTAGCGCAGCGTAATCCGCCAATCCGTCGGAATGCGAGCGGCGGGTTACGCCTTCGGCTAACCCGCCCTACAGACCATCCGCACAGACTACACCTTGCCGCCCCAGCGGCCTGCGCGCTTCTCGGCAAAAGAGGCGAGCCCTTCGGCGGCCTCGGCGGTCTGCCGCTTGGCCGAGTGCAGATGGACGAGGCGCTTGTAGGCCGCATCGTCGACGGCCATGCCGCCGAACGAGCTCTCCATCGCGAGCTTCTTGGTCTCGGCCATCGCATCCGGCGCACTGCCGAGCAGCTGCTCCACGACCTTGGCGCCCGCGCTTTCGAGATCGGCCAGCGGCACCACCTCGTGCACGAGACCGATCCGGCGCGCATCCTCGGCGCCGAAACGTTCACCGGTCAGCGCGTAGCGCCGCACCTGGCGCACGCCGATCGCATCGCAGAGCTGCGGGATGATGATCGCAGCGGTCAGGCCCCAGCGCACCTCGGTGATCGAGAACAGCGCGTTGTCGGCCGCGATCACGATATCGCAGGCCGAGATCACGCCGGTGCCGCCGCCGAAGCAGCCGCCCTGCACCAGCGCCACCGTCGGGACCGGAAGCGTGTTGAGGCGCTGCACCGCCTCGAAGGTGGCGCGCGACGCCGCCTCGTTCTCCTCCGCTGATTTTGGCCGCACGCCGTTGATCCATTTCAGGTCGGCGCCGGCCTGGAAATGCTTGCCGTTGCCGTTGAGCACGACGACACGCACCGGCTTGGTCGAGAGATCGTCGATCGCGTTGAGCACGCCGGCGATCAGCGCGCCGTCATAGGCATTGTTGACCTCGGGCCTGTTCAGCGTGACGGTCGCGACCCCGCGCGCATCGAGGCTCCACAGGACTGGGCTGGCCGGCATGATGTTTCTCCCTGGTTCGGTATAGCTGTTGTCTTGTACTAACCTTGCACTATGGCGAGATGAGATGGCTTGATCCATCACTTTCGAGCGCGCGCGGCCGCGCCACGCGCATGACGGGTTGCGCGATGGCCTGCGCTTGTGGAAACTGACGCGACACGTTGCAAGGACCAGTTCCACTGATGCGTATTTGTATTTTCGGCGCAGGCGCCGTCGGCAGCCACTTCGCGGTTCGGCTGGCACGCGCCGGCCACGATGTGTCCTGCGTGATGCGCGGGCCGCATCTCGACGCGGTCAGGACCAACGGACTGACGCTGAAGGTCGGCGACAGCAGCGTCACTGCGAAAGTGACGGCATCGGCCGATCCTGCTGAGCTGGGGCCGCAGGACGTCGTCATCAGCACGCTGAAGGCGACCGGCATCGGTGCGCTCGCAACCGGGCTGCTGCCCCTGCTCCAACGCGACACGATGGTCGTGTTCGCGCAGAACGGCATTCCCTGGTGGTACGGTCTCGGCCTGCCGCCGCAGCATCCGACCATCCCCGATCTCGGCTTCCTCGATCCCGGCGGACGCCTGCGCAGCGCCGTTCCGCAGGAGCGGATCATCGGCGGCGTGATCTTCTCCTCCAACGAGGTGATCGCGCCCGGCGTGGTGGCGAACCTGTCGCCGGAGCGCAATCGCCTCCTGGTCGGCGAATGCGACGATCGCCGGAGCGAGCGCATCACCCTGCTGCGCGCGGCACTGAATGACGCCGCGATCGAATCGCCCGAGGTCAGTGAGATTCGTGAGACGATCTGGTCGAAGCTGCTCACCAACATGTCGATGTCCGTGCTCTGCCTGCTGACCGGGCTGACCGCGCGCGGCGTCCGCGACGATCCTGACATGCAGGACGTGATCCCGCGGCTGCTCGACGAGGCCAATGCGGTGGCAACGCACTACATTCCCAAAGTCAAGCGCGTCACCCGATCAGGACCGGCACCGGACCACAAGCCGTCGATCCTGCAGGACTACGAGCTCGGCCGCGCCATGGAGATCGACGTGCTGGTGCGCGCCCCGGCAGCGTTTGCCCGCGCAACCGGACTTCCGACCCCGATGCTCGATTTGATGGCCGCGCTCGCGATCCAGAAGGCGCGTGACAAGGGGCTGTATCAGGGCTGACAATCCGAGGCTGACAACAACAAGCAAGGATATCGAACTATGCAGGTCAAGGACAAGGTCTGTATCGTCACTGGCGGCGCGAGCGGAATCGGCGAAGCGGTGGCGCGGGCCTATGCCGACGCCGGCGCGCGCGGCGTCGTGGTCGCCGATCTCAAGACCTCGCGCGACCGGCTCGCCAGCGTCGCCGGCGACATCGACGGGCTCGCGGTCACCGCCGATGTCGGGCTCGAGGAAGACATCAAGGCGCTGATCGCGGCGGCCGAGGACAAATATGGTCCGGTCGACGTGTTCTTCTCCAATGCCGGGCTGTCGCGCAAGGGACAGGAAAGCGCGTCCGATGCCGACTGGGACGTCAGCTGGCGCGTGCATGTGATGAGCCACGTGTTCGCGGCGCGCGCGCTGGTGCCCGGCATGCTGGCGCGCGGCTCCGGCTATCTGCTCAACACTGCATCGGCCGCGGGACTGTTGGCCTCGCTGAACTCGATGCCCTACGGCGTGACCAAGAATGCCGCGGTCGCGCTCGCCGAGCATCTCGCCATCCAGTATGGCGATCGCGGCATCCGCGTTTCCGTGCTCTGCCCGCAATCGGTGCAGACCGGCATGACGACCCCGGGCCCGAGCGCGGCGCGGGTCGACGGCGTGCTGCAGCCCGGCGAGGTCGCGCGGATGGTGGTCGAGGCGATGACCGAGGAGCGCTTCCTGATTCTCTCGCATCCCCAGGTGCAGGAATACATGCAGCGCAAGGCCACCAATCGCGAGCGCTGGCTGTCTGGCATGCGCCGCCTGCGCGACCGGATCTATGGCGGCGCGGCGTCATAGAGACTTTCATCCGTCATTGCGAGCGAAGCGAAGCAATCCATTCCGCCGCTTGCCGAGAAATGGATTGCTTCGTCGCTTCGCTCCTCGCAATGACGAAGTCATTCCTTTGAGAAAGGCGCGAACTTCTCCAGCAGTCCGGAATAAGCTTTTGCCGCCGGCATCGCATAGGCCCCGCGGCGCGACGTCGTGAGCTTGAGGCCGGCGAGCGCTTCCGCCTGCTTCACAGCGGCCGCGACGCCGTCGACGACGGGCACGCCGAATTGCACCGACAGCTCATGCGCGAGATCGGCCATGCCGGCGCAGCCGAGCACGATGGCGTCGGCACCCTTCTCCAGCGCCCGCGCGATCTCAGCTTCCAGCTTCGGCCTGGCACCCGAGTCCGGCTTTTCGAGATCGAGCACCGCGACGTCGCAGGCGGTGACCGCGGCGCGGTCGGCAAAGCCGTAGCGGCGGACCAGCTCCTCGAGCGGCACGATCGAGCGCGGCAACGTGGTGACGATGCCGATGCGCTTGGCGATCTGTCCGGCCGTGACCAGCGCCGCCTCGCAGAGGCCGACCACCGGATAACGCACCGCCGACCGCGCGGCATCGAGCCCGGTGTCGTCGAAGCAGGCGATGATGCCGGCATCGGCATCCGGCGTCTTAAGCAGCGCTTCGATCAGCCCGGGAACGGCGAACGCCTCGTCATAGAAGCCCTCGATCGAGGCGGGGCCCATCGACGAGGTGACGGCGACGATCTCGGTTGCCGGCGCGGCCACCGCCTGGGCGGCGGTCGCGATGGTCGCGGTCATCGACGCGGTGGTGTTGGGATTGACGATCAGGATTTTTGTCATGGCCCGAGATTAGTAGCCCGGATACAGCGAAGCGCAATCCAGAACGGTGTCACAGATGCAGAACCCTGTCCCGGATTTCGCTTCGCTGCATCCGGGCTACAAGACTAAGAATGGTTGGCGACCCAGGCCGCGAAGGCATCGAGCAGTTCGGTCATCACCTCGCGATCGTTGCGGCCGGAGCGCTTGAGGACATGGAAGGAGTGATCGGCCTCCTTCACCAACTGCAGCGTCGCGCGGCTCCCCAGTTCCTTCACCGCCGGCTCGAGCAGATCCAGTTCCGCCAGCGCATCGCGGGTGCCTTGCAGGAACAGCATCGGGAGCTTGACCTCGGCGAGGTGCTTGGCCCGCTCGTTCGACGGCTTGCCGGCGGGGTGCAGCGGGAAGCCGAGGAACACCAGTCCGCGGACGCCGGCGAGCGGCGCTCTCGCCTGCGCCTGCGAGGTCATGCGTCCACCGAACGACTTGCCGCCGGCGAACAGCGGCAGTTCGCCGCAACGGCGCGCGGCCTCGGCCACCGCGGCACGCACTGTCGCCTGCGCGACGGCGGGCGGATCGGGCCGCTTGCTGGCCTTCTCCATGTAGGGAAACTGATAGCGCAGCGTCGCGATGCCGCGCTCCGCCAGGCCCTCCGCGATCGCGGCCATCGATGGATGCGTCATGCCAGCGCCGGCGCCATGCGCAAACACATAGGCCGCGCGGGCCTGCGCCGGGCGCAGCAGCAGCGCGGACACCGTGCTGTCGTCCGAGACGGCGATCGTGAGCGGCTGTGCAGCTGACGCGTTCAAGATGACATCTCGAAGAATGATTGCTCCGTCAAATCTAGCCGCAGGTTTCGATGCGCGCAAATGCCGCCGCGGAGAGAGCGCCGCAAGTGAACTGGCTCACAGCTGATCAACATTTCCCTTGCAACATTTTCGTTGTTAGACCGAGAGCCGCCACTGTAGGATGGCGCGCGGCACATCACACGCTTAGCGCGAACCTGTTCCGGCGAATTTTAATATCTCATCCATATCACGCGCGGGTACCGCGAATCGGGGGACGGGGCATGCCTCGCAAGACGATCTTTTTCATCGGACTGTTGATTGTCGCCGGCCTGCTCTACTTCAAGGACGATATCGAGACGGTGGCGAGCGGCTTCCACGTCAAGGTCGTCGACTACCAGCCGCCGGCAAAAACGGTGTGGCTGGACCAGAATGTCAGCGCCGAACGGCTGCGCTGGTTCTATCACGCCGACCAGGGCACGCGGACCTTCGGCATTCCCCTGAAATGGTTCATGACGCTGGAGCAGCCGACGGTGTGGCCGCCGTTCACCGCGGCACCGCGGCTCAGCCAGACCGATTATCTCGGCCGCTTCGGCTTTATTCCCGACACCGTGATTCCGGGCGCGCCGGATGCGCTGCCGATCGGCTTCGCGCCGAGCACCCCGATGACCGATGCCAACGGCGCGCCCTGGCGCAACCCGCACACAAAGGAGGACATGCCCGGGGTCGGGCTGACTTGCTCCGCCTGCCACACCGGAAGCTTCAGCTATCGCGGCACCGAGATCGTTATTGACGGCGGGCCGGCCAACACCAACCTGTTCGAGTTCCAGAAGAGCGTCGGCTTGTCGCTGCTGCTGACCCGGTTCTGGCCGGGCCGGTTCGCGCGCTTTTCCGATGAGATCCTCGGCAAGGACTCCACCGTGGACGAGCGCATGGCGCTGCGCGGCCAGCTCGATCTCGTGCTGAAGCAGTACGCCAATATCAATGCGCTGGAAAACAAGGTCGCGGCCAACAGCGTCGAGGAAGGCTATGCGCGGCTCGATGCGCTGAACCGGATCGGCAACCAGGTGTTCTCGATCGACCTGAACAATCCGAACAACTATGCCTCGCACTCGGCGCCGGTGCATTTCCCGCGGATCTGGAACGCGCCGTGGTTCAGCTGGGTGCAATATGACGGCTCGATCATGCAGCCGATGGTGCGCAATGCCGGTGAAGCGCTCGGCGTCAGCGCCGAGCTCAATCTGCTCGACGAGTCCAGGGGCCTGTTCAAATCGAGCGCGCGGGTGGACGTGCTGCACGAGATGGAGCGGATGATCGCCGGCGAGCCGCCGCGCGAGGACAAGGGCTTTGGCGGACTTGCGTCGCCGAAATGGCCTGAAAACATCCTGGGGCAGATCAACGTGGATCTCGCGAAGAAAGGCGGCGAGCTCTACAAGACGCACTGCCAGGACTGCCATGGACCTGCGATCGACAGCAAGGCGCTGCCGCCGAGTGAAGCCTTCGCGCTGTTCAAGGACAAGAAGCGCTGGATCAAGAACGACGCCGGCCAGCCGCTGCTCGACGTCGAGATGATTCCGATCAGCCATATCGGCACCGACAGCGCACAGGCCGAGGGCCTTGCGAACCGCACGGTCGAGACCCCGGCCAATTTGAAGATCAAGGACGGCGGCTTCGGGCCCGCGCTCGGCGAACTGGTCGAGAAGACCGTCGACTATTGGTACGACCAGAACAAAACCCCGCCGGAGGATCGCAAGCGCATCAATGGCTACCGGCCGAACGGGATCCAGGCGCTGCTCGCCTACAAGGTCCGGCCGCTCAACGGCATCTGGGCGACCCCGCCCTACCTGCACAACGGATCGGTCCCGACCATCTACGCCCTGCTGTCGCCGGTGAAGGAACGTCCCCCGATCGTCTATCTCGGCGGCCGGGAGTATGATCCGAAGGATCTCGGCTATATCTCGAACGGCAAGATCAAGAACGTCTTCGCGCTCGACACCAGCAAGCGCGGCAACAGCAATGCCGGACACGAATTCTCGGACGAGAAGGGTCCCGGCGTGATCGGAACCGGCCTGAAGGAAGATCAGCGTCGCGCCCTGATCGAGTTCATCAAGACGCTGTAGCCGTCGCTGGTCAACACGCCTGTTGTCATCGCCTGGCTTGGCGCGGCCATCCACGTTTTGCGCAGGTCACGTTGAAGGTGTGGATGCCCGGGACCAGCCCGGGCATGACGAGTGGTGGGTTCGTTTGTCCGGCCCTCGGGCGGGAACCGTAACGCTTGCTCTCAACTTTCCTTCAACTTGGGCACCGGCTGTCGGCGCGCCGGGCGGGTCATGGCTTCAAGCTCGAGCAGCTGGTTGAGCTGCTCCTCGGTCAAAAGCTTCTCCTCCAGCACGATGTCGGCGACCGAGCGGTTCTCCTTCAGCGCGCGGCGCGCCACGCGCGATGAGGCTTCGTAGCCGAGCGCCGGCGCCAGCGCCGTGATCAGCCCGATCGAGCCCTGCACCAGGCTGCGGCAGCGCTCGCGATCGGCCTCGATGCCATCGACGCAGCGCTTGGTCAGCGTATCGATCGCCGCCGTCAGCATGCGCAGCGAACTCAACACGCAATAGCCGATGGTCGGCTCAAACGCGTTGAGCTGGAGCTGGCCGCCTTCGGCGCACATCGTCACCGTGAGATCGTGCCCGATCACCAGGAAGGCGACCTGGTTGACCACCTCGGGAATCACAGGATTGACCTTGCCGGGCATGATCGACGAGCCGGCCTGCACCGCCGGCAGGCGGATCTCGCCGATGCCGGTACGCGGCCCCGATGACAAGAGACGAAGGTCGTTGCAGATCTTCGATACTTTGACCGCGACGCGTTTCAGCACGCCCGAGAACAGCACGAAGGCACCGAGGTCGGAGGTCGCCTCGATCAGGTTCGATGCCAGCACCATCGGCTGGCCCGACAGCCGCGACAATTCCTCGACCGCAAGCGCCGCATAGCGCGGATCGGCATTGATGCCGGTGCCGATCGCGGTGGCGCCGAGATTGACCTCGCGGAACAGCGAAGAAATCTCGTTCAGCCGCGCGACGTCCTCCTTCACGGTGGCGTGGAAGGCATCGAATTCCTGACCGAGCGTCATCGGCACCGCGTCCTGGAGCTGGGTACGGCCCATCTTCAGGACGTCGGCGAACTCCACCGCCTTGCCCTTGAAGGCATAGGCAAGATCATCCAGCGCGCGCACCAGCGGCTGGGTGGCGAAGATCACCGCGAGCCGCAACGCGGTCGGGTAGGCGTCGTTGGTCGACTGCGCCATGTTGACGTCGTCGTTCGGATGCAGCGTGTGATAATCGCCGGGCTTCTTGCCCATCATCTTGAGCGCGACGTTGGCGATCACCTCGTTGGCGTTCATGTTGGTCGAGGTGCCGGCTCCGCCCTGGATGGCGTCGACGACGAAGGACTCGGCATAGACCTTGTCGGTCGCGACTTGGTGCAGGCCTTGTCGATCGCATCGGCCTTTTCCGGCGAGAGATAGCCCAGGCGCTTGTTGGCGCGGGCGGCGGCCTGCTTCACCAGTGCCAGCGCGCGGACGAATTCCGGAAAATGGCCGACCGGCACACCGGTGATCGGAAAGTTCATCACCGCGCGCTTGGTGTGGATGCCCCACAGCGCATCGGCCGGCACATCATCCTCGCCGAGCAGATCGTGCTCGGTGCGCGACTGCGCCTGCTCGATCGGCACGGTGCGAACGGTCGCGATCGCGAGCTCGCTGACGCCGCCGCTGTCGCCGGAAGGTGGCGCGGTGCCTGCAGTGCTGGCGGTTTCAACCTTCGATTCGGCCATCGATCCCTCCGTTACCTGCTGCAACCCTGTCGTCAGCGACGCCGGCCATGATGCGCCGGACCGGCATCGAAAGCCAATGCCTATCGGCAAAGTCTTGTCAGCAAAGTCTTGCACAGCGGCGACCCGAACGATACGAACAAGCAGCGCTGCGCTGCGCCGAACAGGCCGTCGAGGGCGTTGCCTTATCCGTCACGATAACAACAACTTATAGCTCCATGCCGCAGCTCGCCCGGCGACGGCTGCGGCTGCTTTCTCCGCCTGGTCATCGCGTGCTAGAGCAGCATCAACGGGCGCAGATGCGCTGCCGACATCGAACGAACCAAGGGCCCAAGCCGTGTCCAACAACAACGAAGCGATCACCATCAAATTCCGCTGCCCGGCGGAGCTCGAGGGCAAGATTCCACCGCCGGTGCCCGCGTCGTTGGGTCTTCCCGGATGGCTCAAGGCGATGCCGACGCAGGCCTTCAATGCGATGAGCAATCGCGAGGAGGATACTGTCAAGCGCTGCCCGCCATTCGTCGATGCGATGACATCGGGTTTCCTGATGCCGCTGGTCTGCGATCTCAAGATCGAGAATGGCGCGATCACATGGGACAACGACCTTCCGCCCGGGGGCGCACTGGAATTCCCGCGCTCGCCGGTCGGCTTCCACGACGAAAGCCAGGTGGTCGGCTCGCCGCTGTTTGAGCCCGATCGCTTCATCATCAAGTTCGTCAATCTGTGGACCATCGAGGCGCCGGCGGGCTACTCGCTGTTCTTCACGCATCCGGTCAATCGGTTCGACCTGCCGTTCACTACACTGACCGGCATGGTCGACTGCGATCTGTTTCACGACAGCTGGATCCATTTCCCGGCACGCTGGCACGACACCAATTTCAACGGCGTCTTGCCGAAGGGCACGCCGGTTGCGCAATGCTTCCCGGTGAAGCGCGAGAACTGGGTCGCGCAGACCGCGGCGATGACGCCGGATGAAACGTCGCGCGCACAGGACCTGTCCAACAGGATGGCCCGCGAGCCCGGACTCTATCGCCGCCAGTTTCGGAGCTAGGCGCGCGCGGGACGGCGTTGGGGCGATGGCGGGTTTTGGTGGGGGCCAGACTCTCTCCACTCGTCGTCCCGGCGAAAGCCGGGACCCATACGCCGCAGCAGATATTGTGGATGGGACTCGTCGTTCCAACACCGCACAACAAGCAGCATTGGTGGTTATGGGTCCCGGCCTTCGCCGGGACGACGGCGAGTTTGGGGCGCGACCGGTGATCACGAGGTGGCGTGCTCGCGCGGCTCGACCACCTAGCTCAAAAACTTCGCAAACCCGCTGGGACGGAAGAAGAAGCGGCCATGCGATGACATGGTCAGCGCGGCCGTCGCGCGGCCGATCATTTGCGGCCGGCCGCGCAACGCCAGGCGCAAATTGGCTTCGCCGGCAGCGCGGTCGCCCATTTCCAGAAGGCTGGCCGAGAAGCTGAGACGCGTCAGGGGATCGTCGGGGCGTTGCGCCACCACCTGACGGTAGAGATCGGCCGCAGCCGCATATTCGCCATCGAGCAGCAGCACACGCGCGAGCGCGGCCAGAATATCAGGATGTCCCGGCGCCGCAGTGCGCAGCTTCTCCAAGATCTCGCGCGCGCGGCCGCGCTCATTGCGCTGGGGCAGCAGCTGCGCGAGCAGGAGCTGAAACTCGAGGCTCCCGGGCGCAAGAACAAGCGCGTTCTCAAGGACGGCAACCGCCTCGTCGATGCGGCCGGCCGCGTGCAATTGCCCTGCCAGCGCCTGAAATGCGGGCAAATACGGTGGCCGCCGCGCGGTGGTCCGGCGCAACAGATCGATCGCCTCGTTCTGGCGACCGGCGCCGCCGAGCGCTGCGCCGAGCAGGGTCTCGAGGCCGGGATCCTCGACGCGGCGCGTGGCTCGCTCGAGCGGCGCGATCGCCTCCTCGTTGCGGTTCTGGATCATCAGCGCCCGTGCCAGGATCGAGGCCGCGCCGACATCGTTCCGGTTTGCCTTCAAGACTTCCGCCGCCAGCCGCTCGGCTTCGACGATCTGTCCCATCTGCAAGGCGACGACGGCGCGCTGCAGCGCCGGAGATGGGCTTGGCCCGCGATTGGGAGGAAGCGGAGGTTTTGGCATGCGGCCCGTCATGAACTGGACTGCCCAGCCGTTATCACTGCCGCCGATGAAGCGTCCAGCGAAAGTCGCAGCCGCCTTGGAGATAATTGGAGACGCCAGCATTCGCCCGATCTTGTCGCGGCTTGCCCGGGAATGTCGTCAACATGCCCGCCGGAACCCGCAACTGAGATACCGCCCGGTTCCTGCAATGCCTGCATCCGCCGATTTGATGCATCCCACGGCTGTCGGGCGACAGGCCCCGAACCAGGCTCTGGCGCGCAATTTTTCGACTGCTTAACCTATTCGATCTAGCCTGAATTGCTGCAACAGGGCCCGGCTTGATGTACGCAACAACCCTCGAAACAATTCAGGCGACCAGGTCGAAGCGAACCGCCTATACGCGCGGAATGCTCGCACTTCTCGCCATCGCCGTGCTCTTGAAGGCCGCGTGGTTCTCCCGGCTGGGCCTGGGACAAGACCGCGAACTCGTCGATTTCGATGCCTTCTACATCGTCGCAAAACTGGTGTGGCATGGCACCGTGGAGCAAGCCTACCAGTTCGCGAAGCTCATCGTGATCCAGAGAGAGGCGTCGGGCGGCCACGACAGCTTCATGCCGTGGACCTATCCGCCGCAATTCAGCCTGTTGCTCGCGCCATTCGCACTGATCCCGGTCGGGATCGCCTACCTGCTGTTCACGGCCTCGACACTTGCACTCTACCTCGCAGTGCTGCGCCGCATCGCCGGAAGCCGGTTCGTGCTGGTGCTCATCATTTTGTTTCCGACAATCGGAATCACGCTCGCGTGCGGCCAGAACAGCTTCCTCACGGCAGCGCTGATCGGGCTGGTTTGCCTGTTCTTCGAAGAGCGACCGGCTGTCGCCGGTGTCGCCCTCGGGCTCATGATCATCAAACCGCATCTCGCGATTGCATTCGCGGTCTATGCCATCCTGCGGCGTTCCTGGGTCGTCGTGTTCACGGCCGGCGCAGTCGTGCTGGCCAGCTCGGTGATCTGCACGGCGTTGTTCGGCGTACAGATCTGGACCGCGCTGCTGCAAAGCGTCCGCGACTCGTCGGCCTTCCTCGAGCAAGGCTACTATCCGCTGTATCGAATGATCTCGATCTATGCCGCGCTGCGGACAGCAGGTCTCTCCGCATCTGGATCATTTGTCGGCCAGGTCGCCGTTGCCGTCCTCGCGCTCGGCGTCGTGCTCATTGCGGTGTACCGGAAGATGCCCGTACGCGAGAGCCTCGGCCTGACCGCGATCGTATCCGTCTGCATCAGCCCCTACGCCTACGATTACGACTTTCTGATCTTCGGCATCGGTCTGGCCCTGCTGTTGCCGGCGCTGCTGGCGAACGCGCGCGAGTGGGAGCGGGGAATCATCTACATCCTGCCGATCCCGATCGGAGCCCTCGGCTACATGCGGGCGACGCAGATGGCGGCTTCCCACAAGGACCCTCAGTGGCTCGACGTGCTCTCGATCGGAGGCTTCGCGATCCTTCCGCTCATCGCGCTGATTGTCGGAATCCTGCTGCTGCGCAGTTCGAGTTCTGAAACGATCCAGTCCGTCCCGGCACAAGGACCGCTTGCAAGAATTTGAGCCGCGGGCACGCGTGATTGGAATCAATGTGGGGCCATGCCCCGCCTCACCGTGCGAGTATGTCGAGACGATCACGTGCCGGCAGCGTCGACGCGAACACCTTCAAGGCGCTGTCGACGACCTCCCGCTCCGCAGCCGGAGTGATATAGAAGTCGACATCGCCCTGCTCGCCGGTTACCGGAATCGTGTGCAGTACCGCGACCTTCTTCCAACTGGCCGGCACGCCCTTTGGAAACCAGCTGTCGTAGATCATGGCGACACCGACGTGATGTTGATCTGCGAGCGCGGCCATCTCGTCTGGGCCGTAATGACCGGCGAGCTTCGCCTTGCGCACGCGTTCCGAACCGAGCCCCCACAAATCAAGAACGAAGTTCGGATTCCTCCAGGCAACCAGCCCGAGATCATTGACGGCCACCGGCCGATCGTAGAGTTGCTGGGCAAAACGACGCAGCTGATAATGCTGCTCGTAGATGCCGCGTGAGGCGAACGGCGTCTCCAGGGCAGCACTGACATAGCCGACGCTGGCAAGGCCGGCCAACCCGACGCTGGCGAGTGTTGCGGCAGTCCATTGCGGCACGCTCAGAAGCGTCCTGGCACGCGCAACGGCATACAGCAGCGCCAGCACCGCGAGCGCCACGATGTAGACCTCATACCGATAGAACCAGCCGTATTGGCCGAAGGCCAGATGCGCGCCGATCGCGACGAGAACCGTCGCACAGACCGTCAGCGCGCCGCGGTCGACGCGAAGCGGCCACATTGCGCACGCCAGCGCCAGACCAAGCAGCGTCAGGCGAAAGCCGGTAGGGTCCTGGAAGCTGGCACCGAGATTGCGGAGGATCGAGGCAACCACGCTGGTTCCCTCATAGGCGGTTTCCGCGACATGCGACTTGAGCAACACCGAGCTTGGCAGCAGTGGAAGACCGAGGGAGGCCATCCGCGCGAAATAGCCTGCGAACGCGCAGAGGATCACGATGGCGGCGGCACCGGCGAAGCGACGCCGGCCGAGCAATGCAAAGCCCCCGATCGCCGCAAGCGCAAATGCCGCCCCCTCGAAACGAATGAGCGGCAGCAGCACGAGTGCAACGAAGTGCATCCGGGTCGGCGGTCGTCCACGCGCGGCCTCGACCAAGCCGCCGAAGGTCGTGATCGTAGCCCAGACGTGAAGGCTGTGCTCCATGCCGGTCATCGGCAAGGCAATTGCGCTCGACGAGAGGATCGCCAGCAGCGCGACAATGAAAGACAGCGGCTTCTCCTGCGCTGGTGCGAGCAGCCCCGCCGTTTCGAGAATGCGCAGGAAGGTTGCGACCGTCGCCGCTGCGGCTACGGCATTGATCAACAGCGGTCCGAATGCGCCGAGATGCAGCGTCTCGGTCACGACCAGCAGGTAGGGCCAGATGATCGACGAGCTTGGCGACGAGACCTCGGACGCGTTGACCCCGTAACCGCCCGATCGGATGTGATCGGCCACGGCGAGATGGATGTAGGGGTCGTCGAGCGTGAAGATGAGCCGGCCATTGCAGAGAGCGATGCAGCAGATCAGCACCACCACGAACAGGCCGAGCCACAGCAACGCCGTCGCCAGCGGAACGTTTTGCCAGATCGAGCCCGACAACAGCGGCCGATCGGGCGAAGCCGCCGCGACATGATCGCGATCTCCGGTGTGCAGACTATCTCGACCAGACAGGAACATGACGGCCAACCGTTAGAACCCGGGACCAAATCGACACACGCCGCGGCCCCTCAATAATCCGCCGGTATGCGCCCGACGGTCAGATACGCATCCGCTTGAAAACGGGCTCCGGCAACGCACAGATGATCGTCATCACCAGCCAGAACCGCCGGGCTACATAGATCACGTCACGCGGCTTCATCACGTCGGCCCGGAAGATATCCTCCGCAACCCGATCCGGCTGGACCGTCAGCGGCGCCGGCAGCTTCATATGCGCAGTCATCTTCGTGCGTACGAACCCGGGCTTGACGGTGACCACGCGAACCTTGCCGGCCAGCGCCAGGCGGTTGCGCAGGCCGGACAGGAATTGCGAGAAGCCGGCCTTGGCCGCGCCGTAGTAATAGTTCGACGCGCGCCCGCGATCGCCGGCAACCGAGCTGACCCCGACGATGGTGCCAGAACCGCGCGCCTCGAACGCTTGCGCGAACAGTTCGAGCAGCAGGCTGGGCGCCTCGAAATTCGTACGCATGATTGTCGTCGCAAGCTCAGGATCGGTCTGGGCACGGAGCTGGTCGCCGAGTTCTCCGACGACGCACACAATGGTGTCCGGGAGCGCGGAGAGGCCGGCGACGAAGCCGGCAAGCTGCCCGGTCTGCAGCACGTCCAGCGCTTGGACCGTTGCTTCGACGCCGCTTCGCGTCCTGATATCATCTGCGTTGCGCTGCGCTGCCTCGAGATCGCGGGCGGCCAGCGTCACGCGCCATCCCTCCCTTGCATAGCGCAGCGCGGTCGCGTGCCCGATGTCCGAGCTGCCGCCAATCACCAGAATTGATTTTGTGCCGGTCATCAGATTCCAAGCCGTGCTGAAAGATGGGACGAAAGACGGGTGTTCGCCCCGGTCTGCTGGCGGATGTCCCGCAAGGCCGCGAGGCCGGGATATCCGGATTCGAATGTCGCGCGGGACTGCCTTGCGTCCTTGGCGAGGTAAAGCCGGCCGCCGGCGTCGACCACCAGTGCGTCGAGCTGGTCGAGAAATGCGAACAGCGTTTCGGTGACCGGAAAATCCATCGTCAATGTGTAGCCGCGAAGCGGAAATGAGATGAGTCCGCTCGCGTCGCCAAGCAGCTTGAGCACCGCAAGAAACGACGCATCGCCGCGCCGCGATACCCGATCCAGAATGTCGGCGAGCGTGCGGCGCGCGCGGTCCTGCGGGATCACGCATTGATACTGCACGAAACCGCGACGGCCGTAGATCCTGTTCCAATCGGCGATCGCATCGAGCGGAAAGAAATAGGGATCCCAATGGACGAGCCGCACTTTGCCCTGATGCGCGGCACCGCGGCGGAAGTAGAGCTCGTTGAACGCCCGCATCGAGGCGCGGTTGAGCAGCCATCCCGGAAACAGCTCCGGCACCGACAGGCGCGACGTGCGAACGCCGGGGAACGGCGCGAGGTCGGGTCCGAGCATATCCTTGTCGCGGCGGGTGGCGTGCTCGGCCAGATAGACCAGCGACCGCCCAAGCGCCGCGCCGCGCGCGAGGCAATCGATCCAGGCCACCGAATAGGTTGTCGATTCGCTGCTTTCCAGTTGATCGATCGCCGCGTCGAGATTGCCGGCAACGCGCGTGTCCTGCCGCAGCCACGCCGTCTCGATTGGGAGCAGCCGCAACGTCGCCTCGAGGATCATGCCGGTCAGGCCCATGCCCCCCAGCGTCGCCGCGAACAGCGCGGCATTTTCCGACCGAGAGCAGGTGACGATCTCACCGCCCGGCAGCGCGAGGCGGAACGAAACGACGATATTGGCGAAGCCGCCGTCGCGATGGTGGTTCTTGCCGTGAACGTCGGCCGCAATCGCGCCTCCGACCGTCACGAATTTCGTGCCGGGCACGACCTTCAGGAAGAAGCCGCGCGGCTCGAACGCGGCAAGAATGTCGGCAATGGTCACGCCGGCTTCGACGGTCAATTGGGCGGTCGCCGCATCGAAGCTCCGCATCCGGTTCAGGCCGCGCGACGAAATCGTGGATTGGGTCCCGATCGCGGCATCGCCATAGGCGCGGCCTGCCCCGCGCGCGACGACGCCCGACCGCGCAAGCAGATGGTCCCGCGCGCCTGCCGGCGTCTGCGGAGCCAGCAATTCGGTCGACACTCTGGGATAGTTGCCCCAGCCGGAGAGGCCGCACGCGCCCACTCCGGAGTTCGACATCACGTTTCCTGGCAACGCAGCCGACGGCATCGCTAGATAGCGGCGAGCATGATGAGGCCGATCGCGCCAAGGGCAAACCAGCTGACGCGATCCCTCAGCGCGAAGATGACCGGATCGTCATCGATCAATCCGCGTTGCGCGAACAGCATCACGCGACTGATCCAGTACATCAATATCGGACAGCCGACCCAGAGCAGTTGCGGGTGGCTGTAAAGCGCGCGAACCGTATCGGACGAGATGTAGAGCGTGAAGATCACGACGGCGTTGAAGCCCGACGCGGCCGCGAGGATCGCGATCATCGCCTTGTCTTCGATCTGGTAGCCGCGCGCCGCCAGCACGACACCGTCCGGTTGGCTCGCGAGCTCGATATAGCGCTTCACCAAGGCCAGCGACATGAAGATGAACAGCGAGAACGCGAGCAGCCATTCCGACATCGGCACGCTGATCGCGACCGCGCCGCCGATCACGCGGACGGTGTAAAGCGTCGCGAGCACGACGACGTCGACGGTCGCGATGCGCTTGAGCCAGAGCGAATAGGAAGTCGTCAGCACCAGATAGCCGAGCAGGACGCCGCCGAACGCGAGCGATATCGACAATGCGATCGCAGATGCGCTGACCAGCGCCATGGCCATCGCGCCGACGGCTTGTGATGCCGCGATGGCGCCGCTTGCGATCGGACGATGGCGCTTGGCCGGATGCGCGCGGTCGGCCTTGGCGTCGAGAATGTCGTTCAGGATGTAGGCGCCCGATGCGCAAAGCGAGAATGCGATCACGGCAAACAGTGAGGTCGCCGCCGATCCCAGTGAGAATTTGTGCGCGGTCAGGAGCGGCACCAGCACGAGGCCGTTCTTGGCATATTGATGCACCCTGAACAGCTTCAGCCAGCTGCGCATGCTGGCCCGCGCGGGCGTGGCAGGCTCGGATCGAGCGGGGCGCGCGACATGCGATGCGAAGCCGGGCAACGCAACCGCTGCGCTGCCGACATAGTCAAAGCCCTGACCCAGCGCGGGCGGAAGCTCTTCGTCCCGCGCCGCCGGCGATTGGCCGTCCGGTGCGGCAGCCCAGGCGGTGAAGACGCCGAGATGCTGGGCGACGGCACTGACGAACGGCTCGGGGTAGGTTTCTGAACAGAGATAGACCGGACGGCCTTCGCCCAACGCCTGCAACAGGAACGTCACAGCGTTGTGGTCGAATTGCGCGCGCGAGGAATCGAAACCCGACGCATCAACAGCCCGCGCTGATCGCGCTTCCGATCCGAAGGCCGCGGCAAGCGCCGCAATGAATGCGTGAAAGCTGTGGCTCAGGGCTGATGCGATATCCGCCGCGAACGCGCTTCCCGGGAGCATGACTTCGTCGACATCGACGACGAGCGGCCGGCCCTTTGCGCGCAGCGGATCGCGGAGGGCATCGCTGCCCCCCTGCTCGACCCGTTCTGGAACGCTGGCTCGCATACGCGCGGTCTTCCGGTGGCCCCCTCCCCATTCTCCCGGACTTTCCCTAATTTGGTGTGAACTTGGGGGGAGGCAGACGCCCGGCAGATCGCGCCGGAAGGCGTTCCGCAAAAGCCCGGCCCGCGACGCGGATTGAGCGCGGCGAGACGGAAAATGGCGATCCCGGGAAGACTCGAACTTCCGACCTACGGTTTAGGAAACCGTCGCTCTATCCGGCTGAGCTACGGGACCGCACCGCCCGCAAGCCGAAGCATGCGGGCGCCGCCATCCCATAGCAGAGGCGCCGGGTGATCGCCAGCCCGCGCCCGGTGCGGCCGCGAGCGAAGTTGCGCGGAGATTTGGCGCTTCGCGCGTTACGCCACCCGGCGGGCCGGATCCATGGCCGCGTCGGTCGCACTGGCCCGACGCGCCGGCAGAAACTCGATGGCCTCATCCTTCAGCGAGCCGAAGCGCAGCGTCATGATGTCGAGTGCATAGTTCTGGTAGAGGCGCCACGGCCGGCGTGAGCCCTGCTTGGGGAACCTGGCGGCGGCGCGCTGGATGTAGCCCGAGGAGAAATCCACCCAGGGCAGTTCAGTCACAGTCGGATCGTTCCGCCGCGGCGTCACCTGCGCGTAGCCGTTCGCCTTCATGTGATTGAGCATGCGGCAGACATATTCGCAGGTCAGGTCGCATTTCAGCGTCCAGGATGCGTTGGTGTAGCCGAAGGCGGCGGCGAGGTTCGGTACGCCCGAGTACATCAGCCCCTTGTAGTTCATGGTCTTCGACAGATCGACAGCCGCGCCGTCAACCTTGATCTCGAGCCCGCCGAGCACCTGGAGATCGAGGCCGGTCGCGGTCACCACGACGTCGGCGTCGAGCACATTGCCCGACTTGAGCTTGATGCCGCTGGGCGTGAAGGTCTCGATCCGATCGGTGACGACGGACGAAGCGCCGCTGCGCAACGATTGAAAGAGATCGCCGTTCGGCACCAGGCAAAGCCGCTGGTCCCACGGATTGTAGCGCGGCGTGAAATGCGTGGCGATGTCGTAGTCGGGGCCGAGCGCGTGGCGCACGCCGCCGAGGATCAGCTTCTTCACGCGCTCCGGATCGCGCTTGCAGAGCCGGTAGAAATACATGCCGAGCAGCACGTTCTTCCAGCGGGTGATGCCGTAGGCGAGCTTTGCAGGCAGCCGCGCCCGCAGCCAGTTGGCGACCTTGTCCTCATCCGGCCGCGCCACGACGTAGGTCGGCGAACGTTGCAGCATCGTGACATGGGCGGCGGTCTTGGCCATTTCCGGCACCAGCGTCACCGCGGTCGCGCCGCTGCCGATCACCACCACCTTCTTGCCGGCATAGTCGATGTCGTCGGTCCACTGCTGCGGATGGACGACACGGCCGGCGAAATCGGCGATGCCGGGGAAGTCGGGCGTGTAGCCGTGCTCATATTTGTAGTAGCCGCTGCACATGAACAGGAAGTTGCAGGTGAAGCGCTCGATCGTCTTCTCCGGTCCGCGCTCGACCTCGACAGTCCATTGCGAATCCGCCGATGACCAATCGGCGCTGATGACGCGATGGTTGAAGCGGATGTTCTTGTCGATGCCATAGACGCGCGCGGTCTCGCGCACATAGTTCAGGATCGAGGGGCCGTCGGCGATCGCCTTCGGCTCGGTCCACGGCCGGAACGAATAGCCGAGCGTGTACATGTCGGAATCGGAGCGGATGCCGGGATAGCGGAACAGGTCCCAGGTGCCGCCGATGCAATCGCGGCCTTCAAGGATGGCGTAGCTGCGATCCGGAGAGTTGGCCTGCAAATGGTAGCCGGCGCCGATGCCCGACAGCCCCGCGCCCACGATCAACACGTCGAAATGAGCGGACATGCCCTGACCCTCCGGTGACAGTATTGACAATCTGTATTGTCAGATAACTTGACATCTGACAATGCCTCGTGTCAATAGAATTCATGGCAAGCAGCCGGAAAGCCCGCCTCTATGGCGGCATGGACGCCGAGGAACGCCGCGCCGAGCGGCGGCTCAAGCTGATCGACGCGGCGATCGAGGTCTATGGCGAGGTCGGCTATCGCGGCGCGACCGTGAAGGCGATCTGCGAGGCGGCCGAGCTGACCGAGCGCTATTTCTACGAATCCTTTGCCAACAGCGAGGCGCTGCTGATCGCGGCCTACAACCATGTCGTCGGCCACCTGCACGAGGAGATGGCGGCTGCCGCAGCTGCCGGCGGCGACGATTCTGAGGCAAGGCTGCGCGCCGCGCTGACGCTGTATTTCACGCGGCTGAAGGAGCATCCGAAGCCCGCGCGGGTCTTCCTGCTCGAGATTTCCGGCATCAGTCCGGCGGTCGACGCGGTCAAGCTCGATGCTTTGCGCGTCTTCAGCGACATCCTGGTACCACCGGCACGCGATCCGAAAGGCAGCGACAAGGGCACGGCCGCCACACTGCTCTCGATCGGCATGGTCGGAGCCGTCATCTCGATCGCGCTGCGCTGGGTGTCCAAGCACTATCCGCAGCCGGTCGAGGACGTAGTCGTGATCGCCGCCAGTTTCTGCCGGGTGGCGCTGACCGAGGCCGACCGCCGCCAGGATCTGCGCTTGCTGTAGCGGCCGGACAGGGGTCCGATCCGCCGATTTTCGATCATGTTTCGCTAGGGCTTCCGGGTCGGGCCTCTAGCCTGTAGTCGATTTAACTTGCATACCGAGCGCCTTGGGCTTTTTTATGCCCGGTACCGGGCGCAACCGGATGCAGCCTGTTTCGCCCGACAAAACAACGCTGTTTGCACCGGCGGAGCTGAATTTTGGTCGACCTGCACAGGCTTGACGATGTGACCGCGCGCCTCGGCGACGTGGTTCTCGATCCCACGACCTGGCCGTCCTTCATGGACGAGGTCTGCGCCGCCGTCGGCGCGACCGGGGCTGCGATGCTTCAGAGCGATATCCGCACCGAAGACATCCCGCGCACGGCATCGATCACCGACTATTTCTCCAAGACCTACTTCCCCAATAACCTTCATCTCTCCGACATCCGCGCGGCACGCGGCGTGCCGCTGATCCTGGCAGGCAGCAATGTCATCACCGACGCGGACCTGTTCGAGTGCGAGGCGGACATGCTGCGCGATCCGCTCTACGCCTCGCTCGGCGAATTCGGACTGAAATGGTTTGCCGCCGTCGGCTTTCGCTCGGGCCCGGCATTGTGGGGACTGACCATCCAGCGCACGCCGAAGGAAGGCATGTTCGACGCCGACGAGGTCAAGGCACTCTCGCGCGTGTCGGCGCGACTGACCGAAGCCGCGACACTGTCCGCCGCCGTCGGCCGCTCCGCGCTATCGGGCATCACCAGCGCGCTCGATCTGATCCAGGTCGCCGCTGTGGCCGTCGGCCGCTTCGGCGCCGTCATCGGCATGAACAGCCAGGCGGAAGCCTGCCTCGGCCACGACCTCGCGATCCGCAACAATCGCCTCACGCTGCTCGACCGGCAGGCCAATGCCGATCTGACCAGGCTGATCGATCAATTGGCCCACAGCTCGGACCTGCACCCACTACCGTCATCGCCGATCGTGGTGCGCAGGATCGACAAGCGTCCGATCGTGATCCAGATGCAACCGGTACCTCCGGCCGCGCGTTCGCCGTTCCTCGGCGCGCGCGCGATCCTGCTGATCCGCGATCTCGAAGGCAGCGCCGCGTTCGACCAGGCGTTGCTGGCGGCGACTTTCGAACTGACGCCGGCGCAGGCGCGCCTCGCCACGCGGCTTGCCCGCGGAGATTCAGTCGAAGCGGCCGCGCAGGAGGCCGGCATTGCCCTTGCCACCGCGCGCAACCAGCTCAAGACAATTTTCCAGAAGACCGGAACACATCGGCAGGCGGAACTCGTCGCGTTGCTGCACCGGGTGAAGTGAACGTTTCGAGACGAATTGTTCCAATTTCCGGTGCGCCGCTACGGCACGACTTCTTGAAACATTACAATTGCGTACAGCGATTATTTGATCGGGCGAAGCGGCTGATCTGCGACTTAAATGATCAGGGAAATCGTCCGGTTCCGGGGTGACAAGCGTCACTAAAATGGCGACAATCCGGTCACTCTGTGTCGTTCGGATTTGGTTGCAATGTCCGTGATGCCATCACGATCATCGACGTTGGCTGTTGCCGTTTTCGTCGCTGCCTGTGCGCTCGCGCCGATCAGCGCGCATGCGCAATGGTGGCGCAGCGCGCCGAAGGACTTCGAGGATTGCGCCGACCTCGCCGAGAAGGCGAAGAGCAAGGAAGACAAGACCGCGCAACTCGCCGATTGCAACGCCAAGTTCGCCGGACGCCGCAAGCCCGGGGGCGGCTACACCTATTACGACTTCATGCAGGACCGTAGCTTCGACATCGCCGGTCCCAATCCGACGCCCGACGAACAGAAGAAGATCGACCAGGAATATACCGGCTATCTCGAGAAGGAGCGCCGCTCGAGCATCGTTGCGGCGTTCAATGCCAAGCAACTCGAGCGGCAGGAAAAGCCGGAGCGGCCGCCGCAGATCCAGCAGGCGTCGCTGCACAGCGAACCGGCGAAAGTCCCCGTCCCGGTCGCAAGGCCGATCAAGCCGCGGGGCGCTGCTGCGCCTCCCAAGCTGCGGCCGCAGGCAGGGAGCTGCGTGAAGGGCACGTTCTCGTGCGACTGGCCGCGGCTCTCCGACGGGCTGAACGATTTGAAGAAGCTGTTCACGCCGCCATCGCCGCCTCCGACCAAGCTGGCGAAGCGCAACTGACGCTGCGACGTCAGGACAGCGTCAGTCGGTAATCACCATCGCCCAGAACCTGCGGTACGGCGACTTCGGATTGTCGACGAAGGCCACACCGACCCGCTTGGCGCCCGGCATCAACAGATTCTCGCGATGGCCTGGCGAATTCTCCCACTGCTTCAGCATCTCGGCGAAGGCGATAAACCCTGCGCCGATATTTTCGGCGGCGCGCTGCTTCTTTAGCGGCGCAATGCGCGTGAAGAAGCTGCCGCCTGCGGAATGGCTGACCGATCCGGTCGCCGACATCGCCTGGGCCTGCTTCAGCGCCATCGCATTCAGCTTCGCGTCCAGCGTCACCGCGGGCATGCGATTGGCGCGCCGATACGCACTGATCGAACCGGCATAATCGGCGGCGCTTGCCGTCGCAACCGAACCAAGCAGAAGGGTGAGCGCAAGAACCAGCAGCTTCATCTCAGATGATCTCTCTCATGGATCAGCGCGCGTGATCGCGCTTGTGGTGTCGGTGCGCAACCGGCCTTTGCACGGGCACGGCCGGGCGGCTCGCCGCCGCGCGCTGCTCCTGCAAGCGCGCATCATAGCCCGGCGAGGGCACCACGGTCGGCGGCGCTGCGCGAACCGGGCCGGCAGCGAGCGCAACGATCGTGAACAGCATGACGATGGATCGTTTCATGATGTCACCTCCTCGGTAGTTCGATCGATGTGGAGCCATCGCGTATCTGTTCCGGCGTCAGCCCGGGCGATCCCTTACCATCGGCCTCCGCTTTCCGGATCAGCGCAATGATGCGGCGCGACAACGGGACCTCGAGCCCGCGGCGATCGGCGATCGCAACAATCACGCCCTGCAGATAGTCGATCTCGGTGCGGCGGCCGCGCTGCAGATCTTCCCACATCGAGGAGCGCGCCTCGGGATCGATCTTCATGGTACGGCCGAGCAGCATGTCGAACAGCGCGTCCGGCAACCGCAACAATGTCGGCATCCAGCTCGAAGGCAGCGGCGTCGGCGACACCGGCGCAATGCCTTCGGCGCGCACCGCAGCCAGGCCCTCGGCCATCTGGTCGGCAAACAACTGCCGCCAGCCGCGTTGTGCGAGTTGTTGCCGCAGCGGAATGTTGGACAGCGCGTTGAGCGCATTGTTGAGATTGACGACCAGCTTGCCCCACTGCACGCCGTCGATATTGGAGGTCGCCTTGATCGCAAGGCCCGGCACCGAGAGCCGCGCCGCGGTGCCGGCGTCGTCCTGCGCGATCACGATGTCGCCCGAGGTCGAGCGATGGAAGCGGCCGTCACCGAGTGCGACCACATTGAACGGCACCATGCCGCCGAGCACCCTGCGGCCCGGCAAGCGGTCGCGCAGCAGCGGCACATTGCCGACGCCATTCTGCAGGCTGACGATCGCGGCATCGGCGGGCGCATGGCGCGCAATCAATTCGGCCATCTCGCCGGTGTCGGAACTCTTCACCGTCACCAGCACGGCCTGAACGTCGCGCAGGATCGACGGATCGTCGGACAGATTGAGCCGTTCCGCGGATACCATCCGCTCCGGGCCGTCGAAACCGCTGACCCGCAAGCCGTTGCTCGCAATCTCCTGGATCAGCCGCGGTCGCGCCAGCAGCACGACGCGGCGGCCTGACGCAGCCAGCATGCCGCCGACGAAGCAGCCGATGCTTCCGGCGCCCGCAATCCCGATCGGCCGATCCTCGTTCATCTGGCTAAACGTCCATTCATCGAGGCTCGATAGCAAACGTCGTTAGCAGACGTCGTTAGCAGACGTCGTTAGCAGACCTGGGGTTGCCTGCCTATTCGATGTGCCGCAGCCCGGGTGGCCCGCCTTGTAACCGTCATGGGCCGAAGCTATGTTTCCGGCTCGGGGCACGGTTGCGGCAGGAGACGATCATGGGCTTACTCGACGTACTCAACGGCATGCAGAACGGCCCCCGCGGTCCGAGCGCGCCAAGCACACCATCCGACAGCTCAAGCGGCGGCGGGATGTCGCCGATGACGATGGCCATCCTGGCACTGCTCGCCTGGAAGGCAGTCAAGCATTTCACCGGCGGCCAGCCCGGCGCGACCGCCCCGCAGCCGACACCGGCACAGGCGCCGCAACTCCCCGGCAACG
>NZ_JACMYK010000073.1 GCF_020889785.1 Bradyrhizobium acaciae
CTGCTGGTGCGGCCCGAGGACGCGCTGCAATCGCTGCGCACCGCGATGCTGCTCGGCGCCGTGGTGCCGGAGTTGCGCGTCCGCGCCGAGAAGCTTGCGGCCGATCTCGGCGAGCTGGTCGCGCTGCGCAAGACCATCTCGACCGAGCGCGATGCGATGGCGGCCGATCGTGACAAGCTGAGGGAAGACCAGACCCGCCTTGCGGCGCTGGTCGACGAGCGGCAGCGGCAGCAGAGCACGGCCGAGAAGGACATGGAGGCCGAAGGCGCCCGCGCCATTGCGCTGTCCAAGCAGGCCGCCGATCTGCAGGGCCTGATCGCCAAGATGGAGCAGGACCTCAAGAGCGCGGCCAAGGCGGCCGCCACGGCCAGCCTCCAGGGGGCCCCGGCGACGGTTAACGGCAAGCCGAATCTGGGCGCCTTGAAGGACCCGGCCCGCATGAGCCCGGCGGTCGCCTTCGCCTCGGCCAAAGGCCTGTTCTCCTATCCCGTAAACGGCACCAAGATTCGCGAATTCGGCGGTTCCGACGGCGCGGGGGGCGTACAAAAAGGCATTTCTTTGGCAGCCAAGCCCGGCGCCCAGGTCACAACCCCGTGTGACGGCTGGGTTGTTTACGCTGGTCCTTTCCGCAGCTATGGACAACTCTTGATCCTCAATGCCGGGGGCGGGTATCATGTCCTGATCGCCGGGATGGAGCGAATTTCGGTAAACATCGGCCAGTTTGTACTTACGGGGGAGCCGGTCGCGACCATGGGGTCGACATCCCAAGTCGCATCCATTCTTGCGACCAATGCGAGCCAGCCAGTGCTCTATGTCGAGTTCCGGAAAGACGGCACTCCAATCGATCCAGGTCCATGGTGGGCCGCAAATGAAGGCGAAAAGGTTCGCGGATGATGCGCAAGACTTCGGTAATTCTCCTTAGCGCCGCCACCGGCGCGGCCCTGACGCTTTTCGTCACGCAGCCCCGCGCTGTGCTGATGGGATCGAGCGCGCGTGCCGCGACGTCGGACACCTACCGCCAGCTCAACCTTTTCGGCGACGTGTTCGAGCGCGTGCGCAGCGACTATGTCGAGAAGCCCGATGACAGCAAGCTGGTCGAATCCGCAATCTCCGGCATGCTGTCCGGCCTCGACCCGCACTCGAGCTACATGGATGCCAAGAGCTTCCGCGACATGCAGGTGCAGACCCGCGGCGAGTTCGGCGGCCTCGGCATCGAAGTCACGATGGAAGACGGGCTGATCAAGGTCGTCTCGCCGATCGACGACACCCCGGCCTCGAAGGCTGGCATCATGGCCAACGACATCATCACCAACCTCGACGACGAGGCCGTGCAGGGCCTGACGCTGAACCAGGCCGTCGAGAAGATGCGCGGTCCGGTCAACACCAAGATCAAGCTCAAGATCATCCGCAAGGGCCAGGACAATCCGATCGACGTCACGCTGGTGCGCGACAACATCCGCGTCCGCTCGGTGCGAGCGCGGGTCGAGGCCGACGACATCGCCTATATCCGCATCACCACCTTCAACGAGCAGACCACTGAAGGCCTGAAGAAGGAGGTCGCGAACCTGCAGAGCCAGATCGGCGACAAGCTGAAGGGCTACATCATCGACCTCCGCAACAACCCCGGCGGCCTGCTTGAAGAAGCGGTCACCGTGTCCGACTCCTTCCTGGAGCGTGGCGAGATCGTCTCGACCCGCGGCCGCAACGCCGAGGAAACCCAGCGCCGCGCCGCCCATCCGGGCGACCTGACCAAGGGCAAGCCGGTCATCGTGCTGATCAACGGCGGCTCGGCGTCGGCTTCCGAAATCGTCGCCGGCGCGCTGCAGGACCACAAGCGTGCGACGCTAGTCGGCACCCGTTCGTTCGGCAAGGGTTCGGTTCAGACCATCATCCCGCTCGGCTCGGGCAACGGCGCACTGCGCCTGACCACCGCGCGCTATTACACGCCGTCGGGCAAGTCGATCCAGGCCAAGGGTATCGTGCCCGATATCGAGGTGCTGCAGGACGTGCCGGAAGAGCTGAAGGCGCGCACCGACACCAAGGGCGAAGCCTCGCTGCGCGGCCATCTGAAGAACGATGGCGACGAGAAGACCGGCTCGCAGTCCTACGTCCCGCCGGACGCCAAGGACGACAAGGCGCTGAAGATGGCCGACGACCTGCTGCATGGCATCAAGTCGACCTCGAACGCCACGCCGGCACCGGCCACCCCGTCCGGTGACAAGGCGCCCGGCGACAAGGCCGCCGTCGACAAGCCGGCCAACAAGTCCGCGAACTAAATCCAATCCAATCGATTCGGCGAAAGGGCGGCCCTCGGGTCGCCCTTTCTGTTTTCGGATGTCCACCCGTAACCGGGCTTTGACGGAGAGCGCGGCGCGCGGGAATGCACTGCATCGTGCTATCGTTCGCGCTGTTGATTCGGGGAGGGTCATGGCAGAAGCGGCCGACGAACTGAGCACGCCGCTTGGGCAGAACACTGCGGGCAGGACGCGCCGTTTCCGCCTGCCGTTCACGGCGATGCAGGCGCTCGCCGTGCTGCTCGGCCTCGTGCTGGTCGGCTTCGCCGGCATCGCCCTGTTCAACGACAATCCGCTCGGCGGCGAGCCGATGGCCCGCGTCACGCTGCGCAATCCCCCGCCCGCAGCCACCGACGACAAGCACGCCCCGGCCGGCCAGACGGCCGAGCCGGCGGTCAAATCCGTCGCCAAGGCGCCGGCCGCAGCCAGCGACGCCAAAACCGTCACCATCATCGACGGCTCCAGCGGCAAGCGCCAGGACGTCGTGATCGGCGCCGGCGATCCCGCTGAGAAGGCGGATGGCGATTCGCCACCGGTCGCGATGACCGGGATCGACCCGCGCCTCCTGGAAAAATCGCGCTACGGCATGATCCCCGTGGTTGCCGATGGCCTGAAGCCGTTCACCGTCTATGCCGCCGAGGCCGACCGCGCCAAGGCCGCCCGGATGCCGGTGGTCGCCATCGTGGTCGCCGGCCTCGGCGTCGGCGCCGCCAAGACCACCGACGCCATCATGAAGCTGCCGCCGGCCGTAACGCTGGCCTTCACGCCCTATGGCGCCGACCCCGGCAAGCTTGCGGAACGCGCCCGGACGCAGCGCCACGAGATCCTGCTGCAGATCCCGATGGAGCCGTTCGACTATCCCGATAACGACCCGGGCCCGCAGACGCTGCTGACCACATTGAGCAGCGAGCAGAATCTCGACCGCCTCTACTGGCACCTGAGCCGCCTGCAGGGCTATGCCGGGATCGCCAACTTCATGGGCGCCCGCTTCGTCGCGACCGATCCGGTGATGCAGCCCATCGTGCGCGAAGCGGCCAAGCGCGGCCTGAGCTTTTTCGACGACGGTTCCACCCCGCGCAGCGTCGCGCAGACGCTCTCGGCGGGCCAGTCACTGCCGTTCGCCAAAGCCGATTTCGCCATCGACGCGGTGCCGACGTCGGCGGAAATCGACCGTGCGTTGGTCAAGCTGGAAACCATCGCCAAGGAACGTGGCACCGCCGTGGGTGTCGCCTCGGCGCTGCCGGTCTCGATCGAGCGGCTCGGCGCCTGGCTCAAGACCCTGGACTCCAAGGGCATTATGCTTGTGCCATTGACAACGGCGATGCTGAAATCAAAATCGGGCTAGAGATCAATCTGTTGGTGCAGTCCGAGACCTTGCCGGGGGGCCGGGTCCGGCGGCGCCGGGAACTGCGAGGTAGCGGCAGCATGGCACGTTATGAAGACCTGCCCTATCGAACCTGCGTCGGCATCATGCTGCTGAATGCAGCCGGACTGGTCTTCATCGGCCGCCGCGCGGGCGGCATCGAGCATGTCGACGATGCGCATGTCTGGCAGATGCCGCAAGGCGGCGTCGATCCCGGCGAGGATACGTTTCAGGCCGCGCGGCGCGAGCTCTACGAAGAAACCAGCATCAAGTCGGTGGAGAAGCTCGGCGAGGTCTCGGACTGGCTGATCTACGATATCCCGCGCACTGTCGCCGGCCGGGCCTGGAAGGGACGCTATCGCGGCCAGCGGCAGAAATGGTTCGCGTTGCGCTTCACCGGCGACGAGAACGAGATCAACGTCGCCAACCCCGGCGGCGGCCACAAGGCCGAATTCATCACCTGGCGCTGGGAGCCGATGAAGAATCTGCCGGAGCTGATTGTGCCGTTCAAGCGGCCGGTCTATGAGCGCGTCGTGAAGGAATTCGCCGGTCTGGCGGCCAAATAGACCCACACGACGCGCAGCTATCGAGATGTCATCAGATAAGCCCTATCGCCCCAATGTGGGCATCGCGCTGTTCAACGGCGACGGACGCGTGCTGATCGGTCACCGGATCAAGGACGACGGTCCGGAGATCGTGTTGCCCGGCCTCGAATGGCAGATGCCGCAGGGCGGCATCGATGCGGGCGAGGATCCGCGGCAGGCCGTGATGCGCGAATTGTGGGAAGAGACCGGAGCCGTCAACGCCGACTATCTCGGCGAGACCGACTGGATGACTTACGAATTCCCTGCCTATGACGGACCGGCGTCGCACCGGCTGGCCAAATTCCGCGGCCAGCGCCAGAAATGGTTTGCGCTGCGCTTCACCGGACGCGACGAGGAGATCGACCCGTTGACGCCGCGCAACGGCCAGCCCGCCGAGTTCGATCAATGGCGCTGGGAGCGCCTCGATCGCGTCGCCGATCTCGTGGTGCCGTTCCGCCGCGACGTCTATCGCGCGGTGGCGGCCCGGTTCGCGGAATTCGCCGGCTGATCCGGCGCATGATCCGGAAAAGTGTGTAGCGGTTTTCCATCGCGACAAACGCGAATGCGTTTGCGCGGAAAGCATGCTCGAACTAAAGAGCCAGGGCTGGATGACGATTCCAAGAAACGTCATCCCGATCTGGCGGCGGAATGCGCCGCGCATCGCCCGGCGTCATGCCGTAGGTCGCGCGGAAGACGCGATAGAAGGTCGCGATGCTGTCGAAGCCGCACGCAAACGCGATCTCGTCGATGCCGCGTTCCTGCGCAGCGTAGAGAAGCCGCCTCGCCTCCTGCAACCTCGTCGCCGTCAGTGTCCGCGCGAACGACAGGCCGGTCGGCTCGAACAGCGCATGCAATTGCCGCAGCGAAATGCCGAGCTCGGTGGCGACCGCGGCCGGCGTGAGCGAGGCGCGATGCAGATCGCGCCGCAGGATTTCGTGCGCAGCATGGAGATAGCCCGCATGCAGCGCGGCACGGATCTCATCCAGGCGCGGCCGCAGGCGTCCGCGCGCAAGCAGCGCCAGCCGCACCATATGCGTAACCTCGCCGGGAAACTGACCGGCTTGCGCCGGATCGCGTGTCATGGAGCGGAACATGGCGCCGACAAGGCGCGTCACGCGCGCATCACGCGCCAGCATGACCGGCGGGACGTCCTCGATCCGCGCCCCAAGCACGAGGTCGCTGGTGACGGGAATCTTGAGGCTGAAGAAGTGGAAGCCATCGGTCCGGTCGGGCGTTGACGCAAACGGAAGATTGGAGTGGCCGAACACCAGATCCCCGTTGCCCACCCACTGGACGCGGTCGCGGCCGATATTCATGTGGCCTGGGCCGCGCACTTGCCAAGCGAGATGCAGGCTGTTGCTCGGGACGCGGGCGATGTCGGACGAGGTCCGGCTGACACGGTAGGAGGACGCCGACATTTCCGCCAGCATGGCATCGCCGACCGGTGTCGCGGAAAAGCGCCCGCGGAAATCGGGCCGCCTGTCGCGCTCGAGCTCGATGGTGACCCCGAACAGGCTTTTGCCGCGCACGTCGCACCAATGCTCAAATCGGTCCTGCGGGCGGAGAGCCTCGGTGGAGAAAGTCAGCACAGCATCGTGTCCGTCATGTCGGTGGTAAATCGCGATGCGACCAGGTCGATTCGTCATCGCGCCGCAGCTTGTCATCTGTGCACGATCCACGCTGTAAGCTGCTTCACATTCTCCGGATCGCTCTTTAGTTCGGGCCGACCGTGAACGGACCGATCGCGATGACATGACAATCGCTGTCGCGCCTGGCGCAGTCACCGAGCGCAGCATTGACGGCGCTCTGCTCGTTCTCCGCCTTCAATCCCAATCCCGGCCGACCCTGCGTGCCGACTGCGACCGCATTCCAGCCTGCCGTCGCGTCGGCGAGCTTTCGTGCGACGTCGCTGCGCTCGCCCGGCGTGATGACCGAGCTGTCCGCCGCCTTGAAGAAGCCGGTCACGCGCAACGTGGCCGGAACCGGCACCACGAAGACGTCCGCGTGCGCAGGCTTTCCTGGATGTCGATCGCGCAACGCACGGCTTCGACGGCGCTGGGGAATTCCGCAAGCACCGCGTCGCCCGCGGTGTTGAAGATGCGGCCACCGCCCTTTGCAATGAAGTCGTCGGTGACCTGCCGCTAGGAGGCGAGCCGCCGCAGCGTCCTCATCCTCGGCAACCAATCGACTATAGCCTGCAATATCGGCCGCAAAGATCGCTGCGATCTTGCGCTTCATGAGTGCCAGCCCCGGAACCCAGAAAATATGCCGAGAGAATGCCGCCAGACGCTCGCAGGCGCAACAAGCATTCAGCGCCCGCAAGGTGCGGCGGGCGTTGAATCGTTCAAGCCTTTGCAGGCGATGACTGGAAAAGTGTGAGCGATTTCAGAAAGGCGGCCGGCTCACTCGACGCAAAGGCGCGATCGCTGGTCAGCAACCGCGCCCTAGTGCATGGCCGTCGAGTTGAGCTCGTGCTGGATGCTCTTGAAGTGATCGAGCCGCTCGATCGCGTGGTCGAGTTCGGTGCCCTCGTGCTCCGCGAGCTTTTCCTGCATCTCGGCGATGGTCTCGGCAAACTTCGCACGATCGAGATCCGCGATCGCGGTCGCGACGTCGGCGAGCACGGTGAGGCCCTTGTCCGACACCTCGGCAAGACCGCCGAGCACGATCACCTTTTCACGCTTGCCGGCGGTCGTGATCGTCAGGATACCCGGACGAACCGTGGCGACGACCGGAGCGTGTCCGGCGAGCACACCGAAATCACCCTCCACACCGGGAACGTCAACCTGATCGACCTCGCCGGAGAAGGCGAGCTTTTCGGGAGAGACGAGATCGAAGTGGAAGGTGGCCATGGTCTTTCCGTTCTTTGCGCTGTCACCCGCGGGCTCGGCCCGCGGGTCCATCAGTCAAAATACTTCTGGTGCGATGGATCGCCGGATCAGGTCCGGCGATGACGACATCCCAAAGCTTAAGCCGCTTCGGCGGCGAGCTTCTTGCCCTTCTCGACGGCTTCTTCGATGGTGCCGACCATGTAGAACGCCGCTTCCGGCAGATGGTCGTACTTGCCCTGGCAGAGATCGCGGAAGCCCTTGATGGTGTCGGCGAGGTCGACGAACTTGCCCGGCGAACCGGTGAAGATTTCGGCGACGTGGAACGGCTGCGACAGGAAGCGCTCGACCTTGCGGGCGCGGGCGACCGTCAGCTTGTCCTCTTCCGACAGTTCGTCCATGCCGAGAATGGCGATGATGTCCTGCAGCGACTTGTAGCGCTGAAGGATCTGCTGGACGAGACGCGCGGTGTTGTAGTGCTCTTCACCGACGACCAGCGCCGAGAGCATGCGCGAGGTCGAGTCGAGCGGGTCCACCGCCGGATAGATGCCCTTTTCCGAGATCGCGCGCGACAGCACCGTGGTGGCGTCCAAGTGCGCGAACGAGGTGGCGGGCGCCGGGTCGGTCAAGTCGTCGGCCGGCACGTAGATCGCCTGCACCGAGGTGATCGAGCCCTTCTGGGTGGTGGTGATGCGCTCCTGCAGCGCGCCCATGTCGGTCGCGAGCGTCGGCTGATAACCCACGGCCGAAGGAATACGGCCGAGCAGCGCCGACACTTCCGAACCCGCCTGGGTGAAGCGGAAGATGTTGTCGACGAAGAACAGCACGTCCTGGCCCTGGTCGCGGAAGTGCTCGGCGACGGTCAGGCCGGTCAGACCGACGCGGGCGCGGGCGCCCGGCGGTTCGTTCATCTGGCCGAACACCAGTGCGCACTTCGACTTCACGCTCGGATCCGGATTGTGCGGATCGGCGTTGACCTTGGATTCGATGAACTCGTGATAGAGGTCGTTGCCTTCACGGGTACGCTCGCCGACGCCGGCGAACACCGAGTAACCGCCGTGCGCCTTCGCGACGTTGTTGATCAGCTCCTGAATCAGCACGGTCTTGCCGACGCCGGCGCCGCCGAACAGGCCGATCTTGCCGCCCTTCGCGTACGGAGCAAGAAGGTCGACGACCTTGATGCCGGTGACGAGGATTTCGGCTTCGGTCGACTGATCGGTATAGCTCGGCGCTTCCTGGTGGATGGCGCGCAGGCCTTCGGACTTGATCGGACCGGCTTCGTCGATCGGCTCGCCGATGACGTTGATGATGCGGCCGAGCGTGCCTTCGCCGACCGGCACCCGGATCGGTTCGCCGGTGTCGGTCACTTCCTGGCCGCGCACCAGACCTTCGGTGATGTCCATCGCGATGGTGCGGACGGTCGATTCACCGAGATGCTGCGCGACTTCGAGCACCAGGCGGTTACCGCCGTTCTTGGTCTCGAGCGCATTCAGAATCGCCGGAAGATGGCCTTCGAACTGCACGTCGACCACGGCGCCCGTGACCTGGGTAACGCGACCGATCTGGTTGGCTGCTGTAGCCATGGACTGTTCTCCTTCGAAAATCTGCCTTAGACCGCCTCAGCGCCGGAGATGATCTCGATCAGCTCCTTCGTGATCTGGGCCTGACGGGTTCGGTTGTAAATCAGGGTTTGCTTGCGAATCATCTCGCCGGCATTGCGGGTCGCGCTGTCCATCGCGCTCATCTGCGCGCCATAGAACGAGGCGTTGTTCTCAAGCAGTGCGCGGAAGACCTGCACCGCGAGGTTGCGCGGCAGCAGGGTGCCGAGGATCTGGTCCTCTTCCGGCTCATATTCATAAGACGTGGCAGGAGCCGTGCCCGCGGCGGGCGCGGCGACCTCGAGCGGGATGATCTGCTGCGCGGTCGGGATCTGTGCGATCACCGACTGGAAGCGCGAATAGAACAGCGTGCAGACATCGAACTCGCCGGCTTCGAACCGCGCCAGCACCTTGTTGGCAATGTCCTCGGCGTTGACGAAGCCGATCTGCCGCACCGAGCGCAGGTCGAGATGCTCGACGATCCGCTTCTCGAACGTCCGCCGCAGCTGCTCGTAGCCCTTGCGGCCGACGCAGAAGAATTTGACTTCCTTGCCCTGTGCGAGCAGCGTGTTCGCCCGCTCGCGCGCCAGGCGCACGATGGCGGAGTTGAAAGCGCCGGACAGGCCACGCTCGCCGGTGCAGACCAGCAGCAGGTGGACCTGGTCGCTGCCGGTGCCCGCGAGCAGCGCCGGCGCGCCGGGCGAGCCATTGGCTGCGGCGGCGATGTTGGAAATCACCGCGTCCATCTTGGTGGCATACGGCCGCGCCGCTTCGGCGGCGTTCTGCGCGCGGCGCAGCTTGGAGGCTGCGACCATCTGCATGGCCTTGGTGATCTTCTGCGTCGCCTTGGTCGAGGCGATGCGGACCCGCATGTCTTTTAGTGACGCCATTCTTCGTTCACCCCGGCGATCCGACCACAATGGTCAGATCGCAAGCCTCTGTTCGTCACGCCCGGCAGCGAGCCGGGCGACGCCCCATTCGTTATGCAAACGTCTTGGCGAAGCCGTCGACCGCCGCCTTCAGCTTGGCGGCGCTGTCGTCGGACAGATCGCGGCTGTCGCGAATCGCGTTCAGGATTTCGACGTGCTTGCCGCGCAGCAGCGACAACAAGCCATCCTCGAAAGCCTTCACCTTGTTGAGCGGAAGCGCATCGAGATAGCCGTTGGTGCCGGCCCAGATCACGCAGACCTGCTCTTCCATCTTCAGCGGCGAGAACTGCGGCTGCTTCAGGAGCTCGGTCAGGCGCGAACCGCGGTTGAGCAGGCGCTGGGTCGAAGCGTCGAGGTCGGAGCCGAACTGCGCGAACGCCGCCATTTCGCGGTACTGCGCGAGCTCGCCCTTGATCTTGCCGGCGACCTTCTTGGTCGCCTTGGTCTGCGCCGACGAACCGACGCGCGAGACCGACAGACCGACGTTCACAGCGGGACGGATGCCCTGGAAGAACAGATCGGTTTCCAGGAAGATCTGACCGTCGGTGATCGAAATCACGTTGGTCGGGATGTAGGCCGACACGTCGTTGGCCTGGGTTTCGATGACCGGCAGCGCCGTCAGCGAGCCCAAACCATGGTCCTTGCCGAGCTTGGCGGCGCGCTCGAGCAGGCGGGAATGCAGATAGAACACGTCGCCCGGGTAGGCTTCGCGGCCCGGCGGGCGGCGCAGCAGCAGCGACATCTGGCGATAGGCGACGGCCTGCTTGGACAGATCGTCATAGATGATCACGGCGTGCATGCCGTTGTCGCGGAAGTATTCGCCCATCGTGCAGCCGGTGAACGGCGCGATGTACTGCATCGGCGCCGGATCGGACGCGGTGGCCGCAACGACGATCGAGTATTCCAGCGCGCCCTGCTCTTCGAGCACCTTGACGAACTGCGCAACCGTGGAGCGCTTCTGGCCGACCGCGACGTAGACGCAATACAGCTTCTGGCTCTCGTCCGGCTGGGCGTTGAGCGGCTTCTGGTTCAGGATGGTGTCGAGCGCGATCGCGGTCTTGCCGGTCTGACGGTCGCCGATGATCAGCTCGCGCTGGCCGCGGCCGATCGGGATCAGCGCATCTATCGCCTTGAGGCCGGTGGCCATCGGCTCGTTCACCGACTTGCGCGGAATGATGCCGGGCGCCTTGACGTCGACGCGCTTGCGTTCGGTGGCCTGGATCGGGCCCTTGCCGTCGATCGGGTTACCCAGCGCGTCGACGACGCGGCCGAGCAGGCCCTTGCCGACCGGCGCGTCCACGATGGCGCGGGTGCGCTTGACGGTCTGGCCTTCCTTGATCTCGCGGTCGGCGCCGAAAATCACGATACCGACGTTGTCGGTTTCGAGGTTGAGCGCCATGCCGCGCGTGCCGTTCTCGAACTCGACCATCTCACCGGCCTGGACGTTGTCGAGACCGTAGACGCGGGCGATACCGTCACCGACCGACAGCACCTGGCCAACTTCGGTGACCTCGGCTTCCTGGCCGAAATTCTTGATCTGGTCCTTGAGGATCGCAGAAATTTCTGCGGCGCGGATGTCCATCAGCCTGCCTCTTTCATCGCGTTCTTGATCGAATTGAGTTTGGTGCGAAGCGAACTATCCACCATACGGCTGCCGAGCTTGACCACCAGGCCACCAATAATGGAGGGATCGACCTTCACGTTGAGCGCGACGTCCTTGCCCGTCACTGACTTCAGTGCGGTCTTCAGGGCGTCGAGATTCTTGTCACTGAGCTGCTCGGCGACGGTGACTTCCGCAGTCGCCTCGCCCTTGAACTTCGCCACCAGCGCGCGATAGGCGCGGATCACATCGGCAATTGCGAACAGCCGGCGATTGGCGGTAAGCACCTTGAGGAATTTGGCCGACGTGCCGGAGATACCGGCCTTGTCGAGCACCACGGTCAGCGCCTTCAGCTGGGCATCCGCGGAAAACACCGGGCTGCGCACGAGGCGCTTGAGATCGGCGCTGTCATTGAGCATGGCATCGAACTTGTCGAGGTCGGCCCTGACTTGATCGACGGATTGCTCGTCGCGCGCCAACTCGAACAGGGCCGTTGCGTAACGACCGGACACTCCCGAAACGGACGGATCTTCAGCAGCCACGAGCTCGCTCTTTTTTGCTGTCAAACTCGCAAGGGAAAAACCGTCGCCACCAAAGCAGCGCCTAGCGATCCAAGCCCTTGGAATTCAAGCGGGACTTCGATTTTCGACCGGCACAGGACGTGCCGGGATCGTTAAAATCGCGGCTTTGCTAACATAGCCATCGCGCAGGTGCAACATGACGGCATCGTGAGAGCCGCCTTGTCGCACGTGGTTTTTGGCGCTCGTGGCCGGCGCTCGAATCATGAAATTCGGCGCACGGAAATTCAGCGCGACGGGCACCGATTCGCACCGTCGCGATTTTGTTCCATCGAAATTTGCATGGGCCTATGGCCGAGCGCGCAAGGAACCCGAGGCGCACGGTCGTTTCATTTGGCGATTACTTACTTAAAACTTACCGCCGCTCGATTAATCAGTATTCGAAAGTATTAATATCGTTAAAAATCAGTTAACGAACAAGGTTTCGGAACCTAGCTTGAATACCCCAAGGCGGTAACAAGATATTTCAGCCCGAGACAATCGGGATTTACTGCCCAATTCGTGCCTCATTGCGAAACCAAACGGCCTTGGTCAACGAAGGGACGGGGGTTCCACTTGCTGCGTTAGCGGCAATACTGTCTGAGGGTCTTATCAATGCTGAATATCAAGAAGGCGACACTGGGCAATGTCACCCGGTCGCGTACGGCGCTTGCGTTTGTCGCCGCAACTATCCTGGTCGGGGGCAGCGTGACCGAGGCGTCCGCGAAGTCCAGGCATCATCGTCACCACCATCATCACGCCCGCGCCGAAGGTTCGTCCTGGCGCGACGCCAACGCATCGATCCAGCCGTCCGGCGGCCACACGTTCTCGGGGATGGCCTCGTTCTACGGCAATGAGTCGGGCAGCCGCACCGCTTCCGGCCAGCGCTTCAACCAGAACGCCATGACCGCGGCCCACCGCTCGCTGCCGTTCGGTACCAGGGTCCGCGTCACCCATGGCGGCCGCAGCGTCGTCGTCACCATCAACGATCGTGGCCCGTTCATCCGCGGCCGCGTGCTCGACCTCTCCACTGGCGCAGCCCGCGCCATCGGCCTGACCGGTGCCGGCGTCGGCCGCGTTACTGCCGAGGTCGTTTCCTAAGCTCTTCAGTAAGCGTTGCGTTGCGTAACGGCCGCGAGGCCTGCCTCGCGCCAAAAGGCCTGCCGTCGCGAATGACGGCAGGCTTTTTCTTTGCCGTGCCGATAGCCGCCGTCATTGCGAGCGGAGCGAAGCAATCCATTTCACCATTTGCGGACGCATGGATTGCTTCGTCGCTTCGCTCCTCGCAATGACAGAGGACAAAGCCCTCTACAGAAAGCTCTGCGGATCGACGTCGACTTCGAGCTTCAGATTGCCCGTGGTCTTTGGCGCTGCTGCCAGCCATTCGCGCAGATATTGCGACAGGTCGACATTGCGCAGCGACTTCACGAGCAGACGGAATCGGTAACGACCCTTGATGACCGCAAGCGGCGCCTCGGCGGGGCCGAGCACCTGGATCCGCTCATCGAGCGGCGCCAATGCGGCGAGCTTGCGTGCAAACCCTTCCGCCGTCGGACGGTCACCGGCGGAGATGATGAGGCTCGCCAGCCGGCCGAACGGCGGGTAGCCGGTGCGCTCCCGGATGTCGATCTCGCTGGCGTAGAACGCCTCGCGGTCGTTGGCGATCAGCGCCTTGATGACGGGGTGTTCCGGCTGGTGCGTCTGCAGGTAGCCGACGCCGCGGCCCTGCTCGCGGCCGGCCCGGCCGACCACCTGGTTCAACAGCTGGAACGTGCGCTCGGACGCGCGCGGATCGCCGTTGCTCAGCCCGAGATCGGCGTCGATGACGCCAACCAGATTGAGCCGCGGGAAGTTGTGCCCTTTCGCCACCAGCTGCGTGCCGATGATGATGTCGACGCGGCCCTCCGCGATCTCGTTGAGCTCGCTGCGCATGGTCTCGATCGAGGTGATGAGATCGCTCGACAGCACCATGGTGCGTGCCTCGGGGAAGATACTCGCGGCTTCTTCCTGTAGACGCTCGACGCCGGGGCCGACCGCGACCAGCGATTCTTCGGCCGCGCAATGCGGGCAGATGTTCGGGCGCGGCATCGAGAAACCGCAGTGATGACAGACCAGCCGCTGGCGGAAGCGATGGTCGACCAGCCACGCGTCGCAGATCGTGCAGGCGAAGCGATGGCCGCAGGCGCGGCATAATGTCAGCGGCGCATAGCCGCGCCGATTGAGGAACAGCAGTGCCTGCTCGCGGCGCTCGATCGCATGGCGAATCTGCTCGGCCAGCACAGGCGAGATGAAGCGTCCGCGCGGCGGCGGGGCGCGGCGCATGTCGATCGCCTCGATATGCGGCATGTGCTGGCCGCCGAAGCGCGACGGCAGCGCCACGCGCTGGTAGCGCCCCTTGCGTGCATTGACCTCGCTCTCGACCGACGGCGTGGCCGATGCCAGCACGATCGGGATCTTTGCGATATGGGCGCGGACCACCGCCATGTCGCGCGCGTGATAATGCGCGCCGTCGTCCTGCTTGTAGGCCTGGTCGTGTTCCTCATCGACGATGATGAGACCGAGATCGGCATAGGGCAGGAACAGCGCCGAGCGGGCGCCGACCACGACCGGCGCCTTGCCTTCGGAGATCGCGGCCCAGTTTCGCGCCCGCGTGCGCGGCGTCAGCTCCGAATGCCATTCCAGCGGCCGCACGCCGAAGCGCTGCGCGAAACGGTCGAGGAACTGGCCGGTCAGCGCGATCTCCGGCATCAGGATCAGGGTCTGCTTGCCGCGGCGGATATTCTCGGCGATCGCCTCGAAATAGACCTCGGTCTTGCCGGAACCGGTGACGCCGTCGAGCAACGCGACATGAAAGCTGCCGCTCGCCGCCAGCGTCCGCATCACGTCGACCGCGCTGCGCTGCTCGCGCGAGAAATCCGGCTGCGTATAGGAGGGATCCGGAACGGGCGGCGCGGCCGGCGGCGGCAGCGCCTCGACCGTCAGCGTGCCCTCGTCGACCAGGCCGTCGATCACGCCGGAACTGACGCCGGCCTCCCGCGCCGCCTCCGACTTGCCATGCAGCAGGCCGTCCGACAGCACCTCGATCACCCGCCGCCGTGCCGGGGTCAGACGCCGCGGCGGCTCGCCGACCAGCCGCACCCCGAGCCGCATCCGCTCCGGCCCGAGGTTCTCGCCCATCCGCAGCGTCATCCGCAGCACCATGCCGCGCGCCGACAGCGTATAGTTGGAGACCCAGTCAACCAGCTGGCGCAGCTCCGCTCGGAGCGGCGGAACATCGAGCTTCTCGCTGACGTCCTTGAGCCGGTTGTGCAGCCGCGGATCGGGCCTGGCATTCTCGGCCCACACCACGGCCACGACCTCGCGCGGCCCGAGCGGAACAGAGATCACGTCGCCGGGCGCAAGCTCCATGCCGCGCGGCACGCGGTAGGAATAGGTCTGGTTCAGCGCGACAGGCACCAGCACGTCGACGACCCCCGTCGTCGATGCAGAGGCTGGGCTGGGGCGCGTGGTGTGGTCCATTGAATCAGAGCTTTGGAATCAGAGCTTTGAGCCGGGCTAGCACCGCTGCGCCCTCTTAGCGAACGGTAAACGAAGGCAGTGCGATATAATCAGGAGAATCGCAGCGCCAATAGCCCTTTACAGATGGCCCGGACCGATCAGCCCATGCAACCGCTCGAGCTCGACTGCGCCGACGCATCAGTGACGCAGGAAATGACGCGCTGGCTGTCGCATCTGCGCGCCGAGCGGCGGCTGTCGCCGAAGACGCTCGAAGCCTACGCCCGCGATGTGCGGCAATGCCTGGCCTTCCTGGCCGAACACTGGGGCGCGCGCGTGACGCTTGCGGCCTTTTCCGCACTCGAAGCGAGCGATGTGCGCGCCTTCATGGCGATGCGCCGCGCCGACGAGATCGGCGGGCGATCGCTGATGCGGGCGCTGGCGGGCCTGCGCTCGTTCGGACGCTTCCTGGAACGCGAGGGCAAAGGCAAGGTCGGCGCACTGTCGGCGATCCGCGCGCCCAAGGTGGCGAAGAGCCTGCCGAAACCGATCCATATGGAAGCCGCGAAGCGTTTTGCCGACGCCGACGAGCGCGCGGATGAGGACCGCGAGACCTGGATCCTGGCGCGCGACGCAGCCGTGATGGCGCTGCTCTATGGTTCGGGCCTGCGTATCTCCGAGGCGCTGGGGCTGAAGCGGCGGGACGTGCCGAAGCCGGGCGAAGGCGACGTGCTGGTCGTCACCGGCAAGGGCAACAAGACCCGCATGGTGCCGGTGCTGCAGAACGTGCTGCAATTGATCGCGGACTATGCGGCGATTTGCCCGCATCAACTGAATCCAATCGGGCCGATGTTCGTGGGCGCGCGCGGCGGCCCCTTGAGCCCGCGCATCATCCAGCTCACCATGGAGCGGCTGCGCGGCGCGCTCGGCCTGCCCGACAGCGCCACGCCGCATGCGTTGCGCCACTCCTTCGCCACGCACCTTCTGAGCCGCGGCGGCGACCTGCGCGCAATCCAGGAATTGCTCGGCCACGCATCGCTGTCGACCACGCAGATCTACACCGGCATCGACAGCGAGCGCCTGCTCGAAGTCTATCGCTCCGCGCACCCCCGCGGCTGAACGCTCCGCTGTCAGTTCAGTGTAAGGCGCAGGCCTCGCCTGCCGATCCGCCGTTCATCTTCATTCATACGGCTGCCATAAACCGCTCGGCACTTGCCTTGTGCGCCGCATTCGGCAATCGTGCCGCGGTCTCATCCGGAGGGGAATCATGAGCGCACAAGAAAGTATGGAGCACGCGGAGCATGCCGAGCATGCTTCGGGGGAGAACAAGAAGATCGCGCTCCTGATCGCCGTGATCGCACTGTGCCTGGCGCTGTCGGAAACGCTCGGCAAGGGCGCCCAGACCGAATCGATCAGCAAGAATGTCGAGGCATCCAACCTGTGGGCCTTCTTCCAGGCCAAGAGCATCCGCCGCACCTCGGTGCAGACCGCCGCCGAACAGGGCAAGCTGAACCTCGCGACCACCACCGACGAGGCGGCGAAGGCCGCGCTGCAGAAGCAGATCGACGACTGGCAGAAGACCGCGGCACGCTACCGCTCGGAGCCGGAGACCGGCGAGGGTTCGGAGCAACTCTCCGAACGCGCCAAGCACGCCGAGCATGAGCGCGACGAGGCCACCGCGAAATATCATCACTTCGAGCTTGCCTCCGCCGCCTTCCAGATCGCCATCGTGCTGGCGTCCGCAACCATCATCACGGGGATCGCTGCGCTGGCCTGGGTGTCCGGCCTCGTGACACTCGCCGGCGTCGTGATGACGCTGCTCGGCCTGTTCCAGCCGCACCTGCTGCATCTGCATTGAGGGGGCCGGCTGGCACCAACTATCCCCGTCATCTCCGCGCAAAGGCGGAGACTTTGCGCGGGGATGACGGGACGAGAAGCTTTGTTTAGAGAACCTTGCTGGTCTGGTGCACGCTTTTACGGAAGCGTGCGATCAGACGCAGCGTGCGCGCCGTCCAGCCGTCGCCATCGCCGCTGATCATTTCGAGGATGCGCCGCTTGACCGGCTCGACCAGCTCGGTGGCCTTGGCGCGCAATCCCATCACGAAATTATAGAGCGCCTCGAACCAGGGCATCTCCAGCAGCTTCGACCGCGTCACGTCGAACAGGAAAGCCGTGACGCCGACGCCGACGAACTTGGCGAACAGGATCAGCGAGACTGCGCTGAACCAGTATTGGTTCGCCAGCAGCCAGAGCCCGAACAGCTTGAGCGGAAACAGCGGGATCAGCGGCACGACGAAGACGATCAGCGTCATCGCCGGCGACAGCGAATCGACCCGCTCGGCAAGCCACTGCTTGAGCGCGCGCAGCGGGATCCACGCGACCACCCGGGCCACGATCGGCTCGAGGTGATCCCATAGCCAAGCCTCGATCAGGAAGATGATCGCAAGCAGGACCCAGATCGGCTGAAGCAGGCGGCGCAACATCGCTTTGATCTCACCCCGGCTCGCGCCGGACGTTTGATCACATATGGATGGCGCGCTTGCCGACCGCAAGCGCGGCTTCCTTGATGGCCTCGGAGCGGGTCGGATGTGCGTGGCAGGTCCGCGCCAGATCCTCGGCCGAACCACCGAATTCCATCAGAACGCAGGCTTCGTGGATCATTTCGCCGGCCTCAACGCCGACAATGTGCACGCCGAGCACCCGGTCCGTCTTCGCATCTGCGAGAACCTTCACGAAGCCGTCGGTGGTCTGGTTGACCTTGGAGCGGCCGTTCGCGGTGAACGGGAATTTGCCGACGGTATAGGCGACGCCGGCCTGCTTGAGGTCTTCCTCGGTCTTGCCGACCGACGACACTTCCGGCGTGGTATACACAACGCCTGGAATGACATCGTAGTTCACATGACCGGCCTGGCCCGCAATGATCTCCGCGCAGGCGACGCCTTCGTCTTCCGCCTTGTGTGCGAGCATCGGCCCGGCCACGACATCGCCGATCGCGTAGATGCCCTTCACGTTGGTCGAGAAGTGCGAATCGATCTCGACGCGGCCGCGATTGTCGAGCGCAACGCCGGCTTCCTTCAGCCCGAGTCCCGCGGTGTAGGGCACGCGGCCGATGCAGACGAGCACCACGTCGGCTTCAATGGTCTCGGCAGCGCCGCCGGCGGCCGGCTCGATCTTGGCCTGGAGCGTCTTGCCCGATGTGTCGACCGACGTGACCTTGGCGCCGAGCTTGAAGGCAAAGCCCTGCTTCTCGAGGATGCGCTGGAATTGCTTCGCCACCTCGCCATCCATGCCGGGCAGGATGCGGTCGAGGAATTCCACCACCGTGACCTTGGCGCCGAGACGATGCCAGACCGAACCGAGCTCGAGCCCGATCACGCCGGCGCCGACGATCATCAGGCTGCCGGGCACCTTGTCCAGCGACAGCGCGCCGGTCGACGACACGATGCGCTTCTCGTCAATCTCGATGCCCTTCAGGCGCGCGATGTCGGAGCCGGTGGCGATCACGATGTTCTTGGTCTCGACGGTCTCGGTCTTGCCGTCGCCGGAGACCTCGACCTTGCCGGCGCCGAGGATCTTGCCGGTCCCCTTGAGCACGTCGATCTTGTTCTTCTTCATCAGGAACTCGACGCCCTTGACGTTGCCGTCGATGCCCTGCTGCTTGAAGTTCATCATCGCCGGCAGATCGAGCTTCGGCGCCGAAACGCTGACGCCCATCTTGGCGAAAGAGTGTCCGGCTTCCTCGAACATCTCGGAAGCGTGCAGCAGCGCCTTCGACGGCATGCAGCCGACATTGAGACAGGTGCCGCCCAGCGTCGCGTTCTTCTCGACGACGGCAACCTTCATGCCGAGCTGTGCCGCGCGGATCGCGCAGACGTAACCGCCGGGTCCGGTGCCGATGACGACGAGATCGTAAGAAGCCATGATGGAAGGTCCTGTAGCTAAGTTCTGTGACAATGACGCGGGCGCGATCTTGTTGGCAGACCGGCGCCGCTTTTGAATGTGTCCTAGCGACCGCCCGACACGTCGAGGATCGCGCTGGTGACGTAGGAAGCTTCATCCGAGATCAGCCAGACGATGGCGTTGGCGATCTCGTCCGCGGTGCCGACGCGCTTCATCGGCACCATATGAGCCAGCCGGTGCGCCCGATCTGGCTCGCCGCCCGCGGCGTGAATGTCGGTGTCGATCAGTCCCGGCCGGATGCCGGCGACGCGAATTCCTTCATTGGCGACTTCATAGCCGAGGCCGACGGTGAAGGAATCGATCGCGCCCTTGGAGGCGGCATAGTCGACATAGGTGTTGGGCGCGCCGAGCTTTGCCGCGACCGAGGACAGGTTGACGATGACGCCGCCCTTGCCGCCGTGCCTGGTCGACATCCGCTTCACCGCCTCGCGCGCACACAGGATGCTGCCGGTGACATTGACCGCCATCATCTGTTGGATGCGCTCCGCCGACATCTCGTCGACGCGCACACCGCTCTTGCCGACGATGCCGGCATTGTTGACCAGCGCGCCGAGCGTGCCGAAGCCATCGGCCGCCTTGAACAGCGCCAGGATGTCCTGTTCGCTGCCGACATCGCATTTCACCGCGATCGCCTTGCCGTTCTTCGCCTCGATCGCAGCGACGACCTCGTTGGCCGCAGCCTGGTTTGTGGCGTAGCCGACCACGACGCGATAGCCGCGCGCCGCAGCGGCAAGTGCGGTGGCGCGGCCGATGCCGCGGCTGCCGCCGGTGATGACAACGACCTTATCCGTCACATTGATCCCCAAACCTAAGCACCCAACAGATCGTAACGCCCGAGCGGATCGGGCGTCACGCGCGAATGACCTTACAGGTCCAGCACCAGGCGGGCCGGATCTTCCAGGCTCTCCTTGACACGCACCAGGAAGGTGACCGCTTCCTTGCCGTCGATGACGCGGTGATCGTAGGACAGCGCCAGATACATCATCGGGCGCACCTCGATCTTGCCGCCGACCACCATCGGCCGCTCCTGGATCTTGTGCATGCCGAGGATGCCGGACTGCGGCGCGTTGAGGATCGGCGTCGACATCAGCGAGCCGTAGATGCCGCCATTGGTGATGGTGAAGGTGCCGCCCTGCATCTCGTCGATCTTGAGCTGACCGTCGCGGGCGCGGCGGCCGTAATCGGCGATCGACTTCTCGATCTCGGCGATCGACTTGTGATCGCAGTCGCGCACCACGGGCACCACCAGGCCGCGGTCGGTGCCGACCGCAACGCCGATGTGATAGTAGTTCTTGTAGATCAGGTCAGAGCCGTCGATCTCGGCATTGACGGCGGGAATGTCCTTCAGCCCCTGCACGACCGCCTTGGTGAAGAAGCCCATGAAGCCGAGCTTCGAGCCGTGCTTCTTCTCGAACGTATCCTTGTAGAGCGCGCGCAGCTTCATCACCTCGGTCATGTCGACCTCGTTGAAGGTGGTCAGCATCGCGGCGGTGTTCTGCACGTCCTTGAGGCGGCGCGCGATGGTCTGGCGCAGCCGGGTCATCTTCACGCGCTCCTCGCGCGCGGCATCGTCCGCCGGCGACGGCGCCCGAACCTGCACGGCGGCGGCGGGCTGGTTGACCGGGGTCGGCGCCGAGGCGGCCTTCTCGATCGCGGCCAGCATGTCGCCCTTGGTGACGCGGCCGTCCTTGCCCGAGCCCGGAACGGTGGAGGCGTCGACGCCGCTTTCGGCCGACAGCTTGCGCACTGACGGCGCCAGCGGTGCGTCCGACGGCGGGACTTTCGGCGCGGCAGGGGCAGGCGCTGCAGCAGGCGCTGCGGGCGCGGCTGCCTTGGCGGGCGCCGCCGCAGCTGCAGCAGCCGGCTTGGCCGCAACAGCGCCGTCATTGATCTGGCCGAGCAGCGCGCCGACGGCGACGGTCTCGCCATCCTTGGCGATGATCTCGCCGAGCGTGCCGGCGACCGGCGCGGGCACCTCGATGGTGACCTTGTCGGTCTCCAGCTCCACCAACGGCTCGTCCACCGCGACGGCCTCACCGGCCTTCTTGAACCAGCGGCCGATGGTGGCCTCGGTTACGGATTCGCCGAGCGTTGGAACGCGAATTTCAGTCATGGTCTTTTCCTCGATAACCTTGCGGTCGAAAAATTTATCCGGCCACCACCCGCCAAAGCGGACGACCCGGTATTCCGTGACGACAGCCATTTCGCTGAGTGACGCGGGATACCGGATGCCCCGCTCCAGTGCGCAATTGCGCACAAGGCGGGGCATGGCTTCAGTGAAGGTCGTTAGTTCAGTGCGTCGTCGAGCAGCGCCTTGAGCTGCGCGAGATGTTTCGACATCAAGCCGGTGGCGGTCGCCGCCGATGCCGGACGGCCGGCATAGCGTGGACGCTTGTTGGCTGCGTTGACCTGGTTCAGCACCCATTCCAGATAGGGCTCGATGAAGTGCCAGGAGCCCATGTTGCGGGGCTCTTCCTGGCACCAGACCATCTCCGCGTTCTTGAAGCGGCCGAACTCCTGCACCAGCGCCTTCAGCGGCACCGGATAGAGCTGCTCGATGCGCATCAGATAGATGTCGTCGATGCCGCGCTTCTCGCGCTCCTCGTACAGGTCGTAATAGACCTTGCCGGAGCACAGCACGACCCGACGGATCTTGTCGTCCGGCACCAGCTTGATCTTCTCGTCCGGCAGCATCTGCGCGTCATCGTACAGGATGCGGTGGAAGGTGGCGTTTTTGCCGAGCTCGTCGAGCCGGGACACGGCGCGCTTGTGACGCAGCAGCGACTTCGGCGTCATCAGGATCAGCGGCTTGCGGATCTCGCGATGCAGCTGGCGCCGCAGCACATGGAAGTAGTTCGCCGGCGTGGTCGGATTGACCACCTGCATGTTGTCCTCGGCGCACATCTGCAGATAGCGCTCGAGGCGCGCAGAGGAATGCTCCGGTCCCTGGCCCTCATACCCGTGCGGCAGCAGGCAGACGAGGCCCGACATGCGCAGCCATTTGCGTTCGCCCGAGGAGACGAACTGGTCGAACACCACCTGCGCGCCGTTGGCGAAATCGCCGAACTGCGCTTCCCAGAGCGCCAGCGCATTCGGTTCGGCCAGCGAGTAGCCGTATTCGAAGCCGAGCACCGCCTCTTCGGAGAGCAGCGAGTTGATGACCTCGTAATGGCCGGTGTCTTCGCCGCCGAGATGGTTGAACGGTGTGTAGCGGCTCTCGTCCTCCTGGTCGATCAGCACCGAATGGCGCTGCGAGAAGGTGCCGCGCTCGGAATCCTGGCCGGACAGGCGCACATGATGGCCTTCCTGCAGCAGCGTGCAGAACGCCAGTGCCTCGCCGGTCGCCCAATCGATCCCGACCCCGCTATCGATCGCCTTGGCGCGATTGTCGAGGAAGCGCTGGATGGTGCGGTGGACGCGGAAGCCGTCCGGGACATTGGTGATCTTGCGGCCGATCTCCTTGAGCACGGCGACATCGACGCCGGTGACGCCACGGCGCGCGTCTTCTTCCTGGTCGGCCGACTTGAAGCCGGCCCATTTGCCGTCGAGCCAGTCGGCCTTGTTCGGCTTGTAGCCCGAGCCGGCTTCGAGCTCGGCATCGAGCCGGGCGCGCCAGTCGGCCTTGGCCTTCTCGACCTCGCCGTCGGTCAGCACGCCGTCGGCGACCAGCCGCTTGGCGTAGATCTCCAGCGTGGTCGGATGCGCGGCGATCTTCTTGTACATCACCGGCTGGGTGAACGCCGGCTCGTCGCCCTCGTTGTGGCCGTGGCGCCGGTAGCAGAACATGTCGATGACGACCGGCTTGTGGAATTTCTGCCGAAACTCGATCGCGACCTTGGCCGCGAACACAACCGCCTCCGGATCGTCGCCGTTCACGTGGAAGATCGGCGCATCGATCATCTTCGCGACGTCCGACGGATAGGGCGACGAGCGCGAGTAGCGCGGATAGGTGGTGAAGCCGATCTGGTTGTTGACGATGAAGTGCAGCGAGCCGCCGGTGCGGTAGCCCTTCAGGTCGGACAGGCTGAAGCATTCCGCCACCACGCCCTGGCCAGCGAACGCCGCGTCGCCGTGCATCAGCAGCGGCAGCACCGAGATGCGCATATCAGGCGGATCGCCGTGCTGGTCCTGCTTGGCGCGCACCTTGCCCATCACGACCGGATCGACGATCTCGAGATGCGACGGGTTCGCGGTCAGCGACAGATGGATGTTGTTGCCGTCGAACTCGCGGTCCGAGGACGCGCCGAGGTGATACTTGACGTCGCCGGAGCCTTCGACCGAGTCCGGATTGGCCGAACCACCCTTGAATTCATGAAACAGCGCGCGATGCGGCTTGCCCATCACCTGGGTCAGCACGTTGAGGCGGCCGCGATGCGGCATGCCGAACACGATTTCCTTCACGCCGAGATTGCCGCCGCGCTTGATGATCTGCTCCAGCGCCGGGATCAGCGATTCGCCACCATCGAGGCCGAAGCGCTTGGTGCCGGTGAATTTGGTGTCGCAGAACTTCTCGAAGCCGTCGGCCTCGATCAGCTTGTTGAGGATCGCGCGGCGTCCCTCGGGCGTGAAGCTGATCTCCTTGTCCGGACCTTCGATGCGCTCCTGGATCCACGCCTTCTGCGCGGCATTGGAGATGTGCATGAACTCGACGCCGAGCGTCTGGCAGTAGGTGCGTTCGCAGATCTGCACGATCTCGCGCAGCGTGCCGTATTCGAGGCCGAGCACGTGGTCGAGGAAGATCTTGCGGTCGAAGTCGGCCTCGGTGAAGCCGTAGGAGCGCGGATCGAGCTCCTCGCGGTCGCGCGGCGCCTCGATGCCGAGCGGGTCGAGCTTGGCGTGGAAATGGCCGCGCATGCGATAGGCGCGGATCAGCATCAGCGCGCGGACCGAATCGCGGGTGGCCTGATGCACGTCGGCGTCGGAGAGTTCGGCGCCCTTGGCCTGCGCCTTGGCCGCGAGCTTGGTGCCGACCGCCTTCTCGACCTGGGCCCAATTGCCGTCGAGCGCCGAGGTCAGCTCATCGCGCGGCGTCAGCGGCCAGTTGGCCCGGCCCCACGAGGCACCCTCGGCGTTCTTCTGGACGTCGGCCGGGGTGTCCTTCAGGCTCTTGAAGAAATCCTGCCATTCGGCGTCGACCGACGACGGATCCTGCTCGTAGCGGGCATAGAGGTCGTCGATATAGGCGGCGTTGGTGCCCTGCAGGAATGAAGAGAGTGCAAAAGCGGCGTTCGCGTCTTGGCGAGACATGGGGCAGTCCTGGTGATTTTTTCGGTTCGCGCGTAGGAGACGGCGCTGATGCCGGTCTGGAAGTGCGCCGGCTGGATAGATACCCTTTACCCTATCTGGGTCGGATATTCCTGCCTAAAAGAACTAAGAAATGAACTCGTTTTCATATTTTCTTGATCAGCATTCTGGCGGCAAAAGGCAATAAAAAGGCGGGTCCTCCGAAGGAGAACCCGCCCAAAATACGCCAGACGCTCGAAAGGGAACTTCGCCTGACAGCGATTACTTCAGCATCTCGGCGAGCGTGTGCCCGAGGCGTGCCGGGGACGGCGACACCTTGATGCCGGCGGCTTCCATCGCCGCAGTCTTGGAACCGGCATCGCCCTTGCCACCGGAAATGATCGCGCCGGCGTGACCCATGCGGCGACCGGGAGGTGCGGTAACACCGGCGATGAAGCCGACCATCGGCTTCTTGCGGCCGCGCTTGGCCTCGTCCTTGAGGAACTGGGCGGCGTCCTCTTCGGCCGATCCGCCGATCTCGCCGATCATGACGATCGACTTGGTCGTCTCGTCGGCCAGGAACATCTCCAGCACGTCGATGAACTCGGTGCCCTTGACCGGATCGCCGCCGATGCCGACCGCGGTGGTTTGGCCGAGGCCCTCCTGGGTGGTCTGGAACACCGCCTCATAGGTCAGGGTGCCGGAGCGGGAGACGATGCCGACCGAGCCGGGCTTGAAGATGTTGGCCGGCATGATGCCGATCTTGCACTCGCCGGCGGTCATGACGCCGGGGCAGTTCGGTCCGATCAGCCGGGACTTGGAGCCCGACAGCGAGCGCTTCACGCGCACCATGTCGAGCACCGGGATGCCCTCGGTGATGCAGACGATCAGCGGGATCTCCGCGTCGATCGCCTCGCAGATCGCATCTGCCGCGCCCGGCGGCGGGACATAGACCACGCTGGCGTCGGCGCCGGTCTTCGCGCGCGCTTCGGCGACGGTGTCGAACACCGGGAGGTTGAGGTGCGTCGAGCCGCCTTTGCCCGGTGCCACGCCGCCGACCATCTTGGTGCCGTAAGCGATCGCCGCTTCCGAATGGAACGTGCCGTTCTTGCCGGTGAAGCCCTGGCAGATGACCTTGGTGTTCTTGTCGATCAGAATGGACATGGTTCGAGATGCTTTCGCGAGACAGCGGTGAAGGGTTTAGTGGATACGCCGGTACACGCCGGTGAGCACGTCGGCCCACCCTTCCGCGTCAGGCGAGAATTGAATTTTCATGCTGTAGGTGTTGTCGTCGACGACCTCGTAGACGTGACGAGCGTTGCCGCGCAGCGAGCCGCGCACCAGGATCAGCGACTTGCCCGCCCAGCCGCCGGACGCCGGCGATGGTGGGTAGTAGCCGAGTGAATCGTGCCAGAACAATCGGTAGGCCCGATCGTCGCGGTCGTAGGTGAAGACGCCGTGAGTGGCGAAGCTCTCCTTGCCGTCGCGGGTCTGCACGCTGTCCTGGATCAAATAGAAGCCGTTGAGCGCGATGCGCGCGACGACATGGGAGGTCGCCGGACCGCCCGCGGTCCAGCGCGACGGATAGACCATCTCTTCGCCGTTCCACTCGCCCGCGAAAACCGCGAGCTTGCGGTGTTCGTCCAGCGGTGTCGGGGCATCGAGATGATCGGCCATCGTTAGCCTCCCTTGACGGCTTTCACGATCTTCTGTGCGGCGTCATCGAGGTTGTCGGCCGGCAGAACGTTGAGACCGCTGTCGCGGATGATCTTCTTGCCCTGCTCGACATTGGTGCCTTCGAGACGCACCACCAGCGGCACCTTGAGCCCGACCTGCTTCACCGCGGCGACCACGCCCTCGGCGATCACGTCGCACTTCATGATGCCGCCGAAGATGTTGACCAGGATGCCCTTCACGCTCGGATCGGCAGTGATGATCTTGAACGCGGCCGCGACCTTCTCGACGCTGGCACCGCCGCCGACGTCGAGGAAATTCGCCGGCTCCATGCCGTACAGCTTGATGATGTCCATCGTCGCCATCGCAAGGCCGGCGCCGTTGACCATGCAGCCGATCGTGCCGTCGAGCGCGACATAGTTGAGATCGTATTTCGACGCCTCGATCTCCTTGGCGTCTTCCTCGGTCTCGTCGCGCAGCGCGACCACATCCGGGTGACGGTAGAGCGCGTTGCTGTCGAACGACACCTTGGCGTCGAGCACACGGAGCTGGCCCTGCTTGGTGACGACCAGCGGATTGATCTCGAGCATCGCCATGTCCTTGGCGGCGAACGCCGTATAGAGCTGGGCCGTCAGCTTCTCGGCCTGCTTGGCGAGATCGCCCTTCAGCTTCAGCGCCTCGGCAACGGTGCGGCCGTGATGCGGCATGATGCCGGTGGCGGGATCGACCGAGAACGAGATGATCTTTTCCGGGGTCGAATGCGCGACGTCTTCGATGTTGACGCCGCCTTCGGTCGACACCACGAAGGAAATCTCCGAGGTCTCGCGATTGACCAGGATCGAAAGGTAGAACTCCTTGTCGATGTCGGAGCCTTCCTCGATGTAGAGGCGGTTGACCTGCTTGCCGTGCGGGCCGGTCTGCACCGTGACCAGCGTCGCGCCGAGCATCTGCTTGGCGAATTCGTCGACCTCGGCAACCGACTTGGCGATGCGGACGCCGCCCTTGTCGCCGGCCGACGCTTCCTTGAACTTGCCCTTGCCGCGACCGCCGGCATGGATCTGGCTCTTCACCACCCAGATCGGGCCGGGGAGCTGCTTCGCTGCGGCGTCGGCTTCTTCCGGCTTCAGCACGGCGACGCCGCGCGAGATCGGCACGCCGAATTCATGCAGCAGGGCCTTGGCCTGGTATTCGTGGATATTCATGGAAAGACGCTCCCAAACCCTCTTGCGGCGAACCTACGTCAGCCTTGACGCTGGCATACCATATACCAAAGCTCGCGCAACTACAAAATCCGCCGGAATTTCATCATCTTGCACCCGATAGGCGATTGAAATCGCCTATCGGGTCATTGCTAATTGAGATTACTTGCCGAGCAGATCGGGCGCGATCTTCTTGCAGGCATCGACCAGGCCCTGCACCGCGCCGACCGACTTGTCGAAGGCCTCGCGGTCCTTGCCGGCCAGCTCGATCTCCACGATGCGCTCGACACCCTTGGAGCCGATCACGGTGGGCACGCCGACATACATGTCCTTCACGCCGTACTCGCCGTTGAGATAGGCCGCGCAGGGCAGCACGCGCTTCTTGTCCTTCAGATAGCTCTCGGCCATCTGGATCGCCGACGCCGCCGGCGCATAGAAGGCGGAGCCGGTCTTGAGCAGATTGACGATCTCGGCGCCGCCGTTGCGGGTGCGATCGACGATCTCGTCGATGCGCGCCTGCGAGGTCCAGCCCATCTTGACGAGGTCAGGCAGCGGAATGCCGGCAACGGTCGAGTAGCGGGTCAGCGGCACCATGGTGTCGCCATGGCCGCCGAGCACGAAAGCGGTGACGTCCTCGACCGAGACGTTGAATTCGTCGGCCAGGAAATAGCGGAAACGCGCGGAGTCGAGCACGCCGGCCATGCCGACCACCTTCTTGTGCGGCAGGCCCGAGGCCTTCTGCAGCGCCCACACCATCGCGTCGAGCGGGTTGGTGATGCAGATGACGAAGGCGTCGGGCGCGTACTTCTTGATGCCGGCGCCGACCTGCTCCATGACCTTGAGGTTGATCGACAGCAGATCGTCGCGGCTCATGCCGGGCTTGCGCGGCACGCCCGCGGTGACGATGCAGACCTTGGCGCCGTCGAGCGCTTCATAGGAGTTGGCGCCGACCAGGTTGGAGTCGAAGCCGTCGACCGGCGACGACTGCGCGATATCGAGCGCCTTGCCCTGCGGCACGCCCTCGGCGATGTCGAACAGCACAACGTCTCCGAGTTCCTTGAGGCCAACGAGGTGCGCCAGCGTGCCGCCGATCTGTCCGGAGCCAATGAGTGCAATCTTGTCGCGTGCCATGGGAAATCAGTCCTTTGAACTGGATGCAGGAGGGAGGGAAGTCGGTTGCAACGGTGGTTATCCCTTTCGAATGATCCATTCAAGTCAGGGCCTGCAAGTCAGGGCCTGCAAGTCACGCCTGCCGATTGCAGGCCCTGCCTGGAATTCGGTCAGGCATGCCAGCAACATCCGCCCCGGAGACACGAAAAGTTGCTCCGAACCGGACCGCGCGCAAGAGTGAATTTCGAGCTGAACTTCAGGTCTCGACCAGGCCGGTCGACGCGCCGCTTGCGGAGGAGTCCTTCCGGCCGTGCGGCAGCGCCAAATAGGATTCCGAGCTCATTTCAATCAGGCGCGAAGACGTGCGCTTGAACTCCATCGCCTCGATGCCGTCCTCGGCAAGGTACAGCGACACCGGATCGGCCTCGGCCGACGCCATCAGCTTCACGGCATTGTCATAGAGCGTGTCGATCAGCGAGATGAAGCGCTTGGCGGCATTGCGCTCGGCGTAATCCATCACCGGAATGTGGTCGATCAGGATCGTGTGGTAGTCGTGCGCGAGCCTGAGGTAGTCGGAGGCGGCAAGCGGCTTCTCGCAGATGTCCATGAAGCTGAAGCGCGCGACGCCGTGCGCTGAACACGGCACGTTCAGGATGCGTCCCTTGATCGGAATGAGGCGCGCCTTGCACGGCGCATTACCGGTCATCTTGCGCCATGCCGCGTTGAGCGCGGCATCGGCCGCGTCATCCGCCGGCACCAGCCACATCTTGACGCCGACGAGCTTCTCCAGCCGGAAGTCGGTGCGCGCGTCGAGCCGCAGCACGTCCATATGGTCGGAGATCTGCGCGATGAACGGCAGGAACAGCGCGCGATTGAGACCGCCTTTGTAGAGATCATCAGGCGCAACGTTCGAGGTCGCAACCACGACGGTACCGAGATCGAACAGTTTTGCGAACAGCCGCCCGAGGATCATCGCATCCGCGATGTCGGTGACGTGGAATTCGTCGAAGCAGAGCAGCCAGGCTTCGTCGAAGATCGCCTGCGCGGTGAGCGCGATCACGTCGCCGTCCGCGATCTCGCCGCGCGCGATCTGCTGGCGATAGCCATAGATGCGCTCGTGCGCCTCGGCCATGAATTCGTGGAAATGCGCGCGGCGCTTGTGCTCGACCGGGCTCTGCTGGAAGAACAGGTCCATCAGCATGGTCTTGCCGCGACCGACCTCGCCGTGGACGTAGAGCCCGCGCGGCGGCTTGTCATCCTTGTCGCCGCCGAACAGCCGGCCGAGCAGGCTCTGCTTGCGCTGCGGCTTGTAGCTGGCAAGCCGCTCCTCCAGCGCGCCGAACGCTTCTGCGGCGAGCGCCTGCGCGGGATCGGCCTCGATCGCGCCGGAGGCGACCAGGGACTTGTAGTGTTCGAGGAACGAATTGGGCGAGGTGGACAGCATGAGCCCACCTTACGGCCCTAGTGCGCGGCAAATTGCAAGCCGTGAATTGTGCCAGTGGGTATGCAAGCGGGTTTGCAAACGCAAACCCTTGCATACCACGGCCGACCGCACGCGCAGCGCCGGGTGCCTCAAACCGCGATCTGCGATACCCTACGCGCAGAGGTCGTAGGAATCCTCGACCACATAGGGGCCGCCGCCTGTCGACGCGCGCGACGAGAACAGCACGAAGCGGTCGGCCGTGAAGGTGCGGCTCGGGAAGTAGCCGCGCACGGACAGATAATCCGCGACGTCCTGGCTCGATGCGTCGTGCAAACGCGCGAGCGTGACATGCGGGGTGAATTTTCTGCCCTCCGGATCGAGCCCCATCCGCTGCATCATCCGCTCGAGCTCGGCCTGCAGTTCGATCAGCGGCCTGCTCGGCTCGACGGCGGCAACCACCGCGCGCGGCTTGCGTCCGCCGAAGCTTGACAGGCCCTGCAATTTGACCTCGAACGGCTTGCGGTTCACCCGAAACAGCATCGTCGCGATCTCGTTGGCCCAGAGACCATCGATGTCGCCGATGAAGCGCAGAGTGACGTGATAATTTTCGGGATCGATCCAGCGTGCGCCTGGGAGGCCGCCACGCAAATTGGAAAGTGTCTGGCCGATCTCGGCCGGAATTTCCAGTCCAGTGAACAGACGCGGCATCGCTATAATCCTCGATGCTTGGCGCGGGTTTTGGGAGCCCGCACCCCTGTAACAGCCCGGCGACGAATCACCGATGCCTATTTGTACCCGAGATATGTGACTCTGCGAAGCATGAGGCGTTAACAGCTCGTAAACCTACGGACACATCACGGCGCGCTCCCTGCGTTTCAACTGCGCTGCCCTGATAATGCGCCGAGAAATGCCTGCACCGTGGGCAGCATGTTGTTGACGACGATGTCCACACCCTCCGCCGTTGGATGCATGCCGTCGGCCTGATTGATCTTCGGATTAGCAGCAACGCCGTCGAGGAAGAACGGATAGAGCGGCACGCCGAGGGACTTCGAGAGATCCGGATAGATCGCGTTGAACTTCGCAGCATACTCGCTGCCATAGTTCGGTGGCGCGAGCATGCCGCACAAGAGCACGGCGATCTTGCGCGCCTGCAACTTTGTGATGATGTCGGAGAGCGCGGCACGCGTGACCGCGGGATCGATGCCGCGCAAGGCATCGTTGGCGCCGAGCTCGACGATCACGGCATCGGTTCCATCGGCCACCGACCAGTCGAGCCGCTCGCGGCCGCCCGAGGCGGTGTCGCCGGACACCCCGGCATTGGTCATCTCGACCTTTATCCCCTTGGCTTCCAAGGCTTTTTGCAGCCGAACCGGAAATGCCGCCGCGGCGGGAAGGCCGTACCCGGCGCTCAGGGAATCGCCCAGGACCACCATCTTGATCGGCTTTACAGAACCTTGCGCCCGGCCATTCTCGGGTCCCTTGTCCACACTTGGCGTCTGCGCACTCGCCGCCGTCATCAAGCCCATAAGCAACACGAGTATGTGCACGAAGATTCTCAACCGGCCCTCGACCGCAACCGCGGAAGTGCCATATGACCGAACCATGGACAGTCTCATCGCATCCTCTTCACTGACCGACGTCGAGCCGGACACCATTGCCGTCAAGAACGTCAATCTCTCGCTCGGCACCGGCGCGGCACGGGTTCATATCCTCAAAGATATCAGCCTTCGTGTGGCGGCGGGTGAGGCCATCGGCCTGATCGGCCCGTCGGGTTCGGGCAAGTCGACCTTGCTGATGGTGATGGCGGGGCTCGAACGTCCTGACAGTGGAGAAGTGGTCGTCGGCGGCACGTCGTTCAATGCCCTCGACGAAGACGCGCTGGCGCGCTTTCGCGGCCGCCAGGTCGGCATCGTCTTCCAGTCCTTCCATCTGATCCCGACCATGACGGCGCTGGAGAATGTCGCAGTGCCGCTCGAGCTCGCCGGCACCCCCGATGCGGCTGCGCGCGCCGCGCAGGAGCTGCAATCGGTCGGGCTCGGCGAACGGCTGCATCACTATCCGACGCAGCTTTCCGGCGGCGAGCAGCAGCGCGTCGCGATCGCGCGCGCGCTGGCGCCCGATCCCGCGATCCTGGTTGCCGACGAGCCGACCGGAAATCTCGACGAGACGACGGGCAAGCAGATCGTCGACCTGCTGTTCACCAAGCACGCCGAGCGCGGCATGACCTTGGTGCTGGTGACGCACGATCTCACGCTGGCGCAGCGCTGCGACCGCGTCGTGCGGCTGCGCTCCGGCCGCATCGACGGACAATCCCCCACATGAGCATTGCGTCCGAACTCGCGGTGCAGGGCCGCGCGTCGTCGCTTGCCTTCCGCTACGCGCTGCGCGAACTGCGCGGCGGCCTGCGCGGCTTCTATGTGTTCATCGCCTGCATCGCGCTCGGCGTGATGGCGATCGCCGGCGTCGGCTCGGTCGCCGCGAGCCTTGGCGACGGTCTGTCGCGCGAGGGGCGCACGCTGCTCGGCGGCGACGTCGCGTTCTCGCTGATCTCGCGCGAGGCCAAGCCCGACGAGGTCGCCTATCTGCGCACCCGTGGCGAGGTCTCGGTCGCCGCCACGCTCCGTGCGATGGCGCGCGGCGGTGACGGCAAGCTGGCGCTGGTCGAGCTCAAGGCGGTCGACGGCAAATATCCGATGCTCGGCGAGCTGACGCTCGAGCCGAACATGCCGGTCGCCGAACTGCTCGCCGAACGCGACGGCGTTTTTGGCGCGGCTGCCGACTCGACCCTGCTGGCGCGGCTCGACCTCAAGCTCGGCGACCGCGTCACCATCGGCAGCGCGACCTACCAGATCCGCAGCGTCGTGGCGGCCGAGCCCGACAAGCTCGCCGGCGGCGTCGGCCTGGGCCCGCGCTTCCTGATCAGTGAAGCCGGCCTGCGCGCCACCGACCTTTTGCAGCCCGGCAGCCTGGTGCGCTGGATCTACCGGGTGAAGCTGCCCGACGGCGTCAACGATGACCGCGCCACCACCGCCCTGATCGACGGCGCGCGGGCTGCTGCGCCGGAGGCGGGCTGGGAGGTCCGCAGCCGCAGCAACGCCTCGCCGCAGCTTGAGCGCACCATCAGCCGCTTCACCCAGTTCCTGACCCTGGTCGGCCTCGCCGCGCTGCTGGTCGGCGGCGTCGGCGTCGCCAACGCGGTGAAGAGCCATATCGACCGGCGCCGCGACGTCATCGCCTCGTTCAAGGCGCTCGGCGCCACCGGCCGCGACGTCTTCACGATCTACTGCACGCAAGTGGTGGTGCTGGCGGGGATCGGCTCGGTGATCGGGCTCGCGCTCGGCGCCGCACTGCCCTTCGTCATCGTCGGCCTGTTCGGCAAGCTGCTGCCGCTGCCGGTGGTGCCTGCCCTACATCCCGGCGAGCTCGCGCTCTCCTTCCTCTACGGGCAGCTCACCGCGCTGGCGTTCGGGCTGTGGCCGCTCGGTCGGGTCCATGACGTGCCCGTGGCGGCGCTGTTCCGCGAGACCGTCACCAGCGAGTGGCACCGCCCGCGCTGGAGCTATCTCGCGCTGATGGCCGTGGTGATCGCGCTCCTGATCGGCGTCGCGATCGGCCTTGCCTACGACAAGCGCGTGGCCGCCGTGTTCGTCGTGTCATCGATCGCGGTGTTTCTGCTGCTGCGCGGAATCGCTGAGATCCTGATGGCGGTGGCACGCCGGCTGCCGCGCAGCCGCATCACCATGCTGCGGCTCGCCATCGCCAACATCCACCGGCCGGGCGCGCTGACGCCGTCGGTCGTGTTGTCGCTGGGGCTCGGGCTCGCGGTACTGGTCACCATCACCCAGATCGACGGCAATCTGCGCCGGCAGTTTTTGGCCGCGCTGCCGGATCGGGCCCCGTCGTTCTTCTTCATCGACATCCCCTCCACCGAAGCCGACCGCTTTGCCGCCTTCCTCGGCCAGATCGCAGCCGGCTCGACCGTCGAGGACGTACCGATGCTGCGCGGGCGCATCGTCGCCGCGCGCGGCGTCAAGGCCGACCAGCTCAAGCCCAATGTCGATTCGGAGTGGGTGCTGCAGAGCGACCGCGGCCTGACCTACACCGGCGAAATCCCCAAGGGCTCGAAGATCGTCGAGGGCGAATGGTGGGGACCGGACTACAGCGGACCGCCGCTGGTCTCGATGGAGAAGAAGATCGCCGACGGGCTCGGTCTGAAGATCGGCGACGAGGTCGTGGTCAATGTGCTCGGCCGCGACGTGCCGGCGAAGGTCGCCAATCTGCGCAACATCGACTGGCAAGGCCTCGGCATCAACTTCGTGCTGGTGTTCTCGCCGAACGCCTTCAAGGGCGCGCCGCACAGCCATGTCGCGACCCTGACGGAACCGCATGCGAGCTCGACCCAAGCGAGCTCTAAAGATGACGCGCGCATCATCAAGCAGGTCGCCGACGCGTTTCCGATGGTGACCAGCGTGCGGGTCCGCGAGGCGCTGGAGACCATCGGCAGCGTCGTCAGCAACCTCGTGCTGGCGATCCGCGGTGCCAGCGCCGTGACCCTGATCTCGGCGATCCTGGTGCTGGGCGGTGCACTTGCGGCCGGACACCGTCACCGCGTCTACGATGCCGTGATCCTCAAGACGCTCGGCGCCACGCGGGTTCGGCTGCTCGGCGCCTACGCGCTGGAGTATCTGATGATCGGTTTTGCAACCGCCATATTCGGGGTGATCGCCGGTTCGGTCGCGGCCTGGCTGATCGTGACGCGGCTGATGACGCTGAGTTTCATCTGGCAGGCCGGCAGCGCCGCGCTCGTCGTGGTCGCCGCACTGATCGTCACGGTTGGACTTGGGCTGGCCGGAACGCTGCTGGCACTGAACCAGAAACCGGCCTCGGTACTGCGGAATTTGTGACAATTTGTAGCGGCGAAAGCGCCGTTTTTGCCTATCATGCTAGGTCAGAGCGACATTCGGCCGCGCGTGGAAGCTTGCGTCGGATGTGTTAATTTCCCACATACCAACCAGGTCGGATGGTCGGCCGAATGACGCGGAATTAATGTTCCGCAAACCGGGCCATCTGAGATAGATTTACGACCGGCGCCGCAAATCCCTTGCGCTCCACCGGGACCAACCACGGGAATTCGACCATGTCGGACCTAGACCGCAATTACGCTTCTCCTTTCGGCCGGGCCGCCGGGCGCATTGACGCTGCGGCCGTCGACGCCGGTCTGCGCGCCTACATGCTGCGCATCTACAACTACATGAGCATCGGCCTCGCCATCACCGGCCTGGCCGCGCTCGGCGTCTACATGGCGGCCGTGGCCGATCCGGCTACTGCCGTCGCTCACTTCGGCAAGGTGCCCCTGACGCAGTTCGGCGTCGCGATGTTCGTGAGCCCGCTGAAGTGGCTGTTCATCCTCGCGCCCCTGGCGATGGTGTTCGTCATCTCGGCCGGCATCAACCGCCTGCAGCCTGCAACCGCCCAGATGTTGTTCTGGGTGTTCTCCGCGCTGATGGGTGTGTCGCTGTCGTCGATCTTCCTGGTGTACACGCACACCTCGATCGTGCGCGTGTTCTTCATCACCGCGGCGACGTTCGGCGCGCTGAGCCTCTACGGCTACACCACCAAGCGTGACATGAGCGGCATGGGCTCGTTCCTGTTCATGGGCCTGATCGGCATCATCATCGCGAGCCTGGTCAACCTGTTCCTGGCGAGCTCGGCGCTGCAGTTCATCGTCTCGGTGGTCGGCGTGCTGGTGTTTGCGGGCCTCACCGCCTGGGACACCCAGCGGCTGAAGAACGACTACATCTACGGCTACGCCTCGCAGGGCGGCGTGATGGCAGAGCGTGCGGCGATCACTGGTGCGCTGTCGCTCTACCTGAACTTCATCAACCTGTTCACGCTGCTCCTGCAGCTGCTCGGCCAGCGCGACTAAGCGCCTCGAGCGAAAGCAGATCGATCCGAGCCCCGGCCATGCGGCCGGGGCTTTTGTTTTGGGTAAAACTGGCGAATGAGGCCGGAAACGAACCCGTAGATGGGGTAACGGGCCCCTGGGAACCTTCCAATCCAGCCGCGCTAGAGCGTGATGAGA
>NZ_JACMYK010000074.1 GCF_020889785.1 Bradyrhizobium acaciae
CGCCGAGGTCAAATACACCACGCGCCAGCCGGCGAGATCGGCCAGCGCGCCGGCGGCAAAGCGAGCGAGCAGAATGCCCGATACAACGCCGCTGGTGACGGTGCCGATGGTGCGGCCGCGGTCGGCCGGTGCCGCCAGCGTCGCGGCGTAGGCGACCAGCACCTGGATCACGACGGCAAGCAGCCCGACCAGCACCATGCCGGCGAGCAGCACAACGGCGTTCGGCGCTGTCCCGACGATGGTCAGCGCAATCGCCGACAGAACGGTCTGGCCGACGATCAGCCTGCGGCGGTCCCAGAGGTCGCCGAGCGGCACGATCAGCATCAGCCCGAAGGCGTAGCCGATCTGGGTCAGCGTCACGACGCCACCGATCGCCGCGGGCGTGATGGCCAGGTCCCGCGCCATGGTGTCGAGCAGCGGCTGGGCAAAATAGATGTTGGCGACGCTGAGCCCGCAGGCGACGGCGAACAGCAGCACGACCGCGGGTGACAGCGCGCTTGCCGTCGCGTCGCCGGGATTCCGGTTGGTCTTGTCGTTCCGCTGGGCAGGCCGGGCCTCTGCCATGGTCTGGTTCGTCATCTCGCCTCCGCTGCAATTCGCAATCTGGTCTTATAATGAGACCAGTTGCATCGCGTGCTGTCTAGTCCTATTTTAAGACCAATTCGGAATCGTGATCGAGAGAGGCGGCGTGCGATGAAGCGGACCGGATTTGCAAAGGCGGACTGCCCGGTGGCGCGCGCGCTGGACGCGATCGGCGACTGGTGGTCGCTCCTGATCGTGCGCGACGCATTCGACGGCCTGCGCCGGTTCGGCGACTTCCAGAAGAATCTCGGCATCGCGAAGGGCATGCTGACGACCCGGCTGCGCACGCTGGTTGAGCTCGGCGTGCTCGAGCAGGTCGCTGCCTCGGACGGCAGCGCCTATCAGGAATATGCGCTCACCAAACGCGGCCATGACCTGTTCCCGATCGTGGTCTCGTTGCGGCAATGGGGTGAAGCGCATCTTTACGCGCGGGGCGAGGCGCATTCGGTGCTGCTGGACCAGGCCGGGCAGGCGGTCGGCCAGCTCGTGCTGCCGTCGAAGAGCGGCAAGCCGCTGGTGTGGTCGGACACCAAGGTGCGGAAGGTCGCGGCGCGGAGAAGGTGAGCCTGTCCCCATGAACAGGCGTCATCCTGAGGTGCGAGCTCTTGCGAGCCTCGAAGGATGGGGATGGAGCCGGGCTGTCGCCCTTCGAGACGGTCGCTTCGCGACCTCCTCAGGGTGACGGGAGGGAGAAGGGTTGCTGCCCGCGGGCACCGGCTCCCTCAATCCACAATAAACAGCGTCGCGCCCGTCGCGGTCGACGAACGGTGCGCGGCGTCGCCGAAATCGGACACCTGGTAGCTCATACCCGGCTTCAGCGTGAATTTGCGGCCGTCGCGCAGCTCGGTGTCGAGCTCGCCCGTGACGACGTAGAGAACGTGGCCGCGATCGCACCAGTGATCGGCGAGATAGCCGGGCGAGTATTCGACCATCCGTACCCTGAGCTCGCCGATGTTGAGCGTGCGCCACAGCGCTTGCCCGGTCTCGCCGGGATGCACTGAAGGTTCGACATTGCTCCAGTCGGTGACGGTGAAGGGCAGGGTCGGGATTTTCATCGGCGTGGTCCTGTTGCTGTGTTCAATCTGCGTCTGCATCCCCAAACTCCGACGTCATCCTGAGAGGATGCGAAGCTTTGTCCTCATCCATTGTTGTCGTCGCCCGGCTCGACCGGGCGACCCAGTACGCCGCGGCCTATCGGCTCAAGCCACGAGCGCCTCTGGAATACTGGATCACCCGCATGCGCGGGTGATGACACTGAGCAAGCTGGGTAAACCAAGCCCGTCACCCTGAAGGGTGACGGGAAAGAGTAGGGTGCCACAGCAATCTCAATCCACCAGATGGTTCGCCGAGCCCTGCCGGATCTTGCCCTCGGCATCCAGCCGCAGATACTCGCAGATCTTCTTGCCGCGCTCATTCTGGTAGAACACCACGACGCTGTCGGGCGAGACATAGAGATCGATCAGCTCGAAATGCAGCTCGGGCAGTTTCGCCAGCGCCGCGCTCCAATAGGCCCGCAAGTTCGCCTTGCCGCGCACGGTGCCGGACGCGCCAAAGCCGAACGCCGGGATCCGGTCCGAGGTCATCTCGGTATCCTCCGCATACATGGCGAGCACGCGCTCGAGGTCGCGCGCGTTCCAGGCGGCGATCCAGTCGCGGCCGAGGGCAGCGAGGCGCGAGGGTTCGTGAAAATCCGGCATTGGTTTCCTCCATGGATTGGCTTTAGCCAAATTAGGTCAATAATACTGACCTATATCGATTTGTCCATGCCCAAAGAAGAATGTGGGCGCAACGCTGGCCGCGGTTGCGGGGGCGGGCGCTGTCGCGTATCTGCTTGCCATGACAGCCCAGCACACAGCTCAAGCACCGTCGACGCCATCCGTGGCCTCGGCGCATGACAAGATTCTGATTGTCGATTTCGGCAGCCAGGTGACGCAACTGATCGCCCGCCGCGTCCGCGAGATGGGCGTCTATTCCGAGATCGTGCCGTTCCAGAAGGCGGAGGCCGCCTTCAAGGAGATGAAGCCCAAAGCCGTGATCCTCTCCGGCGGCCCGGAATCGGTGCACGAGACCGGCTCGCCGCGCGCGCCGCAGCTGATCTTCGAGTCAGGCGTTCCCGTGCTCGGCATCTGCTACGGCCAGATGACCCTGGCGGCCCAGCTGGGCGGCGAGGTCGAGGGCGGCCACCACCGCGAGTTCGGCCGCGCCGATGTCGAGGTGAAGACCGATAGCCAGCTGTTCGACGGCATCTGGAACCACGGCGAGAAGCACCAGGTGTGGATGAGCCATGGCGACCGCATCACCAAGATGCCGCCCGGCTTCTTTGTGGCCGGCACCTCGCCGAATGCGCCGTTCGCGATCATCCAGGACGAGAAGCGGAAATATTACGGCCTGATGTTCCACCCCGAAGTGGTGCACACGCCCGACGGTGCAAAACTGCTGCGCAATTTCGTGCGCAAGGTCGCAGGCCTCACCGGCGACTGGACCATGCGCGCCTTCCGCGAGGAGGCGATCGAGAAGATCCGCGCCCAGGTGGGGAAGGGCAAGGTGATCTGCGGCCTGTCCGGCGGCGTCGATTCCGCCGTGGCGGCGGTGTTGATCCACGAGGCGATCGGCGACCAGCTCACCTGCGTGTTCGTCGATCACGGCCTGCTGCGGCTCGACGAGGCCAAGACCGTCGTCGACCTGTTCCGCAACCACTACAACATCCCGCTGGTTCACGTGGACGCATCGAAGGAGTTTTTGGGCGAGCTCGAAGGCGTCACCGATCCCGAGGTGAAGCGCAAGACCATCGGGCGCTTGTTCATCGACGTGTTCGAGGCGGAAGCGAAGAAGATCGGCGGTGCGGCGTTCCTGGCGCAGGGCACGCTCTACCCCGACGTGATCGAGAGTGTCTCCTTCACCGGCGGACCTTCCGTCACCATCAAGTCGCACCACAATGTCGGCGGCCTGCCGGCCCGCATGAACATGAAGCTCGTCGAGCCCTTGCGCGAGCTGTTCAAGGACGAGGTGCGCGTGCTCGGCCGCGAGCTCGGCCTGCCCGAAGTGTTCGTCGGCCGCCACCCGTTCCCGGGCCCGGCCTCGCCATCCGCTGCCCCGGCGACATCACCAAGGAAAAGCTCGACATCCTGCGCAACGCGGATGCGGTCTATATCGACCAGATCCGCAAGCACGGCCTCTATGACGCGATCTGGCAGGCCTTCGCGGTGCTGTTGCCGGTCAAGACCGTCGGCGTGATGGGCGACGGCCGCACCTACGAATACGTCGTGGGCCTGCGCGCCGTCACCTCGACCGACGGCATGACCGCCGACTTCTACCAGTTCGACATGAAATTCCTGGCCGAGACCGCGACGCGTATCATCAACGAGGTGAAGGGTGTGAACCGGGTGGTGTACGACGTGACGTCCAAGCCGCCGGGGACGATTGAGTGGGAGTAGACATCCTCCGTTTTGTTCACTATTTGTTCTGTCATGCCTTATGATGCGAGATCAGTAGCGAATCTATTTTTGGATCGGGGAGCGGCTGTAGGCTGCCCTGTAACGATCATGTCGCTGCTCAAGATCCTGTATTTTGCTCACGCATGGCATCTAGCGAAAACGGACGAGCCTCTCGTCGGTCAACCCTTCGAAGCTTGGAAGCACGGTCCTGTTAATCGGGTCGTTTACGAGCAATTTAAAGGAGTTGGCTCTAAACCTATCGTCGGACGCGCCAAGGTAATTAACGTTGAAACAGCGACTTTCGAGGTCGCATCCTATGACGACGTCGATCCTTCAACGGTGCAATTTCTCGAGAATATTTTCGACTTCTACTCGCAATACCATCCCTTCAAGCTGTCCGACTTGACCCACGAAGAAGGGTCTCCATGGGAGGAGGTTTGGAGCGAGGCTTCTCGGAAAGCGGTTCCCGGAATGCTAATATCGAACGATTCGATTCGCAGCTGGTTCAGAACGAGCCGTGCTGTGCATAGGGGTGCAGCCGACCGTGGATGGACCGTATGATCAAAGTACCGACGCCCCCCGTGCCTGAATTGGCCCGGATCGAAGGCGACAATCTGAAATCAATTATCGACTGGCTAGTAAGTTACTACGAAAGCACCGCCGCTCCGTTCAACTACAGGCCGGCAACCAAAGCGACAAAGTCTGCGTATAAAGGTCTTCACGAGTTTAGACCCCTAATCGATTCTTGCCATTCGCAAAAGAACAAGATCGGGCGAAAGGCTAATATCGATGTCGTTTCGTTGGCTGCTCCGATCGCGTTCGGACGGTCAACTCAAGTTTTCGATTTGTCGCCACGCCGCTTCAACTTCGGCGGAGATCTTCAGTCTGCATTTCGTATTCCATTCTTTTTCGTCGAAGATCGCATCGTAAAGCTGTATTTCCTCCAACCACGAAAGGATGGAGCGCTCAACGACGACCAACTGAGTATGGTCGCGACGATCCACAAGAACTACTTGTTAGATACGGAGTTCTATGGACAAGTTTCGGATGTGGAATATGTCGATCTGAGCGCCCCCAAGAAGGGCATGGGGCGGAGGTCACGTGTCCTCACACTCAATGATTTGGATCTCTGGCCGCAAAAGCGCCTTGCAGAGCGTGTTGCATTGATCGCAGAAGCATTGAGGTCGATCTCCGAAAGAGAATTGGCGAAACCTAAACGGCGGGCGTTCATCAGTCCCGATCCGTCGATGCCGCTATTCGATTGAAGATCACAACCTGCATGTGATTGGCTCTGCCCAAAGAGCGATCGCGCGCTGCGCCTGCTCCAAACGTTGAACGTCGCGGAGGCAGCCTCGGGCGTGCCCGCTGTCGTCGTCCCCTCAAAGTTTGTCGAAGACAGAGCCCATCCGAGGCGCAAACAGTCGCTCATAGGTTTTCAGGAGATAGGAATCTGTCATTCCGGCCACGAAATCGCAGATTGTCCTTAAATCGCCTGCTGATTTTTCGAAGCGAGCGAGCGCATCGCTAGGTAGAAGACGTGCAGGGTCGGACTGAAGGGCCTCGAATACCGCAACGACCATGCCTTGTCCCTTGAATTCGAGGTGCTGGACACCGGGACTCTTTATCACGTGTGTTGTTATGAGCTCCTTGAGCGCGTCAAGAAACTTGCGCTGATGCTCCTTCATGTTTGCTCTATATCTAATTAGCGGCTCAGCGAATTGCTCGTGTTCTACGTACTCCATGGCCGTTATGAAGTGATGTACGAGACGGCTCACGAAGTGTTTGCGTGAACTGCTGCCTCCAAACAGGCTTTCGGCCATTTTGCCGTAGACGTCGTTCGCACTTTCCCTTGGATACTTAGCTTTCAAAGCATCAAGGAACGAGCTGGAGCGCTCCTCCGAAACAATGTCTCTGAATTGCGTCTCATTAATTAGCTTCAATGCTATCGCATCTTCGAGGTCGTGGACGCCATAAGCGATGTCGTCTGCGGCATCCATAATGCTGCAATCAAGGGATTTGTGTTTCGGCTTGTTATGCTTGCCGTTCTTCAATTCGAATTCCTGAAATGCGTCCCGGTCCTCGCGACTGAGCGGCTTGAGTATCCATGCGACGACATCTGCTTCAGAATCCATGTAGCACTTCGGTGGTTTGGATGACTCAGTGTCGATTATTTTCAGTGTTGTAGGTCCGTTCACCAAGCTTGGTATCAGAGCGGCATTACAAGCATTGGAATAAGCAACCGGATATTTAAGCACTCCAAGAAGGGAGCGTCGCGAAAGGTTGGCGCCTGCATCTTTCGAGAAATTCTCAAGTCGGGAGAGAATGCGAAGTGTCTGGCCATTTCCTTCGAATCCCCCTGGCTTCCTGCCGTCGCAATCCCGCATGCAATAGTTCAGGGCAATCTCGCCCCCATGTCCAAATGGCGGATGGCCCAGATCGTGGGTGCAGCCGACGGCTTGAATAAGGCTGCGATCGGGCAATTCGGCTGTAGCTGGATGATCTGAAAACGACTTGGCGAGCTGTTTGGCGATACCTCCGGCGATCTGCGCAACCTCAAGCGAATGCGTCAGCCGTGTGCGGTAAAAATCGCTATCACCCAGATTCAATATCTGGGTTTTCCCCTGCAATCGTCGGAAGGATGCCGAATGGATGACGCGAGCATAGTCTATGTCTCCATCGCCACGGGCGTCTTCGGTCTGCTGGAGCCATCCTTCTCGCCGTTCAAGCCAACTCATATGATCTCCCAACGCCCTTGGAAACCCTTGGTAATACTCCGTGTTCCGAGGAGCAAGCGCAACCCGGACGAGCGCCGCGATATCCAGGGCTGTTTCGTCAACCCACGATATTCTGCCCTCGTTGTCGTTTCGCAAATGTGCGCAGCTCCGTTGATTTGGCCCAACGCAAATCAATTCCTGCTCCATCACCTGCGACAATTCACCCCGACGGGCAACTCAGCAAAACCTGTCAATCTGCGAATAAGAAAATATTCCGCTTGGCGTTTGACCCAACTCAGCTGTTCAATATGCGCGTCTCACCCGACACGAGGGGCGGATCGCGATCGTCACGAACGCGGGTCGAGATGCGGTGGACGCTGAATGCGCGACTGACGAGTGCGCGTGAGGCGGACGGCGAAGTCGTGTGGTCCTGACGCCCTAGTGGTAGGTGTCTTTTCGCATTGCGCGATGCGCGTTGTGAAGACGGTGACAAAAAAGCCCAGTCTCGCCGGGGAGAGCACGAAGTAAGCCGCACAACCATCGCGCAGGGAAGGCCGGGTTGCTCCCGGTTACACCTGTGGTCCTACCCCCCGAGCTTTCTACCCATTGCTCGGGGCCCACGGGTGCGATCGGCACCCGGTCTTCCCTGCGCCCTCTTCCAAGTGAGAGGGCAAAACGACACGTAAGGCTCGGACGTTTCAGTCGCGAGAATGCCGTTGCATGCCGTTACGCTGGTTGAAGCGCAGGGTGGATCGGCCGGAGGCGTGATGCACCACGTCAGCGGGATTGAGCCATGGAAGACCTACTTCGGCAGCAGACCCGCGGCGCGATAATTGTCGATCGTCGTGTCGTAGAGCGAAATATCGGAGCGGCTTCTGGCGATGAGCTGCGCGCCGGCGACGGCGGCGAAGATGGCGCGGGCCCGCTGCTGGCTCTTTCTCGAGTTGGCCAGGCCCGCGGCCACCAACAGCTTGCTCAGCCACGCCACGTTGACGTCGGCAAAGGTCTGCACCTCCTGCTTCACTTCGTCGGGCAGGTCGTCGAACTCCGCGGACATGAAGCTGCAGAGGCACATGCGATTGTCGTTCTCGAGCGCTTTGCGAAACATTTCGGGATAACGGCGCAGGCAGCGGAGCGGATCGGCGGTTTCCGCCAGCATCGCCTCGAGCTGGGCGGCGGTGTCCTCCCAGTAGCGCCGCGCGACGGCTGTGCCGAGATCGGCCTTGCTCGGAAAATGGTGGTAGATGCTGGCGGCCTTGATTCCGACGTCGTCGGCGAGATCGCGGAAATTCAGGCCGCCATAGCCGCGGGCCTGCGCGGTCCGCTTTGCTGCCGCCAAGATGGCCTCCCGCGCGCTTGAGCTCACGTCCTTCGCCTCACTGCTTCGTTATCTACCAAGTGACAGGTAGGGCTTGACCAGCCAGATTAAAAGTCCCCATATCGGGCCTACCAAGTGACAGGTAGACAAAAGAGGACTCATGATGAAGATTTACGATTTTCCGACCGGTCCATATCCGGCCCGCGTTCGCATCGCTTTGGCCGAAAAGAACCTGCGGCCGCAGGTGCAGTTCGTGCTGGTCGATCTCTACAAGGGCGAGCACAAGAAGCCCGAATTCCTGGCCAAGAACTACTCCGGCACGCTGCCGGTGCTCGAACTCGACGACGGCACCTACATCGGCGAGTGCACCGCCATCACCGAGTACCTCGACGCGCTCGATGGCGCGCCGACGCTGACCGGCAGGATGCCGCGGGAAAAGGGCGTGATCCACATGATGAGCAAGCGCGCCGAACTGGAATTGCTCGACGCCATCAGTGTCTATTTCCACCACGCCACGCCGGGTCTTGGGCCGCATGTCGAGATCTATCAGAACCCCGAATGGGGATTCCGTCAGCGCGACAAGGCCCTCAGGGGGATGCACTACTTCGACGGCATCCTGAAGCGCCAGCCGTTCGTCGCCGGGGACGCGTTCACGATGGCGGATATCACCCTGATCGGCGGCTTGATCTTCGCGGGACTCGTGAAGGTGCCGGTGCCGGCAGAATGCGAGGCGCTTTCGGCATGGTATGCAGGGATGCTGGAGCGTCCGAGCGTCAAGAACCGGATCACGATGTCCGAGCCCATCATGGCGTCTTGATTGAGCAAGCGTGGTCCGCAATGAGCGAAGCGATTTCCTGTCCGCGTGTGCGGTGGCCGGCATCTCGCTGTCATCATGCGGGCCACTCGCACCCGAGGTCAATTACACGATCGCAGATCATTGCTCCTTCTTGAACAGATCCTGGAAGATCAGCGGACCCCAGACCCGTCCGCGTGCGTGCACCAGCGCGCCACCCTCGTTGAGCCTTCCGAGCTTGACCGGTGCAAACCCGAGTTGTTTGGCCAGGACCTCGACCGGAGCGATCGCGTCATCGTCGTCACCAGACAGGAAGACCACCCGGTGGCCGCCCTCGACGACGGGATCGGCAGCCAATTTGGCCGCAACCAGGTGATTGAAGCCTTTGACATACGTGGCGCCGGTGAACGCCTTCGCGGCGAAGGCGGAGGACGGAAGACCGTCAAGCTCCTCAGGCGGAAGCTGCGCATTCATCGCGTCGATCACCGTCTTGCCTTGCCAGCTCGGCAGCGCCTTCGCGACCTCGCGATGCTCCCCGAACGGGACCGCCAGGATGACCGTGTCGGCCGCGAGTGCATCCCGCAGCGATTTGGCGACGACCGTGGCTCCGATCGCCCGGGCCTGAGGCGCCAAATCCTCGGGCGGCCGGCGGCTCGCGACGGCCACCTCGATGCTCTTGCGGGCGAACGCCTTGGCGAGCGCCTGACCGACCTTGCCGAAGCCGATAATTGCGTAACTCATGGTGCTTCTCCGATCCATGTTGATATTGATTGCCCGCCTTCAGATGGCCGAGAAGCCGCCGTCGACCGACAGCTCCACCCCATTCACGAAGCTGGAATCATCGGAAGCAAGGAACAGCGCGGCCGCCGCGATTTCCTCAGGACGACCCATCTTCCCGCGCGGGATCAGCGACTCGAACATCCGCTTCGCTTCCTCGGTGAGGACCTGGTCCTGCATCGGTGTGGCGATCGGCCCCGGGCTCAGCACGTTGACCCGGATATTTCTGCCCTTCAGTTCGTTGAGCCAGGTGCGTGCGAACGAGCGCAACGCCGCCTTGCTCGCCGCATACACGCCGTAACCGGGAAAGCCTTTCACCGAAGCAACCGACCCGGTCATGAAGATCGATCCGCCATCGCCAAACAGCGGCAGCGCCTTCTGCACCGTAAACAGCGTGCCGCGCGTATTCAGGCCGAAGGCCGCATCGAAATGCTGCTCGGTAATCTGTCCCAGCGGAACGGCTTCGCCGATGCCGGCGCTCGCGTACAGCACGTCGATCCTGCCCTTTTCCCGACTGACCGTGTCGAACAGGCGGTCGAGGTCGTCGAGATTGGCTGCGTCGCCGCGCACGCCGGTCACGTTCCGGCCGATCAGTCTGACGGCCTCGTCGAGCGCCGCCTGCCTCCGGCCCGTGATGAAGACATAGGCGCCTTCCTCGACGAACCGCTTGGCGCTCGCCAGCGCCATGCCGCTCGATCCACCCGTGATCACTGCAACCTTACCTTCAAGCTTTCCCATGACTTCTCCTTTCAGACCCCACCTTTGACTGGTCCGGGGCGATCCCCGAGAGCCCGAGATAGGGCCGTCCGCGTCGGGCGTTGAGTGCGGAAGCGCGCACATCGGTGGTGCGAAATCGATCCGGCTGGACGGCTGACGCAGGCTGCGAGGAGCCGTGCCCCTGTTCGGGGAATTGGGCCGCGCGCTTGCCGGCATAGGCTTTGATGACCGCCAGTGTCCCCCCACATACGAGATGCTGACGGTTGGATACGAGCTTTGGAAGGGGCACCGCGCGGTGCCGGATTGCACCATGATCGACTGGGACGACGTTCGCTACTTCCTTGCCGTTGCGCGCGGAGGCTCGGTGCGGGCTGCCGCCGAGCGCCTCGGGGTCAATCACTCAACCGTGCTCCGACGCATCGCCCAACTCGAGGAACGCCTCGGTGCGCAGATGTTCGAAAAGCTGCCGTCGGGCTACCGCCTGACGACCGCGGGAGAGGAGGTCCTCGAATTCGCAGACCAGATGGAAGCGTCGTCGCACCAGCTGGAGACGCGCGTCTTCGGGCGCGACCAGAGCGTGCGCGGGCGTCTGCGGGTGACGCTGGCGCCGCCGCTCGTGACGCACCTGCTGATGCCGGGCTTCGCCGAGTTCGCGCGCCTGCATCCGGACATCGAGATGGACATCCTGTCGTCCGGCGAGTTGGCAAATCTGACCAACCGGGAGGCCGACGTCGCGATCCGCGTCGTCTACGACCGCAAGACCCTGCCGCTCAATCTTCACGGCCAGAAGGGTCCGGAGCTGTTCGGAGGCATCTACATGTCGCGCGATCGACTGGCCGCGTGGCGGGCTGGCGCGCCTGATCCCATCAGGTGGATCGTCATCAGCATTCACGGAATCCCGGACTGGGCCCACGAGGGCGAGGTTCGCGCCACGGGGGTTCCGTTCAGGATCACGGATGCCGAGGCGCAGATCGTTGCAGTCCGGCAAGGGCTCGGGATGACGACACTGCCGTGTTTCATTGGAGATGCCGACCCGCTTCTGGCGAGGGTGCCGGGCACCGACCTTCACATGTACGGAACGCTCTGGCTTCTCACCCAGGGCGAGACACGCAAGACGAAGCGCGTGCGGTTCTTCACGGAGTTCGTATCCCGCAGGCTCGCCGCCTACGCTCCGCTTCTCGCGGGGCTGTCCATATCGCGCGACTGACGCGCGGCCGGTCGTCGTCGGCGCTTGCCGGCTAGCGCGTGTTGACCGCTCGCTGCGCCTCGAACGCCCGCTTGTAAGCGGGCCGCGCTTCGCCGCGGGCGACGTAGGCTGCTAGGCTCGGATATTCGTCGAGGACGCCCGATGCCCTCAGCCTGAGCAGCACCGACACCATCATCAGGTCGCCTGCGCTGAACGCGCCGTCGAGCCAGTCGGCATCGCCGAGGCAGGCGGCGAGTTGCTTCAGCCGGTCGCGGACGCGATCCATGACCAGGGGCAGGCGTTCCTTGGTCCATGGCTTGTCGCTCTCCAGAATCCTGGCGGTCACGAGTTCGAGGATCGGCGGTTCGACCGTGTTGACCGCGGCGAACATCCAGCTGATGGCGCGGGCGCGGGCATTGGCGTCGTCAGGCAGCAGGCCCGCGTGACGCTCGGCGATATGGAGCACGATCGATCCGGTCTCGAACAGCGCGAGATCGCCTTCCTCATAGGTCGGGATCTGGCCGAACGGATGCAGCGCCAGATGCGCCGGCTCTTTCATCGCCTGGAACGAAACGAGGCGAACCTCGTAGGGCCGGCCCACTTCCTCCAGCGCCCAACGGACGCGGGTATCGCGCGCCAGCCCCTTACCGCCGTCGGGTGAGCGATCAAAGGCGGTGATGGTGGGGGGCATCGTCTCTCTCCGTGGGCTTGCGTCCCGAGGACGAACGAGCGGCGCGCACTCCGACAGCCGATGTTGGATTATTTGGGCCGCGAGCGTCCCTGCGACCTTCGCCGGGACGGCGGTGGGGCGTGTGGAGGCGGTGTTGTCACAAACTGGGTTCCGTAAATAATTTCCATCAGTCTGTTGCCGCGGTGTCGGCTGGCGTCTTCGCCAACCGTCCTTTGCGTATAAACCAGGAGACTCAAATGACCGATCTCGTCACATGCCTTTGGTTCGATCAGGGCCAGGCGCGGGCAGCGGCGGAATTCTACGCTGCGACGTTTCCCGACAGCCATGTCGGCGCAGGCCAGCAATCGCCAATACCGGGCATCGGGCAGGGCGAGGAGCTGACGGTCGAGTTCACTGTGCTCGGTCGCCGCTTCGTCGGGCTGAACGGCGGCTCCAACTTCACGCCGAACGAGGCGGTCAGTTTCATGGTGCTCACGGATAGCCAGGACGAGACTGATCGCTACTGGAATGCCGTCCTCGGCAATGGCGGCAAGGAATTGCCCTGCGGCTGGTGCCGGGATCGCTGGGGCTTCACCTGGCAGATCACGCCGAGGCGGTTGCTCGAGCTCGTCAACGGCGCCGATCGCGCCGCCGGACGGCGCGCGATGGAGGCGATGATGACGATGAAGAAGATCGACATCGCCACGATCGAACAGGCGGCTGCCGCGTAATCCGCACGCCGGAATGATTTGGCCCGGGCGCGACAGTCAGGTGTCAGATCGAACTGGTATGTGCGACGCACGGCAATTCGCGCGGCGGCATGCGCCTGCGGCGACGGTCACCCCGGCGCAAACGCGGGATGTGTCCGTTGCCGTCGCGTGATACCAAACTCGCTCCGCAGCTCTGGAGCCAGAATTGATGTCCGTCGCAGCCGCCGCCAACGCGCAACAAAATCCCACCGCCGCCGAGAGCGATCCGAAAGAGCTCGGCTGGATGCAGGGCTTTCCGCCGTCGCAGGACCAGAGGATCACGTTCCACGACGGCTCGTTCCGCAGCTTTCCCGAGCTGCGCTGGGCCTGGAGCAACATCCGCCAACTGGTGCCGACGGTAAATGTCTGGCGCGGGACAGGGCCGGCGTCGGTGCTGCCGCGGGAGGATCACGACATCGGTGCCTCCGCGTCGGTGACGATCGACGGCCGCCCGCAGACCTTCGCGCGGATGCTCGAGGACAGCTACGCAGATGGCATCGCGGTGCTGCATCGGGGCAAACTGATCTACGAGCGCTATTTCGGGGCACTGAAGCCGCACAAGCCGCATATCGCGATGTCGGTGACGAAGTCGTTCACCGGCACGCTCGCCGGCATGCTGGTCGCCGAAGGCAAGATCGATCCGCAGGCGCCGGTCATCGACTACGTGCCGGAGCTGAAGGCAAGCGCATTCGGCGATGCGCGCGTGCATGAGGTGATGGATATGACCACGGGGCTGAAATACACTGAGGTCTATACCGACAAGAATTCCGACGTGTGGGGGTTGCGGCGCGCCAACGGCATGGCGCCGATCCCCGCGGGTTACGAAGGCGCGACCAACATTTTCGATTTCCTCTGCGCGCAGCAGAAGCAGGGCGAGCACGGCAAGGCCTTCGCCTACAAGACCGTCAACACCGATGTGTTGGCCTTCATCGTCAGGCGCGCCAGCGGCATGACGTTGTCCGATTTGCTGTCCGAGCGGATCTGGGCGCCAATGGGCGCGGAGGAGGATGCGCATTATCACGTCGATCGCATCGGCACCGAAAGCGGTGGCGGCGGATTGTCGACCACGCTGCGCGATCTCGCGCGCTTCGGCGAGACCATCCGCAATCACGGCCGCTTCAACGGGCGGCAGATCGTGCCGTCGTCGGTTGTCGAGGACATCGCGCGCGGCGGCGATCCCGAGAAATTCAAGCCGGCCGGCTACACCACGTTGCCGGGCGCGTCGTACCGCAATCAGTGGTGGGTGACGCACAACGAGCACGGCGCCTACATGGCGCGCGGCGTGCACGGCCAGGGCATCTACATCGATCCCAAGGCCGAGATGGTGATCGCGCGCTACGCCTCGCACCCGATGGCGGGCAACGCTGCCAACGACCCCGTGACGCTGCCGGCGTACATGGCGCTGGCCAGGGATCTGATGGCGGGAGGGTGAAGTCGAGCTAGCCGCGCGAGATCTTCTCGAACCGCTTGATCAGCCGCTCCCGCTTCAGCCGCGAGAGCCGCTTGATCCAGAACACGCCGTCGAGCTGATCGATCTCGTGCTGATGGCACACCGCGCGCAGGCCATCGGATTCCTCGGTCTGCATGTTGCCGTCGAGATCCTGGTAGCGGACCCGGACCCGCGCATGGCGCTCGACCTCGTCGGTGACGCCGGGCATCGAGACGCTGCCTTCCTTGTGCAGGATCATCTCGGACGCGGCCCAGATGATCTCCGGATTGACATAGGTCTGCGTACCCTCGCTGGCGTCGAGCTCGAGCACCACGACGCGCAGCGACACGCCGATATGCGGCGCGGTGATGCCGATGCCCGGTGCCGCGCGCATGGTATCGAGCAGGTCGCCCGCCAGCTCGCGCAGCGTGTCGCCGAACACGGCGACCGGCTCGGCCGGCAGCGCAAGCCGCGAATCGGGATAGCGGACGATGGGGCGAATGGTCATGCGGGTGTCTTAGGCCAGCGCATCGCGCCGAACAACACGCCGATGCCTGAGCCGTGCCGCTCAGAGCCGCTTTTCGAAGAACAGGTTGGGGTAGGGGTCGTCGTTGAAGCGCGGGATCTCGGTCCAGCCGGTCCTGCGGTAGAGTTGACCGGCCTCCGCCAGCGCACTGTTGGTGTCGAGCCGCAGCACCGTGATGCCGAGCTCGCGCGCGGCCTTTTCCGCCGCGTCCATCAGGCGGCGGCCGAGGCCGAGGCCACGCGCGGCCGGCGCGACCCACAGCCGCTTGATCTCCGCGAACTCATCGCTTGTGCCTGTCAGCCCGACGCAGCCGAGCGGCAGGCCGTCCGACATCGCCACGATGAAGCTGCCGCGCGGGCGCACCATGTCTTTGGCATCTGGGTCGCGCGACAGCTTGACGTCAAACCCCTGTTTGAAGCGTCGTGCCAGCTCGGCGTAATATTCACCGAGGCAGTAGCGCGCTGCGTCGCTGCGCGGGTCCATCTCGTCCAGGGCGGTGCCGTCGCGGCCGAGCGCCGAGGCGATCAGATCCATCGCCGCCAGCAGTGCGTCACGTTGGCTGTGGTGGCCAAGGAAGTCCTTGGCCTGCCGGTTGGAGATTGCCTCATAGGCATTGAACTCGCACTTGCCCGCCGCTGTCAGCCTGGCGATGCGGCGGCGCGCGTCGTCGGCATGTGCCGTGGTCTCGATCAGCCCTTCGTCCTCGAGGCTGCGCAGCAGGCGGCTCATCAGGCCCGAATCGAGCCCGAGATAGTCCCTGATGTCGCCGACATCGGCACGTCCGTGCCCGATCGCGTTCAGCACGCGCGCCGCACCAAGCGGCCTGCCGCGGCCGAGAAACGAGGTGTCGAGCGCGCCGACGGCGGAGGTCACGGCACGGTTGAAGCGGCGGACGCGGGAAACGGGGTCGAGCATATATCTGACTTTAGTCAGATATCACGCTTCCGTCAATTGCCATGCCCGCGTGGCCAGGCCAGCGAGCTGGATCTAGGCGCTAGGCGCGCGCCAGCACCAGCACATTGCCTGCGAGGATCGCGGCGGCGCCGGCGAGCACCGGCCAGCCCAGCGTGAGGTGCTCGAACAGCGCCGACAGCATGAGTGCCACGAGCGGCACCAGCGCGAGCGTGTAGGCGGCGCGACCGGGACCGAGCCGCCGCACGAGTTCGAAGTAGAGCATGAAGGTGATGCAGGATGCGGCGACGGCGAGATAGAGGAAACTCGCCGCGTAGGTCAGCGAGACGTCGGCTGCGAAGTGCGTGCCTGTTACGACCGCCCAGAGCGCGCTCGCCGCGGCGCCGATCAATGCGCCCCAGGCCAGCACGGAGACCACGGGCAATCCGGCACGCTGATTGCGTGCGCCGACGGTCGTGCCGGCACCGGTCGCGATCGCAGCCGCGAGCGCCCAGGCAAACCCTGCGACCGGCGCGGTTCCGTGCGCGCTTCCACCGGGCAGGAAAATAATCGCAAGACCCAAGATGCCGCACAGCGCGCCCCAGACGAAACCGGAGGAGATCGGCACACCGAGCGCGGCACGCGCGATCACGGCGGCGAACAGCGACGAGGTCGACAGCACCAGCGCGGCAAGGCCGCTCGGCATCCGCGCGGTCGCTTCATAGAAGGCGATGAAGGCAATGGCGAAGAACAACAGGCCCTGCAACGCAACGGCCGGCCGGTCCTTCCGCGGGATCCCGAGCGGCACGCCGCGCATCCGGCCGTAGCCGAGCAGCATGAGACCCGCGAGCACCATGCGCAGGGCAACGGACCAAGGTGCGGGTGTGACACCGGCCTGCATCGCCGTTGCCAGCGCGCCGCCACCCCACAGCAGTGCGGTCAGCGCGAACAGTGCGGCCGTCATGGCGCGCCGGCATCATCGAGCAGCGCGCGCCAGCCGCCGGCGTCGATCCGCGCACTCTCTCCCTCAAGCCGGGTGAGGGCCGAGTCGAGAATCGTTCGCTCGGCTTCTGAAAAGCGCGCAAGCAGCCGCGCCTCGATCGCACTGCCGAGCGCGGCGATCCGGTTGAAGGCGGTCCGGCCGCTGCGGGTGATGCTGACCGCGGCGAAGCGGCGATCGGTCTTGCCGGGACGCCGCACCGCGAAGCCGAGTTCCGTGAGCTGGCCGATGCCGCGGCTGACCGCGAACGGATCGAGCGCGCAGGCGCGGCCAATCTCGGAGGCATTGGCGGCATCGCGCTCGGCGATCACGGCGAGGATGCGCCAGCCGGCCTGGCTCAATCCGAACGTCTCGCTGTAGAAGCTCTCCAGCGGGCGGGCGACCTGGGCCGCGACCAGGAACAGGCGATACGGGAGCCAGGCGCTGAGCTTCAGGCCATCATCCGACGCAGGGGCAGCGGTTTGCTTCATGCGGCGAGGCTCGCACATATACTTGCAAAATGCAAGCATTACGCAAATGTAATCGAAGCGACCCGGGCGCATGCGCGAAAATCCCGACACACTTGTCACTCCCACTCGTTATGGCCGCCGCGCCAGATTGCGGCATGGCCAATGACGAACGGCCACGGCGCTGGAACTGCGCTGGGGTCCCCGAGTTCGTCCAATTCGAAGATGGAGATCATCATGAGCAAATCAGCTGAAAACGATCGTGGCGGACTGTCGGCGATGCAGACGCCGCCGGTGGTGTCGCGGGAGGCGTGGGAGGCGGCGCGCCTGGAGATGCTGGTGAAGGAGAAGGCGCAGGTGCGGGCGCGCGACGCGCTTGCGGCCGAGCGGCGGCGGATGCCGTGGATGGCGGTCGAGAAACCGTATGTCTTCGAGGGACCAAACGGCAAGGCGAGCCTGCTCGATTTGTTCGAGGGCCGCCGGCAGTTGATCATCTACCGCGCGTTCTTCGAACCCGGCGTGTTCGGTTGGCCGGATCACGGCTGCCGCGGTTGCTCGCTCGGCGCCGATCAAGTCGGCCATCTCTCGCATCTGAACCAGCGCGACACCACGCTGGCTTATGCTTCGCGCGCACCGCAAGCCGATATTGCGCGGCTGAAGGCGCGGATGGAGCGGGAGATGCCGTGGTACACCATCACCGACAGCTTCGACGCCGACTTCGGCGTCGCCGAATGGCACGGTCACAACGTATTCGTCCGCGACGGCGAGCGGATCTTCCGCACCTACCTCGTCAACAGCCGCGGCGACGAGTCGATGGGTACGGTGTGGAGTTATCTCGACATCACGCCGTTCGGCCGGCAGGAGCTCTGGGAGGATTCGCCGAAGGGCTATCCGCAGGGCCCGACCTATAAATGGTGGAACTGGCACGACAATTACGAGGCCGAGGCCGCACCGAATGCGAAGTGGGCGGCGGTGACCGATGCCGGCGAGGCCGCGTTCCGCAAGATCGCGGAGCAGGAACGCAACGCAACGTGACGGGGGCATGGGGAGGACGCGCAGCGTCCTCCCTAGCTGCTCTTAGAAGAGAGTCCCTTCAGCGCCGACAACGTCTGCCGCAGCCCGCGGTCGAGACGCTTGTCGCGGCGGATCACGACCGCGAGCCGGCGATGGAGTCTGGGTGACAGCGACCGCACGATCAGGTCGCGCGGTTTGGTCCTGGCGGGGACTGCCATGCCCGGCAGAATTGCGCAGCCGAGGCCGGCACGCACCATCTCCTTGATCGCCTCGACGCTGCCGAGCGACATCAACGGTTTCAACGACACGCCGCCGCGGGCCAGCCATTCATCCGCGGTGCGCCTGGTGTTGCCGCCGGGCTCGAACAGCAGCACCGGTCTGGTCGCCAGCACCTCCGGCGTGATCCGCGCCGGCAGCGTCATGTCGCGCGGCGCGATCAGCACGAACTCGTCGTTCATGACCGGGGTGATCTCGAAGCTGCGCCCGGACACCGGCAGCGTAACCAGCGCGATGTCGATGGTATTGTCTTCGACGGCCCGCGCGATCTCCGCGGTGTTGCCGGTCGTGACCGTGATCTCGAGCGAGGGCATTGCCGCCCGCAACTCCCTGAGGATCGGCGGCAGCAGGAAGATGCAGGCGGTCGCTCCCGTGCCGAGCCGCACACGGCCTGCCGTTCCGGTCGTCTGCTGCGCGACGGCATCGACTGCCGATGTCACGGCTGCGTTGATCTGGTCCATGTGCGAAAGCAAGGCGACGCCGGCGGCTGTCGGTCTGGCACGTCGTCCGACCCGCTCGATCAAGGTGGCATTCAGGCTGCGCTCAAGCTGGCGCACCTGCAGGCTCACCGCAGGCTGCGTGAGCTGCAATCGCTCGGCCGCAGCAGAAAAGCTGCCGCTGTCGATCACGACGGCGAAGCTTTCGAGATAGTCGAGGTTGAGGTTCTTCATCAAAGTATATCTTATGCCACGCATAACCAATCAAAGCTTCACTTATATAATGCCGTGGCGCATGCTGGGGCAATATTGACGGCTCTGGCAGGAAGACATGGTGATGGCAGGCAGCAACGGCGTCGTGGTCCGCGACGCGACGGACGGCGATATGGCTGACGTGCAGGGCATCTATGCCCATCACGTGCTCAATGGGCTCGCGACCTTCGAGGAGGTGCCGCCGACGGTGGACGAGATGCGTAGCCGCCGCAACGCGGTGCTGGCCGCAGGCCTGCCGTATCTCGTGGCGGAGCTTGACGGTCGCGTGGCCGGCTATTGCTACGCGACGTCGTACCGGCCGCGGCCGGCCTACCGCCACACCATCGAGGATTCCGTCTACGTGGCTGACGGACTGCACGGCCGCGGCATCGGCGTGGCGCTGCTTCAAGAGCTGATAGCACGCGCGGAAGCCGGACCGTGGCGGCAGATGCTGGCCGTGATCGGCAACAGCGGCAACGCCGGATCGATCGCTCTGCACCGTCGCATGGGCTTTCAGCCGGCGGGCACCCTGAATTCGGTCGGCTTCAAGCTTGGGCAATGGGTCGACACCGTGCTGATGCAGCGGCCGCTCGGGCCGGGCGCTTCCACGTTGCCTTCGGGCAAGGAAGCTGCCCGGTGATCGCACGCCGGGTCGTGGTCGCCCTCGGGCTGGCTCAGCTGATTTCCTGGGGCACGACCTACTATCTGATCGGCGGGTTCGGCGAGCAGATATCCGCGGATCTCGGCTGGGGCCGCGACATCGTCTACGGCGGATTTGCCGCGGCGCTCTTGATGATGGGCGTGGTGTCGCCCCTGGCGGGCAGGTGTGTGGACGGCCGCGGTGGACGGGAAGTCATGGTCGCGGGCGCTCTGATCAACGCGACCGGCTGCGCCGGTCTCGCCCTTTCGCATCAGATCAGCACCTATTTCGCGTCCTGGATCGTTTTGGGACTCGGCATGCGGCTGACGCTGTACGATGCGGCGTTCGCGGCGCTGGCCCGGATCGGCGGACCGGAGGCGCGCCGCGCGATGTCCGGGATCACTCTGCTCGGTGGCCTGGCCGCCACCGTGTTCTGGCCGCTCGGCCATACGCTCTCGGAACATTTCGGCTGGCGGATTGCGGTGCTGGCCTATGCCGGCTTTGCGCTGCTGACGATCCCGTTGCACTTGATGATTCCGACCAAGCGGTTTGCCGGCGTGCCGAGCTCTGGTGTGGCGGCGCCGAAGCAACCGCGCGCCGCCAGCCGCCGGCAGCTTGCGGCGGCGGGCGGGCTCTATGCCGTGATCATGACCGGAGCCAACTTCCTGAACGCCGGCATGTCCGCCCACATGATCGCCGTGCTCTCAGGGCTCGGGCTCACCGTCACCGTGGCGGTTTGGATCGCAACGCTGCGAGGTATCGGGCAATCGGCCGCGCGCCTTTGCGAAGTCCTGTTCGGCGGACGGCTCGATCCGCTCGCGCTCAATCTGATGGCCTGCCTGATCATGCCGCTCTCCTTCATTGCCGGCCTGTTCAGCGGGACGTCGAAGGAGATGGGGGTCGCCTTCGCGCTGTTGTACGGCGCCTGCAACGGCATTCTGACCATCACAAGGGGAACGTTGCCGCTGATCCTGTTCGATCATCGCAGCTATGGCACGCTGGTCGGCCGGCTCATCGTTCCGAGCTTCATCCTGCCCGCGGCGGCGCCGTTGGTCTATGCGATCGTGATCGACCGATTCGGCGATGCCAGCGCGCTTTATCTTTCCACCGGCCTCGCCATGATGACGCTCGTCGCGGCTGCCACGCTGAAACTGCTGTTTCCGAGGGCTCCCTGAGGCCGCCGCCGCGGGATATGGTTTAAAAAATGGGAGGAACAAGAACGTGACGTCAAAGACCAAGAACAATTTCGTAGCCTTGATGCTCGCCACGGGCATCGTCTTCTCCGGAACCGGCTTTGCCGCCGCCGAACGTTATGGCGACCGGACGGTTGCGTTGCTCAAGAAGCTGATCGCCTTCGACACCTCGAATGGCCCCGGCGATACGCGGGCGCTCGCCGAATATCTGAAGTCGCAATTCGCGCCGCTGGGCGCCGAGGTCGACATCTTCGTCGCCCCGAACGGCAAGGCCGCGCATTTCATTGCCCGGTTGCGCGGCGACGGCTCGAAGAAGCCGGTGCTGCTGGCTGCCCACGCCGACGTCGTGCCGGTCGAGCGCGAGAAATGGACCGTCGAGCCGTTCGCCGGCGTCGAGAAGGACGGTTTCGTCTACGGCCGCGGCGCGATGGACTTCAAGGGCGGGCTCGCCGTCTTTGCCAGCGCGGTGATGCGGCTTGCGGAAGAGAAGACGCCGATGTCACGCGACGTGATCTTCCTCGCCGAGGCAGACGAGGAGCAGGGGCAGTACAGCACGGCGTGGCTGGCGAAGAACCATTGGGACAAGATCGACGCGGAATTCGCGCTCAACGAAGGCGGCTATGTGCTGCAGGAGCGCGACGGCACGGTCCGCCAGATCAACGTCACGACGGCGGAAAAGCTCTCGGCGACGTTTGCGTTGAAGGCGACGGGGCCCTCGGGCCATTCCTCGCGGCCGTTCCCGGCGGGCGCGATGGCCAACGACCGCCTGATCGCGGCGCTCGCCAAGCTCGCGGTGCACGATCCGGTCGTCAAGCTGGTGCCGGCGACCGAGGCCTATTTCAAGGCGCTGCTTCCGATCAGTTCGGAACAGACGGCTGCCGATATCAAGCAGCTGTTGGCGGCAAAGGACCAGGCCGATCTCGACGCGGCCGGAAAGAAACTGGTTGCCGACAATCCCAAGGACAGCCTGCTGCTGCACGCCCTGTTGCGCGACACCATGGTGATCACGATGATCGATGCCGGCATCAAGCCTAACGTCATCCCCGGCGACGCCAAGGCGGTCGTGAACACGCGGCTGCTTCCGGGAACGACGACCGACCAGATGATTGCCGAGATCAAGCGCGCGGTCGGCGATCCCGGCATCGAGGTCAGCATCGTCACCGCGCTGCCGCAGCAGGAGGCGCGGGAGGCCTATCTGATCCGGAGCAAGATGCCCGGGTCGCCGGTCGATACCGAACTCTATGGCGCGCTGGAGCGCAACGCGAAGCGGGTCTGGAAGGACGCCGTCCTGGTGCCGACAATGTTCGAGGCGGGGACCGACGCCACCGCCTGGCGCGAGCGCAACGTGCCGGTTTACGGCATCTATCCCTATCCGCTCGACGACGACATCCTGAGCCGGATGCATGGCAACGACGAAAGGATCGGCGTCGAGGCGATCAAGCAGGGGGCGGACTGGGTCTACAACACGCTTCGCGAGGTTGCGAAGAAATAGAGATCACTGCGGGACGTAGTTGCCGAGGAAGTCGCGCTTGCCGAGCGCCACGCCGCGTTGGCGCAGGATGGCGTAGGCGGTGGCGACGTGGAAGAACAGGCTCGGCAGTGCGAAGCCGTACAGATAGCGCGCTGCCGGCATTGGCGGTGCGCCGAAGGGCAGGCTGATGATGCGCTCCGCGGCCCGGTCGAATGCCCGAACCGGGAGCGTGTCGATGTAGTCGAGCGTTCGCGATATCCGGGCATGCGCTGCGGTGAGGTTTCCTTCGTCGTCGGCAAAGGGGGGTGGCTCGAGACCGGCGAGCCGCCCGGCGGCGCCCTTGGCGTGATCGCTCGCCCGTTGCACCTGGCCGACCAGCGTCAGCATGTCGGGCGCCAGCCGCGCCGCGAGCATGGCATCGGGATCGAGACCGCGTTCGCGGGCGTGGGCCTCGCCCTTGCGCAGGAGATCGGCGAGCGCGTCGAGCATCTGACGAAACACCGGGACGGACGCATCGTAGAGCGGCGCGGTCATGGACTTCTTCTCCTGCTCTCAAGCGGCCGGCTCGCGCGGCAGCCACAGCGACAGCCAGCCGCCGAGCGCCAGCAGCGCAACATTGCAGCCGAGGGCGATCGTGAATGCGTGCGCATAATCATCGGCCTGCGGATGCGGCCCGAGCAGGCTGTAGAACACGCCGCCGATAACGGCTACGCCGAGTGCGGCGCCGATCTGGAAGGTCGAGATCATCATACCCGATGCCAGCCCGGCATGGCGCGGATCGATGCTGCCGATCACGGCCTTGATCACTGACGGCATCACGGTGCCGAAGCCGAGCCCGCCGCAGATCAGGCCGAATTCAAGGCTCTGGGGCAGCGTGCCGCTGACCGACAGCATCACGACGCCGAAGCCGATCACCTGCAGCGCAAAGCCCAGCGTCAGGGTGCGCGCGCCGAGCCATTGCATCACCAGCGACGACACCAGCGAACTGACGAAGAAGCCGGTGGCAAAGGGCAGGGTGGCAAGGCCGGCCGCCAGCGGAGACCGATGCAATCCGTTTTGCAGGTAGACCGCAAAGGTCAGATAGAACGACGACAGCATGTAGAAGGCGAGCGCCATCACCAGCCCGATCACGAAGTCGCTGTTGCGCAACAGATGCAGCGCGACCAGCGGGTCGCCGCCGCGTGCGGACAGCCGTGCCTCGAAGCGGACGAAGGCGGCGAGCATCAGTGGAGACGCCAGCAGCATCGCGATGATCCAGATCGGCCAGCCGGATTCACGGCCCTCGATCAGCGGATAGACCAAAAGGCCGAGTGTGAGCGACAGCAGGATGACGCCGCCGATGTCGAGCCGCTGGGCATGCTCGGCGCGCGAGTCAGTGAGGAACAGCAGTCCGCCGAGGAAGGCGGCGAGGCCGATCGGTACGTTGATCAGGAAGATCGCCTGCCAGGCCAGTCCGAATGGATGCGCCGACACCAGGACGCCGCCCAGCACCTGACCGCAGATGTTCGCCAACCCAAAGGTGGCGCCGTACAAGCCGAGCGCGCGGCCCTGTTCGGCCGCCGGAAACAGCACACGGATCGAGGCGAGCACCTGCGGTGCCATCGCGGTGGCGGTGAGGCCCTGCAGGATCCGTCCGGCGACCAGGATGGCCGGCGACCATGCGATGCCGCACAGCACCGACGCGATCGTGAAGCCTGCGACGCCGGTCAGGAACATCCGTCGGCGGCCCAAGAGGTCGCCGAGCCGGCCGCCCGTGATCAGGAACACCGCGTAAGTCGCGGCATAGGCCGAGATCACGAACTGTACCTCGCTCGCCGTCGCGCCGAGATTGTCGCGAATGGCGGGGAGTGCGAGGTTGACGACGTTGAAATCGAGGATCGGCAGGAAGGCGCCGGTGAGCAGCACGGGCAGCGCCAGCCATCGCCGCGGGTCGACGGCTGCCAACTGCGCGTCGTGCAATTGCAACGTCTCGGTGGTCTCGCTTGTCACCTGGCAACTCCTCTGCATCGCCGGCACCTCTCGCAGCGTGCGCCGGTCAGCCGAACTTTCCGGGAAGATGGCCTGTCTGTTTGTGATAAGGTATTATTCAGAGCCGCGAAGCGAGTTTGCAAAAATGCACAGCCCTCTCGACTGGAATGATCTTCGGCTCGTGCTCGCCGTCGCGCGGGAAGGCAGCCTGTCGGGGGCGGCGCGCAAGCTCGGCGTTACGCATTCGACGGTGTTTCGCCGCCTTGGCACGATCGAAACCGCGATCGGAACGCGGCTGTTCGAGCGGTTCCGCGACGGTTACGCGCCGACGCCGGCGGGCGAGACGGCGGCGGCATCGGCGGCCCGGCTCGAGGATGAGGTGCTGGCGCTCGAGCGCAGGTTGGCGGGACAGGACCTCAGGCCGTCAGGCACGGTCCGGATCACGACGACGGATACGCTCGGCGTGGTGCTGATGCGGCATCTGCCCGCGATGCGCGCCGCCCATCCGGAGATCCAGCCGGAGATCATCATCTCCAATGCGATGGCCAACCTGACACGCCGCGAAGCCGAGATCGCGATCCGGCCGACGCCGGCACCATCCGAGCTGCTGGTGGGACGGCGCGTTGCCGATATTGCCCATGCGGTCTACGGATCGCGCGCTTATCTCGCTCGGCGCGGCGACAAGGACCTGTCGGCGCACGACTGGATCGGGCTGGACGATGCGCTGGCCGGAACCGTCATCGCCGGATGGATGCGCGACAAGCTTCACTCGGCGCGCATCAGCTGCCGTGTCGATGCGCTTCCGGCCTTGCGCGATGCCGCGGCGGCGGGGCTGGGGCTTGCCGTGCTGCCTTGCTATGTCGGCGATCTTGCGCCGACGCTACGGCGGGTGACGCCGAAGCCGCTCGCAGAGCGCGCTCGGCGCTGTGGCTGTTGACCCACGACGATCTCAAGCGCACTGCGCGTATCCGCGCCACGCTCGATTTTCTGGCCAAGGCGCTGGCGTCGGAGCGCGCGCTGTTCGAGGGAAAGCGAGCCGACGGCGCGCGACGATAGCCGGTCGGTGATCTCATGCGCGACTGATCGGTCAGGACCCCAGCGCTGCGGTGACGCTTCGCGCGGCCCCCATTCTGCTGCCTGCACTGATGGGCGGACGATGGTGCTCGCGAAAGGCGTTTGCCAGCGTCTTCAACGCCGCGCGCGACCTCGCGTCCGACAACGTCGACAGCAGCATGATCTCGGACGGAGGCAGCGCAGGGAGCCCGAATTTCTCAGTCACCTCGACTGTGCCTGAAGGAGCAACCCGGCGCGAGAACACCGAGATCGCAAGGCCTGCCGAGACCGCGTCGGCGACGGCAAATGCTCCGCAGCCGAGGAATGTTTCTGTCCACGGAAGGCCCGCGGCATCAAGCGCACGCGTGGCGGTATTGAGGATGCCGCAGGCGGGTGAGGAGGCCGCCAATCGGAACGGCTCTCCGGCCCGATGAAGAAAGTCCGGTGTGGCGAACCAGCCGAAATGATCGGGTCCCAGAACGTCCCCGTCGCGTCGGTCGTCCTCTCGAAAAATGATCACGGCATCGATCATACCGCGATCGAAGGTCTCAAGGAGATCACGGGCATCGTCGAGACGGACCTCGATCGTAAGGGCAGGATCATGTGCATTGAGCCGCGCCAGCAAGGTGGGAAGCTCGGGTGCGCCGACGTGACTGGCGATCCCCAGCGAAAAACGCCGGCGAACCGACGTCAGACCCGCAACAGCGCGATCATGCGCGGCGAGCAATTCGCGTGCCGGCGCGAGGAACGCGGCGCCCTGTGCCGACAGGCGCACCAGCCGCGGTGTCCGCTCGATCAGTCGATGGCCGACATGGCTTTCCAGCCGCTTCAGCTTGACGCTGATCGCGCCCTGCTTGGTGCCGAGCGCTTCGGCTGCGCGCGTGAAGCTCTTGAGCTCGGCGATGGTCACGAAGGTCTTCACGGCGTCGATGTCGAGCGTGGTCATGTCAGTCATCCGGAATTGTTGTCTCTGAAATATCTAGTCATCCAATTCACCAATGCTCAAGCGGTGACTAGCTTTGTGTTGTGAAGCGCTGCGGCCACCCGATTCCCGTCGCTGCTGCCTCAATACATCGTGAGTCGATCGGCCAACGCTGCTGCCAGCACCCTGGCAACAGCGTGCGGTATGCCGTTGGCTTGCAACAACAAAAGGCCTGATCATGTCAACTGAACTGAGCCGGCGCGGCGCCGTCGTGTTGTCCGCCGTATGCCTAGCCTGCCTGATGTTTGGATTGGAGATTTCCAGCATCCCCGCGATCCTGCCGACGCTGGAGCGGGTGCTGCATGCCGACTTCAAGGCGCTGCAATGGATCATGAACGCCTATACCATCGCGGTGACCACGGTGCTGATGGCGATCGGGACGGTGGCGGACCGCTACGGACGCAAGCGCATCTTCCTGGTCGCGATCGCCGCATTCGGCATCACCTCGCTGATCTGCGGTATTGCCCGGAGTGTCGAGATGCTGATCGTCGCCCGCTTCCTTCAGGGGCTCAGCGGTGGCGCGCTGCTGATCTGCCAGATCGCCGTGCTCTCGCACGAATTCCAGGGCGGCCGCCTGCGCGCCGTCGCCTGGGGCTGGTGGGGTGTCATCTTCGGCATCGGCCTCGGCTTCGGACCGATCATCGGTGGTGCTGTGGTCGCGGCGCTGAGTTGGGAGTGGGTGTTCCTGGTCCACGTGCTGTTCGCGGCTGTCGCCTTCGTGCTCACGATCGGCGGCGTGCACGAATCGAAAGACCCGAAGGCGAGCAGTCTTGACGTCGCCGGCATCGCGACGATGTCGGTTGCCGTGTTCTGTCTCGCATTCTACATCACGCAGGGCCCGGATCTCGGCTTTGCCAGCCTGAGGGGCCTCGCAATCCTCGGCGTCTCCGCCGTGAGCTTCATCGCGTTCCTGGTTGCCGAGAAGGTCAGCCGGCGGCCGATGTTCGACTTCTCGGTCTTTCGGATTCCGGCGTTCTCCGGCTCGATCATCGGCTCGGCCGCGATGAATCTCAGCTACTGGCCCTTCATGATCTATCTGCCGATCTGGTTTCATGCCGGCCTCGGCTATGACAGCGTGTCTGCGGGACTTGCCTTGCTCGCCTACACGCTGCCGACGCTGGTGATGCCGCCCTTTGCCGAGCGCTTGTCGCTGCGCTATCAGCCGGGCCTGATCATCCCGGTCGGGCTGTTCACGATCGGCACCGGATTCATGTTGATGAAGTTCGGCAGCGCCGCCGCGCAACCGGACTGGTTGACGATGCTGCCCGGCTGCCTGATCGCCGGAATTGGCCTCGGCATTACCAACACGCCCGTCACCAACACGACAACGGGCTCGGTCTCGAGCGACCGCGCGGGCATGGCCTCCGGCATCGACATGAGCGCACGGATGGTCTCGCTGTCGGTCAACATCGCGCTGATGGGCTTTATCCTGGCGAGCGGCGTACTGGCGCATCTGAAGGCCGTGTTGCCGGCGCTGGATGGTGCGCAACTGCGTGTCATCGCCGAGCGGATCGCGGCTGGCGACGCCGCGTCGGCACCGGAGCTGACCGGTCCCGTCGTGCATCAGGCGCTGGCGAGCGGCTTCGGCTGGGTCATGCTCTATGGCGGCATCGGTGTCTGGATCATGGCCGCGATCAGCCTGCTGATCTTCAACGCGCGGCAGACAGCGCACGCCGAAGCTCGGGGCAGCAAGTGAATTGATGTCGCCGCGCTCGCCCCACGCTGAGAAGTGCGTAGGGGCGGGCAGGCGGCAGCGGTCACTTCACGAGCGTCAGCAGCGGCTTGTCTTTTTCGACGATATAGGTCGCAAGCTCGCTAGCGGTGACGTCGCCGACATTCTTCGCCGCATGGATCGTGTCGGCGGGAATAAACAGCACGTCGCCGGCCTTCAGCGTTGCCGGAGGCCTGCCGTCGACATCATATTCGAACGTGCCGGCGAGCACGTAGATGATCTCCTCGCCGGGATGGGTGTGCCGGCCGAATGCCTTGCCCGGCGCGATGTCGACGCGCACCTGGACGGCTTCGCGTCCGGGAGCGCTGAGGTCGCGGCGCTGCAGGTCGGTTCGCGTGATGCCGGCCGGTTGCTGCGCCTGGGCGGTGGGGATCGTCAGGAAACTTCCAGCGATCAGGGCCGCCCTTGCGAGGAGGCGCGTCGCCGTCATCAGTCTGCTGGTCATCTCGAACTCCAGAGGTTGTTGTCTCGACTGGTCCGACCGCGAACCGGCAACCGGCCGGTCCGCGTCGGAAGTCGTCACGTGCTGGTCTCAGACCAGGGTGGTCGTGACGTCGATGTTGCCGTGGACCGCCTTGGAGTAGGGGCAGATGCCGTGCGCGGCTTCGAGCAGTTGCTGTGCGACCTCGCGCTCGACGCCGAGAACGCGGACGTTGAGGCGCGCGCTCAGGAAGAAGGCGCCACCGGCCTGGTTCAGGTCGATCTCGGCGTCGACTTCGGGCTCGCTCGCGAGCTTGACCTTGCGCTGTCCGGCGGCGAGCTGGATCGCGCCGATGTAGCAGGCCGACCAGGCGGCAGCGAACAGGTTTTCCGCGGCCGGGTGCGGCTGCGGCAGCTTGACGTCGAGGAAGCCGTCGTGCGAGCGGCCGGTGCCGTTCGGGCCTGCGGTGACGTGGGTCTTTCCGGTGGCGAGAACCTTTGCATTGGCGGTCATGGTCAACTCCTTTGTGAATTTGCATCGTGTCCGATTTAATCGGACGCGAGTTGAAATAGACCGCGCATTAGATGATGTCAAGCACTTCCGATTTAATCGGATACGATTTATATTGATCCGGACTTCACGAACTCCGGAGATGCCCGTGACCCGCCCCGCCAAGGCCGAGACCAAAGGCCGAAAACTCGCGAATTTTCTGTGCTTTGCGGTCTATTCGGCCAATCTGGCCTTTGGCCGCGCCTACAAGCCGATCCTGGACGCGGTCGGCCTGACTTACACTCAGTATATTGCCATGATCGCGCTGTCGGAGGCCGACGAGCAGACCGTCAGCGCGCTCGGCGAAAAGCTGTTTCTGGAATCCAATACGCTGACGCCGATCCTCAAGAAGCTCGAGCAGAGCGGCTACATCAGCCGCGTCAGAGATCCCGCCGACGAGCGGCAGGTGCGGGTGAGCCTGACGCCGGCCGGTCGGCGGTTGCTCGACAAGGAGATCAACGCGTCCCTGGTCGAAGCCACCGGGCTCGGGGATGAGTTTCCGATCGTGCAGAAGAGCGTGGTCAGGCTGCGCGACAATCTGCTGCATCACACACGCGGCGATTCGAAGAAGGGCTGATCGTTCGGCGGCGGCGCGCCGGGCACCACGATGAGCTGCCGGACCAATTTGTAACGGGCTGTATCCGCGCCGCGTCGTTCCGCATTTTCGCCACGGCGCGACTGGCAACTCCGCTCCGCTTCTGGGTGATGTTCTGGTTCCTGCCCTCCTAGGTTGGGCTGAAGGGAGCTGTCTATGCGGACGCCGGCTCGCTCTGGGGTTATGAAGGCCCGACGTCGTGGGCCGCGACCGGCGAGGTGAATACGGCAGCCTGCAAATGCGGCCTGCAATACGACGATGAGAACGTCGTGCGAATCTCGGTCGGCGCTGGCCTGATCTCGGCGTCACCGTTCGCGCCGCTGCGCTGCGACTACGCCGTGCCGATCAGCAAGGGCAAATACGATATCGTGCAGGAGTTCAGGTTCGGAGGTGGGACGTCGTTCTAGGCACATCCCGGGGCCGCGGAGTGACGATCTGATCAGGCCATCGGTGGGATGCCGCCGCCGAGCGTCGCCAGCACGAAATCGGCGCGTGCCGATGGTGACGTCTTCGGCAGGCTGATGACGTCGTAGCCGAGCCCGGGAAGTGTCTGCATCAGCCGCTGATATTCCGCCGTCGCCGCCTCGAACCCGTGCCGCCGCTCGGCGTCAGTGACGTAGATCTCAGGCCATGGCGGTGTCATGAACACGCGCGCGTGGTAGCGGTGCTCGGGGCAGATCGGGCGTAGCGCCGGCTCGCCCGTCAAGGCTTCCAGCGCTGACACGGCGTCGATGAGGCCGCGATCGAAGAACACCCATCCGGAATGGAACTCGGCGATCGCCATATCCTTCAGTGCGACGTCAAAGGCGCGCCGCAGGAAGGCTGCCATATCGACCCAAGGCAGGGCCGTGCCGCCGGATGCTAGCTCGTCGGCGATGATGCGGCGGCCGGGCTCTTCGACGACCGAATAGCCGCGTGCCCGCAATTCGGCCAGCAAGGTCGATTTTCCGCCGCCGGAGCAGCCGGAGATCAGGACGAAGCGACTGTTCAAGAGGTGTCCTTTCATCAATCGTCACAAGGCGCAAACCGGCGCCCCGCGGATGCGGGTTGCTCGATAGGCCTGAAGTCCTGGGGAAGGCGCGGAGATGTCTCGACGCGCATGACGAGCATAGCATCGAATGTGACGCAAACGAGGTCCGCTTGACGAATTCTTCAGCGCCGCGCCGATAATATCGATCGAGCACTGTTGCATCCTGCTCGAAGGAGGAGACGCACGTGGCATCACGCTCGATCACCTGCATCACGCTCGCGCTGCTACTGTGCGGCGCGCTGCTTGATCCTTCGCGCGCAGTTGAATCCGGCGAACCGATCCGGGTCGGTGCGGTGCTGCCGTTTTCCGGTGGGGTCGAGCTGTACGGCCAGCAGGCGAGACTCGGGCTCGATCTCGCCGCTCGGGATATCAACGCGGCGGGCGGCATTCTCGGCCAGCCAATCGAGATCATTTATGCCGACGACAAGACGCGGCCGGAGGCGGCGGCTGATGCGATGCGTTCGCTGGTCGAAAAGCAGGACGTGCTGGCCGTTGTCGGCCCGATCACCTCGCGCAACCTGAACGCGCTGGTGCCGCTTGCGGAGAGTTCGAAGACGCCGCTGCTCTACGCGACCAACTACGAGGGCGGCAAATGCAGCCGCTATCTGTTCTCGTTCGGCGCGGTGCCGAACCAGGAGCTCGGCCAGCTGCTGCCCTATATGACGCAAACCTTCGGCAACACGTATTTCCTGCTCGGTGCCGACCGGGTCTGGCCGCGTCAGATGTTCGACATCGCACAGCCTTTGATCGAGAAGCTCGGCGGCAGGGTGGTCGGGACCAAATACACGCTGGGAACGGAGACCGACTTCTCTCCGCTGATCAAGGAGGTCGCGGCGAGCAAGGCCAAAATACTGCTGTTCGCGCTGAAGGGCGACGGGATGGATTTCATCCGGCAGGCCGACGAGGCCGGGTTGCTGACGGACATCACCGTCGCCTTCCTCGGACTGTCGGAGGTCGATCTTGGGATCTTCCGCGGCAAGGGCCAGAACATGGTCACCGTGGTGCCTGCGGTCGCGGCGAGCGAGGAGCCTGCCGTCAAAGCTTTCGTCGCGAAGGCGCGCGCCGCTGCCGGCGCGGGTGTCGCGGTATCGAACTATGTGATGACCCATTATAACACCCTGATCGCGCTGAAGGCCGCAGCCGAAAAGGCCGGTAAGCTCGACAAGGAGGCCATCATCGACGCGATGGCCGGCCTCACCATTCCGTCGCCGACCGGCCCGGTAACACTCGGTAGGGATCACCACACGGCGATGAACATGTTCATTGCGAAGACCCAAGCCACAGAGCTGGTGCAGGTCCGTGCCCTCGGCGCTATTGCGCCGCTGCCCGGATGCAGTCTGGCTGGTCGTTGACAGGAGGCTAGGGCGCGTACTCCGGCTCGCGCGCGACCAAAACAATTCAGCCTTCCGAGCGCAGGGCTATCTCGACGCGCTGGATCAGCCGCTCCCGCATGTCAGGCATGGCCCCACCGAGCAGGAGGAAGACGCGGACGATCGGCAAATAGGGCCGCATCGCCGCCGTCAGCGCCGCAGGGGGGATCCCGGCCAACCGCGCATACTCCGCCTGGAGAACCGAATTGACCGTGGCCCGCTCCGGATCGTCGGCGTGCTGCGGACCAAGCTCGGTAAGCAGGACATGGCACTGCGCCATCTCGTAGGCAGCGGGCGCACGAGCCGCACCGAGCCAGTCGATCAGTCTCGGGCCCTGCGCCGTCATGATCACGTTGCCGGGGTGAAGATCGGAATGGCACAGCACGTCATCGGGCGCGAGGTGCTCGATCAGCGCGAGGACGCCGGTGGTGATGCGCTCTGGAAGCACACTGCCGCCGAACCGCAATCTGGCGTCCATCGCCTCGCGCAGCGAGAGTGCGTCCGGTGGCGGTCGCGTCTTGTGAACGGCTAGGCAGAGCGTCGCGAGAATTGCGCCAGCTTGTTCAGGCGTGATGGCGCCGGTGCGCGTAGCCTGCTTCAGGGTCGGTCCATCGAACCGCGGCAGCACGATTCCGAAGCGCCCGTCCAGGGTGACTTCGCCGAGCACCTCCGGCGCCGGGCCGCCGGCGGCGAAGACCGCGCGGGTCATTTGCATCTCATGCTGGACGACCCACTGCGGGATACCTGGTTTGGACAGCTTGACGACCTGACCGGGCGCCCAAGCGTGGACATCGGCGAAAAGCCCATCGCCGATCTTCTCCCCCAGCGATCCCTGCATACCCGTTCTCCGCCGTGATAGAGAAAACACCGGCAGCGAGCAAAAAGAAACCCCTCCCGTTCGGCGGGCGGATTCATAAGCACACGCCCTAGTATCGCGGTAGCGGCCCTGGCCGCTGCCGCGCTCGAAAAAAGCGAGCTGGCGCTGTCCTTCGTTGTCGGTTCCAGTCCGGCCCGCTCGTCTTACAGCCAGAACGAGCTGCGTGGGAGTTCCGGAATGAGCAATTCGACCTATCGCTGGGTGATCGTCGCGGCCGGTGGCCTGCTGGGCTGCGTCGCGATCGGCGGCATGTTCTCGCTGCCGGTGTTCCTGCAGCCGATGGCGCGGGAGACCGGCTGGTCGGTGACCGGCATCTCCAGCGCGATGACGATCGGTTTCCTCGCGATGGCGTTCACCAGCATGATCTGGGGCACACTGTCGGACCGGTTCGGGCCGCTCCCGGTGGTGCTGACCGGATCGGTCGTGCTGTCGGCAAGCCTTGCGCTGGCAAGCCAGGTGACCTCGCTGCTGGCGTTTCAATTCGTGTTCGGCGCGCTGGTCGGCGCGGCCACGGCGGCGATCTTCGCCCCGATGATGGCCTCCGTCACCGGCTGGTTCGATACCCATCGCAGCCTCGCGGTCTCGCTGGTGTCGGCCGGCATGGGCATGGCGCCGATGACGATGTCGCCGTTCGCGGCCTGGCTGATCTCCCATCACGACTGGCGGACCGCGATGCTGATCGTCTCCGGCGTGGTCGGCGCGATCATGATCCCGGTGTCGTTGCTGGTGCGGCGCCCGCCGGCGCTGCAAGGCAATGCTCCCGAAGTGGTCTCGACGAACGGCGAGCCGCCGATGTCGGTGGCGCAGGCGCTGCGTTCGCCGCAATTCCTCATCTTGATCACAACCAATTTCTTCTGCTGTGCCACCCATTCGGGGCCGATCATCCACACCGTGAGCTACGCGGTCACCTGCGGCATTCCGCTTGTTGCCGCCGTGACGATCTACAGCGTCGAAGGGCTCGCCGGCATGGGCGGCCGCATCGCGTTCGGCCTGCTCGGCGACCGCTTCGGTGCCAAGCGGGTGCTGGTGATCGGCCTGCTGGCGCAGGCGTTCGGCGCGCTCGGCTACGTCTTCGTACGCGAGCTTGCCGCGTTCTATGCAGTCGCGGCGATCTTCGGCTTCATCTATGCCGGCACCATGCCGCTGTATTCCGTGCTGATCCGCGAGAACTTTCCGCTGCGCATGATGGGCACGGTGATCGGTGGCACCGCGATGGCCGGCAGCCTCGGCATGGCGACCGGGCCTTTGGCCGGCGGCCTGATCTACGACACCTTTGCGAGCTACACGTGGCTCTATGTCGGCTCCTGGGCCACGGGCCTCGGCGCGTTCCTGATCATGACGACCTTCCGGCCGATGGCAGCGGCGCGATCGACCGCGGTGCCCGCGCCGGCGTGAGCTTGCTCGGCGCGCGAAGCGATTGATCGTCTTATGCGCCGCTGCGCTTCGGCCGCCGGATGGCGCGCACCTTGTTGTTGGTTGAGCCGCTGCCGCAGAAGAAGCGGTCCTTGCCGTCGGATTCGAGCCCGGAGACGTACGTCCCCTTCGGCATTTCCAGCCGTTCCATCACCTCGCCGGTCTGCGGATCGATGCGCCTGACGTCGCTCTCGTCCTCTTCCCAGGTGCCGTGCCAGAGTTCGCCATCGACCCAGGAGACACCGGTGACGAACCGGTTGCTTTCGATGGTGCGCAGCACCTTGCCGGTGTCTGGATCGACCTGCACGATGGTGCGGTCGCGGTACTGGCCGACCCACAGCGAGCCTTCCGCCCAGGCGAGGCCGGAATCGCGGCCGCCGCCGGGCGAGGGGATGGTGGAGAGCACGCGTCCGCTGCTCGGCTCGATCTTCAGGATGCGGTCCTCGGCGATCTGATAGAGGTGCTTGCCGTCGAAGGCGGTGCCGGCATGGGCGGCGATGTCGAGGGTGCGGGTGGTGGTGCCGCTGTCGGGGTCGAAGGCGACCAACTGGCCTCCCGCCGCGAACCAGACCTGCTCGCCGTCGAAGCTGACGCCGCCGACGCTCTCGACGCCCTCGAAGGCATATTCCCGGATGATCTCGGCTTCGGACTTCTTCATGCGGCGCTCCAGTTGTCTGATGTCAACCCGATGCTAGCCGTTCGGCAGCGGAGCGGGGAGTAACAACGTCGTCGTGAATCCCGGCACCGGCGGCGTCATCCAGCGCCGGGCGCGCGCGCGGCCGACCGACTGCACCTTGCCTGTGGCGGCCAGCGCGTCGAGCGCGCGCTGCACGGTACGTTGGCTTGCGCCCAGCGCCACCGACAGTGCCGAACTCGACCAGGCCTCGCCGTCGGCGAGGAAGGCCAGCACCGCCGCGTGCTCCTCCTCGACCGGCAGCGCCAGCACGGTGACCTCGCGGCGGCCGTGCGGCTCCAGCACGAAGCCGTCGGGCGTGGCGCTGAGATCGGCGAGCGGTCGCAGCGCCCGGCGCAGACGTCCGATCTCGACCCGCAGCCGCGCGCGGTGCGATTCATCGGCGTGCTTGCCGCGAAATGCGCGCGCGATCAGCGTCCCGCGCGACACGTCCTGCGGCCAGGCTTCGCCCAGCGCGCGGGCGAGTGCGAACAGCACCGGCCGCCGGTTCAGAGAGACAGTCGTGCCGATATCGCGCACCACGTAGCGACAGGCATCGACAACAAGCGCCTTCGACGCCATCAGGGCCTCGACCTCCTCGAGCAGCAGCGGCCGCTCGTGGCCGCGCGCAATCAGGCGCGCCGCCGGCGTGGCGAGCAGGCGTGCGGTG
>NZ_JACMYK010000075.1 GCF_020889785.1 Bradyrhizobium acaciae
CACCGCCGTGAAATCCACCACCGCCACCATGGAAGCCTCCGCCGCCATGACCGCCACCGCCATGGCCGCCGCCACCACCACCGCGGGCGGCATCGGCGCTCCCTGCAAACAGCGCTGTCGATGCCGCGACTGCGAGGATCGCGACGAACGCCAGGACAGTGTGCTTGTTGCGGGCAGCCCTCGGCATATGTCCTCACCCTTCGGATACTCAGCGATGCCTGACATCAACGTCGCGCGCCGCCGCCGGTTCCAGCGACGATTGTGGATTGAGTTGCACCGCAAGAGCCAGGGACAGGATGTTCGCGCCCTCCAGGGGATCGCGACGCCACGGGGAGGCTTCGCCACCGCATATTCAATCTCCGAAAAATCCCGCCTGGTCCGGGAGCGGAAGACCAGGCGGGGTAGCCTGCCTCAGCCCTTGTGATGGGTCTGTTGCAGTCCGTAGACCGGTGTTGGGATGCCCTCCAGGCGTGCCTTCAGCTGCAGCGCCAGATAGTGCGAGTAGTGGCGCGACTGGTGCAGATTGCCGCCGTGGAACCACATCGCTTCCTGCTGCGTCGGCTTCCACATGTTGCGCTGCTCGCCCTCCCAGGGGCCGGGATCCTTCGGCGTATCCGAGCCGAGGCCCCAGACCTTGCCGACCTTGTCGGCAGTCGACTGGTTGATGAGGTCGGCGACCCAGCCGTTCATCGAGCCGTAGCCGGTCGCGTAGACGATCACGTCGGCGGGCACCTCGCGTCCATTGTCGAGCTTCACGCCGCTTGCCGTGATCTCCTCGACCTGGCCGCCGGCGAGCTTGATCTTGCCGTCGATGATCAGCTGCGAGGCGCCGATGTCGATGTAGTAGCCCGATCCGCGCCGCAGATACTTCATGAACAGGCCGGAATCATCGGTCCCGAAGTCGAGCTTGAACCCGGCCTTCTCGAGCGCTGCGTAGAAATCGGCATCCATTTCGCGGATCTTGTCGTAGACCGGCTTCTGGAAGGTATGAAGAATCCGGTACGGCAGCGAGGCGAAGATCAGGTCCGCCTTCGCCGTCGTCACGCCGGCCTTCACCGCGCGCTCCGAATAGAGATCGCCGAGGCCGACCTCCATCAGCGGCGCGGACCGGACGATGTGGGTCGAGGAGCGCTGCACCATGGTGACGTCGATGCCGTTCTCGTAGAGCGCGGCGCAGATGTCGTGCGCCGAGTTGTTGGATCCGATGACGACGACCTTCTTGCCCTTGTAGCCGTCCGGCCCCGGGTGCTGCGAGGAATGGTGCTGCTCGCCCTTGAACTGGTCCATTCCCTTGAACTTCGGGATGTTCGGCTTGCCGGACATGCCGGTCGCAAACACCAGCTGCTTCGGCTTCAGCACGATCTCCTCGCCGTCGCGGTCGACGACGACATTCCACTCCTTGGTCGCCTCGTCGAAGGAAGCGCGCTTCGCGGTCGTCCTTGTCCAGTAGTTCAGCTCCATTACCTTGGTGTAGAACTCGAGCCAGTCGCCGATCTTGTCCTTCGGCGAGAACACCGGCCAGTTCTTCGGGAAGTCGATATAGGGCAGGTGGTCGTACCAGACGGGATCGTGCAGGCAGAGCGACTTGTAGCGCTTGCGCCAGCTGTCGCCGGGCCGGTCGTTCTTCTCGATGATGATGGTCGGTACGTTGAGCTGGCGCAGCCGCGCGCCGAGCGCGATGCCGCCCTGGCCGCCGCCGATGACCACCACATAGGGTTGCGTCGTGTAGCCGAGGGAACGGGCTTCCTCCTCACGCTCCTCCTTCCAGCTCTTGGCGCCGGCATTGACGCCATGCTTGGCGCCGAGCGGCCGGGTGAAGCCGGACTTTTCCTCATGTCCCTTCAGCTCGGCCATCGTGGTCAACAACGTCCAGATCAGGCCGTCGCGGAAGCGGACCAGGCCGTATCCGCGCGCGACGTCGGTCTCGAAGCTGATCCAGGTCTCCAGGATGCCGTCGGCTTCGCCGGCGGTCTCACCTTCCGCGACGCGCCAATGGCGCGGCTTGGCCGTCTTGAGGGTGTGGGTGAGCAGATCGCGAACCCCGTCGCGGCCCTCGACCGTCTTGATGTTCCAGGTGAAGGTGATGAGGTCGCGCCAGTAGCAGTCGGTCGCAAACAGCGCGACGGCGGCGTCGATATCGCCGTCTTCGAGCGTCTTGCCGAACCGGCTGAGCAGAACTTCCGCCTTGGCGTTCGCAGTGGTGTCCAGCATGCATTTCCTCCTTTTGGTGATTGACGCAAGCGATCTGCGATCGCGGCGTTCGGCCAAGGGAGCGCAAGCGGCATGCCAGGGGTGCCGGGCATGCAGCTCACATGAAATCAAGGCTTTACGGAAGCGTCGGGGTGCCGCGCAGCGTGGCGGCGCCACAGCTGTGGCGCCACACCTGCCACAGGTGCGTCAGCTGCGCTTCAGGCGGCGGAGGCGGCGATGGATGGTCGATCGGTCGACACCGAGCCGGCGGGCAAGCTCGGAGACATTGCCGCCACAGGCGGCGAGCTCGGCGGCGAGATCGTCGCTTGCCGATGAGGCAGGCGCCGCGGGCTCGGCGGGATTGCGCAACGTCTCCGGCAAATCGTCCGGTGTGATCTCCGATCCATCCGCGAGCGCTGCCGCGACACGGAGCGTGTTGGCGAGCTCGCGCAAATTGCCCGGCCAGGGGTGGCGGCGCAGCGCCATCCGCGCGGTGTGCGAGAGCCGGATGGCGCGGCCCTCGTCGGCGCCGATCCGGGCCAGCAGATGATCGACGAGCCCGTCGAGGTCCTGTCGTTCGCGCAATGCCGGCAACATCAGCGTCGCAGCATTGAGACGGAAGAACAGGTCGCGACGGAAGCGGCCATCGGCGACGAGCTGATCGAGGCGATGGTGCGAGGCCGAGATCAGGCGGAAGCTGACCGGCTTCGGCCGATGCGCGCCGACAGGAGTGATCTCGCCCTCGGACAGCACGCGAAGCAGCCGCGCCTGCAATCCGATCGGCATGTCGCCGATCTCGTCGAGGAACAGGGTGCCGCCGTCGGCGGCCTCGATCAGGCCGATCTTGCCGCGCGGTGCGGCACCGGTGAATGCGCCGCTCGCATAGCCGAACAGTTCGGACTCGATCAGCGCCTCGGGGATGGCGGCGCAATTCACCGCGACGAAGCGTCCGGGATTGGGGCGGATGTCGTGAATGGCGCGGGCGAGGAATTCCTTGCCGGCGCCGGTCTCGCCCTGGATCAGGATCGGCACGTCCCGCGGCGCGAGCTTGGAGGCGCGCAATTGCACCGCTTCCATGGCCGCATCGCCAAAGCTCAATTCACGCAACGGGCGCGGGATGCGATCGGCGGCGGGCAGGCCGCGCGTGCGTGTGACCGGCGCGATCGCGCCGGCGAACAGCATCACGCCGGAACGGGTCCGGATCACGCGCTCCCGGTCGGCCCGGCTGCGCGTGAATCGCGGCAGATCATCGACGTCGATGTCGAACAGTTGCGAGATCGGCGTTCCGATCACGCCGCGTGCGGCGCCCGGCTGGGGCTCGAACATGCGGGCGAGCGCGCGGAAGCCGCCATGCGTGAGACCGGAGATGCGCCCGTTCGCGTCGATGGCTATCGCCGCCTCGGGATCGACGTCCAGAAAATCCGGCGAACGGGAAATCCTCAGGATCCAGTCGTGCCGCGTCCGTGCCATCAGGTTGGCGAGCTCGATCCGCCGGGCCGTGGTGGTGACGAGATGCAGCGCCAGGTGCTGGCTCGCCTTGACCGTCGGCGAGCGCAATTGCGAAATGTCGAGCACGGCGGTCAGGTCGCCGAGCGTGTCGAAGATCGGCGCTGCCGTGCAGGTCAGGCCGATATGGCTGCTGTCGAAATGATCGTCCTGATGGATGATGACCGGATCGCCGGAGACGATGCAGGCGCCGACGGCGCAGGTGCCGGCGCGGTTCTCGGACCACTCCGAGCCGAGATAGAGGCCTGCGCGGCGCAGCTGATTGTCGAATGTCGGGTCGCCCATGAAATCGACCGTGACGCCGCGGGCGTCGGAAAGCAGAAGCACGTAGTGCTGGTCCATGACGTGGCGGAACAGGCCCTCGACCGCCGAGCGGCCGATCCTGATCAACTCGTCTGACTGCTCGCGATGTTCCTTCAATTGGGTCGCAGGCACGATGTAGGCTTCCTGCGCCTGAGCCGGATCGAGGCGATAATCGTTGAGACAGCGGAGCCAGGACTGGACCACGGGCGCGTCGCGCAGGCTGCCCTTGCCGAGGGCAACATGCGCAATCTCCTCGACATGCGAGCGGGCCGAGATCATCCGGTTTCCTCCCGGCCGGTCGCCCTCCGCCCGTCACGCCGGGGTGGTATGGAGGCTGTGGCCGTGCGTTGTGGCGGGATCTTTCGAGTGTCCCATGGCAGCAAGTCTAATATCGCCCGGGATGACGCGCCAAGCAAATCGACGCAATTCGAGGCTTGACTTGGCGGGGCTTGATGACAAAAGCGCGCGAAACTGCATCCTCATAACAGCTGTCATCGCCCGGCTCGACCGGGCGATCCAGTACGCCGCGACCTCTCGGCTCAAGCACTACTGCCTCTGGAATACTGGATCACCCGCTTTCGCGGGTGATGACACCGCGTTGTTGATATCTTGAATCGAGAGCCATCCGCTGCGGTTGTCCTGGCTTTCGCCAGGACGACATTGGAGTGCTGGCGAGGCTGGAGTCACCAACCCAACACCCATCACACCGGCAGCGCCGTCGAATACTTCACCTGGCTCAGCGCAAAACTCGACTCGATCGACGCGATGCCGTCGAGCCGGGTCAGCTTGTTCTTCAGGAACGCTTCATAGGAGGAGAGGTCGGCGGCGACGACGCGCAGCAGATAGTCGCGGTTGCCGGTCATCAGATAGCATTCGAGCACCTCGTCCCATTTCGAGATCGCGCGCGCGAAGCGGTTGAGGTCTTCCTCCTTCTGCCGCGCCAGCTTGATCGAGATGAAGACCGAGACGTGCAGCCCGATCGATTTCTGGTCGACGGTTGCGATGTAGCGGGAGATCACGCCGCGCTCCTCGAGCAGCTTGACCCGGCGGTGGCAGGGCGACACCGACAATCCGACCTTGTCGGCGAGCTCCTGCATGGTCATGCGGCTGTCGGTCTGGAGCAGGCTCAGGATCTTGCGGTCGATGGCATCGAGGGCGGGCATTGGGATGAACTCGTCAGTTGCGGTCGGATCGTGGGAATTTATCCCAATTTTTCCTGTGCTGTCGCGTGGAATTGAGATTTTCGGCGGCGCGGCCGGCAGTAACATCGGGGATATCGCCTGGGAGCATTGCCATGGGAATCGCGCCTGAACGCCTCGACATGCTCACAGCCTTGGCCCGCAAGGTGCTGTGGCTGTCGTCGTGGACCATCCATCACGCCAACCATGTCAGGCCCTCCAGCGACGGGTTGAAGGTCGGCGGTCACCAGGCCTCGTCGGCCTCGCTCGCCAACATCATGTCGGCGCTGTATTTCTCGGTGCTGCGCCCGCAGGACCGCGTCGCGGTGAAGCCGCATGCGAGCCCGGTGTTCCACGCGATCCAGTATCTGTTCGGCCATCAGACTCGCGACAAGCTGGAGAATTTCCGCGGCTACAAGGGCGCGCAGTCCTATCCCTCGCGCACCAAGGATACCGACGACGTCGACTTCTCCACCGGCTCGGTCGGCCTTGGCGTTGCGCAGACGCTGTTCGCTTCGCTGGTGCAGGACTACGTCAAGGCGCATGGCTGGATGAGCGAGCGGCCCGAGGGCCGCATGATCGCGCTGGTCGGCGACGCCGAGATGGACGAGGGCAACATCTTCGAGGCGCTGCTGGAGGGCTGGAAGCACGGCCTGCGCAACACCTGGTGGGTGGTCGATTACAACAGGCAGTCGCTCGACGCCGTGGTGCGCGAGGGATTGTGGGCCAAGTTCGAGACCATGTTCCGCAATTTCGGCTGGGACGTGGTGATCGTGAAGTACGGCAAGCTGATGCTCGAGGCATTTGCCGAGCCCGGCGGCGAAGCGTTGAAGCGCTGGATCGACAATTGCCCGAACCAGATGTACGCGGCGCTCTGCTTTCAGGGCGGTGCTGCATTCCGCAAGCATCTGCGCGACGACATCGGAGACCAGGGTGACGTGTCGGCGCTGATCGACCGCCGCAGCGACGACGAGTTGCTGGCGCTGATGTCGAATCTCGGCGGCCACGACATGGCGAGCATGATCGAAGCCTTCGAAGCGATCGACCATGATCGTCCGGTCTGCTTCATCGCCTACACCATCAAGGGCGTCGGCCTGCCGATGCAGGGCCACAAGGACAACCATGCCGGCCTGATGACCGTCGCGCAGATGGAGAAGTGGCGCGCGAGCCAGAACATCCGCACCGGCCACGAGTGGGACAAGTTCGAGGGCCTGTCGCAGCAGCCCGCGAAGCTCGAGGCTTTCCTGGCGGAGGCGCCGTTCAACCGCGAGGGACGCCGCCGTCTCTCGGCGCCGGAAATCGAGGTGCCGGAGCGGTTGGCGTTCAAGGCCTCCGCGCAGATGTCGACGCAGCAGGGCTTCGGTCTCGTGCTGCACGAACTGGCGCGCGGCGACAGCGAACTCGCGTCGCGCATCGTCACCGTTTCGCCCGACGTCACCGTGTCGACCAATCTCGGCGCCTGGGTCAATCGCCGTGGCCTGTTCGCCAAGGCGGAGAACCACGATTTGTTCCGGCAGGAGAAGATCCCGTCGGCCTACACCTGGGAGTATTCGCCGAAGGGACAGCACCTCGAGCTCGGCATCGCCGAGATGAATCTGTTCATCATGCTCTCGGCGCTCGGCCTGTCGCAGCAGATCAACGGCGCGCGGCTGCTGCCGGTCGGCACGCTGTACGATCCCTTCATCGAGCGCGGCCTCGATGCGTTGAACTATGCCTGCTACCAGGATGCCCGCTTCATGGTGGCGGCGACGCCGTCGGGCATTTCGCTGGCGCCGGAAGGCGGCGCGCATCAGTCGATCAAGACGCCGCTGATCGGGATCGGACAGGACGGGCTCGCCTCGTTCGATCCGGCCTTCGTTGATGAACTTGCCGTGATCATGGGCTGGGGCTTTGGCCACATGCAGCGCGAGGGCGCCGAGGGTGGTTCGGTTTACTTGCGACTCTCGACCCGAACGCTGGAGCAGCCGCAACGGATCATGACGCCGGACCTTCAGCGCGACATCACTGATGGCGCGTACTGGATGCGCAAACCGGGCCCGAATTGCGACGTCGTCATCGCCTATACCGGGACGGTTGCGCCGGAGGCGATCGAGGCGGTCGGTTTGATCGGCGAGAGCCACCGCGATGTCGGTCTCCTGGCGGTAACCTCCGCCGACCGGCTCTATGCGGGATGGTCCGCGGCGCGGAATTTACGCCGCGACCGCCGCGGCGCGCAGCATTTGAGTCATATCGAGCGCATGCTGGCGCCGCTCGGCCGCGACTGCGGCATTGTGACCGTGATCGACGGCCATCCGGCCTCGCTCGGCTGGCTCGGCAGCGTGCGTGGCCACCGCCTCGAGGCGCTCGGTGTCGAGCATTTCGGCCAGACCGGCACGATCGGCGACCTCTACCGCCACTACGGTATCGACGCCAATGCCATCATCGATGCGGCGGAAAGCGTCTCCGTCGGCGCCCCGGTGCGGCATCGCAAGATGGCGGTGTGACGAGGGATATCTCCCCATCGTCATCCCGGCGCAGGCCGGGATCCATACCACGAGTGGCAGTAAGTAAGCGCGACTCGTTCTAACAGTACCCTTTACCAATTGCGGTCGGTGGTTATGGGCCCCGGCCTTCGCCGGGGCGACGAAGCCAACCTTGCCACCGGTGCGGCAGCAACATTATATGCCGTGGGCGTGCACGAGCCGCGCCCCGCATATGGCGGGTTCAATTCGCCCTGCTTTCGTGCAAGGATGCCTGCCGAACGCTTTCCGTTCCCCTTATCCATACGCCCCCTACAAGAGGTTTCCGATGGTCAATCGCATGCAATTCTACATCGACGGCGCCTGGGTCGATCCCGTCGTCAAAGGCAAGTCCACTCCCGTCGTCAATCCGGCGACCGAAGAGGCGATGTATGAAGTTGCGCTCGGCTCCAAGGCCGATGTCGACAAGGCAGTCGCCGCCGCCAAGCGCGCCTTCGAGACCTATTCCCAGACCAGCCGCGAGGAGCGCATCGCGCTGCTCACCAAGATCGTCGAGGTCTACAAGGGCCGCATGAAGGAAATCGGTGCCGCCGTCTCCGACGAGATGGGCGCGCCGCTGCCGATGGCCGAGAAGCTGCAGGCCGGCGCCGGCCTCGGCCACCTCATGAACACCCTCGAAGTGCTCAAGAAGTACGAGTTCGAGGAGACCATGGGCACCGCCGTGATCGTGCGCGAGCCGGTCGGCGTCGTCGGCATGATCACCCCCTGGAACTGGCCGCTCAACCAGATCGCCTGCAAGGTCGCGCCCGCGCTCGCCGCCGGCTGCACCATGATCCTGAAGCCGTCGGAGTTCACCCCGACCTCGGCGCTGATCTTCGCGGAAATCCTCCATGAAGCCGGCGTGCCGAAGGGCGTGTTCAACCTGCTCAACGGCCTCGGCCCGGAGGTGGGTGCTGCGATGAGCGAGCATCCGGACATCGACATGATCTCGTTCACCGGCTCGACCCGCGCCGGCGTCGACGTCGCCAAGCGTGCGGCGCCGACCGTGAAGCGCGTCAGCCAGGAGCTCGGCGGCAAGTCGCCGAACGTGATCCTCGAAGGCGCCGACCTCGCCAAGGCGGTGACCGGCGGCGTGATGCACATGTTCAACAACTCGGGCCAGTCCTGCAACGCGCCGTCGCGCATGATCGTGCCGCTCTCCAAGATGAAGGAAGTGGCGGCGATCGCGAAGGGCGTCGCCGACAAGACCAAGGCCGGCGATCCGCGCGCCGACGGCACCACGATCGGCCCGGTGGTCAACCGCGGCCAGTGGGACAAGATCCAGGCGCTGATCCAGAAGGGCATCGACGAGGGTGCAACGCTCGTCGCCGGTGGTCCGGGCCTGCCCGAGGGCGTCAACAAGGGCTTCTATGTCCGTCCGACCATCTTCGCCGACGTCACCAACGACATGACGATCGCCCGCGAGGAAATCTTCGGACCGGTGCTGACCATCCTCGGCGCCAAGGACGAAGCGGAAGCCGTGAAGATCGCCAACGATACGCCTTATGGTCTCGCCGGTTACGTCTCCGCCGACACCGTGGAAACCGCGCGCCGCGTCGGCCGCCAGATCCGCGCCGGCAACGTCAACCTGCAGGGCGTGCCGAACGAGCGCAGCGCGCCGTTCGGCGGCTACAAGCAGTCCGGCAACGGCCGCGAGTGGGGCCGCTACGGTCTGGAAGAATATCTCGAGGCCAAGGCTGTCGCCGGCTACAACGCCGCGTAAGAGCAAGCTACGAGAGACAATATTCTGGCGCCGGGGCGGATCACCGCTCCGGCGTCAGACGTTTTGGAAGCTACACATTAAGCGTCGTCCCGGCCTTCGCCGGGACGACCAAGACAATCAACCGCCGAGTGCGCCCTGGGTGTTGACGTAGAGCGCATAGATCGACTGGCTTGCCGCCATGAACAGGCGGTTGCGCTTCAGCCCGCCAAAGCAGAGGTTCGCGCAGCGCTCCGGCAGCGCGATGCGGCCGATCATGACGCCGTCCGGCGCAAACACCACGACGCCGTCGAGCTCGGGATCGCCCATGCCCCAGCCGCACCACAGATTGCCGTCGATGTCGCAGCGCATGCCGTCGGGCGTGCCGCGGCCGGCATCGATGAACACGCGCTTGTTCGAGATCGTCCTGCCGTCGGCGGAGACGTCGTAGGCGAGGATCTTGCGGTTCGGCTCGCCGCGGGATTCCACGACGTAGAGGATTGTCTCGTCCGGCGAGAAGCACAGCCCGTTCGGGCCGAGCACGCCCTCGGCGACGATGCTGGCCCTGCCGGTTTCGGGATCGAGCCGGTAGACGTTGGGCTCGATCTCCGGATCGGCCTTATAGCCCTCGTAATTGCCGAGCAGGCCGAAGATCGGATCGGTGAACCAGATCGCGCCGTCGGATTTCACCACGACGTCGTTCGGCGAGTTCAGCCGCTTGCCGCCGAAGGAATCGATCAGCACCGTAATCGAGCCGTCATATTCGGTGCGGACCACGCGGCGGCCGCCATGCTCGCAGCTGATCAGCCGGCCCTGGCGATCGCGGGTATTGCCGTTGGCGAAGTTCGACGGCTTGCGGAAGATGCTGACAGCGCCGGTCTCTTCTTCCCATTTCAGGATGCGCTGGTTCGGGATGTCGCTGCACAACAGATAGCGGCCGTCGCCGAACCACACCGGGCCTTCGGCCCAGCGCAGGCCGGTGGCGATGCGTTCGACGGCGGAGAGCTTCAGCCAGTATTTCTCGAAGCGCGGATCGAGCGCGTGGATCGCGGGATCGGGATAGCAGGTCGCGGGACGCCAGCCGGCGGAATGAACATCGGACATTTGCTGTTCTCGTTGTTGTGTTTCGATGGTGTTTCCTTGAGCGCATGGTTTGCTATCATTGTCGGCCTGCGACCGCAATTCGATCGCAGCAATCAGGAAAGGCGAGGGACGGCATGCCACGCATATTGATGACCGGCGCATCGGGTGGAATCGGAACGAGCCTGCGCAAGCTGCTGCCGCCGATCTATCCGGATCTGCTGCTGAGCGATATCAAGCCGCCCTCCGATCTCGGCAGCAACGAGAAATTCAAGGCTGCCGATCTGGCCGATCTCGCAGAGGTCGAGGCGATCTGCGAGGGCGTCGACGGCATCCTGCATTTCGGCGGCTATTCGGTCGAAGGTTCGTGGGACGCGATCCTGCAGGCCAACATCATCGGCTGCTACAACCTCTTCGAGGCGGCGCGCAAGCAGGGCGTCAAGCGCGTGATCTTCGCCTCTTCCAATCATGCGGTCGGCTTCTACCCGCGGCATCATCGGATCGGCACCGACGTCACCGCGCGGCCGGACAGTCGTTACGGCGTCAGCAAGGTGTTCGGCGAGGGCGTCGGCGCGCTCTATGCGGACAAGCACGGCATCAAGGTGACCTGCATCCGGATCGGCAATTTCGGCGAGGCGCCGCTCGATCACCGCAGGCTCTCGATCTGGCTCAAGCCGGAAGATCTGGTGCAGCTCTGCCGCATCGGCCTCGAACATCCCGATATCCATTTCGAGGTGCTGTACGGGGCGTCTTACAACGAGCGCTCGTGGTGGGACAATCACCGCGCCTACGATCTCGGCTATCGCCCGACCGGCCGCGGCGAGGACTTCCGCGAGCACGCGATGGCCGAGCAGGCCAAGCTGCCGCCCGATCCCGTCGGCGATTACTACCAGGGCGGCACGTTCTGCAGCATGGAGTTCGACGGTGGCCGCACGAGGGTGATCGACTGGAAGAAATGATCAGTCGTCGCACTGCGGCAGCTGCTTCACCGCTTCGGTGTGCTCCCGCTGCGGCTCGTTCGCGTTTTTCCCGGATGTCGCCTTGGGGGCGCTTCCGGGCCCGTCATAGCTCTGGGAAAAGTGGCTGAGCGGGAAGGTGAGGCTGATCTTCTGTCCGGTCAGGTTCTTGGCTTCCACCACGATCGTTTGCGCGTGCTTCAGCCGATCGATCAGCTCGCCATCGGCCTCCAGCGTGCCGCCGCAGCCCAGCGTGTAGCAGTGCGTCCGGGCGATCTGCATCGGCTCATCCTGGTCGATCCGCAGGCTGATCGTTCCTTCCAGCATGGTCCGCGTGCCGACATTGGCGGTGAGCAGGGCGCGCGTGCTGCTCTGCGGCGAGATGCTGATGGTGCCGCCCGACGGCGCGCACTGGCCGCGCGCGGCGGCGGCGACGAAGCAGCTCGCCTGGGTCAGGCAGGTCTTGGTCCAGGGCTCATAGCTGAGCTCGGTGGCGCGGGGATCGGCCGCTTGGCTGACGCCGGCAAGCGCAAGCTGCGCAGCGAACGATCCAATCAACAAAGCCGCATGGCGCATCGTGGTCTCCTTCACGAGGGGGCCGCGTATCGCGCTATTGCGGCTTTTTGTCGTTGGAGATGCGGACGAGGTAGTCCGCCTTGCTGTACTGCATGTGATCGACGCAGAGCTGCGCGAGCGCCCAGCTGTCGCGGCCCTTCAAGAGCTCGATCATCAATTCGTGCTGGCGGCGCGACAGCGCGAGGCCCTCGCTGTCGGCGAGATTCTTGGCGCGCATCGGCAGCGTCAGGTTCATGTAGTCCTGCAGCGAGCGGACGAGATACGGATTGCCGCAGGCAGAGAACAGCGCGAGGTGGAACGCATCGTTGGTTTCGTGGATGCCGCGCATGTCCTGCGCGTCGGCCTTGAGGCAGTACTGCCGTTGCAGCTCGCTCAACTGGTCGATCAGGCTTTCCGGTGCGGGTAGAGCGATCATCAGCGCCGCCTGCCGCGTCAGCATCTCGCGCACCTCGTAGATCTGCCGCACCTCCTCGGCCGAATAGAACCGCACCGTGGCGCCGACATTCTTCTCGCGCAGCACGATACCCTGGCGCTCGAGCTGGAACAGCGCCTGGCGGACGAAATGCCGGCTCGCGCCGTAGCGCTGCATCAAGGTATCCTCGACCAGCCGCAGGCCAGGTTCGAAGCGGCCGAAGATGATGTCCTCCTCCAGCCGGCGGATCACCTCCGCCTGCTCCTCCTCGCGCGAGGGGGCCTGGAGTTCGGGCAATGTGGGCTGGGCCTTCATGCGCTCGCGGCTTCGGATCGATGCCGGAGGTCAGCACGGCACGCCGGTTATTGTCAATAATGGGGGCGATTTTGCCGCAGATCAGCGCCGCTCTGTCGCCAGATTATCTCATATTGACAATAATTCCCGCCGCTCCTTAAGTGCGCCCGAACCATCAACGGGACGAGAAGAAAATGGCCGACGGACTTCGCAAGGGACTGACCAGCTATGGTGACGCCGGCTTCTCGCTGTTCCTGCGCAAGGCCTTCATCAAGGCGATGGGCTATTCGGACGATGCGCTCAATCGCCCGATCGTCGGCATCACCAACACCTACAGCGATTACAATCCCTGCCACGGCAATGTGCCCCAGATCATCGAGGCGGTGAAGCGCGGCGTGATGCTGTCGGGCGCGATGCCGTTCGTATTCCCGACCATCTCCATCGCCGAGAGCTTTGCGCATCCGACCTCGATGTATCTGCGCAATCTGATGGCGATGGATACCGAGGAGATGATCCGCGCCCAGCCGATGGATGCGGTGATCGTGATCGGCGGCTGCGACAAGACCCTGCCGGCGCAGCTGATGGCCGCGATCAGCGCCGATCTGCCGACGGTGGTGATTCCGGTCGGGCCGATGGTGGTCGGTCATCACAAGGGCGAGGTGCTCGGCGCCTGCACCGATTGCCGCCGGCTGTGGGGCAAGTATCGCGCCGGCGAGATCGACGACACCGAGATCGAGGCGGTGAACGGCCGCCTCGCGCCGTCGGTCGGCACCTGCATGGTGATGGGCACGGCTTCGACCATGGCCTGCATCACCGAAGCGCTTGGCCTGTCGCTGCCGATGAGCGCGACGATCCCGGCGCCGCATGCCGAACGCTTCCGCTCCGCGGAGGCCAGCGGCCGCGTCGCCGCCGAGATGGCGAAGACCAAGTGGCCGAAGCCGAGCGAGATCCTGACGCCGTCGTCGTTCCGCAACGCCCAGGTCGTCTTGCAGGCGATCGGCGGCTCGACCAACGGGCTGATCCATCTCACCGCCATCGCCAACCGCTCGCCGCACAGGATCGACCTCGATGCGTTCGACAAGCTCGGCCGCGAGGTGCCGGTGCTGGTCGACCTCAAGCCGTCGGGCGAGCACTACATGGAGCATTTCCATCATGCCGGCGGCGTTCCGAAGCTGATGGCACAGCTCGGCGACCTCATCGACCTCGATGCAAAGACCATCACCGGCCAAACCTTGCGCGAGGTCGTCGCCAATGCCGAGGACGTGCCGGGACAGGATGCGATCCGGTCCAAGGCGAACCCGATCAAGTCCGAAGGCGCGATGGCGATCCTGCACGGCAATCTCGCGCCGCGCGGCGCCGTGATCAAGCAGTCGGCGGCGAGCCCGAAGCTATTGCAGCACACCGGCCGCGCCGTGGTGTTCGAGTCGGTCGAGGACATGACACTGCGGGTCGACGACCCCGCGCTCGATGTGACCGCCGACGACGTGCTGGTGCTGCGCAATGCCGGTCCGAAGGGCGCGCCGGGCATGCCCGAGGCGGGTTACCTGCCGATCCCGAAGAAGCTCGCGCGCACCGGGGTGAAGGACATGGTCCGCATCTCCGATGCGCGGATGAGCGGCACCGCGTTCGGCACCATCGTGTTGCACATCACGCCGGAGTCTGCCGTCGGCGGTCCGCTCGGCCTGGTGCGGAACGGCGACATGATCCGGCTCGATGTTGCCAAGCGCAGCATCGATCTGCTGGTCGACGAGGCCGAGTTGCAGAAGCGACGCGCGGCGCTCGCCCCCGCCGGCACGCCCGATTGGGCCAAGCGCGGCTATGCGCATCTCTTCAACGAGACGATCCTGCAGGCCGATGAGGGCTGCGATTTCGACTTCATGCGCGCCAAGGGGAAGTAGCGCGCAAAGTTCGGCGCATTTGCCGAATTGTCGATAATTCTGGCGATGCGGCGCTCGTTAATGCCTACGACGAGCTGATTACCTCTGTTTTATTGACAATCCCGCAGAACTGATGGGATGATCGCGTCAAATAAAAACAGGGGGAACGTCGCGATGGGCTACTCAGCCGGGATCGTCGGGATCGCCATGACCGCAGCAGCGCTGCTGCTGCCCGCGCGTGCCGGCGCGCAGGAGGTCAAGCACTTCCGCTTCGCCTACGATCAGCCGCGCAACACCGGCTATTCGGTCGCCGGCGATCTCTTTGCCGACAAGCTCAAGGAGTTGAGCAAGGGGACGTTGATCGTCGACCAATATCCCGGCGCGCAGCTCGGCCAGGAGCCGCAGCTGCTGCAACTCGTCAAGTCGGGCGATATCGAGTTCGCGATCATCTCCTCCGCCAACACTGCGACGATCTCGCCGCAGGCCGGCGTGATGTCGCTGCACTTCCTGTTCCGCAACGACGCCCATGTGATCAAGGCGCTGGCCGACCCGCAGGTGTTCGACGCGATCAGGACGATGATCGACGAGACCGCGCAGGGCCTGCACGTGATCGGCACCGGCTCGCAGGGCGTGCGCCACATCTACAGCAAGAGGGAAATCCACAACGTCGGCGACCTCAAGGGCGTCAAGGTCCGGGTGCAGGCGACCGCGACCGAGGACACCATGTTCCCGGCCTATGGCGCGCAGACGGTGCATATGCCGTTCGGCAGCGTCTACACCTCGCTGCAGACCGGCGTGGTCGACGCCGCCGAGAACAGCATCAACGTCTATCTCGTCAACAAGCACTATGAGGTGGCGCCGGTGCTCTCGATCACCGAGCACGAGGCCAACAATGCGCTGCTGTTCGTCTCCGACAAGCTGTGGCAGAGCCTCTCCGCCGAGCAGAAGCAGTGGGTGCAGGCTGCCGCCAACGAGGTCAGCGCCAAGGAGCCGCAGAAAGCCTTCGAGCTGGAACGGAATGCGCTGACCAAGCTGAAGTCGTTCGGCGTCAAGGTGGTCGAGGACGTGGACAAGAAGAGTTTCACCGCTGTCGCTGATCCCTATCTCGACAAGCTCGCCAAGGAGCTCGGTCCGCATGCGGAGAAGATCAAGAACCTGATCCGCGCGATCAATTAAACAAGCGTCGTCCCGGCGAAGGCCGGGACCCATACGCCGCGGCTTGTCCATTGAAGCACCGGGCCGCCGTTCTTTCTCAAAGCATCAGGCGCCGGTGGTTATGGGTCCCGGCCCCCCGTGCGCAATTGCGCACTAGGCCGGGACGACATACGAGGACAGAGCATTCGATGGCCATGGCCGACAGACTGGTGCTGCAACGTCAGCGGCATCTGAAATGGCGGGCGCTCGACCGGCTCGAGCTGATCCTGATGATGCTGTGCGGCCTGCTGTGCTTCGGCTTCTCGCTCTCGGTGACCGCCGACATCGTCACCCGCACCATCGGCCATCCCTGGCTGTGGCTGCAGGAGGTGACCTCGACGCTGTTCATCTATGCAATCTTCATCGGTGCCGCGGTCGCGACACGACGTAACGATCATCTCTATCTGACCGCACTCTCGGAGGCGATGCACGGCAGGTCGCGGACATTCGTCGAGATCGTCATTCGCCTCGTCGTGCTGGGCGTTGCCTTCTGCCTGGTCTGGTATGGCTATCAGAATTACCTGCGCGGCTTCGGCAGCTTCCGCCTTCCGTCCGGCACGCCGATCGCCTCGCTCTATGCCGTGATCCCGCTGTCGGGCATCCTGATCGGCCTGTTCACGATCGAGCAGCTCGTCAACGGCATCCGCAACGGCTTCGATCATCCGGAGCCGCCGGACGATGACCTTGCGATATCAGCGATCAACACCAGCGCGACGACGGGAGTGCGGCCGTGAGCGCTCCGGTCGTGCTTGTGCTGATGTCGTTCTGCTTCCTGTTCTTCGGCTATCTCGGCGTGCCCGTGCCGTTCTCGCTGATGGCCGGGGTGTTCATCGGCGCGGCGCTGTCCGACGTGTCGCTGGCGGCGATCGTCCAGAAGATCTTTGACGGCGTCGATTCCGAGGCGCTGCTCGCGATCCCGTTCTTCCTCTTGGTCGGCGAGCTCATGAGCTCGGCGAATGTCGTGGTCCGCATCGCCAATCTGTCGGTGTCGCTGGTCGGGCATATCAGGGGCGGGCTGTCGCAGGTCGTGGTCGTCTTCAGCATGTTCTTCTCGGAAATGTCGGGCTCGACCACCGCCGACGTCGCCGTCATGAGCCGGGCGCTCGGCGGCCCGATGCGGCGGGAGGGCTACGAGCCGGCGTTCATTGCCGCGATCATCGCCTCGGCGTCGACGATTGCGGCACTGGTGCCGCCGAGCATCACCGCCGTGGTCTATGGCGCGGTCGGCAACGTCTCGATCGCCGGCCTGTTCATGGCCGGCGTGGTGCCGGGGCTGATGATCGGCTTCGGGCTGATGATCTATTGCTACTTCTTCGGGCCCTCGGGCCTGCGCAAGCCGCGCGCGCCGCTGCGCCAGGTCGCCTTCGCCGCCGGCGACGCCGCGCTGCCGCTGATGATCCCGGTGATCCTGCTCGGCGGCATCCTGACCGGCTGGTTCACGCCGACCGAGGCCGGCGTCGTCGCGGTCGTCTACATCATCGTCGTGGTGATCCCGGCGCTGAACCGCGGGCACCTGAAGAAGATTCCTTACGACTTCTGCCTGGCCGGTCTCATTTTTTCGCTGCCGCTGATCACGATCGGGGCGGCGAACGCGTTCGGCTGGATGCTGGCCTATTTGCGCGGCGCGATCTACATCGCCGACTGGATCACCTCGATCGCCGGCAACGATCCGCACCTCATCATGCTCCTGATGGTGCTGTTGTTCACCGTGGTCGGCGACTTCATCGAGCCGGTGCCGACCATCATCATCTTCATGCCGCTGGTCAACGCGCTGACCCAGGCCGGCGACATCAACGGCGTGCATATGGGCGTGGTGCTGATCGCGACGCTGGCCTTCGGCCTGATCACGCCGCCATACGGGCTGGTGTTGCTGATGGCCTCGAAATTCGTCGGCGTGAGCTTTGCGAAGGCATTGCGGGCGGCGCTGCCGATCTATGTCGTGTTCCTGGTCACGATCTGCTTCACGATCTATTTTCCGAAGGTCGTGCTGTGGCTGCCGAAGCAGGTGATCCCGGAATCGGTCGGCTGCTTCAAGGCGCCCGGCGGCACAGGATACATCTGCCCGAACTAGCCTTGCCGGGCAGGAGCCTCATGGAGAGGTGCACGCACCGCTCCATCCACGTCATTGCGAGCGAAGCGAAGCAATCCACCGCTCCGCAAGCGGAGAAATCGATTGCTTCGTCGCTACCGCTCCTCGCAGCGACGGCGGTGCGAGGTGTTACCGGATGAGACCGCGGCTGTGACGCAGTGGTGCCTGTTGTTGCTACTTCGACTTGCTGGTGAACTTCTTCACGGCGACGCGGAAATCGTCGGTATGCATGGTCGCAATGATCTTGTGCTCCTCGGCATCGAGCTGCTGCTTGGTCGGCGTGGTGGCTGCCTGATAGACCAGTGATTTGGTTGCCGCGATCGCGGCGGGCGGATTCCTTGCCAGGCGTTCGGCGAGCTGCCGGGTGGCCGCCTTCAATTCGGTCGCGGGCACGGTCTTGACGACGAGGCCCCATTCATAGGCCTGCTGTGCGGTGAAGCCATCCTCGGCAAGGAAGATCTGCAGCGCGCGGCGGGTGCCGACGGTGCCGACAATGCCGACCGTGCTGCCGCCGTCCGGCGACACGCCGATCTTGGCATAAGCGGGCGTGAAGCGGGCGTCTTCCGCGGCGATGCACAGGTCGGTCACGAAGGCGAGGCCCATGCCGGCGCCGGCCGCCGAACCATGCACGCTGGACAGCACCAGCTTCGGCATCCGCCGAACCGTCTCGATGAAGGCGTGGTAGTGGTGCAGCATCTCGCCGACCACGGGGGCGACGTTGTTGGCCTCAGTCGCGGCACCGATGGTCTGCAGATCGCCGCCGGCGCAGAAGGCGCGACCTGCGCCCTCGATGACCAGCACGCGGACGTCCTTGTTGGCTTCGACCTCGGCGCCGAGCTGTTCCAGTTTTTTAGCGATCGTCAGGTCGATCGCGTTGAACGCGGCCGGCCGGTTCAGCGTGATGGTCGCGATGGCGCCGTCGATGCGGAGCAAAGCGGGGTCGTTCGGGGAGGAGGCGGGATCGGACATTTTTAGGGACCTTGGGCTTGTTATTTCCGGACATTTAAGGCCTTGGCGGCAGCTGTGGCAATGCGGCCCGGCGGTCCGGAGGCGGCTTTCGGATGCCCAGATTTGCCAGCGACCCCCTTGCATCGGCGCGAGCCATGAGGCCAAATGGCCGCCAGCCTTCGGTACGCAGACACGAGCGCTGTGGGGACGGGGCAAGCAAGCTAACATCGACAAGAGGAAACGGCATGGGTGACTCCTGCTCGCGCGTATTTGGGTTGTTCCGATGACGGGCTCGGTCATCATCGTCGGCGCCGGCCACGCCGGCTTCCAGCTCGCGGCGTCGCTGCGCCAGGCGGGCTTTTCGGAGCGCATCGCCCTGATCAATGACGAGGGCCATCTGCCGTATCAGCGGCCGCCGCTGTCGAAGGCCTATCTGAAGGGGACCGGCGGGCCCGAGACCCTGATGTTCCGGCCCGAGAAATTCTACCACGACAACAAGATCGAGCTGATCACCGATCGGGCGCACGCGATCGACCGTAACGCGCGGAAAGTGGCGCTCGCCTCCGGTACGTCGCTCGACTACGGCCATCTGGTGTTCGCGACCGGCGCGCGGAACCGGCTGCTCGATATTCCCAACGCCAAGCTCGACGCGGTTCGCTACCTCCGTATCCTGGATGAAAGCCAGGCGCTGCGCGACTTGATCGCGCCCGGCATGCGCGTCGTGGTGATCGGCGCAGGCTTCATCGGGCTTGAATTCGCGGCGACCGCGCGGGGCAAGGGCCTCGAGGTCGATGTGGTCGAACTGGCCTCGCGGGTGATGGCGCGGGCGGTGACCGCGGAGATCTCCGAGTTCTCGCAGTCCCGCCACGCTGCTGCCGGCATCCGGATTCATCTCGGCGTCCAGGTCACCGCGATCGAGGCCGACGGCGCCAAGGTCACCGGCGTCAGCCTGAGCAACGGCACGCATATTCCGGCCGATCTCGTTGTGGTCGGCGTCGGCGTGCTGCCGAATGTCGAGCTCGCCGCGGAGGCCGGCCTGCCGGTCGCATCCGGCATCATCGTCGACGAGCATCTCTTGACCGCCGATCCGAACGTGTCCGCGATCGGAGATTGCGCGCTCTACACCAGCAAGCGCTTCGGCGGATCGCTGCGGCTGGAATCGGTGCAGAACGCGACCGATCACGCGCGCTGCGTGGCGTCGCGGCTGACGGGGAAGACCGAAGTCTATGACGGCCTGCCGTGGTTCTGGAGCGACCAGGGCCCCGACAAGCTGCAGATGGCGGGTCTCACCACCGGCTACGACCGCGTCGTGGTGCGCGGCGACCGTGCGCGGGGGGCGTTCTCGGCGTTCTGCTATCGCGGCGACAGACTGCTCGGCATCGAATCGGTCAATCGCGCCGGCGATCACATGTTCGGCCGCAGGCTGCTCGGCGCCGGCGGCTCGATCACGCCGGAGCAGGCGGCGGATGCGAGCTTTGATTTGAAGAGTGCGCTTTCCTAATACTCCCGTCGTCCCGGCCTAGTGCGCAATTGCGCACGGAGCCGGGACCCATTACCCCAAAGACAGATTGTTGAGCGACGCTGAGGCCACGATCCCTACGACAACCAAGATCGGTGGTTACAGGTCCCGGCCTTCGCCGGGACGACGTGGGGAGATAGCGTTCTCTACCTCTTCCGCCGTCGGCATCGACGGCGCCGCCCCCATCCGTTGCACGCAGATCGAGGCGGCGGCGTTGGCGTAGGCCAGCGCGTCGCGAAGCGGCTTGCCGGTGGCGAGTTGTGAGGCGAGGGCGCCGACGAAACAATCGCCGGCGCCTGTGGTGTCGACGGCCTTGACCTCATGTCCCGGCACCAGCAGCGCTTGGTCCCCGACCAGCGCCAGAACGCCGCGCTTGCCGAGGGTGACGCAGACGATCTTGCCTTGCCCCAAGGCCCGCGCCGCCTCGGCGAAGCGAGAGGGCGCGTCGTTGTCGCGCAGCTCAGTCCCCGCGAGGACGCCGAGCTCGGTCTCGTTGAGGATCAGGACATCGACCAGGTCGAGCAATCCCTTGTCGGCCGCCTTCGCCGGCGCCGGATTGAGGATCGTGGTGGCGCCGGCGGCGCGGGCACGACGGAAGAACGCGGCGATGGTAGGCAGCGGAATCTCGAACTGGCTGACCGCGACGTCACCCTTCGCAAGTGTGGGGGCTGCGACATCGTCAGCGTCGACCAGCCCATTGGCGCCCGGCACGACGACGATGGTGTTGTCGGCATTGGCGACCGTGATGATCGCGGTGCCCGAATGCGTGCCGTCGGTGTCCTTGACGAAGCCGAGATCGACGCCTTGCGCGGCAAGGAATGCTCGAAGCTCCCTGCCGAATGCGTCGGTGCCGAGCCGGCCGATGAGCGTGGTCGGTATGCCGAGCTTGGCCGATGCCACCGCCTGATTGGCGCCTTTGCCGCCGGGGAAATACAGCACGGCCTCGCCGGCGACGGTCTCGCCGATTCGCGGATGGCGCTGGGCGGTCGCCACCACGTCCATGTTGATGCTGCCTGCGACGAAGACGCGCCCCATGCCCATTTACCCCTGTCAGACCGCGGCGCCGAACTCCTGCTTGACCGCCGCAATGTCGGCTAGCGTCGGCAGGCCGGCCTCGTTGCCGAGCTTCTGGATCTTGAAGGTCGACGCCGCGCGCGCGAACTCAAAATGCTCATGCCAGGCTTTGCCGGGATTGGCGAGATAGGAATAGACATAGGCGCCGTGGAAGACGTCGCCGGCGCCGTTGGTGTCGATCACGCGCTTGCGCGGAATCGGAAACGCCGGCAGCGTCTGCACCGTACCGGCTTCATCGTACCAGAGCAGGCCGCGCTCGCCCATGGTGACGCCGCCGATCTTGCAGCCGCGGCTCTTGAGATAGTCGAGCATCTGCTCCGGCGTCTTGTCCATCTGTTCGCACAGCCGTTCGGCGACGATCGCGACGTCGATGAATGCGAGCAATTCGTGGGTGTTGGTGCGCAGGCCGCCGCCGTCGAGCGAGGTCATGATGCCGTCCTCGCGGCAGAGCTTGGCGTAATGGATCGCCGCGTCCGGCTGGTGGCCGTCGATGTGCAGCGCACGGCAGCCCTTGATGTTCAGCAGCGGAAAGGGATGGATGTGCTGATCGTCGCGGCAGCGGACGATGGCGCGCTTGCCGTCATTGGGCATGATGAAGGACAGCGAGGAGGAGTTGACCTTGCGCGGATGGAACGAGATGCCGTACCGGTCGGCCATGTCCCAGAACATCCGCCCCAGCCAGTCATTGGCCATGGTGGCGATCAGGTCCGGCTCGACGCCGAGCTTGGCGCAGCAGAATGCCGCGGTTACCGCGTTGCCGCCGAACGAGACTGCATAGGCGTCGGCGACGTGCTTCTCGTCGCCGACAGGCATGTGATCCGTGATGAAGGTGACGTCGATATAGGTCTGTCCAATGAAGAGAGCCTGCATTCGCTTCCCGTCGTCGCTTGGTGTGGTCCCGGCCACCGACCAGACTAGCACCGCTGGTCGGCCGATATCGCTGAAATTATTCGCAACCCTGCTTGGTTTGCAGGTAGAGATGATGGATGCAGCCGGGCCGTTCTGGCATGCGGCATAACGGACGGCGGCAGTCCGCGGTTCCGGGGCGCGCAAGGGAGAAGCACGATGACGGCAGATTCGGGGAGGCCAAAACCATGATTACCGGTCTCGATCATGTCGTCGTCCTGACCGGCGACATCACCGCCGCCAGCGCCGCCTACGAGACGCTGTTCGCGCGGGCACCGTCCTGGCGCTACAGTGGCGGTGGCGCCGATCGGACGCTGTTCACGCTTGACAATACCACGCTGGAATTGGTGGCGCCGCACGGCGACAACGATGCAGCCCAGCACATTCGCAATGCGCTCGCTACCCAGGGCGAGGGGCTCGCAAGCCTTTGCTTCCGGACCAGCGATATCGCCAGGACGTACCGCCGGCTCGACCGGCTGACGCTGAAGCCGGAGCCTGTCGCCGAGGTCGAGAGCCGCGATGACACCAGCGGCGCCACGCTGTCGTGGAAGCGGACGCGCGCGGCGACCGATGCGACGCGCGGCGTACGCATGTTCTTCCTGGAACGAGCGCAGGAGCGGCCGCTGTCGGTGCGCACCACGCCGGCCTCGATCACCGCGATGGATCATGTCGTGGTTTCGACCGCCGATCCGGAACGCGCTGCCGCACTCTATGGCGCGCGGCTCGGGCTCGACATGGCGCTCGACCGGTCGCATCCGGACTGGGGCCGGCTGATGTTCTTCCGCTGCGGGGATCTCGTCGTCGAGGTCACGCACCGGCCGGGCAAATCGGAAACCGATGCGCCGGACCGGCTGCGCGGCATCTGCTGGCGCGTTGCCGACATCGATGCCACGCATGCGCGGCTGGTTGCCGCAGGTGTCGACGTCTCGGAGGCTCGCACCGGCCGCAAGCCCGGCACGCGCGTGATGACGGTGCGCAACGGCACGTGCGGTGTGCCGACGCTTCTGGTGCAGCCCTCACAGGGAAAGCCAGACTAGGCCGCATTTCGCGTGAGCGTCGTCCCGGCAACGTGCGTGCAGTAAATCTCATCGTCATTCCGGGGCGGGCCACCGGGTCGCGCGAACGCGTGCCCGATGACAGGCTCCGCACGAACCCGGAATCCATCGAGTCGCATGTTCCATGGATGGATGGGATTCCGGGCTCTCGCTTCGCGAGCCCTCAGGTGCGCAATTGCGCACCGGGGAATGACGAAGGGACGAGAAAAATCCCCGCATGACCGTCACGACAACATTCGTTCTCAAACGTCGTGCGTCATGCTACATTCATCAGTTCAGCATCACGGGCGATCGATTTGGCCAAGGCAAAGCGAATACAGAGATGGCAGCGCGACCCCCAGGGGATGCGGCTGCGGATTCTCGAGGCGGCCAAGCAGGAATTTGCCGCCCATGGCCTCGCCGGCGCGCGGGTCGACCGCATTGCGGCCAATGCCGACGCCAACAAGCGCATGCTGTACTACCATGTCGGCAACAAGGAGGATCTTTATCTCGAGGTGCTGGAAGGCGCCTACGAGAAGATCCGCGCCGAGGAGCGCACGCTCGATCTCGAGCATCTCGATCCGCCCGAGGCGATCGGGCGCCTGATTGACTTCACGTGGAACTATTTTCTGCGCAATCCCGAGTTCCTGGCATTGCTGAACACGGAAAACCTCGCCAAGGCAAAGCACCTGAAGCGCTCGACCAAGGTCAAGTCGATGCACTCGCCCTTTGTCGAGATGATCCGCACCGTGGTGACCCGCGGCGTTGAAAGCGGCGATTTCCGCGTCGCGGTCGATCCGGTGCAACTCTACATCTCGATCGCCGGGCTGGCGTTCTTCTATCTCTCCAACTGTGCCACGCTGAGTGTGATCTTCGGCCGCGACCTCTTGAAGAAGGACGCCCGCGACGAGCGCCTCGAGCACATGATTGCGCTGGTGCTGGCGGCGCTGACCGGAAAATCCGCGGCCGCGTTCGGCGCAATGCCGCTGCGGCATGCCGCGGAACACCGCGTGGTGTGACGGGTCGCGGTTCATCCGCAATCCGTACCGATAAAAATCTCATCTGACGAAAGTAGGGGATTTCCGCACGATTTTGCCGCCTGTCAGGGGCTGGACAGTATTTATCCAACGGGTTAATTTCTGGGCGAACTGAGAAACTGTGAGGGAGCGTGACGTGGCGGAGGCAAAGAGCCCTTCGGGCCTGTCGAAGGTGCTGAATGCGGCGTGGGTCCGCCCGTTCCTGTTCCTGGTCGTCATCGTGGCGGCCTGGGACCTCGCGATCCGCCTGTTCCATATTCCGGCCTACCAGATCCCGTCGCCCGGCGACGTCGTCGCGGTGCTCTGGAGCGACTGGCCGGAGCTGCTACGGCAGTCCTGGCCGACCACCTACGCGACGATCTGCGGCTTCCTGCTCTCGGCGCTGTTCGGCGTTCCCGTCGCGATGCTGATCGCCGGCTCGAAGACGGTCGAGAGCTACGTCTATCCGCTGCTGGTGTTCTCCCAATCGGTGCCGAAGATCGCGATCGCGCCGCTGTTCGTGGTGTGGTTCGGCTTCGGCATCATCCCCAAGGTGATTTCCGCGTTCCTGCTCGGCTTCTTCCCGGTCGTGGTCTCGGCAGTGCAGGGCTTCAAGTCCGTCGATCCTGACATGGTCGATCTGGCGCGCGCGATGCAGGGCAGCCGCTTCAAGGTGTTCTGCGCGGTCAACCTGCCGCACGCGATGCCCGCGATCTTCTCCGGCCTGAAGGTCTCGGTGACGCTCGCCGTGGTCGGCGCCGTGGTCGGCGAGTTCGTCGGCTCGAATTCCGGCATCGGCTATGTGATGCAGCGCTCGATCGGCACCTTCGACCTGCCGACGATGTTCGCAGCCTTAGTGATCCTGGCGCTGCTCGGCGTCATCCTGTTCTGGATCGTCGACCGCATCGAGCGGCTGGTGATCCCCTGGCACGTCAGCCAGCGCGACGACATCAGTTTCGCTTCGTAGGATTGTGCACAGAAACAACAGCAAACGTCATTGCGAGGAGCGACAGCGACGAAGCAATCCATCTCTCCACTTGCCGCACGATGGATTGCTTCGCGGAGCCTGTCATCCGGCGGCGCTTCGCGCCGACCGGGTGGCTCGCAATGACGAAAAAACAACGGGAGGATTAACGGATGCGATTGATCACTGCTGTCATTGCCGCACTGGCCTGGACCGCGCTTGCGGTGGCACCCGCGTCTGCGGCGGACAAGGTCGTGCTGATGCTGAACTGGTACGTCTATGGCGAGCACGCGCCGTTCTATTACGGCAAGGCCAAAGGCATCTATGCCGCAGAAGGCATCGACCTCGAGATCCAGGAAGGCCGCGGCTCGGCTGCGACCACGCAGGCGGTGGCCGCCAAGACCGCGGATTTCGGCTATGTCGACGTGCCGACGATGATGCGTGCGGCGGTGAAGGGCGCGCCCGTGATCGCCACCGGCGTGCTGCTGCAGACCAGCCCGATGTCGGCGATGGGCTTCGTCGACAAGAACATCAGGAAACCCGAGGATATCAAGGGCAAGACGGTTGCGATCACGCCGGCGGACTCGATGACCCAGATCTGGCCGCTGTTCCTGAAGAAGACCGGTCTGAAGGAAAGCGACTTCAACACCGTTGCCGGCGACGGCCAGACCAAGCTCAACGCCGTCATCAACGGCCAGGCCGATCTCCTGCTCGGCTATGTCATGGACCAGTCGATGAAGATCAAGGACGCCACCGGCAAGGACGTCTACCCGATCAAGTTCGCCGACTACGGCATCAACATGGTGTCGTCGGGGATCATCGCGAACTCGGACTATGTGAAGGCTAATGCCGATCTGGTCCGCCGCTTCATGTCGGCGACGACGAAGGCGGTGGAGGCCGCCGAGAAGGACCCGAAGGCGGCCGCGCAGTCGATCCTCGACGCCAACCCGAAGGGCGGCAAGATCGATACGTTGACGCAAGGCTTCGAGCTGACGATCCCGCTCTATCGCACGCCGGAGACCAAGGCCAAGCGGCCGTTCCAGGTCACCGACCAGAACATGACCGAGTCGGTCGATCTGATGGTCGAGTATGGCGGCCTCGACGCCAAAGCGAAGGCCAATCCGAAGGCGTTCTACACCAACGACTATCTGCCGAAGGGTGACTCGTGACCCACACTCAACTGTCGTCCCTGCCGAGTGCGCGATTGCGCACGGAGCAAGGACCCATAACCCCCGGCGTTAGTTGTTGCGGAATGTCTCTCCCCATGTGCCCGAACGAGAAGCCGCGGCGTATGGGTCCCTGCTTTCGCAGGGACGACGGGTGGAGAGAGGCGCGATGAATCCCGCAACCAGACTCGCTGACATCAACCAGCCCGCCGCGCATCTGCGCCTGGTCTCTGACCGCGCGGCAGGCGCCGCGCCGGGCATCAAACTGTCCGGCGTGTCGAAAACCTACCGCTCGCGCGATGGCGACGTGCCGTCGTTGCGGCCGCTCGACTTCACCATCAATGACGGCGAGTTCTTTGTGGTGGTCGGGCCGTCCGGCTGCGGCAAGTCCACGCTGCTCAAGATGATCTCGGGCCTGTTGCCGCCGACGACGGGAGAGGTGTTGGTCGATGGCGAGCCGGTAACCAGGCCGCACGGCAATGTCGGCATCGTGTTCCAGAACGCGCTGTTGCTGCCGTGGCGCAACATCCTGTCCAACGTCATGCTGCCGATCGACATGAAGCGGCTCGCCCGCGACAAATATCTCGCCCGCGCCAAGGCGCTGCTGAAGCTCGTCGGGCTCGAGGGTTTTGAGAAGAAGCTGCCCTGGCAATTGTCCGGCGGTATGCAGCAGCGCGCCTCGATCTGCCGCGCGCTGGTGCATGATCCCAAGATCATGCTGATGGACGAGCCGTTCGGCGCGCTCGACGCCATGACGCGGGAACGGATGAACGTCGAGCTGATGCGGATCCAGCGCGAGACCGGCAAGACGGTGCTGCTGATCACGCACTCGATCCCCGAAGCCGTGTTCCTCGCCGATCGTGTGCTTGTGATGACCGAGCGCCCCGGCGCGATCGCCGCGATCTACGACGTGCCGATGCCGCGACCGCGCTCGCTCGAGACCATGTCCGATCCCGTCTTCACCGAACTGGTGCAGCGGATCCGCAAGCATTTCTTCACGCAGGGGTCGCTGGACTAACACCCGAGCCTTCAATGTCGCTTCGCCTCAAAGTCAACGATATCGCGTTCTTCGAACGGCCTTTGGTGTTCGCCCGGCCGTTCCGTTTCGGCGCGGTGACGATCACCGCGTCGACGCAGCTGTTCGTGCGGGTCGTGATCGAGGTGGAAGGCAGGGGCCGCGCGACCGGCGCCGGCGCCGAAATGCTGGCGCCGAAATGGTTCGACAAGCGGCCGCATCTGACGGAGGCGCAGTCGCTCGACGGCCTGCGCCGCTCGCTTGCGATCGCGCGCGAGCTCTATCTGGCGAACCGGGATTTCGAGACCGCGTTCGGTCTGCATGCCAGCTGTCTCGGTCCGCAGGTCGCGGCTTGTGCCGCGGAAGACATTCCGGCGCTCGCCGCCGGCTTTGGCCCGGCCGAGATCGACAAGGCAATCCTGGATGCGTTGCTGCGCGCGGCCGGCGCGAATTTCTTCGACGGCATGGCCGGCAACATCGCCGGCATCGACGCGCGGCTGACGCCAGATCTCGAGGATGTGGCCATTGCTCAGTTCCTGTCGACGCGCAAGCGGCTCGACCGTGTCGCCGTCAGGCATACGGTCGGGATGGACGATAAGGTTGAAGGCGAGGGCGGCGTCGCCGACGCGAACGAGAACGCGGGGGCACGCTATTTCAAGCTCAAGCTGAACGGCGATCCCGCGCATGACGCGGCGCGGCTGGCGCGGATCGGCAGCGAGCTCGCCAAGCTGCCTTACGCCACCAGGACCACTCTCGACGCCAATGAGCAATATGCCGACCTTGCCGCACTGAACGCGTTGGCCGAGCGGCTCGACCATGACGCGGCGCTGCGGTCGATCGCCGCAAACCTGCTCTATATCGAGCAGCCGATGCCGCGCGATATCACAAAGGCCTCGCCGCTCGGGGGGCTCGCCACGCGCAGCTTCATCGTCGATGAGGCCGACGATTCCTACGATGCGTTCCCGCAGGCGCGGGCGCTGGGCTATCGCGGCATTTCCTCGAAATCCTGCAAGGGCATCTACAAGTCGATCATCAATGCCACCCGCGCGGCGGCGTGGAGCGCGGATGGCGACCAGTATTTCATCAGCGGTGAGGACCTGACCTGCCAGGCAGGGCTCGGTGTGCAGCAGGACCTTGCACTCGGCGCACTGATCGGCGTTCCCCATGCCGAGCGCAACGGCCACCATTACGTCGACGGCTTTGCCGACACTCCGGCTGACGAAGCTGATGCCTTCCTCACCGCGCATCCCGATCTCTACGCGCGTGCCGGCGGCAAGGTGCGCCTTGCGATCCATGACGGCGATCTCCTGACTGGATCGATCGCCGCGGCACCGGGCTTTGCCAGTTCGATCCATCCGGACTGGTCCACCATGCAGCCGCTCAAACGGCCAACACCACGCGTTTCGCAGGAGCAAGCAGTATGACGACCAAACGCCTCGGCCTGATCATGAACGGCGTCACCGGCCGAATGGGGCTCAACCAGCATCTGATCCGCTCGATCGTCGCGATCCGCGAGCAGGGCGGCGTGCAGCTTTCGAACGGCGACCGCATCATGCCCGATCCGATCCTGGTCGGCCGCGACGCCGACAAGGTCGGCTCACTGGCGAAGCGCTACAACATCGAGCGCCACACCACCGATCTCGATCGCGCGCTGGAGGACAGGGGCGATACGGTGTTCTTCGACGCCGCCACCACCCAGGCGCGGCCCTCGCTGCTGACCAAGGCGATCAACGCCGGCAAGCATGTCTATTGCGAGAAGCCGATCGCGACCAATCTCGAGGAGGCCGTCGCGGTGGTGAAGCTTGCCAACGCCAAGGGCCTCAAGCACGGCACGGTGCAGGACAAGCTGTTCCTGCCCGGCCTGAAGAAGCTCGCCTTCCTGCGCGACTCCGGTTTCTTCGGCCGCATGCTCTCTGTGCGCGGCGAGTTCGGCTACTGGGTGTTCGAGGGCGGCTGGCAGGAGGCGCAGCGCCCGTCGTGGAACTACCGCGCCGAGGACGGCGGCGGCATCATCCTCGATATGGTCTGCCACTGGCGCTACGTGCTCGACAATCTGTTCGGCGAGGTCGAGAGCGTGGTCTGCATCGGGACAACAGATATCCCCGAGCGCTATGACGAGAAGGGCAAGAAATACCAGGCGACCGCCGATGATTCCGCTTACGCCACCTTTCGTCTGAAGGGCGGCGTGATCGCGCATATCAACATGAGCTGGGTGACGCGGGTCTACCGCGACGACCTCGTCACCTTCCAGGTCGACGGCACCCATGGCTCGGCAGTGGCGGGCCTGACCGACTGCGTGATCCAGGCGCGCCAAGCGACGCCGCGGCCGGTGTGGAATCCGGACGAGAAGCGGATGCACGATTTCTACACCGACTGGCAGAAGCTCCCGGAGAATGTCGTCTACGACAACGGTTTCAAGGAGCAGTGGGAGATGTTCATCCGCCACGTCTGCGAGGATGCGCCCTACAAATACACGCTGCTCGAGGGTGCCAAGGGCGTGCAGCTTGCCGAATGCGCGCTGAAGAGCTGGAAGGAGCGGCGCTGGATCGACGTCGCCCCGATCGTGGTCTGAGAGAGGGCTTTTGTCATGAACAAGCCAGTCCTGCCGATCTCGTCGCTGTCGCTGAAGCTCCCCACCACGGGCGGAGGCCTCGAGATTTATCGCCTGGCAGCGTCGCGGACCTTTCCGGCGAAGCTCGAGGGGGCGCTGAACCGGATCGCGTTCTCGGCTGCCCACGTCGTTGCCGATCCGCGGGCCGACGTCGATCCCTGGCTGAGCGCTGCGATCGATTGGGACAGGACGATTGCATTCCGCGAGCACGTCTGGGACCTCGGCCTCGGCGTCGCCGAGGCGATGGACACCGCGCAGCGCGGCATGGGGCTGGACTGGGCGACCTCACTCGAACTGATCCGGCGCTCGGTCAAAGCCGCGAAGGCCAGAGGCAACGCGCTGGTGTTTTCGGGCGCCGGCACCGATCATCTCGCCGCGGAAGATGCCAGGTCGATCGACGACGTGATCCGTGCCTATGAGGAGCAGATCGCGGCCGTGGAGAAGGCCGGCGGGCGGATCATCCTGATGGCCTCGCGCGCGCTGGCGAAGTTGGGAAAGAGCGCAGAGGACTATGCGAGAGTTTACGACCGCGTGCTGTCGCAGGTCCGTGAACCCGTGATCATCCACTGGCTCGGCGACATGTTCGATCCGGCGCTATCGGGCTATTGGGGCACCGCCGATCTCGACAAGGCGATGGATACGGCGGTTGCGATCATCAACGCCAACGCGGCCAAGGTCGACGGCGTCAAGGTCTCGCTGCTCGACAAGCAGCGCGAGATCGACATGCGGCGCCGGCTCGATCCCCGCGTCAAGATGTACACCGGCGACGACTTCAACTATGCCGAGCTGATCGCCGGCGATGACAAGGGCTTCTCCCACGCGCTGCTCGGCATCTTCGACGCGATCGCGCCGGCCGCGTCCTATGCGCTGTCGCGGCTGGCCGCAGGCGATGAGGCCGGCTTCCATGACGTGCTGGGGCCGACGGTGCCGCTGTCGCGCCACATCTTCAAGGCGCCGACGCGCTTCTACAAGACCGGCATTGTGTTCATGGCCTATCTCAACGGGCATCAGGATCACTTCACGATGGTCGGCGGACAGGAAAGCGCGCGCTCGACCCTGCATCTCGCCGAGCTGTTCCGGCTCGCCGACCAGGCGGGACTGCTCGCCGATCCGGAGCTTGCGACACGACGGATGCAGGCCATCCTGGCCACACGCGGCATCGACGCCTGATGCGCGACTTTTCCAACGATCACCGCTGGCTGTCGCTGAACACGGCAACGGTCCGCAAGCAGGGCGATCTCATCGCGATCATCGACGCTTGCGCGCGCCACGGCATCCGCGCCATCGATCCCTGGCGCGACCAGGTCGCTGCCGTCGGCCTCGACCGCGCCGTGCGCGCGGTGAAGGACGCCGGGCTTGATCTGTCAGGCTATTGCCGCGGCGGCATGTTTACGGCCGACAATGCGCACCGCAGCGAGGCGCGGGACGACAACCGCCGCGCGGTCGACGAGGCGGCGGCGCTCGGCGCCTCCTGCATCGTGCTGGTGGTGGGCGGCCTGCCGCAATATTCGCGGCCGGGCAGTGCGGCCTCGAAGGACATCGCCGCCGCGCGCCGGCAGGTGCAGGACGGCATCGCCGAGATGCTGGACTATGCAAAGCAGGCCAAACTTCCGCTCGCGATCGAGCCGCTGCATCCGGCCTATGCCGCCGACCGCGCCTGCGTGAACACGACCAAGCATGCGCTCGACATCTGCGACGCGCTCGATCCCGGCCGCACCGGCGCCATCGGCGTCGCGCTCGACGTCTATCACATCTGGTGGGATCCGGAACTGAAGAGCCAGATCGCGCGCGCCGGCAAGGATCGCCTGCTCGCCTTCCACGTCTGCGACTGGCTGGTGCCGACCAGGGACATCCTCAACGACCGCGGCATGATGGGCGACGGCGTCATCGACATCAAATCGGTCCGCGCGATGGTCGAGGCGCAGGGCTTTGCCGGCTATTCGGAGATCGAGATCTTCTCGAATGACTGGTGGAGCCGGCCGCTGGACGAGGTGCTGGGGGCCTGCATCGAGCGGCACCGCTCGGCGGTCTGACCCGACCACCGGTTCGGTGGACAAGGCAAAGCGTGCCCGTTATTCCGGGGGCGTGGGTGTGAACGGCACCGAGAGCCGTTGAACGCCGCGGTCCGGACCTTCGGAGCACGACATGCGCTTGAGCCATTGCCATAATTTCCATGACTTCCGTGAACTGGCGCGGCGGCGGCTTCCCGGGCCGATCTTCGATTATATCGACGGCGGAGCCGACGACGAGGCGACGCTCCGGCAGAACACCGCGAGCTTCGAGCGGTGCGACCTGGTGCCCAACGTCCTGCGGGGCGTGGAGACCGTCGATCTCTCGGTCACGGTGATGGGGCAGAAACTGGCGACACCGTTCTATTGTTCGCCTACTGCGCTGCAGCGCCTGTTTCATCATCAGGGCGAACGAGCCGTCGCGGCGGCGGCATCGAAATTCGGTACGATGTTCGGCGTGTCCTCGCTCGGTACCGTGAGCCTCGAGGAATTGCGCAAGGCCTACGCGACGCCGCAGGTCTACCAGTTCTATTTCCACCGGGATCGCGGCCTGAACACGGCCATGATGCAGCGCGCCAAGCAGGCCGGCGTCAACGTCATGATGTTGACGGTCGACAGCATCACCGGCGGCAACCGCGAGCGCGACCTGCGCACCGGGTTCTCGATTCCGTTCAGGCTGACGCTCGGCGGCATGCTGCAATTCGCCATCAAGCCGGCATGGGCCATCAACTATGTCACCCATGAGAGCTTCAAGCTGCCGCAGCTCGACGAGCATGTCGACATGAGCGGCGGCGCGATGTCGATCGGGCGCTATTTTACTGAGATGCTCGATCCCGCCATGACGTGGGACGACGTCGCCGGGATGGTCCGGCAATGGAATGGCCAGTTCTGCCTGAAGGGCATCATGTCGGTCGAGGACGCCAAGCGCGCCGTCGAGATCGGCTGCACCGGAATCATCCTGTCCAATCACGGCGGCCGGCAGCTCGACGGCTCCCGGGCGGCGTTCGATCAGCTGGCCGAGATCGTCGATGCCGTGGGCGACCGGATCGATGTGATGATGGACGGTGGCATCAAGCGGGGCAGCCATGTGCTGAAAGCGCTGTCGTTGGGCGCCAAGGCCGTCGGCCTGGGCCGCTTCTATCTCTATCCGCTGGCATCGGCCGGCCAGGCCGGAGTCGAGCGCGCGCTCGGTCTGCTGCAGGCGGAGCTGGTGCGGGACATGCGGCTGATGGGGTGTTCCTCGATCAGCCAGCTCTCTCGGGCAAACCTGCAGTTCAGATAGCCGCCCGCCCAATCCGTATCGCGCTCACGAATCCCGATCGCTGTGCGTGATCTCGAGCGTGACGAGCCGCGCCAGCAGCGTTGCGGGATAGAGTTGGCCGAAGATCGCCTCGAGATTGCACAGGCTGCGCGCGATCGGGTGCAGCGGGGCGACGTCGCCATAGCCGGTGGTCGTCAGCGTCATGAAGCTGAAATAGATCAGTTGGTTCGCCAGCGCCGGACTGTCCTCCATCTTCATCCCGGAAAAGGCGTTCGGCAGCAGCGTGCCGATGAAGGTGTAGAGTGCCGAGAAGATCACGGCAACGGATAGGTAGAGCAGGACGGCGCCGATCACGCGGTGATAGGTGACGCGGCCCGGCGCAAATGTCGCGCGAGCCACCGTCACAGCGAGAGTGATGCCGACGATCAGCCACGAGCCGGCGAACAGATTGAGGTCGAGGATCGAAGGCGAACGCAGCCTCAGGACTCCGCCCGTGACGATCATGGCAAGCGCAACCAGCATCGCGGTGACGGCGATTGCGCTTCCCGACATCAGGAACACGCCGCCGACCAGGAAGAGCGCGAGCAGCAGCTCGAATATCTGGAATTCGAACAGGCCGAGGGCTTGGAGCGGGGCTATCACGAACATCATGATCATGATCAGGGCCGTGAGCACGGTCAGCAGGGAATCGCCCCAGCGCTTGCGCAGCTCGCCGATGCTCGTCCAATTGCGCCTCATTCCCGCCCCGTCATTCGGCACGGCATCAGGATGCCGGTGCCGAACATTGCTGTGCGCCGGCCGCAAAGGCAAGACGGGGGCCGGTGTCGCGCGCACCGGGCGGTGAAGATCGCGGGCAGGGTGCCTCAGGGGCTCGCGACCTGCTGCAGCGTGTTGAAGCGTGCCTTCTGCTCGCTGCTCAGCGTGGCGTAGAACCTGTCCAGCGCAGGCTCGATCAGCTGCGCGGCCTTCTGCATGGCCTCGAGCCGGTGCTGCATTGCCTCCAGCCGGCCGAGCGGGGTCAGCGGCACATCGTTCGGGCAAGCCGCCTGCAGGTCCGCAATGGCCTTCGTGGTCGCATCGCTCAGGCGATCGAGCGCTTCCTTCTGCTTGCCCGCTGGATGAAGCGAGGCCTCGATCCGGTTGATCGGCAATTGGGCCAGGTCGGATTTCGAATCGCCGCAATTTCCGGATTGCGCGGTTGCCTCCTGCTGTTGCGGCGAACGTTCGCCGACATGTGGACCGAGCGCATTGAAGCGGGCCTGCTGCTCGTCGCTGAGCGAGCCGTAGAAATTCGCCAGGGCGGGCCGCACGATCTTGATTGCATCGAGCGTTGCGCTGATCCGGTTCAGCATCGACCGCAAGCGGCCGGTTGGCGTCAATGCATAGCTTTCGGTGCAGGAGTCCTTGAAGACATTGGCAGCCTGCGCCGCGGCAGCCTTCAGATCGTCCAGCAAGGCACGCTGCTGCTGGTTCGGCCGTACCGCCCGCGCGATATCGGCAAGCGGCCAGGCCGTGACGCCCTTGTCGGGTTCACCACACAGCTGCTTGATGGCCTGCGGGCTCGTATCGGCGCGTTGACGGGATCGCGTGCGGCCTGCGGTCGCCGGATAATCGCCGGGCTCGATGCTTGCATAGGCGGAGTAGGGACTGTTGGTGTCCCAGAACACGGTGTCGACGAAGTCGTCATAGGCGTAGGCCCAATAGCCGGGGTCGTAGGCATAGGGCCAGAACGTGTAGTCAAAGATGTCCGAATAGGCGTAAGGCAGGAACACCGGGCCAAGCCACGCCACGAACGCCGCTCGGTGGCCGCGCCGCCAGGCATTCCGGGGCGCCCAGCCGCCTTGGCGCATCGCAAGCGCGGCCTGGCTTTGCGCGCCTGTCTGCTCGCGGAAGCGCGCGGCAAATCGCTCGCGCTGGGCCGCCTGCGTCGCGGCGGTGGTCGCGGTGGCGGCCCCAACCGTCGCTGCGGGTGCCAATCGCTGCTGCCGGGCAAGATCGGCCTGCTGTGAGCGCTGCTCGCGCTGCAGCAGGCGGTTCTGCGCCTGCAGGGCGCGGTCATGGACGCGTTGTGCGCGTGCACCCTGGACATTCTGCGACTGCAACTGCTGCACGCGTTGCTGCAGGCGATCGATCCGGGTTTGCCGCTCCGCGGTCTGGCGCGAGAGCGTGTCACGCTGCCGCTGCTGCACAGCCTGCTGGCGTTGCTGGACGAGCTGCTGCCGCTGTTGCGCGCGCTGTTGAATTCGCTCGGCCTGCGACGGCCGCTCGCTCAAGCGCGACGGTGGGCTCGGGCGTGATGGCGCGGCCACATGGGGAGCAGGGCGCTGCGGCGGTGCCCCACGACGGAATTCGGGTCGATGCGTTGCAACGCGTGGCGCGGC
>NZ_JACMYK010000076.1 GCF_020889785.1 Bradyrhizobium acaciae
CCCGCGCAAAGGCTACGCCTTTGCGCGGGGATGACGGGAAAACGCCCGCTCGAACTTCACCCCTTGTGCTTTGCCTCGCCGAGATCCCAGAACAGGCCGGCCATGATGGTCAGCGCCTCCTCGGTCACCGGCAGCAGGATGTGCTCGTCGGGGGCGTGCTGCGAGCAGCCCGGATAGGAATGCGGCACCCAGATCGTCGGCAGGCCGAGGCCTTCGGAGAACACGTCGTTCGGCAGCGAGCCGCCGAAGTTCGGCAGCACCGCCGGCGCCTTGCCGGTGGTGGCGCGGATCGAGTTCGCCGCCCAGTCGATCCACGGGCTGTCCATGTCGGTGCGCGAAGCGGCAAAGCGCTGCGTTCCGGAGACTTCGACCATCGGAAATCCGTTCTTGTGCAGATAGTCGCGCACCGCGTCGATCACCTCGAGATGCCTGGTGCCGACCACGAAGCGAAGCTGCAGCACCGCGTTCGCCTTGCCGGGAATCGCGTTGGCGGGCTTGTCGATATTGCCCGACGACATCGCCAGCACTTCGAGCGTGTTCCAGGCATAGAGCCGCTCGGCCGCGGTCAGGCCCTCCTCGCCCCAATCTTCCGCAAGCTGAGGCTCGTCCGGCGTCGGCTTGATCTCGACGTCGGCGAGCGCGGCGCGGACGCGGTTCGAGATCGGCGGAGGTTTGAGGATATCGAGTTTCATGCGGCCTTTGCCGTCGACGAGGCTCGCGATCGCGCTCGCCAGGATCGTCGCGGGATTGGCGAGCACGCCGCCCCAATTGCCGGAATGGTTGCCGCCCTCGCGCAGATTGACGTCGAGATGGATGCGGTTGCCGCCGCGGCAGCCGAGGAAGATCGTCGGCCGCTCCGCCGACAGCCGCGGCCCGTCGGAGGCAATGAACAGGTCGGCCTTCAGCTCGTCGCGATGCGCCTCGCAGACCTCGCGCAGATCGGGCGAGCCGATCTCCTCGCCCGTTTCGATGATGAACTTGGCGTTGAAGCCGAGCTTGCCGCCGCGCGCCTGCTTCACCGCCCGCAGCGCGGCCATGTTGATCGAATGCTGGCCCTTGTTGTCGGCGGTGCCCCGGCCATAGACGCGATCGCCCTTGACCGTGGTCTGCCAGGGATTGAGCCCGTCGCGCCATTCACCGACCATGCCGTCGACGACGTCGCCGTGGCCATAGGTCAGCACGGTCGGGCGCGCGGTATCCTCCTGGTAGTCGGCGATCAGATACGGGCCACGGCCGGTCGGCGATTCGATCAGGCGGGTCTTGAAATCGAGCTCGGCAAAGGCCGGCTGCAGATTCTCGACCAGATAGGCGCGCAGCGCATCGGCCTTGTCGGCATTCAGGCTCTCGGTCTGGTAGCCGACCCTGCGGTCAAGCTCCTTCAGGAACTGTCCCGATTGAAAATGCTCTCGCACGTTTGCGATTGCGTCGGCCCGTGTCGCCATGATTGTTCCTTCGTCCGGTCGCGTCTTGGCATGATCTCACCGGAACGCGACGCCTTGCGCCCCGATCATGCTTCTGGAGGGCGGCAACCTATCGGGATCGACGCGCCACCAGAAGGGTGTGAATCGCGAAGGGGGCCTTGCCAAAACGTGGGAAGTCGCAACAAGTTGCTGCGGCACGCCCGGCATCCGACCGGGCGGCATGGCGCGCAAGGTTTCGACTAAGGTTTCGACAATGACAAAACAAATCCGGCTCAACGCCTTTGCGATGAACTGCGTGGCGCATCAGTCGCCGGGGCTGTGGACCCATCCGCGCGACCGCACCAAGGACTACAACAAACTGTCCTACTGGACCGATCTGGCGAAAACGCTGGAGCGCGGCCGGTTCGACGGCCTGTTCCTCGCCGACGTGCTCGGCGTCTATGACGTCTATGCCGGCAATCCGGATGCGGCGCTGCGCAACGCGGCGCAGACCCCGGCCAACGAGCCGCTGATGCTGATCCCGGCGATGGCCGCGGTGACGGAACATCTCGGCTTCGGCGTCACCAGCAATCTCTCCTTCGAGCCGCCCTACCCGTTCGCGCGGCGGATGTCGACGCTCGACCATCTGACCAACGGCCGGGTCGGCTGGAACGTGGTGACCGGCTATCTCGACAGCGCTGCGCGCGGCGCCGGCAAGGACAAGCAGACCGCGCATGACGACCGCTACGAGCTCGCCGACGAATATATGGAGCTGGTCTATAAGCTCTGGGAAGGCAGCTGGGAGGACGACGCCGCGATCCGCGACGTCGCGCGCGGCATCTTCACCGATCCAAAGAAGGTGCATCGCGTGCAGCACGAAGGAAGCAACTACCGGCTCAACGCGATCCATTTGTCGGAGCCGTCGCCGCAGCGCACGCCGGTGCTCTACCAGGCCGGCACCTCGCCGCGCGGCCGGCAGTTCGCCGCCGAGCACGCCGAATGCGTGTTCATGTCGGGCCCGTCAGCAAAAGTGATCGGCCCGCGGGTGTCGGCGATCCGCGAACTCGCCGCCGAGAAGGGCCGCAACGGAGCCGAGATCCTGATGTTCTCGATGATGTGCATCGTGGTGGCGCCGACCGAGGCCGAAGCCAGGGCGAAGTACGCCGAGTATCGCGGCCATATCAGCCATGAGGGCGCGCTGGCGCTGATGTCGGGCTGGACCGGCGTCGACTTCTCGACCTACTCGCTCGATCAGGAAGTGCGGCACGTGCAGAACGACGCCGGCCGTTCCGCGATGGACAACGTCACCCGCGCCGATCCCGACCGGGTCTGGACCGTGCGCGAGGTTGCCGAGCATGTCGGCATCGGCGGCGCCGGCCCGGTGGTGGTCGGCTCCCCCGAGCAGGTCGCCGACAAGATCGAGCAATGGTTCGAGGACACCGGTGTCGACGGCCTCAACGTCGCCTTTGCGATCTCGCCCGGCGATTTCGAGGATATTGCCGACATGCTGGTGCCGGAGCTCGTCAAGCGCGGCCGCTACAAGAAAGAGTATGCGAAAGGCACGCTGCGGGAGAAGCTGTTCGGCGAGGGGCGCAGAAAGCTCAACGACACGCACCCGGCGAGCCGCTATCGGGTGAAGCGCAGCGCGGCTGCGGAGTGATGCACGCCGTCATTGCGAGCGAAGCGAAGCAATCCATCGTTCAGCATGTGACCATGGATTGCTTCGTCGCTTCGCTCCTCGCAATGACGCGGATAGTCCCGTCATCCTGAGGAGCGCGTAGCGCGTCTCGAAGGATCGACGGCCACCGGCCGGGCCGTGCATCCTTCGAGGCTCGCTCTGCTCGCACCTCAGGATGACGGTGACAGAGCCAGCGCGCAGCTTCTTCAATTCACCGCGTTGCTCACCATCACCTCGATCAGCTTCGCACCTGGCCTTGCGAATGCCGACTTCATCACACCTTTCAGCTCCTGCGGATCGGCGACCTTGATCGCCTCCAGCCCGAGCGAACGCGCGACGCCGGTGAAATCGACCGGCGGATCGATGAAATCCATGCCGACATAATGATCGTCGCCATGGAACGCGAGCAGGCGCTGCTTGATGATGCGATAGCCGCCATTGTTGACGATGACGAAGGTCAGCGGCAGCTTGTGGTTGGCCGCGGTCCACAGCGACTGGATCGAATACATCGACGAGCCGTCGCCGGAATAGCACACCACCGGGCGCTGCGGATTGGCGAGGCTGACGCCGACCGCGGCCGGCAGGCCCCAGCCGATGCCGCCCGAGGCGAGTGCGTGATAGCCGTAGCGATCGCGATGCGCGCGCAATGCGAGAATCTGGCGCGACGAGGTCAGGCCTTCGTCGACCAGGATCGCGTTGTCAGGCATCGCTTCGACGACCTGCAGTGCAAGCCAATCGGGATCGATCGGCGAGGTGTGACTGGCCTTCGAGATCTGCTCGACCAACGCCTTGCGCTTCGCCGTCCAGTTTTTCGTCGACAGCGCCGCGAGGCCCTGTTTGGCACGCGCCTCCAGCGCGCTACCGCCGAGCTCCTTCAATGCCGGGACCAGCGCGCGCAGCGTCTCCTTGACGTCGGCCTTGACCGCGATCTCCGCGCCGTAGTTCTTGGCGAGATCATTGTCGACCAGGCCGACCTGCACGATCGAGAGCCCGTCCGGCAGCGGATCGACCTCGCTGTAGACGGACATCCGCAGCGGATCGCCGCCGAGCGCGATCAACAGATCATGCGGCGCCAGCACATCGCGGGCGACCTTCTGCAGCCGCGCGATCGCGCCCATGAAGCTCGGGCTTTCGGACAGGAAGTGCGAGCCATAGGGCGTCGGCGATTGCCAGGCCGGACAGCCCAGCGTCTCGGCAAGATCGGCCGCCTCGCGCAGCGCATCGCTCTTCACGATCTCATCGCCGACGACGATCACCGGACGCTCCGCTTTCAGGATCCGCGCAGCCAGCGCCTTCAGCGACTCCTCCGACGGCCGGACGCTTGTGTCGACCCGGGTGGAGCGGCCGAGCTCAATGCCGGCCTCCGAATTGAGGATGTCGCCCGGCAGCGAGATGAACACCGGCCCGGTCGGCGGCGTGGTGGCGATCTTCGCAGCGCGACGGACGATGCGCGGCAGGTCTTCGAGCCGCGTCACCTCGACCGCCCATTTCACCAAGGGAGTGGCCATCTGCACCAGCGGGCCATAGAGCACCGGCTCGGTCAGGCCGTGGCCCTGCTCCTGCTGCCCGGCGGTCAGGATCAGCGGCGTGCCGGTGAAGCTGGCGTTGTAGAGCGAACCCATCGCATTGCCGAGACCGGGCGCGACATGGACGTTGCAGGCGACGAGCTTGCCCGAGGCGCGGCTGAAGCCATCGGCCATCGCGACCACCAGGCTCTCCTGCATCGCCATCACATAGGTGAGATCGGGATGGTCCTTCAGCGCGTGCATGATCGGCAGTTCGGTGGTGCCGGGATTGCCGAACAGATGGGTGACGCCCTCATCCTTCAGCAGCGCCAGAAATGCCGAGCGGCCGGTAATGCGATTCTTCATGTTCCCTCCAGGCCTGTCAGCGCGTTGGCCGACGGGATTAAGGGAGATGACCAAACTTGCGCTCCGGGAGCAATCGAGCGGCCGGTCATGGCCGCATTCCGCAGGCGCGCGCCTGATGCAAGACGCGCGCTAGAACATCCCTTCGCGCTCGCTGCGCTTCTTCTTTTTGGAGCGCTGCCAGACCACGCCGGGATAGCCTTTCAGCGGCACCAGCGGCTCGCCGGTGTAGGCCCATTCCTGCAGTTCCTCGATCGCGATGTGATAGAGCGGCTGCCGGCCGGTGCGCCCCGAGAACAGCGCGCGCGGGATGTTGACCATGTGCGGCGACCGCGCGCGTTCGTAGCAAATCGGCGTGCCGCAATTGGCGCAGAAGCTGCGCGCGGTCTTGCTTTTCGGGTCCTCGTAGCGCGACAGCTCGCTCTCACCCTGCGTGATGCGGAAGCGCTTCTTCCAGCTCCCGACATAGGTCGCATAGACGGCGCCATGCGCGCGGCGACTGGCTTGCGTGTGATCATGCCAGGCCCAGCGCGCCGGCACGTCAATCTCGAACCGCACCTTGCCGCACAGGCATTGGCCGGAAGCGGGTTTTGCGAGTGCCACGGGTTTTGGCTTTTTCGTCGGCGAGAGTTCGTCGTCATCCCGGAACATATAACCACCGTCATTGCGAGCCACCCGGTCGGCGCAAGCGCCGCCGGATGACAGGCTCCACGAAGCAATCCATCCAGCAGCGCCTGCGGAGCGATGGATTGCTTCGTCGCTTCGCTCCTCGCAACGACGCGGGTCGCGCCGGCGTCGCCGCCTACGCCTGCGCCAGCTCGTCGTGCACGGGATAATCCGTGTAGCCCTTCTCCTCGCCCGCATAGAAGGTGGCGCGATTGTACTTGGTCAGCGGATAGCCGCGCTGCAAGCGGCGGGGCAGGTCCGGGTTGGAGATGAAATAGCGGCCGAACGCGATCGCATCGGCATGGCCTTCGGCGACTGCGCTCTGCGCGCTGTCACCGACGAAATTGCCGGCCGTGATCAGCACCCCGCTCCACATCGGGCGGTACAGCACCATCGCCGACGGCACGTTCTGCCAGTCGACCTCGGCGCGGCCGGTGCCCGAGGCACGCGGCTCGATGAAATGCAGATAGGCGAGCCCGAATTTGTCGAGCGCCTTGATGGCGTGGCTGTAGAGCGGCATCGGATCGGCCTCGCCGCTGCCATTGGCGATGCCGTAGGGCGAGAGCCGCACGCCGACGCGATCGGCGCCCCAGACTTCGGTCACCGCCTGCGTCACCTCCAGCAGGAAGCGGACGCGGTTCTCGATCGAGCCGCCATACTGGTCGGTCCGCAGATTGCTGCGCGATTGCAGGAACTGCTCGATCAGATAGCCATTGGCGCCGTGAATCTCGACACCGTCGAAGCCGGCCGCGAGCGCGTTCTTCGCCCCCTCACGATAGGCCTCGACCATCAGCGCGACCTCACTGGTCTCGAGCGCACGCGGTGTCTCGTACTCGACCACGTTGCCGTCCGCGGTCATGCACTTGAACTCGGAGGGGATCGCGACTGCCGACGGCGCCACCGGCAGCGCACCGCCGGGCTGGAACGAGGAATGCGAGACGCGGCCGACGTGCCAGAGCTGCAGGAAGATCAAGCCGCCCTTGGCATGCACGGCATCCACCACCTCGCGCCAGCCCGCGATCTGGGCCTCGCTGTAGATGCCGGGGACGCCGGGATTACCGAAGCCGGTGGCGACCACCGGCGAGGCTTCCGCGATCAGCAGGCCACCGGGCGTCGCGCGCTGCGCGTAATATTCCGCGTTCAGCGGCCGCGGCGCGAGGCTCGGCCGCGCCGCCCGCATCCGCGTCAGCGGCGCCATCACGACGCGATGCTTGAGCTGGTACGGGCCGACCTTGAGCGGAGAGAACAGCGACGGAGGATTCATGCCTACCCCAATATTCTTTTGCGATTTCGGTTATATCTTGGGCATGATCCGATCGGAAAACCGGTTTCCACTTTTCCGGATCATGCCCGGTATCTAACGGGTTCATCTTGTTCATAAAAGCGGGTAGTGGCAATCTGTTGCCACGAGAACAGGTCTCCCATGTCGAAATCGAGCGCCTCATCGCTCCCCTCCCTGAGCGTCCGCATCGACCTCGATGCCGAGGACCGGATCGGGCCGGGCAAGATCCTGCTGCTCGAGCAGATCAAGGAATGCGGCTCGATCTCGGCCGCCGGCCGCGCCATGGACATGAGCTACAAGCGCGCCTGGGACCTGGTCGACGAGATTAACCGCATCTGCCGCCAGGCGGCGGTGGAACGCCAGACCGGCGGCAAGAATGGCGGCGGCGCGGTGCTGACCCCGTTCGGGCTGTCTCTGGTGGCACGCTACCGCAAGATCGAGCGCGATGCGGCGACCGCCGTGCGCAAGGATCTCGAGGCGCTGCGCAGCGACATCGGCAAGCCGAAGAAGGCCGTCGGGCGGTGAGCGGACGAGCGGCCGTCACGGGGCGCTTACGAAAATATCGAAAACAACCCCATGCACAGTAGCCGGCGGCGACCGCCGTGCGACAAGGCATCTTGACGTGTCGGGCAACTCAGGGGTATATTTCTAATATTCCGAAATGGGCGAGGCTATCTCCTCTTTCACCACCGTCATCGCCCGGCTCGACCGGGCGATCCAGTACGCCGCGGCCCTTCGGCTCAAGCACTGCGGTCTCTGGAATACTGGATCACCCGCATGCGCGGGTGATGACACTGAGGAAGCTGAGCAATCACCCCGTCATCTTGAGGAGCCCGCCAACGGCGGGCGTCCCGAAGGATGACTACAATGCCATTATGCGATTGCCCGCCGCAGGCGGCGAGAGGCAGGAAGCACCGCCTAACCCGTCTTGATCCACACTGCCTTGACGTTGAGATACTCCTCGACGTGCTGCTTGCCGGATTCGCGGCCGTAGCCGCTCATCTTGTAGCCGCCGAACGGCACCGCGGGATCCATCGCCTGATAGCAATTGACCCAGACCGAGCCGGCGCGCAGCGCCTTCGCGACCTGGTGCGCCTTGCTGACATTGGTGGTCCAGACACCGGAGCCGAGGCCGAAGGTGGTGGCGTTGGCGCGCTTGATCAGTTCGTCCGGGTCCTTGAACGAGATCGCCGAGATCACCGGGCCGAAGATCTCCTCCTGCGCGATGCGCATGTTGTCCTGCACATTGGCAAACACGGTCGGCTGCACGAAATAGCCCTTCGACAGCGCCCCCTCGGTGAGACGGCCGCCGCCGGCCAGCGCCTTGGCGCCTTCCTTCTGGCCGAGGTCGAGATAACCGGAAACGCGGTCGAGCTGATCCTTCGACACCAGCGGGCCGATCTGGGTGTTGGGGTCGAGGCCGTTGCCGACCTGCAGCTTCTTGCCGAACTCGGCGACGCGGCCGACGAATTCGTCATAGACCTTCTGCTCGACGAACAGCCGGGTGCCGGCGCTGCAGATCTGGCCGGAATTGGCGAACACCGCCATCGCCGCGCCCGGCACCGCCGCATCGAGATCGGCGTCGGCGAACACGATGTCCGGCGACTTGCCGCCGAGCTCGAGCGACACGCGCTTGAGGTTGCCGGCCGAGGCACGGATGATCGACTGGCCCGTGACGTGCGAGCCGGTGAAGGCGACCTTGTCGACATCGGGATGATTGGCGAGCGCAGCACCCGCGGTCTCACCATAGCCCGGCACGACGTTGACGACGCCGGGCGGGATGCCGGCCTCCATGCAGAGCTCGCCGATGCGCAGCGAGGTCAGCGGCGATTCCTCGGCCGGCTTCAGCACCACGGTACAGCCGGTCGCGATCGCCGGGCCGATCTTCCAGATCGAGGCGGTCAGCGGCCCGTTCCAGGGGATGATGGCGCCGACCACGCCGATCGGCTCCTTCAGCGTGTAGGAGAAGATCTCGCCGGGCAGCGAGTTCTCGATGGTCTCACCGTGGATCGCGGTGGCCTGGCCCGCATAGTAGCGCAGCATGCCGAGCGCGCGCAGCCGGTTGCCGCGGGTACGGCTGATCGGCGCGCCCATGTCGAGCGTGTCGAGCTGGGACAGCTCTTCGAAATTGGCTTCAACGAGCTCGGCGAGCTTGAGCAGCATGTTCTGTCGCTCGAACGGCTTCACCTTGCTCCATGGCCCTTCGAAGGCGCGACGCGCAGCCGCAACCGCGCGGTTGATATCCTCGGCATCGCCTTCGGCGACGGTCGCGAGCAATTCACCGGTTGCGGGGTTGTGGGTTTCGAATGTCTTGCCGGAGGCGGCATCGAGCCATTTGCCGTCGATCAGCATCTTCTTGTAGGAGCCGTCGGCATAAGGATGGCGCGTGATCGGAATAGCCTGCGAAACAGCCATGTTTGCACTCCCTGTCAAATTGTCGGCTGAGGTGTTTTGGAAGCGTTATATCGGCAATTCTACAGCGCAGGCGCGAAACCGTAAAGCCGAGCGTTGTCGAGGATGACGCGCATGAAAACCTCCCATGCGCCTGCGTTGTGCGTGCAGTATGATAAATAGGGGTTCTCTTGTTTGACGCGTTTTCTTCACGCGAACCGGGAACCACTTCGCTTGAAAACGCTATGCTGACCTCAGCCACAGATCTGTCCGGAGAGCGACGATGCCCCACCCCGTGATATCAGCCAATCATGTTGCCGTGATCACCGGAGGCGCATCCGGCATCGGGCTTGCCGCCGCGACGCGGTTTGCCGAAGCCGGCATGAAGGTCTGCATCGCCGATCTCGGCGATGACAGGCTGCGAGCGGCTGCGGCAAAACTGTCATCTGCCGCACCCGGCGGCGCGGATGACATCATGACGGCTGCGGTCGACGTCAGTCGGGCCGACGAGGTCGCAAATCTCGAGGCCGCCGTCGCTTCGAGGTTCGGCGGCACCGACATCCTGATGAACAATGCCGGCATCCAGCCCGGCAGCGCGATGTTCGGTCCCGCGGACAATTGGCAGCGCATCCTCGGCGTCAATCTCTGGGGCGTGATCAACGGCACGCAGGCCTTTGCCCCCAACATGATCAAGCGCGGCCGGCCGGGGCTGATCATCAATACCGGCTCCGAGCAGGGCATTACCACGCCGCCGGGCGATCCCGCCTACAACGTCTCCAAGGCCGGCGTGAAGGCGTTCACCGAAGCGCTCCAACATGAATTGCGCAACACCGACGGCTGCAAGATCGCGGCCCATCTGTTGATCCCGGGCTTCGTCTTCACCGGGCTCACCGCGCGCGGCCGCACCGAGAAGCCGGCCGGCGCCTGGACATCCGAGCAGACCGTCGACTTCATGATCCAACGCCTCAATGCCGGAGACTTCTATATCCTCTGCCCCGACAACGACGTGCCGCGCGCGCTCGACGAACGCCGCATCCTGTGGGCCGCCGGCGACATCGTCGAGAACCGCCCGCCGCTGTCACGCTGGCATCCGGATTTCGGCGATGCGTTCGCGGCGTTCGTGAAGGGGAAGTGAATTCGCAGGGTAAGGCTAACTCACCTTTCCCCATTCGTGCTGTCATCGCCAGGCTCAACCGGGCGATCCAGCATTCCAGAGACTTCAGTGCTTGAACCGAGGGGCCGCGGCGTACTGGATGCCCCGCATGAAGCGGGGCATGACAGCGGAATAAATGGCGGACAGGCCGGATCGGTCGACTGCTCGATCACCCATGAATCCAGCGGTGAGGCATAGCGCAGGCTCCGATCGCCGAAACGGGTCTGCAACGCCTTGCTGATCAGCCCGGGCAGCGTCATGACCAGCGCACTCGATTTGGTTGATCGACAGGCAGATGGTTGGCCCAAATGGTGGGGTACGCTTCGCCAACTCACCGTACAAAGCGATCACCGTCATCCTGAGGAGCGCGCTCTTGCGCGCGTCTCGAAGGATGCACGGCCCGGCCGGTGGCCGTCGATCCTTCGAGGCGCCGCTTCGCGGCTCCTCAGGATGACGGAACAACAGTAGGGGCTCGTCTTACAGCGTTTCCTGCTTGTGGTCGCAGTTCTTGCAGGTGAACTTGACGCGGGACTGGCCCTTCTCCGCCTGCACCCGGTTCGGCGCGCCGCACTTGCCGCAGACCGCCTCGATCCGGGTGGTGCCCTGCTTGATGACCAGGTTCCGCTTTTCCATGGTCTCGCGGATCAGGCGCTCGGCCTCTTCGCGCAACGATTGCTTCGACATCATCCCCACCGGTCATTGGTTAGCGGGCGGCGTCATAGCACGACCCCGTGAAGCTTTGACAGCTTGTATCGCGCTCTTTTTGTGAGCGCATCCTAGAGCGTTTTCGAGCGAAGTGGATACCGGTTCGCTTGAAGAAAACGCGTCAAGACAGAAATCTAGATGATGAGCTGATCGACCGGCAGCCGGAAATGGCGAGGTTTCAACGGTTTTGATGGCCGGCCGACACGGAACACGTTGACCAGGCGCAGGTCGGCGTCGACCTTGCCGAGCTTTCGCAGCCGATCGTTGAACTCAGGATGGTCTTCCAGCGCCGAGATCGGACAGGCCGCGAAACCGGCACGATCGATCTCCAGCCAGCTGCGGTAGAAATGCCGTCCGGTCGTGAGTGGATCCTCACCGACCGGACGGCAAAACAGGATGATCGCCGATGCCGAGGCGGTCTTGGCGCTGTCGGCGAGCAGCAATGCCGCGAGGCCGAGACGATCCAGCGGCTTGAACAGCCCGCCGAGCACGAAACCGGCGGCGGTGGCCTCAATTGCATTCATGGCCAGTGCGTCGCGGTTGAGACCGTCAAGCAGATAGTGCGGATGACCGGGCGACAGCCGCATCCATGCGAGCAGTTCGGCCCGGTAGTCGTCGCCGCGGACAAAGGAGAACTCGGCCTGGTCGGCCCACCCGGCGATATCGGCAATCGTCCGGCGATGACTGATGCAGATCAAATCGTCACGTGCGATGGCAAGCTGCACCAGTGATGTGCCGTCATCCGGCGACGCCGCAAACTTGCCGCGCCATGACATGCGGCTCGCCACATGGCCGGCCAACGGGTCGGGCGCGACACCTTGCCTGATCGCAAAGCTGCAGAGCGCGGCAAACTGCGCCGACAGTTGCTGCTCGATCGTCGTCATCGCCGTGATCGCCAGGCCGCGGCGGTTGAGCGCGAGGCTCATGCCCTCCAGCGCCGCGCCGTGCGACACCAGAACATCGTGCCCCGCGGGGTCGGCGACCGGCGCGCGCACGCTGACGTCGTCGACCAGCGCCAGCCGCCCATCGCCGAGCAGCCTCCAGCGCGTCGGCTGGATATTGTGGACGCTCGGCGCCAGCCGCGCCTCCGCGACCAGCTCGCGCAGCAGATCCGGCGTCAGCGCGCTCATGCCGCGGCCAGCCGCTTGGTGAACAGGTGCAGCCGGTGCAGCGGCGTGGCGCCGGCCTTCTCGACCTGGCGCAGCGACGGGCCGTTGATATCTGCGATCCAGGTGCCGCCGAGCGTGCGATAGCCGGCCTCCTGCAACGCCAGCGCAGTGCGGTAGAGCATCGCGCCGTTGAGGCCGCGATTGTGCAGGTCGCGACAGACCGACTGATAGATCAGCACGGCGCGCGCGTTCAGCATGCGGTGCTTCACGAACTTGAAGGGCGCCGTCAACCCGACCCGGCCGCCGATCGCCTTGATCAGCGGATTGAGGTCGGGGATCGCGATGATCGCGCCGGCGGGGCGGCCGCGGTGGTAGACCACCGTGGAAATCCGCTTGTCGATGATCCACATCATGTCGCCGGCCTGGAACAGATATTCGGCCGCGGTCGGCGGCACGAACATCGGGTTGTCGGCAAAGCCGTCGTTCAGGATCAGCCGCGCATCCTCCAGCCGCACCTTGAAGGCGGAGCGCTTGATCGGCTGCCAGACGAAGTCCTTGTCGGCCAGCACCGCGCGCTGCTTGTCGCCGAGCAGTTGCTCCGGCTTGCCGCCGTCGAGCGCGATCTCGAACGTCGTCATCGGGAATGTCGGCGTATAGCCGGCGCGTTCGAGATGCTGCGCGATGTGCGGTGGCGACCACATCATGTCGGTGAACGGCGCATGGTCGAAGCCGTCGGTCATGACGCCGATCTGCTGCATCGCCGTGAGATTGAAATTGCCGGCGATGCGGCTCATGCCGCGCGCCGACAGCCATTGCTCGGCGGCGCGCAGCAGCGCATCGGCGACTTCAACGTCGTCGATACAGTCGAAGAAGCCGAACGCGCCGTGACGCGTGCCGTGCTTGCGGTTGGAGGCATCGTGAATCGAGGCGGCGATACGGCCGACCGGCTTTCCGTCGCGATGCGCGGAAAACAGCGCATAGCGGCCATGGCCTTCGGTGATGAACGGGTTCTTCGCGGGATCGAACATCCGGTCGAAGTCGCTCCACAGCGGCGGCACGTACAGGCTGTCGGGCCCGTAGGCATTGAGGGCGGCGTCGAATGCCGATTTGCGGTCGCCCTCCCGGATCTCGAGATTCATTTGGCCTCCGGGGTCAACGCCAACAGCCGGCGCACCAGCGCCAGCGCGGTCTCGGTGGCGGGATCGGCCGCGGTCACGGGTACGGCGAGCACAATGAGGTCGAGTGGATCATGCGCGAGCACGATGACATGGGAGGCGTTGTTGGCAGTCATCAACGAGACTATGCGTTCGGCGGCCGGATCAGTCAGCGGCAGCCCCCACGGCGCATCGGACCGACGCAGCACGCGGCGCGTCGACAGGAAATCTCGCAACAGCGGCGGATCGTAGAGCGCAAGCTCGCTCTCGCGAAAACGCCGCGCGCTTTCAAAGATCGGATGCCGCGCCAGTTCGGCGATCAGCTGCTCGCGGGTCTGCGCCGGCGACACCGCAACCGAATTGAGCACGCCGGGCTCCTGCGATTCGAACAGCGCCCGCAGCGCGTCCGTCATCAGCCCGATGGTCAGCACGCCCGCGATCGCAACCGCGACGAACCGGACCATTTGCGCGGCGTCGACATCGGGCGCCATGAAGGCGGCGGCAAGGCCCAGCAGGCCGGAGGAGATCAGCCGCAGCGCCATCATCGCAAGCCCGTGCCGGCGCGTCTCGGCGCCGCCACCGGCGATCAGCATCACGGTCACCGTCAGCAGCGCACCCAGCGCGCCGAGCCGGACCGGAATGTCCGGGAATAGCGTGCGGAAGTCGGTGAGGATGAACGGGATCACCACCAGCGCGCCGACCGCCATGCGGCCGATGCTGCGGTTCTCCGAGGCCATCAGCGCGGCGCGGTCGCGCGTCGCCAGCAGCAGCGCGCAGGTGGCGAAGGCCAGCAGCTGGAACAGCGCCAGCGTGATCGCATAGGGCATCACGAAACGTTGCAGCCCGAATGTGCCGCCGAGGCCGAGCAGGATGGCGCCGCTGAGCGCCGCGATCTTGACCGCGCGCGGCGCATGCCGCCGCAGGATGCCTTCGGTGACGATCAGCGCGCCGAGCGGGATCAGCGCGGCCGGGATCACCGAGAGGCGATCGAGCACAAAGCTTCCGCTCCACCACGCCAGGCCACGGTCGAGAAACAAGAGCGCGATGACACCGAGCGCCAGCAGCAGGCGGCGGGTCAGCGGGCTCTTCGGATCACGCCGATAGAGCGTCATCATCGCCACCGCGACGCCGATGGCGCCGCAGAGATTGACGATGGAATCGGCGATCACCCCGGAGGTCATTTGCGGCCCGTCAATTCGTCGATGGCCCGCCGCACCAGCGGACGTATCAGGGCCGCGACCAGCGGGTTGCGCGGTTTCTCGATCGCCGGCCGATGCGGGTTGAGGAACCAGCCGCGGCAGTCGGTGCCGGAGGTACGGCCGAGGATCAGCGCGACCGCCTCATAGGCCATCAGCATGCCGGTCGAGATCACCATCGGCGCAAACGACATCCGGCTGCGGCGACCGGCCGCGACTTCGCCGGCGATCGTGAGGTCGACATAGTTGCGCGAGGAGGAATGCAGCATCACGTGCTCGATCTCTGCACGCATCGCGGCGCGGCGGTCGTCGTCGGTGATGGCAGTCCAATCCTTGCCGAGCGTGGGGAAGCCGAGGCGCTGCTCGGGCCTGGGATCGTTCGGGCGGACCACGATCACCGACGGCAACGGCGACATATAGGCGTCGATCACGGTTGAATCCGCGCGCTTGGCAGTCCGGTACAAATGCACGCCGGCGGCGATATCGTCCATGCCGTTGACGATCACAGGGCAGCGCGCGGCAATTCCGGCGAGCTCGCTGGTCCAGTTCTCGCCGAGCACCTCGATCTCGATGGTCGGATTGATACGTTTGGCGGCTTCGGCGGCGACCGCCGCCTTCTCGCGGCCGACCTCGTCGGCAAAGGCGAACACCTGACGGTTGAGGTTGGAGACCTCGAAGCGATCGATATCGGCAATCACGAACTTGCCGACACCGGCGCGCGCCAGCGCCATGAAGGCCGCACCGCCCATGCCGCCGACGCCGCAGACGAACACCCGCGCCTGGCGCAACAGCTGCTGCTCGTGCTCGTCGATGAAGCCGATGTTGCGGCCGGTGAAGGAGTAATAATCGAAATTCATCGCGCGGCCCCGTTCTCCTGCCGGCGCGGCCGCAAGGTGCCGAAGGCGCGGCTGTCGTCCAGCCAGTAGACCACCGGCAGCACCAGCCGCTGCAGCGCCAGCATCGCGGATGCCGCGAGCAATGCCGGCAGCGAGCCCGAGGGCACCTCGCTCATGACGTAGCGGCGCGCGCCGGCCAGATCGACCCGGCCGAGCTGCAGCACGTCGTCGCCGCGGCCGTAATCCAGCTCGCGCTCGCAGAATTCGTTGTAGACCGCGTTGCGGTGCTTCGGCGCGATCTCGAAGGTCTTCTTCAATGCGTCCGAGCCGCCGGTATAGGCGTTGGTGATGACCGAGCGCGCCTCGTCGAAGCCGGCTTCCTCGCCGACGCCGAACACCGCGCGATGCCGCGCCATGATGCCACGCGCGAGCTGCAGATGCGCAAAACTCTGCCGCGCGCCCGGCAATGGCGACGGGAACACGTCCGAGAAGGTGTCGCTGACCATGCCGACAACGGCCGGCACCTGGGTGACGTTGGAGATCCATTTCGGCCGCAGGCCGTCGCGCGCGAACAGCACCAGCGCGGTCAGGCCATAGAGCACCCAGGACAGCCCCTGCCCGCGCACATCGGGATCGACCATGACGAGGCCGAGATGGGTGACCTCAGCCGGCTCGCCGTCGAGCGGCACGTCCATCACCGACAGCGCGTTGAAGGCGATCGGCCGCCCGGTGTCTTCCTCCGAGATCAAGGTGACGACGGCGCGCGACAGCCGCTCCGGCTCGCCGGAGAAGATGCCGTAGGTCAGGCTCTCCTCGGGCAGCGTCTTCGCGGCGACGATGCGGAGCTGCGCGACCAGCGCGTCGAGCTCGTCCTTCGGCAGCGACAGGCCCGGCGATTCGACGATCCGGGTGCGCTGGCCGGCCTGGGTGCGCAAGGTGAGGTCGATGGTCGGCTGCGACAGCGCCTTCAGCCAGAAGCCGGCATGGCTGCGCAGGCCGTCAAAGGCCGCGCGCGCCTTCGCCAGGCCCGAGCTGCCGCGCGAAGCGGGCGTGGGATTGTCGGTGGACGCCATTTCTCTGTCCCTCGGGCGCGATCTCTGCACTCACCCCTGTTAAGGAGCCATGAGCGCAACCTGACGCTGTTCGCCGCAGGGTAAACAAGGCCTTCCGGAAACCAAGCGAGTTTGCTTCTGACGGTTCGCGAGCCGATCGCCACCGTTGCGAGGAGCGAAGACTGCTTCCCCAGGGTCGTCCCGGCGAAAGCCGGGATCCATACTCCGCGGCGGGTGTCGTGGACGGGACTCGTCGTTCCAGCGGTGCGCAACAATCAACATTTGTGGTTATGGGTCCCGGCTTTCGCCGGGACGACACTGCATGTGTGGCACAGCACAAAGCGGCGGGTGCACGACACCCGCGGCCTCGTCCAGGCTCCGGCGCCTGCCGCCATCTCAACCCGACTTGGAGACTTCCATCAGCAGGCGCTCGGCCTTGGCGTCCTCGATGCGGTTGACGAACTTGCTGCTCTCGTAATTGTCGCGCACCGTCTTGGTCAGCGTAATGCAGGTCTGGATCAGCATCACGATGCCCATCGCGAGATAGCCCTGCATCCAGAGGCTGACCGGCAGGAAGAAAATGCCGACGGCGACGAGGAAGGCGGAGGCTGCAAAGGACACGTAGGTGAAGGTGACCCATGCGCTGCTGTGGGGTTGGATGGTCTGGTTCATGATCGTCTCCTTGATGATGTGTGGTTTGAAGTTGCTTGTTTGTGGCTCGAGCTGTCAGGCTGCGTTCGGGCGCTTGGCTTTCAGCCGCGCCAGCACGTCGTCGGCGGTCGATTTCATGCGCGGACCAAAACCCTGTTCCGCAAGTTTCTCGGCGGTGGCGAGCGGGCCCGAGGCGGTGTCGATCTCGAACAGCGCGTCATCCGCCGCCTGAATCTCCATCTGCCGCTCGCGCAGCCGCTTCAGCGTCGCTTCCGCTTCCGGCAGCGTCGACTCGTAAGGGCGCGCCGCCTCGATGCCACTCCGGCGCAGCGAACGCACCGCCTCCGAGGCACGGGCCAGCCTGCGGCCGCGATCGAGCTCGGCAATGCGCGCCTCGGCATTGGCGACGTGGCGCTTCAGCCGGGTGATCTCGGTGGCGAACAGCGTGCGCGCGGTCATCGCGGCATCGCGTTCGGCTTCGAGATTGGCGATCGCCTGCGCGGCTTCGCGGGCGAGGTCTTCGCGGCCGCCCTCGAGTGCCGCGGACGCGCGCACCTCGAGATCGGCGATCCGGGCGTTGGTGGCCTCGAGCCGCCGGCCCTCCTGTGCGTCGCCGGCGATGGCGAGCGCGAGGGTCCGCTTCGAGCGGTCGACGGCGGCGGCCGCATCGCGCATCTGCTGGTCGAGGACGACCAGCGCCGTCCGGTCTTGCAGTTCCTCCTCCGCTGCCGCCACGCTGCCGCGGAAAATCGTCAAAACAGTTTTGAACATTTGATCGCTCCCTGCTATGAGCATCGCTCATGGATCTCTTGTACCACATAATGAGCGTCGCTCAAGTATTATTTGAGCGGCGCTCAAGGGTGCGGTTAATGACCGGTGAAACATGTCCAAAGCATTGGAACGACGTGCAAAACTGCGCGAAGCGCTGATCGAGGCGGCGGAACGGGCGATTGCGGCAAAGGGTCTCGGCGGCCTGAAAACCCGCGAGCTGGCCCAGGAAATCGGGGTCGCCAATGGCGGCGTCTACAATCTGGTCGACGATGTCGACGAGCTGATCCTGCGGGTCGGCTCGCGCACGCTGGCCCGGCTGGATGCCTCGCTGTCGCTGGCCGAGATCGGCGCCGCGGCGGCGCCGCGCGAGATGCTGGTGCGGATCGCGGTCGCCTATTGCGACTTCGCCGCCGACAATCTCGAACTGTGGCGTGCGCTGTTCGAGCATCGCATGCAGCCCGGCAAGCCGGTGCCGGAATGGGCCATCACCGAGCAGATGGAGTTGTTCCGCCACATCTACAAACCGCTCGCCGCGTTGTTTCCGCAGCGTTCACCGGCGCAGCTTGGCGTCACCGCGCGCAGCCTGTTCTCCGCCGTGCACGGCATGGTGGCGCTCGGGCTGGAGCACAAGCTGATCGCGGTGCCGATCGGCGCGCTGCGTAGCGAGATCTCGACATTGACGCGCGCGATGGTCGACGGGCTGACGGCGAAGAAGGACTAGCGCAGATGCCCGCAACCGCACGATGGCCTCCCTCAACGACGGATACCGAAGGTTACTTTTGAAATCGTTGCAGAGCGCCGGATCGGCAAATCTGCTAGTTTGCGCGCCGCGTAAGCTGCGGCAATCGGCGCCATGCTGGTTTGATGACCGATGTACTAGCAGAGCCTCTGGTTTCGCGACCCCGCGACTGGCCTCCCGGCCGCAGGGTTCTACATATCACACCGCGCGCAATGCCCGTCAGGACCAGGATCTGAGCCGTCTGCCGGCGGGGCAGCCCGCGCATCGAAGCAACTGAGGTCGCGAGCGTGTCCACCAATATCGATCCATATCACCAGCACGACGACATCATGTACCCGCAGGTTCTCCCGTTCCTGCTGGTCCATGCAGGGTGTCTGGCGGCGATCTGGACAGGCGTCTCATGGCAAGCAATTGCAATCTGCGTCGCTCTATACTGGCTGCGCATGTTTGCGGTCACCGCCGGCTATCATCGGTACTTCTCGCATCGGGCTTACTCGACGAGCCGGACGTTTCAGTTCATCCTTGCATTCCTGGCCCAGAGCAGCGCCCAGAAGAGCGTGCTCTGGTGGGCTGCGAAACATCGGCACCACCATCTTCATTCGGATACCAAGCACGACGTGCATTCGCCGGGGCATAAGGGCTTCGTGTACAGTCATCTCGGCTGGATCTTCTATCGACAGCACGATGCAACGGATCTGACGAAAGTTTCCGACTTTGCCGCGTATCCGGAGTTGATGTGGCTGCACAGATTCGAGGTGTTGCCGGCGATCGTGGTCGCAGCACTGTGCTTCCTCATTGCCGGATGGCCGGGGCTGGTGGTCGGTTTCTTCTGGAGCACCGTGCTGCTGTATCATGCAACGTTTTGCATCAACTCGCTTGCGCATGTTCACGGACGCAAGCGCTACGTCACGGGCGATGACTCCCGCAACAATTGGCTGCTGGCCCTGTTTACGATGGGTGAGGGTTGGCACAACAATCATCACGCCTACCAAAGCAGCGCGCGGCAAGGCTTCCGGTGGTGGGAGATCGATGCGACCTATTATGTCCTGGTGGCGTTGTCCTGGCTTGGCCTTGTCTGGGATATGAAGGCGCCGCCCGCGCAGGTCCTCCGCAACGAGCAGCGCCTGGGATCGCGTGTAATCAAGCGAACGGCCGAGCAGCTCGCGGCTCGCTTCAATCCCGAATATATCGCGCAGGCCGTCAAATCATCGGTGCACGAAACCGGTCTGTCGGTGCGGGAAGCGCTTGTCCTGTTACAGCATCGTGCCGACCTGCATCTGCCTAGCATCCCGACGCGTGAGCGGTTGCTGGCGGAAGCCCAGGCCATGTTCGCGAAGACGAGTTCGCTGGACGACATCGTCGACCGTGCACATGAGCTCCTGGTGGAATCGGTTTGCCTGCTCCTGGCCGTTCCGCCTGCACTGGCCGGCGCAAACGCAAAACCTCAAGCGAATAAGTGGTAGTATTTTACTTCAGATTGTTCCCGAGCCTTACGGCTCCATCGTGTAGGCGCGCCCGGGTTCAAGCGCGTAGATCGTCAGGAAGCGCAGCGGCCGGTCCAGGTCGCAGTTGCGAAACAGCGTGTGCGGAATGTCAGGGCGATCCTGCAAGGTCTCGCCTGCCCGGTATTGCCGCGGAGCCTCGTCGCCGTAAGCAGACTCGGCAACACCTTCGACAATGAAGATCACACCGCCGACCGGATGGCGGTGCTGCGGTGCGACGCCGCCGGGCGGATAAGTCACCTCGGCAACGACGAGCTCGCGATGATCGCCGGGCAGCGCGAGACGCTCGAGGGTCTTGCGCGAGACGCCGGCAAAGCCCGCTTGCGGCGCGTTTCGACCGTCATTGCTTTCAGCCATTGGAACCCTCTCTTGTCACGCGAACGATTTGTGTCCCGATCGGATCGCGGTGCGCGTGATGATGGTGACGCTGCAACCGCGCAACAAGACGCTGAGGTTATTTCAACGCGCGTCACACAGGTGAGGCGAAGCCCTTGCCACCCCTGCTCCCGCGTTGCAGGATTCCTGCGCCGAAAACCCTCAGCAGTGGGCCTTGCATGAAAACGAGTATCGTCACGACGCGGTTGTCGAGCGTCGCCGCCCTGGCGCTCATCCTTGCAGTATCAGGTGTCACGCCGGCGTTGTCGGCGCAGGCCGTGCCGGAATGCTCGATGTCGGTGACATTGGCGGATTGGGGCGAGAATTCGACCGGCGATATCGACGTCGCCTCAGGCGCGAGCTGCCAGATCCCGGTCGGGATCCGCGGCACGGTGACGGACTCGTCGATCTCGCAGAAGCCGTCCTATGGCAAGCTGAAGAAGATCGACGCGACGACCTTCGAGTACAGGGCCAAGGCCAAGTACAAGGGCAGCGACACGTTTGCCATCAAGGCGACGGGGAAAGGGCCGAAGGCGTCCGGCACCTCGGTCATCACGGTGCACGCGACGATCAAGTAGTCGCCGCGCGCCAGCGTTAAGCTCCCTCTCCCCGTTATTACGGGGAGAGGGTTGGGGTGAGGGGGCCGTCTCCGCGCATTCGGTGACAGCTGCGTTTGCGGAGAATCCCCCTCACCCGGAATTCAAGCTGCGCTTGAATTTCGACCTCTCCCCGCACGCGGGGCGAGGTGAAGCGGAGTCCGCCGCTCAAATCAGGCCGGCCGTGCGCCGGTGCGGATGATCGACCGGACATGCTGGCCGCGCAGCGCCGCGGCGAGCCGGCCGGGAACGAGACCGTTCACGACCTGCACGCGCTCGATGTGCCGCGCATTGGCCATCACCTCGAGCAGGGCGGGATCGAACGGCAGCGTGCCCTTCAGCTCGGCGAGCTCGGCGAAGCTCGTCTCGCGCAGCAGCTGCGCCTTCTTGCCCTCCGGACCATTGGGATCATCGGTGTAGACGCCGTCGACATCTTCCACGATGGTGAGGCCGGCTGCGCCGAGCGCATCGGCAATCAGGAACGCGCCGGTGTCGGCCCGATGCATCGGGATGCGCGAGTTCGGAAACTCGTGATGGTGATAGGGCGGAAACGCGCTGCCGACCACCGCGCAGACTGGCAAACGGTCGACAAGGCGATCGATCGCGCGCTTGAGGCGGTGCCCGAGACCAATCCGGATGCCGCCAAATGCAAGCAGGCACTCGCCGAGTTGCTGACGATCATGGACCAGATGCAGGCCTGATCTCCCCGTCCATCATTCGACCACCCGGCGGCGGTATCGTCCGCCAGCGACGTCTTCTGGAGTGACGCCCTCATGCAAATGCTGCACAATACCGCGACCGACGACCGCACGGGAAAGGTTCCTGCCGTCACGCTCGGCTTCTGGGTCATCAAGATTCTCGCCACGACGCTCGGCGAGACCGGCGGCGACGCCGTCACGATGTCGATGGATCTCGGCTATCTCGTCGGCACCGCGATCTTCGCGATCATCTTCGCAATTGCCGTTGCGGCGCAAATGGCGGCGAAGCGCTTTCATCCCTTGCTGTACTGGACGGTGATCATCGCGACGACGACCGTCGGCACGACCTTTGCCGATTTCGTCGACCGCTCGCTGGGAATCGGATATCTCGGCGGCTCGTCACTGCTCGCCGGACTGCTGGTTGTGTCGCTCGCCGCATGGCATCGCACCATGGGAACGGTCTCGATCGCATCGATCGACAACAAGACGGCTGAGACCTTTTACTGGGTCACGATCCTGTTTTCTCAGACGCTCGGCACCGCGCTCGGCGACTGGATGGCCGACTCCACCGGCCTCGGCTATGGCGGCGGCGCCATCGTGTTCGCCGCCGGCATCGCCATCGTCGCCGCCGCCTATCTCTGGACCCGGGTGTCGCACACGGTGCTGTTCTGGATTGCCTTCGTCCTCACCAGGCCGCTCGGCGCCACCGTCGGCGATTTCCTCGACAAGCCGCTCGATCACGGCGGCCTTGCCCTCAGCCGCTACACGGCATCTGTCGCGCTTGCCGTTGCGATCGCCGCCCTGGTCTTCATCCTGCCGCAGCGGGCCGGGGAGCACGCTTGAGCAACACGCACCTCTGGCCCGGGACACAGAACCGGCGCGCGCCTCGGCAAGGCGCACGCTGGTTCCTGATCAGTTGTTCGGCGTGAAGATGACTTTGCCCTTGAACGCCGCGGCCTGCGCAATCGCCTGCGAAAAATCTTCCAGGCGGTAGCTCCCGACGACCGGCGCGCTGATTGCGCCGGCGGCAACCATCGGCACGAGATGGTCGTACATTGCCGCCAACGTTCGATCGGTCGCGGTCTTGCCCCAATGGCCGAGCCAGAAGCCGCGCACCGACACCTCGTTGAAGATCACGCTCAAGGCCGAGCCGGAGAACGGCTGTCCGCTCATCGCGCTGTAGATGACGAGCACGGCTTTGGGCGCCAGGCAGTTCATCAAGTTCAGCGTCGAGGCGCCGCCGACAACGTCCAGCGCCAACAGGATCGGCGATCCGCCGGTCTCCTTGATGACGCGCTTGGCGAGATCGGGCCCATCCACCAAAACGACATCGCCGCCGGCCGACTTGACCTCGTCAACGACATCCTCGCGCCGGACCACGTTGACCGTCTTCAACCCCAGCGACTTGGCAACGGCGATCACCGCCCGCGCGGTCGCGGAATTGGCGCCGTTCTGGATCACCCAGCCCCCGCGCGGGATTTTGAAGAAATCGGTCAGCAACAAATAGGCGGTCGCCGGATTGACCCCGATCATGGACAATTGCTGGATATCGGCAGCTTCGGGCAGCGGCCGCTGCCATGATGCGGTGAACCTGACGCGCTCGGTCCAGGTCGGGACCGTGAACGGAATCAAGGTGCGGTCACCCACCTTCAGATTCGTCACCTGCGATCCCGCGGCGATCACCCGTCCGACGCCCTCGATTCCGAGCGTCGCCGGCGGCGTCGGCAGATAGCCGTAGCGTCCGGCCATGATCATGAAGTCCGAGTTGTTGATCGGTGCGGCCTCGACCGCGACCACCACCTCGTTGGGCCCGGGGCTGCCCGTGTCCGCCACCTCGTTCAGCTTCACCACATCCGCCGGACGTCCGAATGCGACAACCTGCACTGCTTTCATGGCATCATCTCCCGATCTCATTATCTACTTCTAAGTACAGAATAGGGCTCGCGTCAATGGCCCGAAATGGCTTCACAGCAAGGTGAGAGCTTCACATCCGACGCCAGAGTACATAAAACACCGTCATGGCAAGGCCGCGCAGCTTCGATCCGGACGACGTTCTGGAAATCGCCCGTCAGGTGTTCTGGCGGAAGGGTTTTCAGGCGACCTCGCTCGACGAGATCACGGCGGCGAGCGGCATTGCGAAGCCCAGCCTGTACGCGGCTTTCGGCGACAAGAACGCGCTGTTTCTGAAAGTGCTTGACCGCTATCACGACGGCATTCTGGGCTGGGCCGAGCGAACCCTGGCGCAGCCGGCGCCGGCGCGCGAAGCGATCAGGCAGTGGCTCACCGGCTTCATCCCGTATTGCTCGGGCGAGAAGGGACAGCACGGCTGCCTCTCGATCAATTCCGCGACCGACGGCTCGCTCGACCAGGCCGAGGTCCGCAACAGCATCGAGCGCTACAACCGGCGGCTCGAAGACCTGCTGCGCGCGCGGCTGCGCGGCAGTCGCGCCGAATTCAGGAAGGGTTTTGATCCGGACGTCACCGCACACACGATCATGGTGGTGCATGCGGGGCTGCTGGCGCTTGCGCACCAGAGGCCGGATTCGAAGCAGGTGAAGGCCGTGATCGACCAGGTCATGGGCCTGCTGGCCTGAGTTTGGCCTTCCGACCGGGCTTCGCGTCCTCTCATGAATTTGATTATATGATTTTCATCATGCTATTGATGTAAAGGAACTCGGTGACCACTTCCGGATTGGCCTGACATGGGCGCCCGGATTGGGAACCAGATGAACACATCGTTTTGGCGTGCGACGCTCACTGTACTCACCGCCCTGCTGTCGATGCCGGTAATCGGCCCGGCCGGGGCCCATGATCACGACCATCCCGACTTGAACGGCTGGTATGAGAGCCTGCACAGCGGAAAAGGGCCCTGCTGCGACGGTACTGACGCGACGCGCGTCGACGACGCCGATTGGGACACCAAGGACGGCCACTACCGTGTGCGCCTGGAAGGTGAGTGGATCGAGGTTCCCGATAAGGCCGTCGTCACTGGACCAAATCGTGCCGGCCACACCATGGTCTGGCCGTATTACCTGAACGGTCACCCGCGGCCGCGCTGCTTCATGCCGGGCAGCATGGGCTGACCAGCCGCGTAACGCTGCGCGGGTTTGAGTGGTCGATAGCCTCGGCTGATCAAAGATCCAGCTGGACCCGATTCTCGCCATCGCCCTCCGGCTTCGCCGGCACGGCGCAGCAGATCAGCACCTCGTCATCGGCCACCTCGGCGGTCGGCGCCTTCAGATAGGTCACCGCGCCGGCCTGCAATCTGGTTCGGCAGCTTCCGCAATTGCCTTCCCGGCAACTGAAGGCGGGGCTGAGGCCACGGGCTTCCGCGAACTCCAGCAGCGTTCCGGATTCCGGCGTCCAGCGCGCTTCCTTCATCGATGCGGTGAAGGCGACCCGGACCGGCGTGGTCGCGGGCGGCCGGCGCGGCAGCGCCGTGGTGGCGCCGTCGGGCTGCCGCACCAGCGAGGAAGGGCCGAATGCTTCGGCGTGAATCCTGCCGTCGGCGATGTTGTAGCCGCGCAGCGCATCATAGAGCGATTGAGTGAATTGCGGCGGCCCGCACAGATAGAAGTCGTAATCGTTGAACGGCAGGACGCGCGACAGCAGCGCCATGTCGATGCGGCCCGCGGCGTCGTAGTCCGTACCTTGCTCCGCGCCGTCGACGTCACCGAGCACGCGCCTGATCTGCACCGCGCCACCGGCCGCATCGGCGAGTTGCTGCAATTCGTCATCGAAGGCGCGGTCCGCCTTGGCATGCGCGGCCTGGAACAGGAAGGTCGGCCGGATGCCGCGGGTGCGCAGCCCTTCATAGACCACGTGACGCAGCATCGCGAGCATCGGCGTGATGCCGACGCCGCCGGCGAGCAGCACGGCGGGCCGCTTCTCGCGGGCATCGATCGTGAAGCCGCCGCCCGGCGCACGCGCCTCGACGATGTCGCCGACACGGATATTGTCATGCAGACGCTGCGACACCGCGCCGTCGCGCTTGACGCTGATGCGGTACATGCCGTCCGACGGCGCGACCGACAGCGTATAGGTGCGGATGACAGGCTTGTCCGCACCCGGGATCGACAAGCGGATCGGCAGATGCTGTCCCGCCCGGTGCGGAAGCCGTCCGGCTCCGTCGTTCGGCTGCAGATGAAACGACCGGATCGACCGGCTCTCGTCCACGATTTTGGTGACCTTGAACGGACGCCACTGCCTCGCAAGCTCGGCCGCGCGGATGCGTTCGGCGGCCTGCGCCCAATCACCGGTCATCAGTGCATTGGGCGACCAGCCGTCGGCTCGGAACGCCCAGCGCAGCGGCAGCGCGCCGCGCCGGCGCACCACACGGCGCGCACGAAAACTCCAGAGCCGTTCGGCGCCCTGGAACGCGGCGATCTCCGGCGAGTCCAGGATCACCTCGGCATCGCCGGTCAGTTGCAGCATGTCGCCGCTCTCGAAATCGACGAACACGAGCCCGGCCTTGCCGTTGACCAGGATGTTGCCGAGCGTGTTGAAGAACAGATTGCCGGCGAAATCCGGGACAGTCAGCGTACCGTCATCGGCAACGCGGACGAAGCCGGCTCTGCCGCCGCGATGCGAGACGTCGACCTGGCGGCGGTCCTCGCGCTCGGTGTAGGACGCCACGAAGAACGTATCCGCCGCCGCGATCGTGTCGCGCGCGGCCTGATCGAGCGTCGCGCTCTCCTCGATCGCTCCCGTGAACCGCTCCTCCGGCTCGCGCACCAAGGCGAAATCGCGCAGCTGGATGTATTGCGGGCAATTGCCGAAGCTCTGATCGAGCTCGAAGCTGAGCGCCTTGCCCGACGATGCACGCAGCAGCCCGTTGGCACGGTTGCGGCGCCTTGTGTGCAGTTCAATTCCCAACAGTGCGATCGCGTCGTCTTCGCGCATACCTTCACCAACGGGATCGCTGGCATCGGCCCGCGCATCGATCTCGAGGCTGCGCGGTGTCGGCGATGCGATGAAGCCGGGCCGGCCGGCCAGCAGCGAGGCCCATGCATCGCCGCGTCGGTCCACGCTGCCGACCACGATAAAGGGAATCTGCGCAAAGAAGTCGCGATGCTGGTCGGGCATGAAGTCGCGCACTGCGCGCTGGCCGACCGCCTCCATCTTCTCGGCAACGCCGACCTTCTGCTGGATCGCCTTTTCGCCGGCATGCCAGGCCGCGAGCTTGTTCTTGGTTCGCCTGTCGCTCATCTCATCGCCCTCCCTTCACGGGATTGGACGGGCGCGCCCGAAGGCACGCCCGATCAGCATCTCACGCAGCTGCAGCCAGACCGACCGGGGTCTTGGCAAAGGGCACGAAGCCCGGCAGCGCCTCGATCCGGCGCAGCAACGCGTTGACGCTGACATAGCCGGACAGATCGACGTTGCCTTCAGGCGCGCTCGAGAGATAGCTGTAGAGCGCCACATCGGCGATCGTCGGCTGCGTGCCGACCAGCCAATCGCGACCGGCGAGATGGGCTTCGAGCCGTTTCAGCAGCACATGCGCGCGGGCGATCACGTCTTCCGGATTGAACTTCGCGCCGAACACGGTGACGAGCCGCGCCGCGGCGGGTCCGAACGCGAGATCACCGGCGGCAACCGACAGCCAGCGCTGCACGGCCGCAGCGCCCTTTGCATCCTGCGGCAGCCAGTCGGTGCGGCCGAGCTTGGTCGCGAGATAGACCAGGATCGCGTTGGAATCGGCAATGATGGTGCCGTCATCGTCGAGCACCGGCACCTGGCCGAACGGGTTGAGCGCGAGGAATTCCGGCGTCTTCTGCGCGGCGGATCTGAGGTCGACATCGACCAGCTCGTGCGGGATTCCCAGCAGCGAAATGAACAGTCGCGCGCGATGCGCGTGTCCGGAAAGTGCAAAGTGATAGAGCTTCATGGTGCCGTTCCTGATGTCGTGGAGGGGGTTATCCCGACCGCGAACTCAAGATGGCGCATTGCATCTGTTATTATAATCGCCGTTGCTGTAACTTCATTGTTGCTTATTTTGCAATAAAGCCGAAGTGCCGCTTACACCTCGACGATCACGTAATTGTCCTCGATGTGCACCGGAAAGGTCTCGGCGACATACGGCCCCTTCTGCAATTCCGCACCACTTTCGACCGCGACCGGATAGGAGCGGATCCTGAACCGGTTGGGGTCGAACCAGGACTGACCGTTGCGGATGTCGAATTCCCAGCCATGCCACGGACAGCGCAGCATCTCGCCGACGCGGTCGCGCTGGTAGATGCCGGGCGCCGGCGAGGTCAGGCGCGCGACGCAGGCCGCCTTCTCCAGCGGCGCGCCCTCATGCGGGCAGCGATTGAGCAGCGCAAAGAACTCGCCATTGACGTGGAACACGACGATGTCGCGGCCATCGAGGCCGAACACCTTGTTGCCGCCGGCTGGAATCTCGCTGGTGCGCGCGACGATGTGACGGGTCATCGGAATCCTAGTGCGAGATGAGATTAGGTCGAATAGCAGCGGCGACGGCACTGCGCTCTCTCGCCCCGTTCTTACGGAGTCGAGACAAGCGAAGCTTGCTCTTAGAGGGTTGGGGTGAGGGGCTGTCTCCGCGTAACCGGCGATAGCTGAGTTTGCGGAGGCTCCCCCTCACCCGGAACGCATCTAGCGATGCGTTCCGACCTCTCCCCGTACGCGGGGCGAGGTGGAGCGGAGTGCGAGGCAAATTCATCTGTGCTCCTAGAACTTGTAAACCGCGCGGGCGTTGCTGTTGAAGATCTTGCGCCGCTCGGCCTCCGTCAGCGGCGTCTTGAAGGCGTAGCGCGCGTCGTCATAGTCCCAGTGCGGATAGTCCGACGAGAACAGCAGCCGGTCGATGCCGACCCATTCGATCAGCTGGCGCAGGTGCTTCGCCTCATCGGGCTCGTCGATCGGCTGGGTCGTGAACCAGAAATGCTCCTTCACGTATTCGCTCGGCCTGCGCTTCAGATGCGGCACCTCGCTGCGGAAGCGCTCGAAATGCTGATCCATCCGCCACATCGTCGCGGGGATCCAGCCGAAGCCGCCCTCGATGAACACGATCTTCAGTTTCGGGAAGCGCTCGGGAACGCCTTCCAGCACCAGGCTCGTGAGGTTCGAGGCCACCGTGTGCGCGTTCGACTGGTGCTCCTCGCAATAATAGGACGGCCAGCCGCCGCCGGTCGGCGCGTGCCCGCCATAGCCGCCGACATGGATGCCGAGCGGCAGATCGAGTTCTTGCGCGCGCTCGTAGATCGGCCAGTAGCGGCGGCGGCCGAGCGGCTCGTTGGCACGCGGCGAGACGTTGATCTGGATGTATTCACCCGTCTTGGCGCAGCGCTCGATCTCGGCGAGGCCGAGGTCGGAGCCGTCCTGCCCGACCAGGATCGAGGCCTTCAGGCGCGGATCCCGATGCGCCCAGAACGCGAGCTGCCAGTCGTTGATGGCGCGCTGGATCGCGGCGCCGAATTCCAGATTCTGCTGCGAGAAGATGAAGAGGTCGAGCACCTGCAGGATGCCGAACTCGACGTCGAACGGATCGAGGTGCTGCTTGCGCATGAAATCGAGATCGGAGCCCGGCACGCCGCCGGTCGGCGGCCAGGCATCGCGGCGCGCGATCAGCGGCGAGGAGCGCGGATACGGCGTGGTGCCGATATAGGGCGTGCGCAGGTGGCTGCCATATTCCTTCAGGTGCTGCTGCCAGCGCTTCGGCAGGAACTCATTGAGGTCGCTGTGCGAGTGAATGCTCGGATGGATGTCGCAATCGATGATCTTCAGCCGCGTCGCCGCGGTTTTCTCCTGGTCAAGCATCGGGCGGTCGATGACGTCACTCATGCGATCCTCCAGTCTTTGAAATGATGTCGCGGGAAGTCTACACCTCTCCCCGTTGGGGAGAGGTCGGATTGCATCGCCAGATGCAATCCGGGTGAGGGCATTGCGGTCCCTCGCGATATCTGAGCCCCCTCACCCGACGCTGCGCGTCGACCTCTCCCCGGCGGGGAGAGGTGTGGCACCGGCGATGTAGCGCTATATTTCGTCATGCTCACGAACTCAGCTTCAGGCGCGGGAACGTTTCCAACGGATTGTCCTCACACATCTGCTTGACGAGGCCTGCAGGCAGATGCGGCGGGACCGGATCGTCGCCGTCGAACTGCCAGTGCGGATAGTCGGAGGCGAACAGGAACATCTTGTCGGAACCGATCTGGTCGATGATGTCGGCCACGCTTGTTGCATCCATCGGCGCATCGAACGGCTGCATGGTGACGCGGAAATGGTCGCGGATGATCGCGGCCGGCTCGCGCTCCACCCACGGGACCTCGACGCGCACGCCGCGCCAGGTCTTGTTGGCGCGCCACATGAAGGCGGGCAGCCAGCTGACGCCCGATTCCATCAGCACGACCGTCAATCCCGGATACTTCCCGAACACGCCCTCATAGATCAGGCTCAGCGTCTGCGCCTGGAACGCCTGCGCTTCGGCGAGATAATATTCGTAGCGATAGGACGGCCAACCGATCGAGCTCGGCGCGCCGCGATAGGCGCTGCCGGCGTGGATCGCGATCGGCAGTCTGTATTTTTCGGCGGCCTGATAGATCGGCCAATAGTGCCGTCGCCCGAGCAGCATCTCGTTTTGCGACGGCACCAGTATCGACACGAAGCGGTTGTCGCCGGCGCGGCGCTCGATCTCCTCGACTGCGAGATCTGGCGCCTGGATCGGCACCACGATCGAGGCGCGCAGCCGCGTGTCCCTGGCGAGCCACTCAGCCGCGATCCAGTCGTTGATCGCCTTGCAGAAGTCCGCCGCCATGTAGGGATCGAACACCGCCTGCGCGCCGTAGACGACATTGCAGATGGCGTGGCTGGCGCCGAGCTGGTCGAACGCGCCGCGCTGCACCATGGCGAGATCGCTGCCCGGCTTGCGGCCGTCGGCCGGCCGCCAGTCGGCACGGCCGGACAGCGGCATCGACGGCGGATATGAATTGAGGTCGAGCCCGTCGATGGCGCGGCTGACGACCTGTTCCTTCCAATGATCGCTCAGATAAGGCAGCAACGTGGTGCGCGTTCCCCCCACCGCGGGATGGATGTCGCAGTCGATGCGCGTGACCGCCATGGCGTTCCTCGAATCGATGTTCTTATCGTCATTATTGGCGGCATCGCTGCCGCAGATCGGACTGTGCCGCCGATGGCGCGATCGTGCAAGCGGGTCCACGCGGGGCCGCCCTGCCCTGTGCGCGCATCCGGCCTCACGCGAAGTTGCAGGACGGCATATGAATGGCGTCACCCATTGAGGCCACCAGACGTGCTAGCGATTCCGCGTCGCGAAAAGAGCGTTTCAGGAGATGGGCAGGAGATGGGAATGAGACTGGGCCGACTGACGATCCTCGCATGTTCATTGTCGCTGGCCTCGTCAGCCGCATGGGCCGCGCCGGCAACCACCTCCGGCTCGGTCGCGCTGGCGCTCGCCGGCGTCGTGGCGCCCCACTCGGCGCTGCCGGCCAGGGAGAAGAAGGCGGTCGCCGCGTTCTTCGCAGGCGACAGCGATGTCCCCTACGCCAACAAGATCACTGTCACCGCCGACAAGGTGGTCTGCCGCGCCAGCAATGTCGCCATCACCTCGCGCTCCTGCGAGCTGAGCTTCGGCAGCAGGACCCGCACCGTGAAGGGCGGCGAGGCCAACGCGATCTTCGCCACCGTGGCGCTTGCCGGCGTGCCGCCCGACGGCGCCGCCGGCACCAACTACGAGGCGCTGTCGAAACTGTCCTGCACGCTCGATCCGGCAGCGATCAAGGACAAGGCCGGCGGCGGCGCCGATTGCAGCTTCGAGCCGGGGAATTAGTCCCCGCTCAGCCCGCCTGCACGACGACTCCAAGCCTGGCAGCGACGCGGCGTGCGGTCTCCTCCCGCTGCGCCGTGATCGCGTGCACGGCCTGGCGCGACTGCTGCAGGATCTCGGGTGGCGCGGTCTCCGGCGTACCGCTTTGGAACGGCGGCTCCGGCGCATACACCATATAGAGCTGGATCGCACGCGCGGCATCGTCGCCGCGCAATTCGGCCGCGAGCCGCAATGCGCCATCGATGCCTGCCGTGACGCCGGCGGCAAAGACAAAGCTTCCGTCCACCACCACGCGTTCGTTCACGGGGATCGCGCCGAAGAACGGCAGCAGATGAATCGACGCCCAATGCGTCGTCGCCCTGCGCCCCTTGAGAAGGCCGGCCGCTCCGCAGATCAGCGCGCCCGTGCAAACCGAAAAGATGCGGGATGCCCCCGCCGCCTGCCGGCTGATCCAGCCGAGCACTTCCGTGTCCTCCATCAGGGCCTGCTGACCGAAGCCACCGGGTACGTGCAGCACATCGAGCGGCGGCGCCTCGGCCAGCGTGGCGTCCGGCGTCAGCCGCAATCCCTTGATGTCGCGCACCGGCTCCATCGTCTTGCCGTAGATGCGGTAGGTCGAATTCGGAATCCGCGACAGCACCTCGAACGGCCCGGTCAAGTCGATTTGATCGACGCCTTCGAACAGCAGTGATCCGATCCGCAAGTGTACATCATGAGTAATCATCGAACTTCCCTCAAACTTCCGTTGCGCTATGGACAAAGCGAATCTAGCGCGGCACGTTTCGGCGATGACGCCAAAGCCCCCACATTCTCCGCCAAAAGACCGTCGCGTGATCGAAGTGCTGGCTTACCCGGCAGTGCAGTTGCTCGACGTCACCGGGCCGTTGCAGGTGTTCGCGTCCGCCAACGCGCTGTCGGCCAAGGCAGGCAACGCCGAGCCATATGACGTCCGCGTCGTCGCGAAGGATGGCCCTACGGTCCAGGCATCAGCGGGAATCGGGCTCGCGGTGCATCCATTGCCAACCATCGGCAGCGCGGTCGACACGCTGGTGATTCCGGGCGGCGACGGCGTCAACGCCGCGACGGCGGATGCTGTGCTGGTCGACTGGGTGCGCAAACGCGCAGGAGACGCACGCCGCACCGCCTCGGTCTGCACCGGCGCGTTCCTGCTCGCCGCATCAGGTGCTCTCGACGGCCGGCGCGCCGTGACCCATTGGGGATTCTGGCAAGAGCTCGCCGAGCGCTTTCCCGACGTCCGCGTCGAGTCCGATCCGATCTTCGTGCGCGACGGATCGTTCTGGACCTCGGCCGGCGTCACCTCCGGCATCGATTTGGCGTTGGCGCTGGTGGAGGAAGATCTCGGCCGCGCAACGGCGCTGGCTGTCGCCCGCTATCTCGTGGTGTTTCTCAAACGACCCGGCGGACAGGCGCAGTTCAGCGAAGTCTTGTCGCTGCAAACGACGGACGACAGGTTCGGCGCGCTACACGACTGGATCAGCGGCCATCTCGCCGACGACCTCTCGCTGTCGACGCTGGCCAAGCAGGCCGGCATGAGCGAGCGCAGCTTCAGCCGGCACTATGCCGATGCAACCGGGCTGACGCCGGCACGCGCGATCGAGCGGCTGAGGGTCGAGGGCGCGCGGCATCTGCTCTCGGAGACACGCCTGCCGATCAAGCGCATCGCCCAACGCTGCGGCTTCGGCTCCGAGGAGACGATGCGCCGCAGCTTCCTGCGGCTGCTGTCGACCTCGCCGCAGGACTACCGCGCCAGATTTGCGGGCTGAGGCTGGACCAGCGACCCGCGCCGCGCGCCGGCCTCACTGCCGGCGTGCAGCAATCGACGCTCACGCGAGATCACCTCAGCCATTCCAGGCATGCGCCTGCAATCCCGCCTCCAGCGGGGGATTGGTCACGCTGCCCGTGTAGTTGGTGATGGTCGATGCCGCCACGATGGTGATCACCTCAAGCAGCAGTTCCTTGCTGAACCCCTCCGCCAGAAAGCGCTCGATCTCCTGATCGTCGAGCCGGCCGCGCTTCTCGATCAGCGTCCGCGCCAATGTCGAGAGCGCGCCGAGCTGCTTGTTGGCAGGCGATCGACCGGCGCGCATCGCGTCGACATCAGCCGGATCGAGGCCGGCCTGCAAGCCGAGCGCAGAATGAAGCGCGACCGCCCAGGCGCAGCCATTGGTCACCGCGTCGGTGAGCAGCACGGTCTGGATCTGCGGCTCGGAGAAGCTGCCACCGTGCACCTTGTCGAAGATGCCGAGGAAGCTCTGCACGAGCACGGGCGACGTCGCCATCGCGGCCGCAAGGTTGGGGATCATGCCGAACCGCGCCTCCACCTCGCGCAGGGTGGACTTCGAAGCTGCGGGGGCAGAGTCGAGCGTATGGACAGGAAAACGTGCCATTGGAACTGCCTTTCACTGTGGTGATTGAACCCGACGCCGCCGGACGCAACGGAGTTGTCGCAATCGACGCGCGGCGGCCGGGTTCGATGCAGGCAACCTAGCCGCGCCAGGATGCGCGCGTTCGCCAAACTTCCCACATTCCGCGCCATCCAATCGGCAACGCCGGGATCCGCGCCGACGTTCGCCTACGTCGCGCAAGGCTCCGTCAAACCGCCGCGCGATCCTTCACCCGTCGCGTCACGATTGCGAGCAGGCGGCCGAGCGTGCCGCCGGCGGGGCCCTTCTTGCGGGCCAGCGCGAGCGGTGCGACGAGGCCTGTGGCGCGGTCGAGGCGGAGATAGGAGACGCCTGCGGTCTCCAGCCGCGCCATCGATTCCGGCACGATCGAGATCCCGAGCCCCGCCGCGACGAGGCTGAGGGTCGACACCATCCGCGTTGCCTCCTGCGCCACTTTCGGACTGAAGCCCGCGGCGCGACAGGCGGCGATGATGCTGTCGTAGAGGCCCGGACCGGTCGGGCGGCGGTAGAGGATCAGCGGCTCGTCGGCGAGCGAGGCCAAGGAGATGCGGCGACGCGGGTCCTTGCGGGCACGCGGATGATGGTCGGGCAATGCCACCAGCATCTCCTCGTCAAGCAGATGCGTGATCGTGAGGTTCTCCAGCCGCTCGCTCGGCGAACGCACGAACGCGGCATCGAGCCGATCGGCCTCGACGGCCTCGATCAGTTCGCCGGTCGAGGCCTCTTCCAACGACAGCGTGATTGCAGGCGCCCGCTCGCGCATCTCGCGCATCACGCCTGTCACGAAGGGATGGAAGGCGGCCGAAGAGGTGAAGCCGATGGCGAGCTGGCCCTCCTGGCCGCGGCTCGCGCGTCGCGCGGCTTCCACCGCGAGGTCGGTATCGCGCAGGATCGCGCGCGCCTTGTCCACGAAGGCGCGGCCGGCGGCGG
>NZ_JACMYK010000077.1 GCF_020889785.1 Bradyrhizobium acaciae
GGCGCGGGAGCGGGCGACGGTGCAGGGGGCGGCGCGGCCGATGAGGCGACATCGTCATCATTGTCGGATTTGGAGCCGAGATTCTTGCTGATGCCGCCGACCGTGCCGTTGTAGCCCGGCGCCGAGATGCGGATGCACGACAGCGCGCTGCAATTGCGCGGCGCCTCGACATGGATGCGCTGGCCGTCGATCTCGAAGGTGATGCCGGCGCCGCCGGCATGCGCCGATGTGGTGGCCATCAGCAGCGCGGCGATCGCAACGAGCTTCTTCATCTAGGGTCTCCCTGGCATTGAGCGGGTTTGCATGCGGACGCTACGCTGCCTCTGGGCGAGCATCCGTGATGCGGATCACGCCGACGGTGTGGCCGGGTGGCTCGCCACGGTGACGGAGGTCACTGCGCCGTGAGCACGGCGTCCCTACCGTCATCGGATGTCTTGGAGGCTTCGATGAAGCGTTTCTGCCTGCTCATCGCGCTGGTGCTGTTCACGCCGTTCGCCCATGCCAGCGAGGGCATCTCGTTTTCGATTGGCGGCCACCGCGTCCATCTCGATTCCACGCGGTGCCGCGCACTGTCCTGCGTCTCGGTGTCTGACAGGTCGAGGCGCGACGACGGCGGCGACAATGGCCGGGCGATGAAGCTGGTGCCGGCGTCCGCGACGACCGCGACGATTCCTGCCGCGACATCTGCAAGGACACCGCCCGCACCTGCGCCGGCTCTATCTCCCGCGTCGCCTCCGATCATCGTGGACAGGCCTGTTCCGGCCGCAGCGCCATTGGCTGCCGCACCACAACTCTCAGCGCCACCGCCGCCGCGCGTGATGACGATACAGCCAGCGCCGGTGGTCGCGGCGCCGCCTCCATTGCCCGCAGCGACGGCGCATCCTATTCCGCCGGCGGTGGTGCATGTCTCGCGCGAGACCGCTGACGAACCGGACGACGGCCCGATCGGCGACTGGCAGACCGAATCCGACAGCCTGGTGCGCGTTCGTCTGTGCGGTAACGCGTTGTGCGGCTATGCGCTCGACAAGACCACGCGCGATCTCGGTGAAGCGGTGCTGATCAACATGAAACCGAAGCAGGACACGCGCTGGAGCGGCAGCGTCTTCAGCCAGGACGGCGGCAACGTCCATTACGGCACGATCGAATTGAAGGGTGCGGACAGGCTGCGGGTCGAGGCCTGTGTGCTCGGCCGCTTCTACTGCACGGGCGCCGACTGGGTTCGCGTTTCGCGCTCACGGCAGCGGGTGATCACCGAGCGCGCGCGTCCGCCCGAGCCGCGCTCCTGAATCCACGTGTCCAATTTGTAACCGGATGCCTTCGAACTTTTTGTCCGGTCGAGCGCGACCGATAGGGGTCACGCCGCTTCGCAGGCGATGGAGGCAAACATGAAACGCTTGAGCCTGGTCGCGCTGCTGCTCGCCGGCAACGAGCCGCGCCGTCGCGACGACTTCTATCCCGACAATCCCGGCCTCGTCTGTCACGATTTCACGATCGCAGGCTTCACCGGATCGAGCTGCTCGAATTTCTGAGGACAGACTAGCTCGCTCTATCACCGTCATCGTGAGGTGCGAGCCCTCGCGAGCCTCGAAGGATGCACGGCCCGGCCGGTGGCCATCGACCCTTCGAGACGCGCGCGGTGCGCGCTCCTCTCAGCTATCGCAAAAAAACAAAGCGCCCGGCGGGGCGCCGCCGGGCGCTGAACTCAATGCCTGTCGAACGGTCTAGAACACGCCGAGAATGATGGCGCCGACGAAGGCGAACGCGATGTACGCGGCCACAATGCTCAGCTTGCTCAGCAGAGGACTCGCGAAATCCATTGGGAAACTCCCTCGGTTCACAACGCTGCCCACATTAACGCTAAAGCTAGCAAGCGGTTCCCGGCCGAAAAAGTCAGTCGTGCTGTCCGGCCCGATGTTCCCGCGCGATGCCGCATTGCGATGCGCGGCTCAAACAGACGCCGAATCAAGGCGTTGAAGCGCTGGAAATATATTCCGGGGCGCTGCCGGCCGCAGTCACCGGATCGTAGCGCCAATCAATATTTCCGTCAGGTTGCTCGCGGCGCATGCTGCACGCATTGCGTGGCTGCGGCGTTGCGCTGCATGCTGGGTTCTTCGAGGTCAGGTGGTCGTCACGGGGCAACGGCGTCATTCGCGCCGCGTGGTGATGGAGACAAGTCACGGCGGTGCGTCACGGCAGCGCGTGCGTTGCCGCGCCGGGTTCCAAACCATGGTTAAAAACACCTGAAATCGATCCGTCGAAATGCATTGAAGAGTCTTTAATCAAATTCGCAGAACCTCCGCGGCATGACGCGTGGAGTTCGTTTGTATCTCGTCGGCTCCCTTGTCCTTGTATCGCTGGCTGGTTGCGGTCGCGGTCTGTTTCAGACCGCCGAGCGTGAACCGTGGCGGGCCGAGGCCGAGGCCGCATGCCTGAAATCCGGCGCGGTCAAGGAAGGACCGGATCTCGTCCGCATCGATCCGATCTCCGGACCCGGCGTCTGCGGCGCCGAATTCCCGCTCAAGGTCGCCGCCCTCGGTGAAGCCAGTTCGACTTATGGATTTGCCGACGACAGCCTGCGCCCGCCGGCCTCGGTCGGCAGCCAGCCGCGCTGGCCGATCAACCGGCAGCCGAGCCCGCCGCCTGCGCAGGCGCCGTATTCCGATCAGGCCGTCGGCCAGCCGAACTATGGCGGCCAGCCGAATGGCCCGGTCTCGTTGTCGGCGCCCGGCATTCCGCCGCAGCAGGATCAGATCGACCTGCCGCCGGAAGGCTCTCCCGACGCCAGAGGCGAGCGACCTTATTATCCGGGCCTGCCGCACAATCCGCAGCGCGACAGCGCGGCCGCGCCCTATTCACCCGCGCCTTATTCGCAGCAGCCACAGGACACGCCGCCGCCGCGGCTCGGTCCGTCGAGCGGCAACCCGGTGGGGACGGTCGGTCCGGTCGCCGTGAAGCCGGCGGCAACGCTGGCGTGCCCGATCGTCTCGGTGCTCGAGCGCTGGCTCGCCGATTCCGTGCAGCCGGCGGCGCAGCGCTGGTTCGGCGCACGCGTCGTCGAGATCAAGCAGATCTCGGCCTATTCCTGCCGCGGCATGAACGGCAATTCGCACGCGCATATTTCGGAGCACGCCTTCGGCAACGCGCTCGATATCGCAGCCTTCACGCTCTCCGATGGCCGCCGCATCTCGGTGAAGGATGGCTGGAAGGGATTGCCGGAAGAGCAGGGCTTCCTGCGCGACGTTCAGGCCGCCGCCTGTCAGCAATTCACCACGGTGCTGGCGCCGGGTTCCAACGTCTATCACTATGACCACATCCATGTGGATCTGATGCGCCGGGCCAGCCGGCGCCTCATCTGCCAGCCGGCCGCGGTCTCCGGCGAAGAGGTCGCGTCGCGCGCCGGCGGCCGTAGCCCCTATGCAACGCGCGAACCTTATGTCACAGGATCGCTCGGCGGCAGAAAGCCGACCCCGCGGGGTAAAGCGGGGGTCAACGAAGAAGACGAATTCGCCGACGAATAGGGGCGCGTCTGATACCCGTATTATTACTGGGTGACACCGTGCAAACGGTAGCCACTTTTGTTGCATATGCTTCGGAGCCGGGAGCGCGCCGGCTGATTTCTGGGGGATAGGTTTTGCAAGACGTTCCGATCATTCTCGTCATCGAAGACGATCGTGATCTTCAGATGATGGTGGAAGACGCCCTGAGGGACGGCGGCTACGAGCCGGCGATCGCAGGCTCGGGCGAGGAAGCGCTGACGCTGCTCAAGGCGTTTCGCACCAAATACAGTGCGCTGGTCACCGACATTCGCCTGCTCGGCCGGCTCGACGGCTGGCGTGTGGCGCGCGGTGCCCGCGAGATCGATCCGTCGTTCCCGGTGCTCTACATCACCGGCGGTGGCGGCGACGAGTGGCCGACCAGAGGCGTCTCGGACAGCGTGCTCCTGAATAAGCCGTTCTCGCCCGACGAGCTGGTTGCGGCGGTGGCGAAGCTGCTCAAGAACGGCGCGCCGGCCTGAGCGATTGATCGCTCCCGCAAGATGAATGACTTCGCACAGTCGATCACGGCGGCAGTATCACTGATCGCCAGTGGTGACCCGGTCCTGCTCGGGATCGTCGCGCTGTCCTTGCGCGTCAGCCTGTTGGCCAGTCTGCTTGCGCTTCTGATCGGTGCGCCGATCGGCGGTTGGCTTGCGATATCGAGATTTCGCGGTCGGCAGGTAGTGATCGTGCTGGCCAACGCCTGTCTCGGCCTGCCGCCGGTCGTGGTCGGGCTCGGGCTTTATCTCTTGCTGTCGCGCTCGGGGCCGCTGGGCTTCGCCGGTCTGTTGTTCACGCCGACGGCGATGGTCGTGGCGCAGGTCATCCTGGCCACGCCGATCGTGGTCGCGCTGGTGCATCGTCCGGTCGCGCTGCTGTGGATGGAATATGCCGACCTGATCCGCACCGACGGCCTGTCCCGCCTGCGCAGCCTTGCGCTGGTGTTCTCGCTCGGTCGCGCCTCGCTCCTCACCGCGTTCCTCGCCGCCTTCGGCCGCGCCATCGCCGAGGTCGGCGCCATCATCATCGTGGGCGGCAACATCAGCGGTTATACCCGAACGATGACGACGGCGATCGCGCTTGAGACCAGCAAGGGCGAACTGGCGCTTGGTCTCGGCCTCGGTGTGATCCTGCTGGCGCTGAGCGTCAGCGTCAGCACGATCGCATTTGTGCTAGTGCGCGGCGTTGGGGAAAAATAGCTGCTCGCCGCCAACCTTGTAGCCGGCGATGACGGACTGCCCGGCCTGCGAGATCAGCCAGTCGATGAAGGCCTGTCCGTCGCTGGCTTTCACCGTCGGATGCTTCGCCGGATTGACCAGCATGACACCGTACTGATTGAACAGTCGCCGGTCGCCTTCGGTCAGCACGGCGAGTTCGCCGCGATTCCTGAACGACAGCCAGGTGCCGCGGTCGGAGAGCACATAAGCATTCGACGCCGCTGCCATGTTGAGCCCCGGACCCATGCCTTGGCCGATCTCGCGATACCATTGGCCTTTCGCGGAATCGAGATCGACGCCGGCATCTTTCCAGAGCCGCAACTCGGCTTCGTGCGTTCCGGAGTGGTCGCCGCGCGAGATGAAGGCCGATTTCGTCGCGGCGATCCTGCGCAGGGCGTCCGCGACATCCTTGTCGCCCGCGATATGCGCCGGATCGGCCTTCGGGCCGACGATGACGAAGTCATTGTACATGACGTCGTAGCGCCTGGTCGCAAAGCCTTCGGCCAGGAACTTCTCTTCGGCCACGCGATCGTGCACGAACACGACATCGGCATCGCCGCGCCGCCCGATATCGAGCGCCTGTCCGGTGCCAACCGCAACCACCTTCACATCAATGCCCGAGGCCTGCGAGAAGCGCGGCAGCAGATAGCCGAACAGGCCGGACTGCTCGGTCGATGTCGTCGAGGCAACGATGATGGACCGGGTCTGCGCCAGGGTGGGGCCCGCGAACAGCAGCACGGCCGCGATGACAAGGTGTCGAAGGAGGGAGGTCATGTGGTCCGGATATGATGGAAGGTCAATGGTCACCATGCCTCAGTTGATCCGGTGAGGCAAAGCGCGCGATTTCCCCGCGATGGCGCCTATTCTGCGTTTACATCACGCTGCGTTATCCCCCCTCGAATTCATATGCCCACCTGTTCATTTTCCGGGCGAGCAAGTTCGCCGGCAAACCTCCCTGGAGACAGTGATGACAGCATATCGCGCCTATATCGTCGGACTGCACAGCCGATCCATCGGCGTGGTCAACATGGATTGCGCCGACGACGATCAGGCCATCACGTCGGCCAGCCGTCTGGTCGACCACCATGATATCGAGCTGTGGCAGATGGACCGGCCCGTCGCCAGGTTCGACGCCGGGTCGAAGCAGGTATTCCGCAAGTAGTGGGACACGACGCGGCAGACCGGGTGTCGCGCTGTCTGATCCTTGATGATAGACCTAGGGTCAGCTTCGTCATCAAATGGGATCAACGATCATGGCTTTGGAGAAGGTCGCACTCGTCACCGCGGGCGGCAGCGGCATGGGAGCTGCGGCGGCGCGGCGGCTTGCGGCTGACGGATTTCGCGTTGCGATCCTGTCGTCGTCGGGCAAGGGCGAGGCGCTCGCCAGCGAGCTCGGTGGCCTCGGCTTCACCGGCTCGAACCGTTCGAACGATGATTTGAAGCGTGCCGTCGACGGCGTGATGGCGCGCTGGGGCCGCATCGATGCCTTGGTCAACAGCGCCGGCCACGGCCCGCGCGCTGGCGTGCTCGAATTGACCGACGAGCAGTGGCACACCGGCCTCGATGTCTACCTCATGAACGTGATCCGCCCGACGCGTCTGGTCGCACCTCACATGCAGGCGCAGAAGTCGGGGGCAATCGTCAACATCTCCACCGCCTGGGCGTTCGAGCCGAGTGCGATGTTTCCGACATCGGCGGTGTTCCGCGCCGGGCTCGCCGCATTCACCAAGCTGTTCACCGACAGCTACGCCGCCAGCAATGTTCGTATGAACAATGTGCTGCCGGGCTGGATCGACAGTCTTCCGGCAACCGACGAGCGCCGCGACAGCGTGCCGATGAAGCGCTACGGCAAGGCCGAGGAGATCGCGGCCACCATCGCCTTCCTCGTCTCCGACGGCGGCGGCTACATCACAGGCCAGAATATCCGCGTCGACGGCGGCCTGATGCGCTCGATCTGAGGCCCTCACACTCGACCGGAGCGTATGCTCACTGACGACAGATTCCGGGAGCAAAGCAGTACCGCCGCTCTCGGATATCGAACGGTACCCTCACGTTTGTGTTCCCGAACGGGAGTTTGCGTTAACGACGCTTGGCGATTTCCTGCCTGAGCGAAATCGCTTCGAAGTTTGTTAAAATCTGCTGGGTACCTCCTCCGGGCATGGCAATCCGGGGAAAGATATGGGTAAGCGGGCAAAACGTGGAAAGACCGAAGCGCTCGCACTACCGGTGGCCGGAAGAGTAGCAGTTGGCGTCGTCGCCGCTGCCGCTTTGGGGTACGGTTTGCTGTCTCGCCCGGCGAGCGTTCAACCGATACGCAAGCCGTCCGCGCAGCAAGCCCTGGCACCGTCGACGCCAGCTCACGCATCGACCCCCGTTCGTGTCGCGGCGTCAGCTCCGGCTCCAATTTCAGCCCCGGCTCCGGCTCCAGTCCCGGCCCCGGCGGCGCCGCTGGTCGAACCACCCAAAGCCGCTGATCGTCCCGGAAAGCTTGTTCGGCAGGTGGTTGATTACGTCAGTCACCAGACGCCAGGCACCGTCGTCATCGATACCGGAAACACGTTCCTTTATCTCGTTCTGAACGACAGACAGGCGATGCGCTACGGCATCGGTGTTGGCCGCGAAGGTTTCACATGGTCCGGCGAACAGACCGTGGCCCGCAAGACGGAATGGCCGGATTGGCGCCCGCCTGCCGACATGCTTTTGCGTCAGCCTTATCTGCCGCGGTTCATGGCAGGCGGTCCCACCAATCCGCTCGGCGCACGGGCGATGTATCTGGGCGAGACCGAATATCGAATTCACGGTACCAACAAACCCGATACGATCGGGAAGCGAGTGTCGTCCGGCTGCATCCGCCTGACCAATGAGGACGTCGCGGACCTCTATGAGCGGGTGAAGATCGGAGCGAAAGTGATCGTGCTTCCGGCAACCTCAGCCCGTCGACCATCCCAGGGAGCGCCGTCCGACGCCGCCTCCCGAGCGCCGGACACGGCATCGCCGTCGAACCGGCCCTCGGCAGCCAACGCGCAGATGCTGCCATCTGAACCGAAGGTAGCCGAGGCCCAGTAACTCGATTCCTTTGTCCTCGTAACCGAGAACAAGCGGACATCGCGCGCCCCTTGGCGCGCGACAAGCCATTTGCGTCTACGCGCTGCGCGTCGCGCTCCAGACTGCGCGCGTCACAATTGCGGCGACCTCAGATTGCGTTTGTCGTGATGACAAACTGAAAGGGCAGGGCTAGCCTTCCGTCAAATCAAAACATATGGGAGGATTGGCATGCCAGACGCAGCAGTTGCAGCACGTGCTTCGGACTCCGCGCGCAGCGGAACCACGCAGCAAGTCGACGTCGCGGTCGTCGGCGCGGGTTTCGCTGGTCTCTATTTGCTGCATCGGCTGCGCAAGGCGGGCTTCTCGGCAGTCGCGCTCGAAGAGGGCGCCGATGTCGGCGGCACCTGGTACTGGAACAGATATCCGGGCGCGCGTTGCGACATCCAGACCATCGATTACAGCTACACCTTCGATCCCGAGCTCGATCAGGCGTGGACCTGGTCGGAGAAATACGCGACCCAGCCGGAAATCCTGCGCTATCTCGGCTTCGTCGCCGACCGCTACGATCTACGTCGCGATATCAGGTTCGGCACCAAGGTCACGCAAGCGACCTGGGATGACGCGACGTCGCGCTGGCTGATCTCGACCAACAACGGCGCCAACGTCTCGTGCCGCTACTACATCATGGCGACCGGCTGCCTGTCGTCGCCGAAGCCGCCGGAGATCGATGGCGTCAAGGACTTCAAGGGCGAGATTTATTTCACCGGCCGCTGGCCGCATCAGGGCGTCGATCTCAAGGGCAAGCGTGTCGCCGTGATCGGCACCGGTTCGTCGGGCATTCAGTCGATCCCGCTGATCGCCGAGCAGGCCGCTCAACTCACCGTGTTCCAGCGCACGCCGAATTTCGCATTGCCTGCCGGCAATGGTCCGGCGCCGGAGGATCGCAAGACCTTCTTCGAGAGCGATCGCGCGGCCTATCGCGAGCAGGCGCGCTGGTCGATGGCCGGCGTGCCCTATCCGCAGCAGACCGTGGTGAGCTGGCAGTTGAGCGACGCCGAACGTCGCGAGCGTTTCGAGAAGGCGTGGGCAGCGGGCGACCTCGTCCACATCCTGAGCCAGCTCTGGGCCGACCAGGCGGTCGATGTCGACGGCAACAAGCTGGTCGCCGATCTGATCCGCGAGAAGATCGGTGCCGTGGTCAAGGACCCGGAGACCGCAGCGGCGCTGGCGCCGCACGATCATCCATTCGGCGCCAAGCGTCCCTGCCTCGATACCAATTACTACGCGACCTACAACCGGCCCAACGTGACGCTGGTCAATCTGCGACAGGAGCCGATCAAGGCGATTACCGCCGGCGGCATCTCGACCGACAAGCGCAGCTTCGATGTCGACGTCATCGTGTTCGCCACCGGCTTCGACGCGATGACCGGCGCGATCATGGCCGTGCATCCGATCTCCGGCCGCGGCGGCAAGTCGCTGTCGGATGTCTGGGCGCATGGACCGCAGACTTATCTCGGCGTCACCGTCGCGGGCTTCCCCAATCTGTTCATGATCACCGGTCCCGGCAGCCCGTCGGTGCTGTCGAACATGGCGGTCTCGATCGAGCAGCATGTCGACTGGGTGGTCGACCGGATCGCCGCGCTGCGCGACGCCGGCTTCACCACGATGGAGGCAACCGAGACCGCACAGGCCGGCTGGCAACGTCACATGGCCGACTGCGCCACGCTGACGCTGCACCGGCTCGCCAACACCTGGTACACGGGCGCCAATGTGCCCGGCAAGCCGCAGGGCGTGATGCCTTATACCGGCGGCGTCGGACCGTATCGCAGCATCTGCAACGAGGTGGTCGGGCGTGGCATGCTCGGCTTCAGGCTCTCGGGGCCCGGCGTTGCCGAGCAATGCAATGACGGCGAGGTGGTGCGGCTACAGCCGGATGTCCGGCTGGTGCTCGGCATGCTGGCGGAGATGAACCTGCCGCCGATCGAGACGATGGGCGCGCAGGGCGCACGCGACTTCCTGAACGAGTTCAACAAGGGGCGTCCGTTCGGCCGGCCGGTCGGTGAGGTCGGCACCGGCATGCTGCAAGGCGCGGACGGTCCGCTGCCCTACAAGCTGTACCGGCCGGCGACACCGGGGCCGCATCCGATCGTGGTGTATTTTCACGGGGGCGGCTGGGTGCTCGGCGACGAGCTATCGGACGATCCGTTCTGCCGCGATCTGTGCCGGCGCAGCGGCATGATCATCGTCAGCGTCGGTTATCGCCACGCGCCCGAGCATCGCTTCCCGGCGGCGGCCGAGGACGGCTATGCGGCGACGCGCTGGATCGCCGCTCACACCGCCGAGCTCGGGGGCAAAGCGGGGCCGGTGCTGGTCGCGGGCTGGAGCGCCGGCGGCAACATTGCAGCCGTGACCTGCCAGCTCGCGCGCGATCGCGGCGGGCCCGAGATCGCGGGTCAGCTCCTGATCTGCCCGGTCACCGATTCCTCCTTCGACCGGCAGTCCTATGTCGACAACGCGTCCGGCTACTTCCTGACCCGCGGGCTGATGTTCTGGTTCTGGGACCTGTACTGCTCGCCGGCCGACCGCACCGATCCGCGCGTCGCGCCGCTGCGCGGCAAGCTCGAAGGCCTGCCGCCGGCGTTCATCGCGACAAGCGAGTTCGATCCGCTGCGCGACGAAGGCATCGCCTATGGCGACGCGCTTGCGAAAGCCGGCGTCAAGGTCGAGCAGCTCAAGGCGCAGGGCCATTTCCACTCGTCGTTCGTGATGGTCGACGTCATCATCACCGGCGTCGGCGGCCGCGTGAAGATGGCGAAGGCGCTGCGCCGCTTCGCCGGACTGCCTGAGGAGCTGGAGCAGGACAACGCTGCAGCGCCGGAGGTCAACGCTGCGGCGAACTAGGTCGGGATTGACTTGCAGCCGCAACTGCACTGCGCTCCCTCTCCCGCTTGCGGGCGCTCGCGGGGGACGCGCGTTGGCAAAATATCGAAAACAACCCCATGCAAAGGAGCCGGCGGTGGCCGGCGTTCGACCCGGCCACTTGACACGTCGGGCAACTCACGGATACATTTCGAATATTCCGAAGTCATGCAGACGCACGCTCGCCCCAGGGCGCTAGCCGAGCTCGAATGTCGTGACGCCGAACACGCGAGCGATCCGCAAGGGCGGGATCGCGCCGGTATACATCCGCGCGGTCTCGAACACCGGTGACAGCCCGAGACCTTGTGCCAGCGCGACGGCGTCGCGGTTGACTGCGGGGACATCGAGGAAGATCTCGCCGCCGCCCGCGCTCGCCAGCAGTGCCGACAGGATGATCTCTGCGCTCGCGCGATCATCGGCGACGAGCGGACCGATCTTGCGGCCGGTTCGGCAGGGACGGATCACGCCCCATCCGGCCAGCCTGCCGTCGCGGATCAGCCCACGTCCGACATGTCCTTGCGTGTTGATCCAGGCGCGCAGGAAAGCCGGGCGCGGCGCCGGAAACACCGTGGCGTCATCGGCCTCGATCAGCACCAGAGGTACATCGCTCAGCGCAACGACGCCGGTGCTCGGCGCCGGAGATGCTGTGATCGTGCCGCCGTAGCGCACATTGGCATAAGCGAGCGCGAAGCCGGACTTCTGGTAGTTGACCTGCTGCGCCACCACGCCGTCGAGACCGATCACGCGCCGACCAGCATGCGCGATCGCGGCATTCCATATTTTCAGGCCGTAACCACGGCCGCGCAGGTCCGGACGCACGATATAGAATCCGAGGAAGGAAAATTGCGCGCCGTAATTGACGCAGGAGACCACCGCGGCCGGTTCGCCATCGAGCTCGCCGATGAAGAAGCCCCGCGGATCTTCAGCGGCAAAGCAGGGCGCATCGGCGAGACCGGGATTCCATCCCTCTGCCGCGGCCCAGTCGATCGCGAGGGCGATCTCCTCGGGCCGCATCGTGCGTATGGTCAGGTCGTTCATGGCCGATCGCCTCGTTTGCGGTGCCATGCTCAAGCGATCCGAAGGACGAGGTTGACCAGTTCCGGCTGGCGGTGCGTGCCGGTTTTGGCGAAGACCGACTTCAACTGGTTGCGTGCCGTGTCACGAACGATCCCGAGCCGTTCGGCGGCGTCGGTGATCGAGAGGCCGCCCGCGAGCAGCGCGACCAGCCGCGCTTCTGCCGGCGTGAGGTCGAATGCCTGCGCGATCAAGCCGGGCTCGGGCATCGCGCGCGGCGTCAAATTGGCGAAGACCAACATCGCCCGCGCGCCGAGGAAGACGTTGCGTGCCGCACCGTCGATCGGCAACACGCGCAAGACCACCGGCCCCTTGTGCGTACGTCGGATCAGGATCGGCTCGATCGGCAGTGCCGCGCGCTCGGGTGCGGCGCGGATCAGATCGACGACTTGATCAAGCCGCGCCTGTGCCGCTCTGTCGCGCACGATCAGCCGGCGATCCCTGATTCTGATGTCCGCGTCGAAGCCGGCATCGGCGGCTTCATTGCGATCGATCACGAGGCCCGCGCGGTCGAGTACGACCGCCGGCTGCCGCACCCGGTCGAGAATGCCGGTCATGGAGGAGAGCGCGATGCGGCCGACCGCAGTCGACAGTGTCGCTGTCTCCGTCAGGCGCGGTCCAAGCTGCGCCAGCAGCCGCGTCTCGCGTGTCTCGAAATGTCCTTCCTTTCCGGTGCGCTGCAACGTCAGCACCCACGGTGCGCTGTCGGCCCAGAAGCCGATGCCAGCGAACCATTTGAAGCCGAACGGATACAGCACCTCATTGTACATCGGATCCGACCGGATCTGCTCGGGCGTCAGCAAGTCCTGATCGGTGATCACTTCGCCGGCCATTGCTCGCGGAACGCCTGAAGCGCGCGAATCCTGCTCATGCCAGTTGTGTGCGAAGTAGAGCTGCACCATCTCTTCGGTCGACGCCGTGCGTGGCACGTCCGGTGTCCGCACGTCACTTTGCAGCAGCACGGCGCCGGTTGCGCCCACCGCTTCGCAGATCGACGTCATGATGTCGGTCCATGCTGTCGGGTCGACCACTGCGTCCCCCAGCCGCGCCATCACGCTGGACATTTGATCTGGGTCGATATCCCTGTTCATGCAGCGGATTGTGGCGCGAGGTGGCGTCACGCGACAAGCGTCAAGTTACGGTCCTTCCAAAGGAAATAGTCGGATTGGATCGTCGCTCGCCTGTCTTGCGGCGGCGGAGGATCAGTCCGCCTGCTTCGGCCGGTACGCCGCAAAGAACACCCGCGTCGCGCTGTCGACGACGGTTGCAATCCGCTCCGGCGAGGGCGACGGATTGGCCTGGAAGATGAACGCCTGGAATAGCGTCGCCTGGCACATCTGCATGAACTGCCAGGCCGCGAGCTGCGTGTCGTCCATCACGAGCTCACCGAGCGCGGCGCGCGCCTCCAGATAGGCGGCGAAGCGGTCGACGGTGTGGGCGATCACATGGGTGTAGAACCGGCTGCCGAGCTCGGGCATCCGCTCGGCGATCGCCATTACTGTGCGGATCGCCGAGCCGCCGCCGGGCCGGCACAGCAAGGCGATATAGGCGCGGCCGAATTCGGGGAGGGTGATGTCGACGTCGCGCGCCGGATCCAAATTGAAGGCGACCTTGCCCTGCTCGAGCTTCTCCTCCTCGACGATTGCTGCGAACAGCCCGGCCTTGTCGGGGAAATAGACGTAGAGCGTCCCCTTGGAGACGGCGGCGGCGCGGGCGATCTCGCCCATGCTGGCACCGTCAAAGCCGAGCTCCAGGAATACCTTGCGCGCACCGTCCAGGATCTGGCGGCGTTTCGACGATTCCTCCTCGCCGGCCGGCTGGAGGGAGGTTCGGGGGGCTGCAACCATTGATTTAGCTTCTCGCGAAAGAACTCAACCCAGAATGAGCAAGGGAAGAATCGAAGCCTTATAATCCACTGGCCGGGATTATAGATTGACCGAACCGTTCGGTCAATGGTATTGGTGGGAGTGACGATGCGCCGCGCGGCCGTTATTCCGCCATTGCGGGCGTCGAGCCTTTAGTGGGGAGCGTCGGTTATGGCCGCAGCACGAGATCAGGCTGCACGCATTGTTCGTTCCGGGTCTGAGATGGCCGAGGACACGATTGCGCGCGACGCATCCGCCGATCTCAGCGAGCAGGGCCGTGCTGACGACGCCAAGGGTTTCGAAGCCAAGGGTCCCGAAACCAAGGGTCCCGAAATCAAGGGACCCGGCGACAAGCGTCCCACCGAGGCACCGCCCGCTTCTGCGCCCGAGCAGCCGGCCGTTTCATCGGCCGCCGCGGCGCCGAAATCCGGCAAGCGCAAATTCGTGATGATGGGCGTGGTCGGCCTGCTCGCGCTCGCCGCCGCAAGCTATGCCGCCTATTACCTGATGGTCGGACGATTCTACGTCTCGACCGACGACGCCTATGTCCGCGCCAACAACACCATGCTCGGCGCGCGCGTCGCGGGCCATATCGCAGCGATCATCCCCGGCGACAACGCGCTGGTGCGCGCCGGCGATGTGATCTTCCGGATCGATGACGGCGACTATCGCATCGCAGTCGACGCCGCGCGCACTAGGATCGCGACCCAGCAGGCGACGATCGAGCGCATCGGCCGCCAGGTCGGCGCCGCCGTCAGCGCCGTCGAGCAGGCGCAGGCGCAGCTCGTGTCCGCCCAGGCCGGCCTGAAGCGCGCCGATCTCGATTACGAGCGCCAGCAGGCGCTGAGCACCAAGGGTTTTGCGTCGCGCGCCACCTTTGAAGTGTCGGAAGCCGGCCGTGACCAGGGCGCTGCCAGCGTGCGGTCCGCGCAGGCCGCCTATGATGCGGCCAAGGACAATGTCGAGGTGACCAAGGCGCAGCAGGCCGAGTCCCGCGCGCAGCTTGCCGAATTGCAGACCCAGCTCGCCAAGGCCGAGCGCGATCTGGAATTCACCAATGTCCGCGCGCCGGTCGACGGCACCTTCTCCAACCGCCTGGTCAACACCGGCGACTACATCAATGTCGGCCAGCGACTCGGCAATGTGGTGCCGCTCGACGGCGTCTTCATCGACGCCAACTACAAAGAGACCCAGCTCAAGCGCATCCGCACCGGCCAGCGGGTGACGATCAAGGTCGATGCCTACGGCTTCCGCAAGTTCACCGGCATCGTCGACAGCATTTCGCCGGCGGCGGGCTCGGTGTTCACGCTGCTGCCGCCCGACAACGCCACCGGCAATTTCACCAAGATCGTGCAGCGGCTGCCGGTCCGCATCCGGGTGCCGAACAGCGTCGCCAAGCAAGGCCTGCTGCGTGCCGGCATGTCGGTCTACACCACGGTCGACACCCGCGAGGGCGCCGCCGATGCCGACGCCGATACCGACCTCGACTCGCCGATGATGATCCATCCGCAGTGATGTCTTGAAGCTTCGGACACAGTCCGAGGCCCGGAGCCGATGAGCCCATGGCAGACGCGACCACTGCTTCGCCCTCGATGATGACCGGCGCTCCGGCCTCCGAGCGACTCCAGCCCAAGCGGGTCGTTGCCTTCATCATCATGGTGTTCGGCATGTTCATGTCGATCCTGGACATCCAGATCGTCTCGGCCTCGCTGTCGGAGATCCAGGCCGGCCTGTCGGCATCGTCGACCGAGGTGTCGTGGGTGCAGACCGCCTATCTGATCGCCGAGGTGATCGCGATCCCGCTGTCCGGATTCCTGTCGCGCGCGCTCGGCACAAGGCTGCTGTTTGCGATCTCGGCGTTCGGCTTCACGGTGTCGAGCCTGCTGTGCGGGTTCGCCTCTTCGATCGAGCAGATGATCCTGTGGCGCGCGCTGCAGGGTTTCCTCGGCGCCGGGATGATCCCGACCGTGTTCGCCTCGGCCTACACCATCTTCCCGCGCTCCAAGTTCTACATCGTGGCGCCGATCATCGGCCTCGTCGCGACGCTGGCGCCGACGGTTGGGCCCACGGTCGGCGGCTACATCACCGACCTGATGTCGTGGCACTGGCTGTTCTTCATCAACATCGTGCCCGGCATCATCATCACCATCGGCGTGCTGATACTGGTCGATTTCGACCAGCCGAACTTCGCGCTGCTCGAGCGCTTCGACTGGTGGGGCCTGATCTTCATGGGCGGCTTCCTCGGCTCGCTCGAATATGTCCTGGAAGAAGGCCCGCAATATGAATGGCTGCAGGATACTTCGGTCGCGGCCTGCGCCGCGATCGGCTTCGTCTCGGCGGTCGCCTTCTTCTGGCGGGTGCTGACCGCGGAAGAGCCGATCGTCGATCTCTACGCCTTCAACAACCGCAACTTCGCGGTCGGATGCGTGCTGCAATTCTGCATCGGCATCGGGCTCTACGGCCTCACTTACGTGTATCCGCGCTATCTCGCCGAGATCCGCGGCTACAGCGCGCTGATGATCGGCGAGACCATGTTCGTCTCCGGCGTCACCATGTTCTTCATGGCGCCGGTGGTCGGCCGGCTGATGCAGAAGGTCGATTTGCGCTACATCATCGCCTTCGGCCTCGTCACCTTCGCGCTCGGCTCCTGGCAGATGACCTGGATCACCCGCGACTATGATTTCTACGAGCTGCTGCTGCCGCAGATCCTGCGCGGCATCGGCATGATGTGCGCGATGGTGCCGACCAACAACATCGCGCTGGCGACGCTGCCGCCGGATCGCGTCAAGAACGCCTCCGGCCTGTTCAACCTGATGCGCAATCTCGGCGGCGCGGTCGGGCTCGCCGTGATCAACGAGGTGCTCAACGACCGCACCGACCTGCACATCTCGCGGCTGCAGGACCGCGTGACCTGGGGCAACACGACAGCGGTCGAGACCCTCAACATGCTGACCCAGCGCATGCAGGGCATGGGCGACTCCGCCATCATGGCGATGAAGCAGCTCTCGCAGATCGTGCACCGCCAGGCCGCGGTGATGGGCTATGGCGATGCCTTCGTGATGCTGTCGCTGTTCTACGTCGCGCTCAGCCTCCTGGTGCTGTTCGTCAACAAGCCGCCATCGATGACCGCAGGCGGCGGCGACGCGCATTGAGCGCATCGCCTTCGCGCGCGGTGTACGCCCGGTTGCGTGAACAGCGTTGCATGATCGACACATTGACGCACTCACGCGGATGTCATCTTGCCAATTGCGCATGATGCATTTATAAGCAGCGCATCGTTTCACGAACCGGGGAGATGCACATGATGTCGTTTGTTTCGCAGACCGTGCGCCCGCGTTCGATGGTGCTGGGCGCTCTCGCGCACTAGGTCCCGGCGCTGATCGGATCTCTGCCCCGATCACCCAAACTTCCCAAGACGTTATCGACAATTTCCAGCGGCGCTCGTGGTCGGATTCCGTCCACACGTCGCCTCAGATGGAGCCGGCACGCGCTGCAAAAGCGTGGCCGGAATGTGCCATGACCACTCAAACGACCAAGCGACCGGCCGCGATCCGGATCGTGCTGCCATTCGTGTTCCGCCATTGGCTGGAGCAGCCGTTCCGCGCCTCCGCCGTGACCGCGGGATTCCTCGGCGCAACCGCGGCCGACCTGTTCATGCCGGTGTTTTCCGGCCATCTCGTCGACGCGCTGACCGCCGGCGCGACGGATGCCGCCGCGCGCCATGCTGCGATGCTGGCGTTCGGCGCCATCGTCGGGCTCGGCGCGCTGTCGCTGATGCTGCGGCTGGTCGGTATCCAGACCATCGTGCCGTTCACGCTGAAGACGATGTCCGACGTCGGGCAGCAGGCCTTCATGCGGGTGCAGCGCTTCTCGACCGACTGGCACGCCAATTCGTTCGCGGGCTCCACCGTGCGCAAGATCACGCGCGGCATGTGGGCGCTCGACCTGCTGAACGACACCATCCTGATGGCGCTGCTGCCGTCGGTCGTCGTGCTGGTCGGCTCGATGATCCTGCTCGGCGTGCACTGGCCGCAACTCGGCGCGGTGATCGCCATCGGCTCGGTGATCTATGTCGCGATGACCATGGTGTTCCAGGTGCGATACGTCGCGCCCGCCGCGCGCGTCTCCAATGCGTGGGACACCAAGGTCGGCGGCACGCTGGCTGATGCCTTGACCTGCAACGCTGTGGTGAAGTCGTTCGGCGCGGAGGCGCGGGAGGATATGCGGCTCGACGGCGTCATCAGCCGTTGGCGCCGGCGGGTGCGGCGGACCTGGTTCCGCTACAACCACACCTCGACGGCGCAGCTGGTGGTGCTGCTGTGCTTCCGCGCATCGGTGATCGGCGGCGCCATCCTGCTATGGGCGCAGGGCCACGCCACGCCGGGCGACGTCACCTATGTGCTGACCAGCTACTACATCATCCACGCTTACTTGCGGGATGTCGGCATGCACATCAACAACCTGCAGCGTTCGGTGAACGACATGGAGGAACTGGTGCAGATCCATGGTGAGCCGCTCGGCATCGTCGATGCCGTCGACGCGAGAGCGATCGACATCCAGGGCGGCCGCATCGTGTTCGACGACGTCACGTTCCACTATGGCGGCCATCGCCTGCCGCTTTATGACGGGCTGTCGGTCGACATCGATGCGGGCGAGCGCGTCGGCCTGGTCGGGCGGTCCGGCTCCGGCAAGACGACTTTCGTCAAGCTGGTGCAGCGGCTCTACGACGTCACCGGCGGCAAGATCCTGATCGACGGTCAGGATATCGCCAAGGCGACGCAGCAATCGCTGCGCAGCCAGATCGCGATCGTGCAGCAGGAGCCGATCCTGTTCCACCGCTCGCTGGCGGAGAACATCGCCTACGGCCGGCCCGGCGCCAGCATGGAGGCGATCGAGCAGGCGGCGCGGCTTGCCAATGCGCACGACTTCATCATGCGTCTGCCGAAGGATTACGGCACGCTGGTGGGCGAGCGCGGCGTCAAGCTGTCGGGCGGCGAGCGGCAGCGCGTGGCGCTGGCGCGCGCCTTCCTGGCCGATGCGCCGATCCTGATCCTGGACGAGGCGACATCGAGCCTCGATTCGGAATCCGAGGCGCTGATCCAGCAGGCGATGGAGCGGCTGATGAAGGGGCGGACCGCGATCGTGATCGCGCACCGGCTGTCGACCGTGCGCAGCATGGATCGCATCCTGGTGTTCGATCGCGGCGAGATCGTCGAGCAGGGCACGCACGATGTGCTTGCCGCACGGGCGGGCGGTATCTACCGCGGCCTGTTCGAACGTCAGGCCACCGAGTTCGGTCAGGCCGCTGCGGAGTAAGCGATGGCGCGTGGCTGACGGGCGATGTCCCGCCAGCCGCGCGCCGGAATGGATACGACGATCGATTTCGAGAATGGAATTGACATGAAAGACCTTACGCGCGGCTCCATCGTGAGCCACATATTGACGATGGCACCCCCGATCGTGGTCGGCATGGTCACGATCATGATCTGCCAACTGGTCGACCTGTATTTTGTCGCCGGTCTCGGCGAGGCCGCCGTCGCCGGGGTGGCTGCGGCCGGCAACGCCGGTTTCCTGGTCAATGCGCTGATGCAGGTGCTGGGTGTCGGCACCGTCGCGCTGATCGCGCACGCGGTGGGACGCACCGACCGCACCGACGCCAACCTCGTGTTCAACCAGTCGATCGTGCTGTCGGTGCTGTGCGGGCTGTTGACGCTGGGTGCAGGGGCCGTGCTGTCGCGCCCTTACATGCGCTCGGTCGCGGCCGACCAGGCCACCATCGAGGCGGGCACCACCTACCTGTTGTGGTTCATGCCGGCGCTGGCGCTGCAATTCCTCATTCAGGTGATGGCGTCCGCGCTGCGGGCGACCGGGATCGTGCGGCCCAGCATGTTGGTGCAGGCGGTCGCGGTCATCATCAACATCGCACTGGCGCCGGTGCTGATCGCAGGCTGGGGCACCGGCCACGCGCTCGGCGTCGCCGGGGCGGGTCTGGCAAGTTCGATCGCCGTCCTCATCGGCGTGCTGATGTTGTTCGCGTATTTCCGCAAGCTGGAGCGCTATGTCGGCTTCGATCCCGCGCAGTGGCGCCCGCAACTCCGCCAGTGGGCGCGCATCTTCAATGTCGGCCTGCCGGCCGGCGGCGAGTTCGCGCTGATCTTTGCCTGGATGGGCGTGATCTATTACGTGCTGCGCGATTTCGGCCCGGCGGCCCAGGCCGGGTTCGGCATCGGGACGCGCGTGCTCGGCCTGATCCAGATGCCGGCATTGGCGGTCGCGCTCGCAGCCGGCCCGATCGCCGGTCAGAATTTCGGCGCCGGCAATGGTGGGCGCGTGCGGGAGACCTTCATCAAGGCGGTGTCGATCGGCACCGTCGTGATGATCGCCATCACCATCCTCGCGCAGTGGAAGCCGGGGCTGCTGCTCGACGGCTTCTCGAACGATCGCGAGACCATGGCGGTCGCCGCCCAGTTCCTGCACTTCGTCTCCATGAACCTGGTGGCGCAGGGACTGGTCTTTACCTGCAACAGCATGTTCCAGGGCCTCGGCAACACCCGCCCGGTGCTGCTGAGTTCATTCGTGCGCCTCTTCGCCTATGCGGTGCCGGTGATCTGGCTGTCGACGCGGCCCGGCTTCCGGATCGAGCACGTGTGGTACCTGTCGATCGTGTCGACGTGGCTGCAAGCCGGCCTGAGCCTGTGGCTGCTACGTGGCGAATTCAGCAAGCGTCTCGCGACGCCGGCCCGGGAAGCCACGCCGGAGCGCGTTGGTCTCGAACCGGTCGGATGACCGGCTCAGCCAATTTTGCGACGGCGTTGACCATCTCGGCGCCAGCCCGTTCCACACCAGCGCCACGCCGGAGAGGAACAGCAACACCAGCACGACGTCGGAGAAATTGCGATCGCTGAGCGCGTGATAGAGGCGGGCGCCGAGCCAGGCGCCGAGCAGCGTTCCCGGAAACGCGCAGGCCACGAGCCAGATCAGTTCGGGTTTCACCAGGCCGCTTCCGATCTGGACCAGCAGCGCGGCCGCCAGAATGGTGAAGTTGAAAATCTGGAACACGCCGCGGCGCTGCTGCTTGCCCCAGCCGCGCACGCTTGCCCACAGGATCGGGAGCGGGCCGGACAGTCCGGCAAGCCCGCCGAGGATGCCGCCGGCAAATCCGATGGCGCCGTCGGCCCATTTGCCGCCGAAGGCGATCGACATCGGCTTGCGCTGCAGGAACAGCAGTGTCGGAAACACCAGCAGGAAGACGCCGATCGTCAGCTTGAAGACCTCAGGATCGGCCCGGGCGATCAGCAGGATGCCGATCGGTACGCCGGCGAGACCGCAGATCACGAACGGCCAGACCAGGCGAAAGTCGATGCTCTTCCAGATCGACGGCAGCGTCGAGACCTGCGCGATGACCGAGCACACCAGCACCAGCGGCACCGCAAGCGTCGGCGGCAGCACATAGAGCCAGATGCCGAGCGCCATCAGCGCGGTGCCGAAGCCGGCAAGACCGGAGACGAAACCGCCGGCAAGCGCGCCGAAGAACAGGATCGCGTAGCTCGCCGAGGTCATCCTCATCTCGTTCTTATGATCGTTGTCGCGACGTTTACACGACGACGGCTGTGGGTACACTTCAAAATCGGCGCTCATCGACGATAATCGAAATGGAAACGTGTCCATGACTGCGAATTCGTCCAAAACATTTCTGGTCTGTCACGGTGCCTGGTCGGCAGGGTGGGCCTGGAAAAAGATGCATCCGTTGATGCAGGCTGCCGGGCACCGGCTGGTCACGCCGAGCTACACCGGGCTCGGCGAGCGCGCGCACCTGGCCCATCAGGGGCTCGACCTGGAGGCGCACATCCAGGACATGCTCAACGTCGTCTCCTATGAAGATTTGCGCGACATCGTGCTGGTCGGCCATTCCTATGGCGGCATGGTCGCGACCGGCGTCGCCGACCGGGTGCGCGAGCGCATCGCGCAGATGATCTATATCGACGCCTTCGTGCCGCGCGACGGCCAGTCGCTGTTCGATCTGAACGAAGCGGCCATCCCTAACATGCGTGAGGCTGCGCGCAGCGGCGACGGCTGGCGCATTCCGCCGATGCCGACGCCGCCGGACACGTCCGCCGCCGATATCGAATGGCTGAGCGCGCGGCGCGTTGCGATGCCGATCAAATGCTTCGAGCAGAAGCTGAAGTTGCAGCACGGCGAGACGACCCTGCCGCGCAGCTACATCTACGCCACCCGCATCACGCCATCAGACACGTTTGGCCAATTCGCCAGGCGCACGAAGAACGAAGCCGGCTGGCGCTATCTCGAACTCGACGCCAGCCACTCGCCGAACGTCACCGCGCCCGAGGCGCTGATGGCGATGCTGCAGGAGATCGTCGCTTGACGAGCCGTCATGCACCGCGCGCGTCGCGCACGGCCTGCGCGACTTTCGTCGCCTGCGATACGCGTCCGATCTTTGCGCCGGCGAGGACCTTTCGTCGCCGTTCGCGTGGCTTCGATGCCATGCCTTCGCCGGCGGTCGCTCCAGCCGCGGGACGTGTCGTGAAATTCGCGGTCCGGTGCAGCGCGAGGGCCTTTCGGGCCGCTTCGACATGGGCGGTCTTGGCTGCCAGATTGTGCAGACGTTTGAGTTCCGTGTTCACTCGCTTCAGCGCCGCGGCGAAGACCTGCTTGCGCTCTGAGGCATGCTTAGCGGTTCCCGGAAAGCTTGCCCCGCGCGCCTCGGCCTTGCCGCGGCTCTCGCGCTGCTTGTGACGGCCGACCGTTCGTTCCTTGTCGCGCATCTTGCGCAAGCGCGGGCGCATGGCTTCGAGCTCAGCCACCTCGACGCTGTAGATCGCGGGATGGTGCGTCAGGCGGATCGTCTCTTGTTCTTCGTGGCTGAGAAGACTGCGCTCGAACCTGCAGGCGACCGACATGACCATTCCTCCTCTTCTTTCTTTCAATCTCTGGCAGAGGGAGACGTTCAGCTCCTCGTGATGATAGCGCGAATGCTACCGAGTGGCCAACCTACCAACGCGATCCTCCCTCGGCACGACGTTCACGGCCCTGATGAGCCGGATACGTATTCGTGCACGGAAATCCAGGTTTCGCGGACGAGATTCACGAGCCCTGCGGTGAAAAATCCGAGGGCAACAATAAAGAGCACGGCGACGCCGTATTCGTGCCGCAACTGAAAATATGCGCTGACGAACGCCACGATCACGAGCAGGCACGTCAGGATTGCGCTGGTTGTGGAGTACAGGATCGCACGATTCAGCAGCTCAGCACGGCGCCTCAGTTGCGGCATCTCCCTCTTGAGTCTTGTTCGGGCATGATCGCCGTCCGGGATCACGTCGCCGAATTGTATCCGATCGGTCACCCGGTTCATGCGGGAGATCAGCAGGGAAACGAATCCGGCGACAGCTCCTAGGAGGAACGACGGCGCGGTGACCTGAACGATCACCTGCGATATCTGTTCGACGGACGGAGTATCGGGAACCAGCATCACGCCTGCCTCTCTCCACAGATGCCGGGTGGCGAAATGTCCCTAGCTGCTTGTCACCTTGCGAACCGGCGGCGGCTTCCAGGTCCCGTTGATGATCGACGGCGACTTCTCGTTCGGCCAGTACATGCGCAGCATCAGGATGAACTTGCCCGCCGGAGCCGGAAGCCAGTTGCTCTCATTGTCGGGGCCTGGATTGTCCTTCTGGATGTAGAGATCAACCGAACCATCCGGATTGGATTTGAGGTTCTGGCGGGCGCTGATCGACTGGCGGTTGATCGGATTGGCGACGAAGAAGTAGTTTTCGTCATACATCGTGAGCGACCAGAAGCCTCCGACCGGAGGGAGTTGTCCCTTCGGAAAGTGCATCACGTATTTGTTGCTGCCAAGGTAGTCCTGGCCATCGGCGTCCTTCTGCGATGTCGGATAGCACGCATCCTGAATGCGATTGGCGCCAAGGCCGATTGCGGTGACAAGGGCACGGTTGAGATAATTGGTGCCGTAGATGCCGGCTTCGCCATCGAAAGCCCAACCGTTCACGTTCCGGATGGCCTTGTTGACCTTGAACTGCAGCATGATCCGGTCGAAGGCCACTTGCGGGACCCGCTTGGCAAACGCGGCGTCGAATTTTCCCGCATCAAAATCCTTGCCGGGGACGAGGCCGATCTTCGCAAACTTGGCGACCTCAGCCGCGTCGGCGGGCGCCGGCGGATTGCGCTTCATCAGTTGTGCGAGAAGGGTGAAATAGGCCGCGGCGTCCAGGCGGTTGACCTGTTCGCGAACCGCCGTCTTCATGTCGATTGACGCATCGACCTTGCCTGACGGTGGTGCATACGACTTGCCGTAGGCGCCGAGCGGCACGAGCTTGAACTCGTCCTGCGCCGCGTGCACGGCTGCATAATCTTCCGGCGTGCCGGTGCAATAGATGCGGCCCAGGATCCAGACGATGCTCGTGGGAGATCTGTACTCCTTGACCCCCGCGGGAAGCGTTCCCTTCCAGCCCGGTCCGGTGATCGCGTAGGTCTGCGCCCTGGTGCCGGTCGTGCGCTTGCCCGGTACCTGGAAGACGTTGGTCCAGCCATCCAGCATCGGAAACAGGAAGTAACGGTCCTTCATGTCCGGCATGCTCAAGACCCAGGGCTCGTCTCCGACGTCGATCCAGGCCGTGGTGTAGAGCGTGTCGGCATTGGGCGCTGTCACGTCCTTGAAGCTGGCATCCGGATACTTGCGGAGCTTGACGAATTGCCCCATCGGTCCGCGGGTGCCTTCCACCGTTGCAACATTTGTCATGACCCTGCGGGTCATCTCCATCGTCACCAGTGGATATCCGTAGATATAGGCGTCCTGGGCGAGCCAGAAATCTTCGCCGCCCTCCAGCGCACGGACAATCGGGCCATCAAAATCGGCGCGTGCGGTGCGTGAAATCGCGAGCGGCGAGACTGCAGCACACAGCACCGCCAGTGCCTGACGACGATCGATCCACATGGTGAGCCCTCCTGAACTGACCAGGAGGGATAGCGGGGCGGGTTCCAATTACCTTGATTTGCATCAAGGTCGGACGCGCGCGTCGCCGTTGCTTCTGAAGCCGGACGCCGCGCAGTGCGTGCGATCGCGCCTGCGCCGCACCAGGCCGGTGAGCGTCATCGCCCAGGCCTCTACCGACCTGACTCGTCGTCCTTGAGTCGGATGCCCTCGGCCCGCAACGCCGTAAAGAGAGCCGCGATATCATCGGACTCCATACCGTTCGGGCAAAGGCCGTTGAGCTGTTCGGTCGTGATCGTGCCGGTGCTTTTGGCGATGTCTCGTGCCTTCGCCATGATCTTCTGAAGGTCCATCTGCGATCCTCCGCGAGGTGGGCATTCTAGCAAACGGGATGCAATCGTGGCGACGGATATGGCGAGGGGCCCGGCGTGTTGCGCCGAGCCCCTCATACTCCAAAATATCAGCCGGCCTGTAAGCCGGGTTCTGTAGGGCACCATTCTTGCGAATGGTACGCGACGGCCATTCCTCTGGGACAAGGTTTGCACCTTGCCTCGGGCAACCTACCCGGACAGCGGGCCTGACATCGCCCTGCGGTGTTATCGCGCATGCGCGAACTAACCGCGTTGCCGTCCCTATTCGGTTTTGCTCCCGGTGTGGTTTGCCATGCCGTCTCCGTTGCCGGAAACGCGGTGCGCTCTTACCGCACCTTTTCACCCTTACTTCCTCCGAGGAGGGAGCGGTTCGTTCTCTGTGGCACTTTCCCTGGGGTCGCCCCCGCCGGATGTTATCCGGCACCGCATGTCGATGGAGCCCGGACTTTCCTCTCCCGCGGCCTTTCGGCGCTTGCGGGAGCGGCCGTCCGGCCGACTGACGCCCATGGCATGGGCGTTTAGGTCGGTCCCGTCAAGCGGATAACGCCCGCCAAAGCGGCCAAAATAAATTATCCTGAAGATGTCGTTTGGCCTGTCGCCCGTTCGACTGGGTGTCGGCGATCCAGCCGATCAAGAGGAGAGATGAGATGCAATATTTGCTGCTGATCTACCGGAGCGATGCTGAATATGGCCGCATGACTGCCGACGATCGCAAGGCGGTGACGGCGGAGTACGGGGCCTACACCCAGTCCATCATCCAGAGCGGGCACTTCAAGGCCGGCGATGGCCTGCAGCCGGTGTCGACGGCCACCACCGTGCGGGTCCGTGACGGCAAGACGATGACGACCGACGGGCCGTTCGCGGAAACCCGCGAACAGCTCGGCGGCTACTATCTGGTCGAGGCCAAGGATCTCGACACCGCGCTCGGCCTCGCGGCGCGGATTCCCGGCGCCAAGACCGGCTCGATCGAAGTCAGGCCGGTCATGATCTACGATAATCCGCGCTAGCGCCGTCATCTCCCGATGGACACAGCGGTCGCGTCGCCGGGCGCGGCCGCTCAGCAACGATCGATGGTCATGACCCCGAGCCAAATCGAACAGGTGTTTCGCGACGAGGCGGGCCGGGCGCTCGCAACGCTGATCCGCCTCGTCGGCGATTTCGATCTGGCGGAGGATTCGCTTCAGGATGCCTTCGCGGTGGCGCTGCAACGCTGGCCGATCGGCGAATTCCCCGCCAATCCGCGTGCCTGGCTGGTCAATGTCGGCCGCAACAAGGCGATCGACCGGGTTCGCCGCGCCGTCAGCTTTCGCGGCAAACAGCAGGAATTGACGCATCAATTAGTGCTGGACGCGGGGGCGTCGCCCGAGCCCGATGCAATGCTCGACGACGACATGTTGCGGCTGATCTTCACCTGCTGCCATCCGTCGTTTGCGCCGGAAGTGCAGGTCGCGCTGACCTTGCGCACGGTGTGCGGTCTGACGACCGTCGAGGTCGCGCGCGCATTCCTGGTGAGCGAAGATGCGATGGCGCAGCGGCTGTTGCGCGCCAAGCAGAAGATCAAGCTCGCCGGCATTCCCTATCAGGTGCCGGAGCGCGAGGCGCTGGAGCCGCGGCTGGCGGGCGTTCTTGCGGTGATCTATCTCGTCTTCACCGAAGGCTATGCGGCGACCGCCGGCGAGGATCTGATGCGGCCCGATCTTGCGCGCGAGGCGATCCGGCTGGCGCGGCTGCTCGATGGTTTGATTCCGGCGCGCGGCGAGATCAAGGGCCTGCTGGCGCTGATGCTGCTGCACGATGCGCGCCGCGCCGGCCGCCAGACCGCCGGCGGCGATATCGTGCTGCTCGAGGAGCAGGACCGCTCGCTGTGGGATCTTGATCAGATCGCCGAAGGCGTCAGGCTGGTCGAGGAGGCGCTGCGGATGCCGGGCCGGCCGCAGTCCTACGCGGTGCAGGCCGCGATCGCCGCGTTGCATGCGCGGGCGCCGAGCTATCATGACACCGACTGGCCGCAGATCGCCGGTCTCTACGAGGTGCTGCTCCGGATCAGCCCGTCGCCGGTGATCGAGCTCAATCATGCCGCGGCGGTGTCGATGGTCGACGGCCCGGCGCGCGCACTCGATCTGATCGACGCGCTGGACGCACGCGGCAGCCTGAAGGGATACGATCAGCTCCCCGCGGTGCGCGCCGATCTGCTGCGCCGCCTCGACCGCAAGGACGAGGCGCGGCAGGCGTATCTTGCGGCCACCGCCGCGACGCAACTCGAGCCGCTGCGGCGGCTCTACGCGCGAAGGATCGCCGAGATGGCGTGACACGCCATCTCGTGCGTCGCTTGTGACGGCACGCCTCTCCGATCAACGATCGCGGGCGTGCCGCGCCGGCTTGAATCAGTACCCGGTCTTTGCCTTGGCGCTACCGGTCGTTTGCCCGGTCGTCGTTCCACTCGACATGCCGGTCGTGGTCCCTGGTGCCATCTTCTTCTGCGCGTGATGGACTTTGTGGGTCTTGTGCATGGTCGACGTGGATTTGCCTTGGGTCGTCATAGCGGCTGCCGGAGCGGCGATCAGGCCAACGGCGACAGCTCCCGCGATGAGTGCTTTGAACATGGACGAATCTCCACTCAGAGCGCCCCAATGAAGAAGACGGCAGGCGGTGAAAGGTTCCAGTTTGCGCACGCGCAATCAGGGAAAAAGCGGCGCTATTTCGATGCGACCGCCGAAGCCTTCGCCGCATCCGGGGGCAGGCTTTCGAGCAGCGCGTGCAGCGTCGCCATGGTAGAGCGGTCGGCGATCCCGTCGACGCGCTCGGGGCGGAAGTGACGCTGGAAGGCGGTCACGACCTCCATGGTCGGGCCGTCGAACTTGCCGTTGGTCGGGACGTTGTAGCCGTAGCGACGGAACGCGGCCTGCATGTTGGAGACGGCATCGCTGATCGCGCCGAGTTGCAGCGCGTCGCCACGTACGATCGGTGCCGGCTGCACCCAGTGTCCGACGCCGGAATTGGCCAGCGAGTGCCACGGGAATTTCTCCCCGGGATCCTTCTTGCGCCCCGGAGCGACGTCGGAATGGCCGAGCACGCGATGCGAGACCACCTTGCGGCGAAGCATGATGCCGCGGCACAGCGCGATCACGGCCGCGATCTGGCGCAGCGGGAAGTCGGGATAGCCCCAATCGTGCCCACGGTTGACGATCTCGACGCCGATCGAGCAGGAATTGATGTCGTCTTCGCCGGCCCAGGCGGACACGCCGGCGTGCCAGGCGCGCTTGCTCTCAGGCACGCACTGCACGATGCGGCCGTCCTCGAGCACGATGTAATGCGCCGAGACCTCGGTGCCGGCGGTGCAGAGCTGGGCGATCGCCCCTTCGACGTCGGGCATGCCCGTGTAGTGCAGCAGGATCATGTCCGGCTGCCGGTTGTTGGCGCGGTCGCCGAAATTCACCGACGGGATCACGTCGGAGGCGATCGAGGAATCCGGCGTGAACGTCTCTACGTCGGCCACGCCCTTCGGAACGGGAAGGACGCGCTGACGCTTCGAATCAGCGTTGCCGGACGAGGACGAACCAGAAGCCATACGAATCACTCAAACCCGAACCAGGAGAACGCATTTTGACATATGGATAAACAAAATAGGCGTTTACTATTCCTTTACCGTGCGGGCCGCGCAATCGGCCTGCGCGGTTCCCGAGCGCGCAGTGATGCCCGGAGCGCGGGCCGAGGGGATGCCGGGAGGATGCCGAGGGTATCACTCGAATGCGGATTAAAGTCGCGCGATTCCGCTAACCCTTCATCAACGTTTTCTTAACGTTAAGTGCCGTTACTGAGAGGTGAAGTGCCGAACCGGTTTCGGGGGACGGCCAAGGTCCGCTGTTGCGCGAAATCCCATGGAAACCCTCCCAATTCCGGTCGGATATCAGGTTTTGCGACCGAGGACGGGAGTTGGCGCTGGGGTCACGCAGCGGCTTTTTCACCGAGGCGCTCAGGCAAGGCGCGAGGATTCGAGGCGCAATGAGTCGGCGCGCAGCCAGCTTGCATGCCAGTTACGCGGCCCTTCCCGGGGGCGGCGCATGAGCGAGCGTGCGCCTCGTCACATTTCGGTGCTGGGCCGCGAGGCGGTCGCCTATCTCGATCCGCGCGCCGGCGGCATCTATGTCGATGCGACCTTCGGCGCCGGCGGTTACAGCCGCATGATCCTCGACGTCGCCGGCACGCGTGTCATCGGTATCGATCGAGACCGCACTGCGATCACAGGCGGCTTCGATCTGGTCGACGGCGCGGGCGGCCGCCTGACGCTGGTCGAAAACCGCTTCTCCGATCTTGCCGAGGTCTGCGCATCGCAGGGGGTGGAGAAGGTCGACGGCGTCGTGATGGATGTCGGCGTCTCCTCGATGCAACTCGATCAGGCCGAGCGCGGCTTCTCCTTCCGCCTGGGAGGCCCGCTCGACATGCGGATGGCCCAGAGCGGCCCCTCCGCGGCCGATGTGGTCGCAACCGCTTCCGAGAAACAGCTCGCCGACATCATCTATATCTTCGGCGAGGAGCGCCATTCGCGCGGCGTTGCCCGCGCCATCGTCGCTGCGCGCAAGGACGCGCCGATCACGACGACCGAGGCGCTGGCCGAGATCGTCGCAAAGGTCGTGCGCGCCAAGCCGAACGAAATCCATCCGGCGACGCGGACCTTTCAGGCGCTGCGCATCTTCGTCAATGAAGAGCTCGACGAGCTGCACCTGGCACTCGCTGCGGCCGAGCGCGTGCTGAAACCGGGCGGGCGGCTCGCGGTGGTCTCGTTCCATTCGCTGGAAGACCGCATCGTCAAGAACTTCCTCACTGAGCGCGGCAAGGTCGCCGGCGGCTCGCGGCATCTGCCCGAGGTCGCGCAGTCAGCGCCGAGCTTCCAGATCCTGACCAAGCGCCCGGTTGTGCCCTCCGATGCGGAGATCGCGGCGAACCCGCGCGCGCGTTCCGCAAAACTGCGTGCGGCCGAACGCACCACGGCGCCGGCGCATGCGGACGACGACCTGCCGTCCTGGCCGCGGCTGTCCGACCTGAAGCGGGGAGGCTGACGATGCGCCTTCTCCACCTCCTCGTCATCGGCATGCTGATCTTCGCGGCATCCTATGTCTACCGCATCAAGATGGAATCGACCGCGCGCGTCGAACGCGTGCTGCAGCTCAATGCCGAGATCCGCGAGCAGCGCAACGCGATCGCGACCTTGCGTGCCGAATGGGCCAAGCTCGATGCGCCGCTCCGGCTGCAGGGGCTTGCCGAACGCCATCTGCCGTTGAAGCCGGTCAACGCCAACCAGTACGATTCCCTGAAGAATCTGCCGGAACGGCCGCCGAGCTTCACGCGGCCCGGTTCGCGCGATCCGATCGGCGCGATGATCGACACCATCGAGGCCGCCGCCGCGCCCGACAGCACGACCGGATCGATCGACAAGCCGGCGACCGACCAGCCCGCGCCAACCGAGGATCCCGAGCAGGGCGGGGGAGACCAGCAATGACGGGACCAGCCATGACCGATCCCGCACCCGCCAACAAGCCGGCTGAACCCTGGCGCGCGCGGCTGATCCGCACGCTGCTGTACGGCAACAATGTGGACCGTGCCGCCAAGGCGCGCGCACGCGTTGGCCTTGCCATTCTCGCTTTCGCCGCGGTCTATTGCGTGCTGGCCGGACGTCTGGTGCTGTTCGCCGTCGGCGCCGACAGCCATGGCGCGCGCCGCACCGCCTCACAGGACGCGATCGCAACCGCCAGGCCCGACATCACCGACCGCAACGGCGAAATCCTCGCCACCGACGTCAAGGCGCCGAGCCTGTTCGCCGAACCGCGCCGCCTGATCGACAAGGACGAGGCGATCGAGCTTTTGACCGCAGCCTTGCCCGATCTCGACACCGGCGAGGTGCGCGACCGCCTGTCGTCGCGCAAGGGCTTCGTCTGGCTGAAGCGCGAGATCACGCCGAAGCAGCAGCTCGACATCCATCGCCTCGGCCTTCCCGGCGTCGGCTTCCTGCGCGAGAACAAGCGCGTCTATCCGACCGGCAACGAGGTCGCCCATCTGATCGGCCTGGTCAACATCGACAACCAGGGCATCGCCGGCATGGAGAAGTGGCTGGACAATAACGGTCTGGCCGATCTGCATCGCGCGGGCTTCGCCACCGACCGGCTGCAGAAGCCGGTGGAATTGTCGGTCGACCTGCGCGTCGAGCACGCGCTGCGCGACGAGTTGATCAAGGCGAAGGAGAAGTTCAAGGCCAAGGCCGCCTCGGGCCTCGTCTCCAACGTGCGCACCGGCGAGATCGTGGCGATGGTGTCGCTGCCGGATTTCGATCCGAACAATCCGAAGGAGGCGCACGATCCCGATCGCATCAACCGCCTGACCACCGGCGTCTACGAGATGGGCTCGACCTTCAAGGCGTTCACGCTGGCGATGGCGCTGGATAGCGGCCGGTTCGATCTCAACTCGATGTGGGATGCGCGCGGCCCGCTGCACTACGGCAAGTTCGCGATCCACGACGATCACAACATGGGCCGTATGATCAACATGAAGGAGGTGTTCTACTATTCCTCCAACATCGGCGCCGGGCGCATCGCGCTGGCGATGGGCGTCGACGCGCACAAGGCGTTCCTGCGCAAGATGGGGCAGCTCGAGCGGCTGCGCACCGAATTGCCGGAGAGTGCCTCGCCGATCGTGCCGAAGAAGTGGGGCGAGCTGAACACCGTCACCATCTCGTTCGGTCACGGCATCGCGGTGGCGCCGCTGCAGGCGGTGATGGGCATCGACGCGCTGGTCAATGGCGGCTACCTGATCCCGCCGACCTTCCTCAAGCGCACCGAGCAGGAGGCGATGGCGATGGCCAAGCGCGTCATCAAGCCTGAGACCTCGGACAAGATGCGCTATCTGATGCGGCTCAACGCCGAGATCGGCACCGCCAAGAAGGCCGACGTCAAGGGCTACTATATCGGCGGCAAGACCGGCACCGCGGAGAAGGTGATCAACGGCCGCTACGCCAAGAAGCGGGTGCTGAACGCCTTCACCGCGATCCTGCCCGCCGACAATCCGAAATACCAGCTCTTGATCATGCTCGACGAGCCGCAGCCGCTGAAGGAGACCTACGGTTTCATCACCTCGGGCTGGAACGCGGTGCCGACCGGCGGCAACGTGATCGCCCGAATTGCGCCGCTTTTGGGCGTCGAACCGCGATTCGACCTGCCGCCGTCCGACCGCCTTATTCTTGCGGCATCCAGAGCAACCCAGTAAGGCGTATAATCACGCGGCGCCAGAACGGTGCCGGCCAGACTGGAAGATCATGAGACTTCGCGACCTCTTCAGCGCCGATGCCACGATCGATCCGAGGGACGATCCAAGTGCTGACGCCGTTGTCGGCGGGCTTGCGGTCGACAGCCGTGCGGTGAAGCCGGGCGACCTGTTCTTCGCATTGGCGGGCAGCAAGACCGACGGCGTGCGTTTCGTCGATGCGGCGATCGCCGCGGGCGCGGTCGCTGTTGCCGGCGACCATCCGCCGCAGGCGGCTCTCCGCGTGCCGTTTGTGACGACGCAAAATCCGCGCCGCGCACTGGCGCTCGCCGCCGCCAGATTCTACCCGCGCCAGCCCGCGACGATCGCGGCGGTGACCGGCACCAGCGGCAAGACCTCGGTCGCGGCGTTCACGCGACAGATCTGGCAGCGGCTCGGTCATTCCTCCGCGAGCATCGGCACCATCGGCCTCGTCTCGGACAAGCGCACCGTCTACGGCTCGCTGACCACACCCGACCCGATCGCGCTGCATCGCCAGCTCGACGAGATCACGGGCGACGGCGTCACCCATCTCGCCTTCGAAGCGTCCTCGCACGGCCTCGACCAGTATCGGCTCGACGGCGTGCGCATC